>CACLEZ010000005.1 GCA_902606175.1 uncultured SAR86 cluster bacterium | reverse complement strand
TGGCAACTTTAGATAAAGGTGACGCAGTTTTAGTACCAAATCCCTCATATCCCATTCATCCTTATGGATTTGTCATTGCTGGAGCTGACATAAGACATGTGCCAATTGGTGAAGATATAGATTTCTTTTCAGAACTAGAGTCAGCAATGACTAATTCTTTTCCAAAGCCCAAGATGCTAGTTTTGAATTTTCCTAGTAATCCATCTACAGAATGTGTAGAAATAGACTTTTTTGAAAAAATAGTAGATTTCGCTAAAGAACATAAAATATGGATAATTCAAGATCTTGCATATGCTGATATATGCTTTGATGATTACAAGGCGCCATCGATACTTCAGGTAAAAGGTGCAAAAGACGTTGCTGTAGAGTTTTTTACTCTATCTAAAAGTTACAATATGCCAGGTTGGAGAGTTGGTTTTTGTTGCGGAAACAAAGATCTCTTAGCTGCTCTATCAAGAATAAAGTCCTATTTTGATTACGGATTATTCACTCCTATACAAGTTGCTGCAATAAAAGCTTTAGATTATGGAGATGAACATGTAAATGAGATCAAAACCATGTATCAATCAAGAAGAGATGTTTTAATTAAGGGATTGAATGATGCTGGGTGGTATGTGGAAAGTCCAAAGGCAACCATGTTTGTTTGGGCAAAGATACCAGTTACTCATAAACATCTTGGTTCTCTGGAGTTCAGTAAACAGTTACTTGCCGAGGCTAAGGTCGCTGTTTCACCAGGAATTGGTTTCGGGAGTTATGGTGAGGGATACGTACGTTTTTCACTCATAGAAAATGAACATAGATCGAGACAGGCTATAAGAAATATAAAGAAATTTTTATCTAATTCGTCTAACGTACAAGCAATAAATTAATGAAAACATTAAAGATTGGCGTTTGTGGCGTCGGAAATGTGGGTGGAGCAGTTCTTGAGAACCTCGCCAATTCTCCCAGTATAGTTGAGGATAACGGTGGAGTAAGGATAGAAATCATTCAGGTTGGTGCTCGTAAAGGTAAATCAGTCGTTCCCTATGATCTAGATGTTGTGACCGACCTTATGGAGGTAGCTAGAAACCCTAATATAGATGTTTTAGTAGAGTTGATAGGAGGATGTGATTTAGCGAAAGACTTGATTGAAGAAGCTATTAAAAACGGAAAACATATAGTGACAGCCAACAAGGCTTTAATTGCAACTTATGGAGATGAACTATTTGAGCTTGCCAAAGAAAAAAAGGTACAGATTGGATTTGAAGCTTCAGTTGCTGGTGGTACACCAGTCATAAAAGCCCTAAGAGAAGGTTTGGTTGCGAATAAAGTAAACTGGTTTGCAGGTATATTGAATGGTACGACGAATTTTATTCTTTCAAAAATGTCAGAAAATCAATCATCTTTTAAGGATGCATTGAAAGAAGCGCAAGACTTAGGTCTCGCTGAAGCCGATCCAACAATGGATGTAGATGGAACTGATGCAGCCCAAAAGGCTTCTATACTGTCTGCATTAGCTTTCAATACTCTGTATGATTTTAACTCGGTATCTTATGAAGGAATAGAAAGTGTATCTCCTGAAGATATTGTTTACGCGGAACAGTTGGAATATTCAATCAAACATATAGCTTATGGGTCTATGGTAGAGGGTGAAGTAAATGTAAGTGCATTCCCAACCTTCGTTCCTAAAGGTCAGTTATTATCTCAAGTAGGACAGCAAATGAATGCATTGGAGATTTTTTGTGAAGAAATTGGCTCCACTGTTTACTACGGTCCTGGAGCTGGTCCTAAGCCTACTGCATCTGCAGTCATAGCTGATTTAGTTGATCTCTCAAATGGTGGATGGCCTGTATCTGATAAAAGGCGAAATAAAAATAATTTTGGTAAGGAAGATAATCAGAATTTTGGAAGATATTTTAATTTGAATGTCGTCAATCAAGCCGGAGCAATAGCTAAGCTTTCCTCAGTTTTTGCAGATAGCAAAATTAGTATCGAGGCTCTTATCCAGAAAGAAACCAAAACCAATAATCAAGAAAATATATATGTTCCAGTAGTTATAATTTCAGGTCCCTTAACAGAGATCGAAGCTATACAATTAAAGAATAATTTGGAATTAATGGAAGAGACATCAGGCTCTATTAAACAATTCAGAATCTATAATGCTATATAACAGTACAAGAGGAGAATGCCCTTTAGTTCCTTTTTCAGAGGTGTTATTGGGAGGACTGGCTCCAGATGGAGGCTTGTATATGCCTCAAACATTCCCTAAATTCTCCATTGAAGAAATTGAAAGTTGGTCAAATCTTCCTTTTCATAAATTAGCCTCAAAAATTCTGTATCCCTATGTAGAAGGTGAGATAGAAGAGAGTATTTTTCTAAAATTATTAGAGGAGGCATACACATCTTTTGATGAAGACGATGTTGTTAAGTTAAAGGAGATTGAGGACAATCACTGGGTCTTAGAATTATTTCACGGCCCCACACTGGCTTTCAAGGATGTTGCTATGCAGCTATTGGGAGTTTTACTTAATCACTTTGCAAAAGAGAAGGGTGAAAAAATAGTTGTTCTTGGAGCTACATCTGGAGATACCGGAGCAGCAGCTATTTCTGCTTGCGCGAGACATGAAAATGTTGAAGTTTATATTCTTTATCCGCACGAAAAGGTAACTGAGTTTCAAAGGAAACAAATGACAACAACTCAATCTCAAAATGTTTTCCCACTAGCTATAGAAACTGATTTCGATGGCTGTCAAAACATAGTTAAAAAAATGTTTCTAGATGAGGATTTCAAAAATACTAAAGTAAGGTTTATTGCTGCAAATTCTATAAATTGGGCAAGGTGTATGACTCAGTCAGTATATTTCTTTTGGTCTTATCTAAGACTAAAAGGAATAAAAGAAGACCTGACTTTTTCAATACCTTCGGGTAATTTTGGTCATGCATATGCTGGTTGGACTGCGAAAGAAATGGGATTGCCGATAAAAAGGCTTATCATAGCAACGAATGAAAACGATGTTTTACATCAAACTTTTTCTAGTAACCTCTATGCTAAAACAAATGTTGTTCAGACCCTTGCTCCTAGTATGGATATTTCTGTTGCCAGCAACTTTGAGAGACTGCTCTATAATTTATATGATAATGATTCATCATTACTTGCAAAAAATATGCGTTCCTTTCCGGAAAAAAGTATTGATATTCCTGATAGTAAGATAGATGCAGTTTCTAATTTTTTTAAAAGTCATTGCAGCAATGATCATGAGATAATTAAGCAAATTATCAATACACATCAAAAGATCGGTTACTTACTCGATCCACATACAGCCACTGGAGTTAGGGCAAGTAATGAAATATCACCATCAAATGAACCCGTCATAACAATGGGAACTGCTCATCCTGCTAAATTTTCAGAGGCTATTGAGCAAGCTATTCCAGATTATCATTTGTCTCTTCCCAAGAAAGTTGAAAAAACATTTCAACAGGAAGAGCACTTCAACATTTTGGCAGAAAATTACGAAGAGATTAAAAGTTTTGTTCTCTCTAAAGCACTTTAATAAATGATAGAAATTACATCCCTAAATGAAGAGCTAAAAGATCACTCTCAAAGAATAGAAGATCTAAGGGGGTATCTTTGACGTTGAAAATAAGACCTTAAAACTTGAAGAATTAATTCTTAAATTAAGTGACACAAAAATATGGGACGATCCTCAAAAAGCTCAAGAGATTAATAAGGAGAAGGTCTATTTAGAAAAGGAACTATTGAAGTTCAACAATCTAGATATTGCTATTAAAGATTCTATAGAGTTGACAGAAATCGCTATTGAAGAAGATGACTCATCTGCACTCGAGGAGATTTCTAAAGAAATAGAGAAAAATGAATTAGCATTAAGTGATTTAGAATTTATAAGAATGTTTTCAAATAAAATGGATCCGAATAATGCATACTTAGATATTCAGTCAGGTTCTGGCGGAACGGAAGCACAAGACTGGGCAGAGATGCTCATGAGGATGTATTTGAAATGGGGTGAATCTAAAGGTTTTGAAACAGAAGTAATAGAAGTTTCTCCAGGTGAAGTGGCCGGTATAAAGAGTGCAGCAATAAAATTTAATGGCGATTATGCTTATGGATGGTTGAGAACAGAGACGGGAGTTCATAGATTAGTCAGAAAATCTCCATTTGACTCCGGAAGTAGAAGACATACATCATTCGCGTCTATTTTTATTTCACCTGAGGTTGATGAAACAGTTGAGATAGAAATTAACCCCGCTGATTTAAGGATCGATACCTATAGAGCCAGCGGTGCAGGGGGACAGCATGTAAATAAAACAGACTCAGCTATAAGAATTACTCATGAACCTTCCGGTGTTGTATCACAATGTCAGTCACAAAGATCTCAACATCAGAATAAGGATAAAGCCATGGCCCAGCTAAGAGCCAAACTATATGAGATAGAAATGAATAAGCTTAATGAAGAAAAACAATCTTTAGAAGAGTCGAAAGCTGACATTGGTTGGGGTAGTCAAATACGATCGTACGTACTTGACTCCTCAAGAATTAAAGATTTAAGAACTGGGGTAGAAACTACAAATTGTTCAGCGGTACTTGATGGCGGACTAGATTATTTCATCGAAGCAAGCTTAAAAGAAAATATTTAGTTAAAGTATCAACTATGACAGAAAAACTAACGGAAAATGAGCTTCTTGAACAGAGAAGATTAAAACTTGATGCACTAAGGAAGAGGGGAGTTGCCTATACAAATTCCTTTAGAAGAGATTCTTTGTCTCAAGATTTAAAAATTCAATTTGACGGAACCTCTAAAGAAGAATTAGAAGAACAATCTCACGAAGTTGCTATTGCCGGCAGGATTATGTTGCAGAGGATTATGGGTAAAGCTAGTTTCATAACTTTGCAAGATATGAAAGGACAAATCCAAGCTTATATCCGATCAAATGATATTCCTGAAGGCCAATATGATGAATTTAAAACATGGGACCTCGGAGATATCGTAGGAATAAAGGGAAAATTATTCCTCACAAAAACAGGAGAATTGACTGTTCATGCAGATTCAATACAAATGTTAACTAAATCTTTAAGACCTTTGCCTGAAAAACATTTAGGACTTGTTGACACTGAGCAAAGATACAGAAAAAGATACTTAGATCTGATTACAAACTCAGAAAGCTTAGAAATTTTTAAGAAAAGGAGCCAAATAATAAGCTCTATAAGAGAGTTTTTTATAAATCATGAATATTTGGAGGTAGAAACTCCAATGATGCACTCTATTCTCGGTGGCGCAGCAGCTAAACCATTTACAACTCATCATAATGCTTTGGATATGGATCTTTATTTGCGTATAGCACCTGAATTATATTTGAAGAGACTTGTAGTAGGAGGAATGGAAAAAGTTTTTGAAATAAATAGAAATTTTAGAAATGAAGGGTTATCTACAAAACATAATCCTGAATTTACAATGCTAGAGTACTATACCGCTTTCGCTGATTTTAATAATCAAATGGATTTTTTAGAGAGACTTTTTAAATTTGTTTCAGAAGAAGTGTTGGGCTCTTCAAAATTGGAAACAGAAAATATAAGCTATGATTTTTCTAAACCATTTCAAAGAATTAGTTTGAAAGAGGCAGTTTCTAAGAAACTTTCTATCGACCCTATCTCATTTGATGATAGAGGTTTCCTTCTGGATTTAGGAAAAAAATATAAGTTTGAGGATATAGAAAATCTGTCAAATGGAAAAATTTTATTTGGATTATTTGAAGAGCTTGTTGAATCAGAATTAATCAACCCAACATTCATTACTGGATATCCCAAAGATGTATCTCCTCTATCAAGAGCTTCAGATGAAAACCCTGATGAAGTAGATAGATTTGAGTTATTTATTGGAGGTAAAGAAATAGCTAACGGATTCTCGGAACTAAATGACCCTGATGATCAGGCAGAACGTTTTCATGATCAGGTATCTCAAAAATCAGCGGGTGACGAAGAGGCTATGGAATTCGATTCTGACTACATCGAGGCTTTGGAGTATGGCTTACCGCCCTGTGCAGGGGTAGGTATCGGTATTGATAGATTGGTGATGTTACTTACAGATGCTCAATCCATCAGAGATGTACTCCTATTCCCGCAAATGAAGCCAAAAAATTAGCTTATTAGATCTGAAACAGCTTCTCTTTCAGACTCTAATTCTTCGGTAGTGACTTTTATCTTGGTTTGAGCAAACTCATTCAGCTCTATCCCCTGAATTATCTCGATTTTTCCATTTGAATTTGTTCTTAAAGGAAAGCCAAATATCAATCCCTCTGGAATTCCATAACTTCCATCACTAACAATAGCAGCGCTAAAACAGTCACCTTCTTCGGTAGGATTGATTACTGCTTTAACCGTATCTATCGCAGCATTAGCAGCGGAAGCAGCAGATGATGCTCCTCTGGCATCTATTACTGCCTTACCCCTTTGTTGAACTAAAGGTAAATAACTATCTTCGAGCCATAGGTTGTCATTAATAACTTCAGCAGCACTAGCACCATTAATAGTTGCATTATAAGGATCGGGATACATGGTAGGACTATGATTGCCCCATATGATCATATTTTTTACAGATGAAATTTCTACTGCCGCTTTCTCTGCTAACTGTGCTTTCGCTCTATTTGCATCAAGAGCGGTCATAGCAAACCACTGCTGGGTAGAATTGTTTGCTGAATGCATTCCAATAAGCGCATTGGTATTAGCTGGATTACCTACTACTAATATTTTTGCATCCGACTTAGCCAGTTCTCCTATGGCTGATCCTTGATCTGTAAAGATTCCACCATTTATTTTTAGAAGATCACTTCTCTCTTCAATTTTTTTCCCATCTATAACAATCCCTCTCGGAATACTCCCAACTAAAAGAATCCAATCAGCATCTTCTACTCCTTCTTTGATGTCAGAGGTAGCAATAAGCTTACCTGTTTGTTCAAAACCACAGTCTATCAATTCCATAATTGTGCCTTGTAACTTATCAACAACTTGAGGTATTTCGATAAGTCTTAAATTTACTTTTGTATCAGGCCCAAAAGTTTCACCGCTTATTAATCTGGGCAAAAGTGAATAAGCTATCTGTCCTGCTCCACCTGTAACTGCAACATTAATTTCTTTCATTTATTTCTCCTTATAAATTAGGCTTAAAAATATTTCTTTTTCCATCACTAGAAACTGTACCGAAGGCATTAAGCATATCTTCGTTACACATATATTCTAATGTGGGTGTATCTCTTTCAGTATTTGCAATAAATCTTGTTCCATTCTTAAGTCGACCTATAACAATACCTTTGTCCGGACCATTTCTTGAATGAGTAATTGTATAAGTTTCTATAGAACAATCTCCCTGTGGAGTCTCTGTAAAATTAGGCTTATCAGCTGTATCAATCGCATTTTGTATATGAGAAGTTTCAGCAACTTGATTCCATTCACCTTCAAAGGGTTTTGAGGAAAATATACCTGCACCATGCTTTGTAATATACCAACCATTTGCTGTCGCTAAACCGAACTTACCAGGCTGTAATCTCAACTTATCCATCAAGGTCGCTACCGAGTTCATAACATAGGCATTTCCTGGACCTCCAAAGTAAGGAAGTCCACCTGTAATCGTCAAGCCTCTGGGATCATTCGCATCTAAAGATAGTTCTTTCATAGCAATTTGAACTGCAGAGGGAAAGCAAGAGTATAGGTCTATAAAGTCAATGTGATTAATTGAAGTATTCGCTAAATCAAAGACACTATCAGTACAGGCTTTGATAGCAGGTGAGGAATGATAATCAACTCTATCAGAAACATTCCAAATATCGTTTAAACATGCTCCTGAATACATGAATATCCATTTAGATTTTGGGATACCCAGTTCTCTTGCTTTTTTAGCAGACATCATAATCATTGCACAAGATTGATTTACTCGCATTATAGAATTCATGTATTTCGTGTATGGAAAACCAATCATTCTATTCTCAGGTCTCACTTCAGCAATTTCTTCAGCAGATCGATGAATTGGGAACCATGCATATTCATTTTTAGAAGCTACTCGTGAAAATTCTTCAAACAGCCTTCCTGTATCTTGCATGTGTTCACTGACAGTCTGGCGATTGGCACTTCTTAGAGAATTAGCAAAAAGAGGATACACAGACGAAGGATCAAATAATCCATGAAGTTTCTCATGATCATTTGTTCCATCTAAAGACTTTCCAATTAATTCAGGTCTCCCTCCTGGATCATCTTCCCAATTTACTTCTAATCCTTCCTTCAATCTGCCTACAAAAGTATCAAGGGCTTCACCTCCTGCCAACAAAGCACATTCAATTTGATTATCCTTAATTCGAGTTGCTAATTCATTTAGTGCTAATTGAGGAGAGTTACCACCTGTTGTTGTGTAAATTTCATTTTGGGCAGGTATATTTAATGAATTAGATAAGCTTCTTGGCATATTTGGATAGCCCCACAAGTTAGAAGTTGCTGAGTCTCTATGAGGTGTATCAGCTACAAATCTAATCACCGCCACGGTATCGATATGTTCATTAAGTTTTATTGAAGCATTACAATCTAAAATAGCTTCTTCAGAAACTTCCTTCAGAATTTCCAAGTAGTTAAAACCATTAACTCCTCTTTTGTCCGTCAGTTGGCTATTCCCGACTAAGACTGGGGTATTGTCATTGACGTTTGAGTAGGAAAGATCTGTCATAATTTAGAGTATTGGGATTCGCAGTCTAACCACTGAGACAGTACTGAGCAATAGGTATCAAACAAAATTTAGAGTAATATGATTTTTATCCATGAAATATGATTTTGACCAGATAATATCAAGAAAAGAAACTTTCAGTACTAAGTGGCTGAAATTCACTAATGATGACGTAATACCCATGTGGATAGCCGATATGGATTTTATTTGTCCTCCTGAGATAACCAGTGCAATGTCTGAAAGAATAGCCCAGGGAATTTTTGGTTATTCTGAAATTCCTAATAATTTGACTGATGTGTTTGTCGATAATGTAAAAAACAATACTGGATGGTCAATAGAGAAGGATTGGGTTGTCTGGATTCCAGGTGGAGTAGTGGGTCTAAATGTGACTTGTAAAACTGTACTGGCACCTGGAGAAATCGCTATGGTGCCTTCTCCAATTTATGCTCCTTTTACTGAAGCACCCGAAAATATGGAAAGGGGATTTATCAAAACTCATTTATTTGATTCTCAAGGAAGGCTTGAATTTGATATGGATGCTATCGAAACGCTCTTAACAGAAGATACCAAGTTATTTTTTCTATGTAATCCTCAAAATCCTGGTGGAACAGTCTTCAGCGAAGACGAGTTAAAAGAAATTTCTAAAGTCTGTAAGGAGAGAAACATTATTGTTTGTAGTGATGAAATACACTCTGATTTAATTTTAGAGGAAAATTTAAAACACATACCTTATGCAAGTCTAAATAAACACAATGAAAATAACTCTATTACTATTATGGGACCCTGTAAGACTTTTAATCTTGCAGGATTTCCAATTGCAGCAGCAATAATACCTAATGAAATACTGAGAGAAGATTTTAAGAGGAATACGAAAGGTATTGTTGCCCATATAGATAATATTGCATTTGTAGCTGCAGAGGCAGCCTATAGTAAAGCTCAAGAGTGGTACCTTGAATTATTAGAGTATTTAAAATCGAATAGAAATTTATTACAGGAAAGATTAAATAATATAGACGGTCTGTCTCTAAAGGGTCCTGAAGCTGGATTTTTGGCATGGATAGACTGTAGCGAATCAGAATTAGATAATCCTGCAAACTTTTTTATAGAAGAGGCAAGCGTGGGCGTTTACGATGGCGCTTGGTTTGGAGATAAGAACTATGTACGGTTAAATTTCGGATGTCCTAAGTCTGTATTAGAAGAAGCTTTAAATAGAATAGAAAAAGCCTTTTCACAAAGAAACTAGGTTAAGTTAATATGTGCGCCTTAAATTTATAAAGAGGAGATATTATGTCAATTACATTTAATGATCGTGTTGCAATTGTAACTGGTGCAGGTGGAGGATTAGGAAAATGTCATGCATTAGACCTAGCACGAAGAGGTGCCAAAGTTGTTGTTAACGACTTGGGTGGAAATGTAGATGGATCTGATGATGGCTCTTCTTCTGCGGCAGAAATGGTCGTTGAGGAGATAAAAGCTGCAGGTGGTGAAGCAATAGCCAATGGAGCTAGTGTAACTGATCCAGAACAAGTAAAAGCAATGGTTGACCAAGTCATGGACACATATGGTCGTATTGATATCTTGGTCAATAATGCAGGCATTCTTAGGGATAAAAGCTTTTCTAAAGTTGAAGACCAAGATTTTAGAATGGTTTTAGAAGTTCATCTTATGGGAAGCGTAAATTGCACAAAAGCAGTTTGGGAAATAATGAAAGAGCAAAACTATGGAAGAATAGTAATGACATCTTCATCGAGTGGTCTTTACGGAAACTTCGGTCAAACTAATTATGGATCTGCAAAGATGGGAGTAGTTGGTCTTATGAATACACTTAAACTTGAAGGGGCTAAGTACAATGTCAAATGCAATACTCTTGCGCCTCTAGCCGGTACAAGGATGACTGAAAGTTTAATGCCAGAAGATGTAATTGAACAAATCAAACCAGAATACGTAACTCCTGCCGTAACTTATATGGTCTCTGAAGATGCACCAACAGGTGTAATCATTGCTGCAGGAGCTGGCGTGTTTACTAGAGTTATGATTCATGAAACAAAAGGTATCTATCTAGGTACTGGTGATGAATTGACGGCTGAAAATATTGAATCAGGCTGGGATCAAATTTCTGATATGACAGATGCAACTCTTTGTTATCAGGGTGGTGATCAATCAATGAAGGCTTTTACTCTTATACAAGAAAGCAAAAAATAATATTCAGGAAATCAAATAGCTTTTTAAAAGCTTTAACATTCAAATTGTTATGCGTTTAAAAGATTGTCATAGTTTTACTGACTTCAGAGAGTTAGCGCGTAGACGTTTACCTAGTCCGATTTTTAATTATATTGATGGTGCTGCAGACGATGAGAGCACTTACGAAAGGAATACAAAGAGTTTTGAAGACTGCGATTTAGTTCCTAATGTATTGCGGGGTGTTCAGGACATTGACATGTCAGTTGAAATTTTTGGTAAGAAATTAGATATGCCAATTTATTGCTCACCAACCGCTTTGCAAAGAGTATTCCACCATCAAGGTGAAAATGCAGTAGCTGCAGCAGCAGATAAATATGGAACTTTATTTGGTGTTTCTTCTCTTGGGACTGTAAGCCTAGCTGATGTAAGAAAGAGATACCCAGGACCCCAGTGTTATCAATTTTACTTTCATAAAGACAGAGAACTCAATAAAGTCATGTTGGAAAACGCAAAAAATGCGAATGTTGATATCATGATGCTTACTGTTGATACGATAACGGGAGGAAACAGAGAAAGGGATTTAAAAACAGGCTTTTCTATACCGTTTAAACTGAGCTTGAAAGGTATATTCCAGTTTGCAGTTAAGCCAATGTGGGCATTTAATTACCTCACTCATGAGAAGTTTTCTCTACCTCAATTAGATGACCATGTGGACATGTCTGATGGACCTATCTCCATTGGAAGATACTTCACTGAAATGCTAGATCCTAATTTAAATTGGGATGATGTTTCAAGAATGGTTGAATATTGGGATGGACAATTTTGCCTTAAGGGCATCATGAGTGTCGAAGATGCAAGAAAGGCCGTTGAAATCGGATGTACTGGTATTGTTATCTCTAATCATGGTGGAAGACAGTTAGATGGAAGTAGGTCTCCTTTTGATCAGTTAGCAGAAATAGTGGATGCTGTTGGGGATGATATAGATGTCATTATGGATAGCGGTATACAAAGGGGCACTCATGTGTTGAAAGCACTCTCACTTGGAGCTAAGGCTGTTGGCGGAGGAAGATTCTACTTATATGCTTTGGCGGCAGCTGGACAGGATGGGGTAGAGAGAGCCTTAGAGTTGATGAAATTAGAAATTGAGCGAGATATGAGATTGATGGGTGTAAGCTCTCTAAAAGAACTCTCTAGAGAGAATGTTCGTTATCGATAGTTTTAATTAATTTTTTAACTTTACCTTCTATATTCTCTATAACATTAAGAAATTCAGGCTCTTCCATATTTTTAGGATCAGGAATATCCCATTCAATTCTTTTCTCGGCAACTAAATTAGGACATTCATCTCCACATCCCATTAAAATTAAATAATCTATTTTGATATTTATAAATTCAGAAACATCCTTTGATCTCTGATCAGTTAAATAAACTCCTTGAGAATTTAGTAATTTTATTGCCATAGGATTTATGATCCCACTGGGTTTAGATCCAGCACTATAGAAATCAAATTTATGGGGAGAAATTTTTTTTGCTAAAGCTTCAGCTATCTGGCTTCTGCATGAATTTTCAACACATGCAAAAAGGACTTCCACTACTTATTCAAGTAATTTAATGAATAGAAAAGATCACGCATTGAAATTACACCTAACAATATATCTTCTTCCATCACAGCTAAATGTCTTATTTGATTTTCAACCATCAAATTAACTGCTTCTTCAGATGTTGCATCAGGTGTGGTGCTGACAACAGAATTAGTCATTATTTGATCGACTGTTCTATCTTCAATATTATCTAAATGATGCGAAATGGTCTTAACGATATCTCTCTCTGTGACTATTCCAATGACATGACTGTGTTCAACATCAGTTTTTTTATCAACTACGATCAAAGCTCCGATTCTATTTTTATCCATCAATTCACAAGCGTGTCCTACTGTTTCTTCCTTATCAATTACAAATACCTCCCAGTAGCGCTGTCCAGCTAAGTAGTGCTTTACCTTCTTTGATTTACTCATTAAGATCTTAAGATTTATAAAAGGTGTATAATATAGATATATACAGGAGTAAACCATAATGTCTATAAATAAAGTTTATAAACTATCAGCAAGAGGCTTAGCTATTTTTATGGCAGTAATATTTGCTTCAAGTATCTCTGCGCTTACAGATATAGGATATGTTGGAGAAGATGAAACAGAGATAACTGTTGAGAGAAATTATGCAAAGCTTCCTTCTTTCCCACGAAAAGCCTTAAGGCTAGGTAAAGAGGGTTATGTAGTTGTTGAATTTGATGTTGATACAGATGGAGCAGTCTTAGATCCTTACGTAGTTGAAGCTTCACCTCAGGGCGTTTTTGAAAGATCCGCAATTAAAGCAGTAAGAAAATGGGTATACATGCCACCTTCCTTTAATGGCCAATCTGTCAAAGCCAATAATGTTCAAGTAAGATTATCTTTCGATCTGCAATAGGGCAGTTTATTTAAGTATTTTTCTCAAATATGTCAATAAGACTGCAACTTTTGCTGTTTGTAGTAGTTGGATACCTACTAGTAACAGTTGTATTTTATTTCTCTACTGACAGTAGAGATTCCATTCAAGAGGATGCTGCGGGTGAGTCTTTGGTAGTACTTTATGAATCAGCTTGGTATCAAACCTTCAATAGTACTTATGAATCCATGGCAAGTTGGCTTCCAGGTTTCGGAGAAAAAGGTGATATCTGGGACCCAGATGATGAAACTTTTATCGATGAAGTTGATTCTTCAGGAAGTTATTTAAATCCAATTTTCAATACAATTGAAAGTAGGTCTCTTGGAGACCTTCAGTATCTTATTGAATATATATTTGAAGAGGAACTTGATGATGGAGAGTTAAGCTTCGTTATGGCATATTTTCCAAATGGTCAAAGATTTTATTGTGGTAGCGCCTTAGATTTACTGGGTATTGACGCTTGCAGTCCTAAAGCTAGGCCCGAATTTTTTTCTTATCTAGATTCGCATATTAAGGAGATTTCAGAAAGACCCAGACAATCGACCTTAAAGATACTTGATGCTGATAATCTACAAACAGCTACATTAAATCAAACTTATTCGTTTCCGATAAAAGTCAATCAAGAAACTTTCGCAAATATAATTCTAGGAGTTGATGTAAGAAAAGCTATTGAGATTTTTGAAGATGAGTTCGAGGTCAGAACAGGCATAAAAACACCTGAAGGTCTAATATCTCTCGAAGAAGATTATTCCTCTGATGATTTTAGTTCAGAATCAAGATTTGGCATCGAGAATTACTCTGAAATTGTAGAAAAAGCGAATTTATTGATGATCCAAAATGGCAGCAGACATAGCTCAAAGGATACTGATCTAGGAACTTCTATTACCTTAATTCCCTTGAGCACTTACTTGTCTTCAGACAAAGCAGAATTATTTATTTTTAAAGATGAGAAGCTAGCGATGGAAAGGGCTTCTGAAGTTCTTGCAAGGAGTTATTTTATCTCAGCTCTTATGATTTTATTTATTGTTGGTTTAACTGCTTACATAACCTACAGAACTTTTGGAGGAATTACACGAGCAATTGCAGTTTTAGAAGGTTTGACGCAAGGAGATCACACTCAAAAGATGCCTGAACGCCATGGACTCTTAGCCTCAAAAAATGATGAAGTAGGTCATCTTTCTACAGCGCTTCATAGTTATAGGGGCCATCTCTTGGAGATGGAAGACATCAGAAAAGAACAAGCAAAAAGAAGAAAAGAAAGAGATAGAGTGATAATTGAAAAAATGTCTTTCCTCGCAGATCAGTTAGAAGGTAATGCACAGAAACTCATTCTCGATGATATCAAGAAAATGACTGAACTAGCTAAAGAGGGAGATGGTGCAGGTAACGAAGAAGCTTCGGTAGAATTAATGTCTTTAGCCTTCTCAAGAATGTCAGATGAGGTAAATGCTTTAATTTCAGCTCGAACTAGTGAGATGGAAACTTCAAGAGACGAAGCTAGAGACGCAAATGCTGAGAAAACTAGATTCTTTGCAAATATGAGCCATGAATTAAGAACACCCTTAAATGCAATCTTAGGCTACGGAGAAATGTTAGCAGAAGATTGTGAAGACCTTGGTTATGATGATTTGCTGCCTGATCTAAAGAAAATAACTTCTGCTGGAAGCCACCTCTTATCCCTTATAAATAATATTTTAGACATTTCTAAGATAGAAGCCGGAAGAATGGAGCTATACCTTACTAGTTTCGAGATCGAAGGCATGGTTGATACTATAAAAGATGTGACAGGCCCACTGGCAGCTTCAAATGACAATGGATTTAAGGTTAATCTGCAAGATGCGCTTGGTTCCATGACACAAGATGAAACAAAGATAAGACAATGCCTGACAAATTTTTTAAGTAATGGTTTTAAGTTCACCTCGAATGGAACTGTTACCCTAGATGTTGATACCTTTGTAGAAGAAGAAATAGAGATGATTAGATTTGCTGTAACTGATACAGGCGAGGGTATGTCTGAGGAAGGGCTAAGCAAGGTTTTTAGAGAATATGAACAGGCTGAAAGGTCAACATCTGCAAAACATGGCGGTACAGGACTCGGACTTCCCATCACAAAAAAATTAGCCGAAATGATGGGAGGCGACGTAATAGTTACTAGTGAACTAGGAGTTGGATCGGTCTTTACTCTGTATGTTCCTAGGGAATGTCCTCAGGATTATGACGAAGTAGAAGGTGGTAACTCAATTGATAATTTAACTGAAGAAGAAAAGATAGTAGTACTTATTGATGATGATGTTGCCATGCATGACCTAATAAGGAGAACTTTATCAAAAATAGGTTTAAAACTGGTAGGTGCTGTTGACAGTGAAAAGGGTATGCAAATTGTAAGAGAAATGAAACCTAAGTTGCTTCTCTTAGATGTTTTGATGCCCGGAAGGGATGGCTGGTCCATCTTGAAGGAATGTAAAAGTGATCCTGAGTTAAAGGATATGCCTGTAGTAATGGTCAGCCAGTTGTCACAAGATGTATTATCTCAATCGCTTGGTGCTGACGATTATTTAACAAAACCAATTAATAGAGATTTATTCCTAGAAACGGTTTCTAGACTTATAGCTGTTGCCGATCCAGATGGTACGGTCCTAATTATTGACGATGATGCCGATGTACGCGATTTACTCTCTCGAATGCTCAGTGATGCAGGCTTTAAGTTTGATACTGCTAAGGATGGTAAAGAAGGTTTAGAAAAATTAGATAAAAATCCTAACTTAATTGTTCTTGATTTAGAAATGCCACGAATGGATGGATTTGAATTCTTAGAGAATTATATGAAAGAAGTTAATGAAACGGAAAGGGCTCCTGTGCTTGTGTATTCGGGCAAAGATCTTACAGAAGTGCAAAGAGAGATGCTTGAAAAGAATGTTGCAGGGATGGTTAAAAAAGATGAGGTGTCTATGGATGAACTGTCAGCTATAGTTTCTAATATCTATAATCAATAAGAATCTTATCCCAAGAGCCCTTCGATTTTTCCTAGTAATCTTTTGAAGTCAACCGGTTTAGTATCGAAGTCATCGGCACCGCAATCTAAGGCTTTCACTCTATCAGATTCTAAAGCATGAGCGGTTAAGGCAATTATAGGTATATCTTTTATTTCAGGATCTGCTTTGGCCGTTGTTGTTGCTTCCCATCCATCCATAACGGGAAGACCCATATCCATAAGGACTAGATCAGGTTTTTCAGATTTCATCATATCAAGGCCTTCTTTCCCATCAAATGCCAGTAAAATCTCATGCTCTCTTCTCTGTAATCTTCTCGACAACATATCCCTATTCATTTCGTTATCTTCAACATACAAAATTTTTGCCATCTACATCTCCATTACTAATTAATAACAAATTTATCTCTTCCTGATTTCTTAGCATCATACAATCTTTCATCAGCTTTGTTTATAACATCTGATGCGTTTCCAGACTCGGAAGTAATTGCAACACCTCCACTGGCTGTTATTGAAATTTCATGATTTTCATAAGAAACTTTTATTCCATGAATTTCTCCACGCAAATTATCACAGTAGCTTTCTATATCTTCTTGATCAAATATTACTGCTAAGAATTCTTCACCACCAATTCTTCCAACAATATTAGGCTCACTAATATAATTTTTCAAAACATTCGCCATAGCCTTCAGAACTTCATCCCCTCCTGAGTGTCCGTATGTATCATTAACCGACTTGAAGAAATCAATATCAATCATTATGACGGAGAAGTCTCCTCTATTATCTGAGTGAAGATCTGCATATGCACTTTCAAGCTTTTCAAAGACAACTCTTCTGTTTGAAATACCTGTTAATTGATCTGTAGTAGCCTGTATATGTAATTTATTTACTAACTCTTTCTCTCTTTCTCTAAAGAATTTCCTTTCTAAAGACGAAATAACCTTTGCGAGTAAGATAGTTCCATTAAGCGGCTTAGGAAGATAGTCTTGCGCCCCTAGTTGTATGCATTTTGCGATACCATCTACATCATTGAATGCAGAGACCATTATGATAGGAAGATTCTCGCTAGTATTCTCGCTTCTAAATTTCTTGAGAAGCTCAAGGCCATTTATATCAGGAAGGATGACATCAAGAAGAATTAAGTCTGGTAATTTTTCTTCAACTTCCTTGATTGCTGTTGTACCGTCATAGGCAGTCCTACAATGCAAGCCTTGCATTGTTAGGCGTCTCTCAAGAACCTCACAATTTGTTTTGTTATCATCGACAATTAAAATATCTGCCCCTTCAAGGCTTTCATCTAGTTCAAGAGAATAATTTATATCTCCTAGAGACTTGAATAATGATTCAGCAGACTCAAGTTGTGAATTTCCTCCGGAAGTCTTAGTGGCTTCTCCGCGAATATAATCAACAAAATTTTCAATTGCTGTCTCTGTTTCTCTGGATAAATCAATAATGCTTTGTAAATCTTTTAATGATTCTTCATTCAAGTCATCTTCTAAATCTTCTATGAGTATTTCGCTGTAACCAATAATCGCATTTAATGGAGTTCTTAAATTATGTCTAAGTTCGGAGTATTCTTCAGGAGTCTTCTTTACGCTTGTTGCATTTGGACCCGTATTTTCTACAAATGCTTCTTCGTATTGATCAATCAGTCTTTTGCAGCCTGATTTAATTTGTTCAACCTCATCTTCCATGGAGATTTTAGCTTCCAGGAGAGTTTTTTCCACGAGTTCTAAATAATCAGAAATTGCGTCTGCAGGTGTTGTAAACTCTTGCTTTATTTGGGCTAGTAAAATTTCTTCAGCACCTTTAGAGGTTTTATTTTTTGATATCTTTTCCATTCTGATTTTTAAGTGTTTCAATAAATTCAGGTTTGTGCATCAAAAACCCTTGTCCGATAGTACATCCTATCTCTAGCATTTGTTTTTTTTGTTCTTCGGTTTCAACGCCTTCTCCTATCATTTCCAAGGATAGAGAGTTACAGACTTCTACAACAAAACCTATTAATTTTGCGGTCGCCTTATCATTTAAACCATTTGTAAAGTGCTTATCCAATTTTATTACATCTAGAGGTAAGTCCTTTACATATCTTAGAGATGCATAGCCTGCACCGAAGTCATCTAAAGCTATTTTGATTCCACTATCCTTTAATTTTTGTAGGTTTGCCCCTGCTTGTTCAGTGCTACTTAATTCCGCTGTCTCAGTAACTTCAAGCCCGAATTCATTCTTTTTAAACCCCATTTCGTTAACAAAATTAGAAAAAATAGAACTAAATTCAGGATGCATTATTGTATGAGCAGAGACATTAAGATAAATGGTTGCGTTTTCAAGTCCTATCTCTGATTTGATGGCGAATATTTCTTTGAGTTTTTCTAACGAAGACTTAACAACCAATGAGAATAAACTCTCACCTTCTATTTCAGGAATGATTACATCGTTTGGAATAATTTGACCTTCTTCATCTCTGAGTCGAAGTAAAGCCTCCACGCCAGTTACTTCTCCGGTTTTTAGGTCATATTGCTTCTGATAAGCTAGATCTATTCTGTCATACTCTATACAAGAAATTGTTTGTCTAAGAGCTTCTAAACCTAGTCTTGAATTACACAAAACCTCAACTAACATAAAGTCTTTAGATGATTCAGAAGGTATCAGGTGAACTCTTGTTTTCATATAGAACTCAATATCCCTTAGCATTACTTCAACAGGTGTTGAATATGATTGAGCAATAAGATCTTTACTGGTCTTATGTTCTTCAAGATTAATCTTTTTTATTCCTATTTCAGAAATATCTTCTGTTCTAAAAATATATTCTGCAGCTAAATTAATCCATCTAATGGAACCATCGAGATCATAAATGATGTAAGGGCTTGGGTGATGTTTTAAGGACTTAAATAAGTAATCCAAATGTTCATTTTTCATTATCGCGATGACCTATATTTTCTTTCTTTCTTTTTCAACTAATTCAACAAAATCTTCCGGGAAGGTTGGAGATACCCATGTCCAGATTTCTAAATTCTTTTTATCTCTTAGAAGAGTTCTGAAAGAGGAGAGCATAGCTGACCATTCTGACTCATCAAGCATACCAATTGTGTATTGATAATGCTGGCTTTGTCTTGCTCTCAGAATAGCCGTGAAGTGAGTTAAGTAAGCTGCATCCTCTTCTTCTGTAAGTTCCTCTCCTTTTTTCAGTTTTACTTTGATTTCGATCAGCCTTTTATTGAGACCAGCTAAGGTGAGTTTTTGATGACTATCAGCAATATTCTGCCTTGCATTTGCTCTGGCTACTCTGTTTTGTTCTTTTAATTCAGTTACTAGAAAATAGACAGTAACTAAGACTGTAAAAGGACCAATGGTCTGTAAAATTATTATTATTGTTTCAAAGCTCATATTATTTAATTTTAGTTTCGAAACTTTATCAGGAAAAAAGAAATAAAAAAGTTCTATACATTTTTATTTTCAGAATTTTCTTTTATATACCTAATCAATAACCATCAGATCTTCTGCAATAACTACTTCACCATCATAATTTTGTCTCACCTCTTTGATTATGGAAAACTCAGTATTGCCCCAAAAAAGTATATGCGAGAGAATAAGCTTTTTTGGTTGGCTTAATTTTGCAATCTTTCCAACATCTATTGCAGAAGTATGGTGGGCCTTGTGATAAATCTGCCAATCTGTTGTTTTTTCTAGAAAACCCTTCTCTGAATATACTTCGTGTACCAAAATATCAGCTTTAGATGAAAGTTCTATAAGTTTTTCGCTATATGCAGTATCACCAGAAAAGACAATTTTTTTATCTTGAGTTCGGAATATAAATCCAAAAGAGTTCTTAAACCCACCATGGTTGTTTAAGAATGCCTCAACTGAAACATTCTCATCTTCAAAAATTATTCCTTCTGATATTTCGGTTACTGAAGTTTTGAATCCCTCTGAATTAGAAGGCTGAGAACCGTTTATTCTGTAATCTATATCTTCTTTGTATGCTTTTGTTATGTTCCTTGCCATATTTTTTAGACCTCTAGGGCCAAAAAGTTTAAGGGAGTTTTCTCTTCCAAGAACCCAAGGCGAGAGTATTAAGTCACTTAGGCCCGCTGAATGATCAGAATGAAGATGAGTCAGGAATGCATATTGAAGATTTTCTATTTCCATCTCTTGAAATTTACCTCCCCAGGAAGGCGATAGCGCTGAAGCTCTCCTGACTACTCCTGGACCAAAATCTACCAGATAAGCTTGGCCATTGGTGACAATTGCGTAAGCGGACCCGCTTCTTTCAGGATTAGGGTTTGGTGTGCCAGAACCCAAGATAATTAGTTTTGTCTCCGAGATAAGACTTAGAGATAAAAAGATTAGAAGAAAGAGATAATTTTTATAATTCATGACTTTCAAGTAAATCTACTATAATTAACCTATAAATAATGTAAATAATGGGGAAAAATGCAAAATTTATTATTAATCTTCTTCTGTGGTCTTTTAAGCTTTGCGCTTCAAGCTAAACAGATTCTATTAAGTCCGAACTCAAATTCTCAAGAGGAAATTCAAGAGGCTTTAATTGATTTAGAGCCTGGGGATGTTCTTACCCTCGAGCCAGGAGAATATTATTTCGAAGACGGACTTTCACTGGATGTTAATGACGTGATATTTGAAGGATCAGGCATAGACTCAACGATATTAAACTTTGGAGAACAGATCTCAGGCGCTCAAGGCCTTCTTGTTACCTCAGACGGTGTTACTCTGAGAGATTTTGCAATTCTTGATGCCAAGGGAGATGCTATAAAGGTCATAGGTGCAAACGGAATAAATATGATACGTCTTAGAACAGAATGGACTGGAGGTCCGAAGGAGTCAAATGGGGCTTATGGATTTTATCCAGTTGAGTCAAAGGATGTTCTCATAGACGGCTGCGTTGCAATTGGCGCTTCCGATGCCGGAATTTATGTTGGTCAATCACAAAACATAATAGTTAAAAATAGTACTGCTAAATACAATGTTGCTGGAATTGAAATAGAAAACTCTTATTACGCAGATGTATTTGATAATTTAGCAACACATAACACAGGTGGAATATTAATTTTTGATCTACCTGACCTGCCTCAACAAGGCGGTCATCATGTAAGAGTATTTAGAAATAAGGCAATTAATAATGATACGGATAACTTTGCCCCCGAAGGCAATATTGTGGGAGAAGTTCCAAGAGGCACAGGAATAATTATTCAAGCTAATTCTGATGTTGAGGTATTTGATAATGATATTTACGGAAATGGAACTGTTAATCTATCAATTGTTACATACGGATATGAAACAGAAGACGAAAACTACAATCCTCATCCTAAGTCTATACAAATCCATGGCAATAGGTTTGGTGATGGAGGTTTTGATCCGGATGTAGGTACAGGAGAACTTGCAGCAATATTATTTGAGCTCTCAGATGGAGATATGCCAGATATATTCTGGGACGGTATTCTACCAACGAGTCAAATGATTTTTGGACAACCTGATGAAGAAAGACTTCTCATCACCAATAATGGAAATGCTACATTTTTAACACTTAATCCTATCAAATATATCTTACCTTTCTTTGATCCGGTAGAGAGAGATATAAAAGCATATGAAGGTAAAGTAAGGCCTTTACCAGAGGTAATTTTAAACTAATAGTAATGAAAAAAGCTTCTCTATTAATATTAATAGTTTTATTTATTAATACTATCTATGCCATTGATAATGATCTAATTTTAGAGGAAAAATTTCCTAAGAAACTCTCTGATTTTGCTTTCTTTAAAGATATTCACGCTCAAATTCCCGCCGAAGGGGTTGTTCCATATGAGTTAATTTCTTCACTATTTTCTGACTACTCATATAAACAAAGATGGGTGTATATACCTGAAAACAAAAAAGCCTCTTTCAGAAAAGATGAAGTATTTGATTTTCCAGTAGGTTCAGCTTTAATTAAAACCTTTTATTATCCAATTGATGAAAGAAACTTATCTCTTGGTAAGAAACTTATGGAGACTCGATTGCTCTTAAGGAAGCAAAATGGATGGGAGGCAGTTTCTTATGCTTGGAATGAAGATCAAGACGAAGCAATAATAAAAAAAGCCGGTAAGACAATATTAACTGATTGGATAGATTTTAAAGGTGAAAGCCGCTCGGTGCGTTACAGAGTTCCTAATAAAAATCAATGTAAAGAATGTCATGCAAAGAATGATGCTGTAATGCCGATTGGTCCCAAGGCCAGAAACCTTAATAAGATTTATGATTATCAAGACGAATCCATTAATCAATTAACTAAATGGATGAAGTTAGAATACATAGATAATATTCAAACAGATCTTAATACACCTGTTGATTGGAAAGACGATACTTATTCTGTGGATGAAAGAGTTAGATCCTATTTAGATATAAATTGTGGGCATTGCCATATTTCAAGTGGGGGAGCTAATTCAACAGGTCTGTACCTAGACTTAACTGAAACTAGGCCTACTCACCTAGGTATAAACAAAAAGCCAGTAGCTACTGGAAGAGGAAGCGGGGGTTATGAATTTTCCATTTCACCCGGAAAAGCTGAAGAATCTATTTTGCTTCATAGGATGATTTCAACTGATCCAGGGGTTATGATGCCAGAATCGGGAAGGTCCTTAACACATATCGAAGCTGTTGAAATGATAAAGGAGTGGATTACAGTAATGTAACCTTAACTTCATTTTCGAAAATGATAATATCAATCGAAGGATGTAAAAATGAGTGAAAGAGAGAATTTACTAAATAATCTGAAGATAGATAGAACTGCTCAGCCTGCAAATGAAGGTTCATCTCCTAATAGACTTTATTTACTGGGTGCAGCTATAATAATCGTAGGCATCTTCTGGTGGTTATTTTTATCCGATGATGAGCTTCAGGAAGTCACTACTTTTACTGTTAAGTCTCTTCAAATGTCCGATTCTTCTGCGACTAGTATTCTCGATGCTTCTGGTTATGTGGTTGCAAGAAGAAGGGCAACAGTATCCTCTAAAATGACCGGAAAGGTTATGAAAGTTTTTATTGAGGAGGGTATGTATGTTGAGGAAGGTCAGATATTAGCTCAATTAGACGATAGTACTATGAAGGCTGATCTCAACTACTCACAATCTCAGCTTAATGAAGCTATAAGAATATTTAATAGAACCAAGGAATTGGCAAAAGATGAGCTAGCTAGTCAAGCTTCTTTAGATGCTGCAAGAGCTTCTGTGGAAGGATTAGAGGCTCTAAATGCAGTAAGAAAACAAGTAGTACAAGATATGAAAATACTGGCTCCATTTAGTGGAGTGGTCGTATTTAAAGCTGCTCAACCGGGTGAAATGATATCTCCAGTCTCAGCTGGAGGCGGATTTACCAATACGGGTATTTGTACAATTGTTGATATGGACTCCTTAGAGGTAGAGGTAGATGTGAACGAAGCTTTTATAAATCGAGTAAAACCTGGACAGCCTGTCGTAACAAATCTAAACGCTTATCCTAAATGGGACATACCATCAGAAGTAATAGCAATCATTCCTACCGCTGATCGAAATAAAGCTACTGTAAAAGTTAGAATCGCTCTTCTAGAAAAAGATGAAAGAGTCCTTCCTGATATGGGCAGTAGAGTTTCTTTCTTAAAAAAAGTAGAAACTCAAAATCGTGAGGAAGTAAAAGAGGGCGTTATGATACCTCTGGCAGCTGTAGACAATGAAGGTGACCAATCCATCGTTCAAGTAATTAACGGTTCTCAAATCAAGCTGACAGAAGTTAAAGTTGCTGAAGAAACTGCTAACTATGCAAGAGTGATAGAAGGTTTAACTTCAGGTATGACTGTGGTAGCAAGATTTGATAAAGAATTAGAAAATAATCAAAAAGTAATAATAAAATAAAAAAGAGGTGATCATGTCTAACTTAATTGAAGTCCAATCTGTTAACAAAACATATAAGAGAGGAGAAGAGACACTCGTTGTGTTAGATGATCTAAGCTTAGAAGTCCCTACAGGTGACTTTCTTGCTCTTATGGGGCCTTCTGGGTCTGGAAAATCAACCCTTTTAAACCTTATAGGAGGACTTGATTCTCCTACATCTGGTGAAGTAGTTATAAACGGGGAACATCTTGAAAAAATGGGAGCGTCAGCCCTGAGTGATTGGAGAGCTAGCAATGTTGGTTTTATATTTCAGTTTTATAATCTTCTTCCTGTGCTGACAGCCAATAAGAATGTCGAGATACCTCTTCTCTTAACAAACTTATCTGGCTCTCAAAGAAAAGAACATGTCGCAACTGCACTTAATGTTGTCGGTCTATCAGATAGAGGTGGGCATAAACCAAATGAACTCTCTGGAGGACAACAACAAAGAGTGGCAATCGCAAGAGCACTTGTTTCGGATCCAGATATCTTGGTTTGTGATGAGCCTACAGGTGACTTAGATAGAGATACTGCTACAGAAATCCTAGATCTCCTGCAAATTTTAAACCGTGATCACGGCAAAACGATTTTGATGGTAACTCATGATCCTGTGGCTGCTGAATCTGCTAAAAGAACTTTACATTTAGATAAAGGAAAACTTACGAATTAATGTATTGGACTTTAATTAAGATAGGATTAATCAGAAAAAGGTTAAGAACCTTTTTAACTATCATGTCTATGTTTATAGCGTTTGTCTTATACGGCTCACTTAATACGCTTTCAGGTCTTTTTACAGGAGCAATCCAAGGTCTCTCTGCAGATAATATAATAGTGATGCCAAGATACGATATGTTCGGAAAATTACCTTACTCTTACGTAAATTATATCGAGAATCTGGATGGAGTTGAGGATGTCATGTATATGGATTACCTCATTTCAGATAGCATTGAGAGCATGATGGACGGAGTTGTCTTTGCCTCGAGTCCCAATTTCTTTGAGGTGTATGACAGATTTGAAACATCTCAAGAATCAAAAGATGCCTTGAAAAATAACCCTAATGCAGCAATTGTTGGAAAACTTATGGCAGAGCAGAAGGGTTTAAGGATAGGCGATATACTTAATACAGAATCTAATTCTATGAATAGCGATGGCACTAATAATTGGTCATTTGAAATTGTTGGCTTTTATACTGCGAAACAAATTAAAGGCGATGAAATGGGAGCAGTAATAAACTGGGATACCTTCGACGAGTCTCGGGTAAATCAAAAAGGCACCGTTGGAATGATTATGGTAAAAGCCTCTTCTGCCGAGATGGGTGATTCTATATCCAACCAAATTGATCAACGCTTTATGAACTCATCTTACGCAACCAGATCTGGTCCAGAATCTATGATAGCCGTAGAGATGGCAGGAGAGTTTGCTGATGTGGAATTAATAGTTAACTCGATACTCTTGTCTGTTTTTTTTACTATTTTATTGGTTTCATCAAATACGCTTGCCCAATCAATTAGAGAAAGAACAAGTGATATTGGGGTTTTGAAATGTCTGGGCTATAAGGATTTAACTATTTTCACTTCGGTTATTTTTGAAGCTATTACCATATGTTTTATAGCAGTTTTTATTGGGCTTATAGCTACATTAATGCTTGTTCCGGCTATAGAGTTAATGAGCCAAGGGTTGCTGGAAGATACAATTTCAGTAACGCCAAGTATTATCATTGGAGGTTTTTTAATAGGGCTAATTATTGCTTTTATGTCAGCTGCAGTTCCAGCTTATCAAGCTTTACGTTTGAAAGTAGTCGATGCATTAAGGGAAGGATAATGAAGTATTGGATGATAGTTAAGTCAGGTATTAATCGTAAAAAGATTAGAACCTTTATGACTGTTTTTTCCATAGCTACCGCATTCCTATTATTTTCTCTAGGAAGATCAGTTGCTGTTGCCTTTAATAGTGAAGTTGATTTTGCAGGTAACGATAGGCTTATAGTTGTTTCTCGTTTAGCGTTTACAGAATCATTACCTATGGCACATAAAAACAGAATAGAAGCTGTAGAAGGTGTAGATACTGTGGTATGGCGTCAATGGTTTGGAGGAACTTACAAAGAAAGGCAAAACTTTTTCCCAAAATGGCCTGTTCCAGACAATTACTTTGACGTCTATCCTGAATGGGAGCTGAGTGAAGGAGCACAGGAAGCTTTCTCACGAAATATAACTGGAATGATTGTAGGAAAAGATATAGCAGATCAGTTTGGATGGGAAATTGGAGACAGGATTCCTATTATTGCTGACATATGGCCTAAGAAAGGGGGAGGAGTTTGGGAATTTGATTTAGTCGGTACATACACAAATAGTGTCAGCGAGGAGCAAGGTGAAGCTTTTATAAATTGGAAATATTTTGATGAAGCTAGACTCTATGAAACTGGCCGACCAGGAAATTATATTGTCAAAATAGAGAATCCGGAGCAGGCAGAATCTATAGCAAAAGAAATTGATGAGCTTTTTAAGAATTCCTTAGATGAAACAAAAACCTCAACAGAAGAAGCTTTCAGCAGAATGTTTGCAGAACAAATTGGAAATATAGGTTTAATAATTAATTCAGTCTTGGCTGCTTCTTTTTTTACTATTCTCTTACTCACAGGTAACACTATGAGTCAGGCAGTGCGAGAAAGGACACCAGAACTGGGAGCATTGAAGGCAGTTGGTTTTTCAGATCGACTTATTATGCTTTTTGTTTTAGCTGAATCTTTCTTTTTGTGTGTTGCCGGCGCCTTGATTGGAGTTCTCATAGCTTACCTTTTGTTCCCGCTTTTTTCTGGTTTAGCAATAGGTTTTTCAGGAGAGATAGAATTTTCGATTTCTATAGTAATAAGTGCAATCTTAGTGGCTTTTATCACTGCAGTTATTTCGGGTGTATTACCTGCTTATTCGGCAATGAGACTGAATGTAGTAGATGCTTTAAGGAAAAATTAATATGAGTTTTATAAGACAAGTCTTATCCGTCACTAATATGAATCTGAGATCAATCTTGGAAAGGTCTGGGTCTTCACTTGTAATTATCATAGGAATAGCGGGTTCTGTTGCTGTCATGGTATCTCTTTTAGCTATGGCGGAAGGTCTTAGTTCTACTATCTCTAATACGGGCCAAGACGACAGAGTAATAATACTTAGAGACGGTTCGGGTTCTGAATTAAGTAGCGGGGTAGCAATGACAGAAGTAGATACTGTTTCCAGCTCCCCAGGAATAAAAAGTCTTGATGGAGAGCCTATGATTGCTGGAGAGTTATTCGCAATTATAGACTTAACAAAGAAAGGAGCTGATTCAACTTCTAACCTGCCATTTAGAGGAGTTCAACAAATGAGTTTTGAAATTCGCCCTGAGCTAACAATTATAGAAGGCAGAAACTTTACTAGTGGAACAGCAGAAATAATCGTAGGCAAAGGTGCCAATAATCAATACGAAGGTCTTGATATAGGCGATCAGATAAAAGTAAGAGATAGTTTCGCTACAGTGGTTGGTATTTTCTCTAGTAATGGTGATGTTCACGAATCTGAAATATGGTCTGACCTTGCTGCCGCACAAGGAATATTCCGAAGAGGTGCAATAGCTTCTAGCATGATTATAAGGTTAGAAAGTAAAGATACATTCGATGAAGTTGGTCTTTATGTTGAAAGCTATCCGAACTTAGAGTTAAAGGTCCAAACCGAAACTAATTTTTATGATAATCAATCTTCGGGAGCAGATCTCATAAAAATATTTGGTCAGGTTGTAGGCTATATTATGGCAATTGGTGCTGTGTTTGCAGCATTGAATACTATGTATAGCGCCGTATCAACAAGGCTAGTTGAGATTGGAACTTTAAGAGCACTTGGTTTTAAAGGTACTACAGTTCTTGCGGCACTAATGATTGAGGCTCTAATATTAGCTATGGCTGGTGGTCTACTCGGCGCAGCTATTGCTTATATATTATTCAATGGATATACAGTTTCTACCCTAGCAGGAGGTTCTTTCTCCCAAACGGCATTTGCTTTTGCAGTTACAGGAGAGGTCATTCAACAAGGACTAACCCTAGCTTTATTTGTAGGTTTCATAGGTGGAGTATTCCCTGCATGGAATGCCGCGAGAAGAGACATTACTGAAGCACTAAGATCAATCTAAGAAAGATCTAATTCTCTTTTGCTCAGCAAAAGTCCGTTGTTATCTGCATAGACATAATCACCACTTGAAAAAGTTAACCCGCCAAAAGAAATATCCACTCCTATTTGCCCTTGGTTTTTCTTTTCACTCCTGACTGGCATTGTTCCTAGAGCTTGAACACCGATATTAAGCCTGCTAAGGATATCTATATCTCTTACGTAGCCATTTATTACAATCCCACTCCAATTATTCTTCACTCCGGCTTCTGCGATCATATCTCCTAGTAAAGCGACTGTAGTTGTAGCATCTGCATCTACGACAAGAATTTTTCCTCCGCCCTCAGAATTTAAAAGCTCTTTAACAAAAGAATTGTCATCAGGACATTGAAGCGTTTCAATTTTCCCCCAGAAGATTCTCTTACCTCCTAAGTTTTTTAGAATAGGGGAAAGGGCTTGAGCCTCCGGATTTGCGTCAGACAAGTCAGGAGTACTAAATGACATAGAAAGTCAGTTTTATGCGCTTATTGCTTCAGCAGTTCTTTCGCCTCTTAAAACGGTACCAGGAAGCTCGCCAGTAGCTTGATCATTCTTAAAAGTTACAACTCCACTCTTGATAGTTGCAATGTATCCACCAGCCTTTTGAATAATTCTTCTACTTCCGGTTGGTAAGTCATGAACCATCTCAGGTTTGTATACACATAAATTTTCATGATCGATGATGTTAATATCAGCTAGATAACCTTCTTTGATTTGCCCTCTATCCATTAAACCAAAGGTCTCTGCTGTCTCTTTAGTTTGTTTCCTTATGAGAAATTCTAAAGGTATTTTTTCTCCTTTTACCCTATCTCTTGTGTAGTGAGCTACATTCCATGTTGGCATACTTGCATCACATATAAGGCCACAGTGAGCTCCTCCATCGCTAAGACCTGCAACAGAACTTTCAAATTCCATCATCATTTTGTATGTATCTAGGTTATGGTCAGGATAAGGAGAAAATGGTGCCCAAACAAAAGTTTTTCCTTCGTTTTTTAGCATCTCATCGTACATTACTTCCATTACTGATTTACCTGAACTTTCCGCTATGCCAGCAATACTTTCTTCATATGAAGGTTCATAATCTGGTATCTCATTCATAGGAAACTGTTTGTCAAATGACATCATCAGAGTGTAGATCATATGATTTTTATCAACCGCAGGTTCTTCAGAAAGAATCTTTTGTCTGAAAGATTTATCTTTCATAGTAGCAACTTTTTCCTCTAAAGTTTTTTCTGCTATCTCAGCATAACTAGGATGGGCAATAAAAGGATGAACGGTAGACTCTAGACTAAAAAGCATACCGGTTGGTCTGCCTGGAAATTGAGGTCTTATTTTTACACCTTTAGAAAAATTTTCTTCGCAATATTTCCAAGTTTCAACTGGATTACCGCCTGTCTGAGCATAAGTAAGTGTTCTATCAGACTTTTCTACAAATTCTTTTACCCAATCTAACTCTATATCTTGATCCATCCAGTCAGAAACGATTTCTAAGGTACCTTGACCAAGATCAGCTATGGTATTGGCAATTTTTCTCATTTCTTTGGCAGTAGCCTCTGTTCCAGGAACATACTCCCCAAATTTATCTCTATGAAGATATGTTCTAGAAGTACTAAACCCAAGGGCTCCAGCTTCTATTGCTTCTTTTGTGATCTTAGCCATTTCATTTATTTCATCATCAGATGCTTCTTCTTTTCCTTGGCATCGGTCCATACCCATAACATACGATCTGATAGGTCCATGTCCAATCATCGCCCCAATATCCATTGCATAATTCTTTTTACCAATAGAATCTAGATATTCAGGAAAGCTTTCCCAATCCCAGCTGACTCCCTCATTCAATGCAACTCCAGGAATATCTTCTACACCTTCCATGAGTTGAACTAGAAATTCTTCTGTACCGGGTTTAACTGGAGCAAATCCCACACCACAATTTCCCATTACCACAGTAGTGACCCCATGCCAGCAAGAGGGAGTTAAATATTCGTCCCAGCAAACTTGACCGTCATAATGTGTGTGAATATCAACCCAACCAGGAGTAACAAGATTGCCCTCGGCATCTATTTCTTTATTTCCTTTATCTTCAATAAGACCAATCTTTACTATGCGATCTCCATTGATGGCAATATCGCCCGTAAAAGAAGCTTCTCCGCTTCCATCTACAATTTTTCCATTTCTAATAACTAAATCGTACATAAATAATATTCCCCAATAAATTTATTAACCATATTAATATTTTTTTTGTACACTTCAAATTAAATAGTGAATATTAATTTAACTGATTCACTTAAAACCTAATCAACTTGGAGGATTTATGAAAGTTGTTAAGCCTGAAACAGTAGGTTTAGATGCCGCAGTTTTAAAAAACATAAGAGAATACTTAGATGAAACTTACGTAAAGGAAGGAAAGTATGTTGGAACCATGACTTTGGTTTCAAGAAAGGGTGAAGTTGCCTATTTAGATTCTCTTGGAATGATGGATAGGGAAAATAAAAAACCCATGCAAGAGGACACAATTTTTAGAATTTATTCTATGAGCAAGGCCATAACGAGTATTGCCATTATGCAGTTACTTGAAAAGAGTAAATTCAGATTAGACGATCCTGTTTATTGGTATATCCCATCATGGAAGAACCTTAGAGTTTATGAATCTGGAATTTATCCTAATTTTCTAACCTCAAAACCTAAAAGACATATGACTATAAGAGATCTTCTCAGCCATATGTCTGGGTTAACTTATGATTTTATGTACAGAACTAATGTAGATGCTGCCTACAGAAAAACAAAAGTACAGCAATCAGAAACTTTACAAGAATTTGTTGATACGCTCTCTTCAATCCCTCTTGAATTCTCGCCTGGTGATAAATGGAATTACTCAGTTTCTACAGATGTTTTAGGACATCTTGTAGAAGTTTTTTCTGGAATGAATCTTGAAGACTACTTTGTAGAGCACATTTTTAAGCCTTTAGAAATGTCTGACACTAGTTTCTCTTGTCCTGAAGACAAACTTAATAGATTAGCTTCTCTTTATGAGCACAACCCTAAAGGCGATCCAAGATTGCTAGATATACCGTTCCTAAATACAAGAATGGCTTCAGGAGGAGGGGGATTATTTTCTACCATGAATGACTATCATAACTTTTGCCATATGTTGCTGCATCAGGGAGAATTTAAAGGTAAACGCTTGATTGGAAGAAAAACTTTAGAGTTGATGATGGCAAATCATTTACCTAATAATCAAGATTTAACTGAAATGAGCGAGTCAGCCTTTAGTGAAACACCATATGCCGGAGTCGGATTTGGGCTAGGGTTTTCTGTAATGCTTGACCCCGCAAAATCTCAATCTTTAAGTGACATAGGAGAATTTGGTTGGGGCGGAGCTGCTAGCACAGTATTTTTCATAAATCCCAAAGAGGATATGTTCGTAATATTTCTTACTCAATTACTTCCATCTTCTACCTATCAAGTAAGAAGAGAGTTAAGATCTTTAATCTATTCGGCTCTAAAACCTATCTAAATATAATTCATATCTAAATTATTGACTTTGACAGCGTTTTCTGCAGTTTTTACGTTGTAATTAATGTCTGGAGGTAGTATATTTTTATTGTCTATTTGCTTAATTGGGGTGACTTAGGTTTCCAATCAGGATTAAATAGCATTTGTACTCGAGATACATAAATAACGGGAGAGAAATATGAAATCTTTATTGATTCTATCAAGCATGATCGCAGCTCCTCTATTCGCCGCTTCAGGTGGTGATCTAGATGCTGATGATTTTGTTGGCGTTTCCTTTTGGCTTGTAACAGCTGCTATGGCAGCTGCAACAGTATTCTTCTTTGCAGAAAGAAGTAATGTTGAAGGCAAATGGAAAACTTCATTAACAGTTGCAGGTCTTATCTGTGGTATAGCTTTTTGGCACTACCTATACATGAGAGGTGTATGGATTGATACCGGAGAAACACCAACAGTATTTAGATATATTGATTGGTTACTGACAGTACCTCTTCAAATGGTTGAATTCTATTTGATATTAGCAGCTGTTACAGTGGTTGCAGGTTCTTTGTTCTGGCAACTCTTATTAGGTTCACTAGTCATGTTGATATTTGGTTACATGGGTGAAGCTGGTGTTATGGCGGCTATGCCTGCATTCGTTATCGGAATGGCAGCTTGGTTGTACATGATTTATGTTCTATACATGGGAGCTGGTAAAGCTGCTGTGGCTTCAACAAGTGCCTCTGTGCAAACAGCTTACAATTCTATGCTTTTGATCATAGTTGTAGGGTGGGCGATCTATCCATTAGGTTACGTTTTTGGTTATCTAATGGGTGCTGTTGACGCAAGCACATTGAATTTAATTTATAACTTAGCGGATTTCATTAATAAGATTCTTTTTGGTCTTGTTATATGGAAAGCTGCTATGGATGATAATAAGCAAACAGCTTAGTTTAGATTCACGAAAAAAAGAGGGTCATTTGGCCCTCTTTTTTTTGTACTAAATATTTTTCTTAATTCTTTTGATATTTTTTATGTTCCACAAAAAGTCCTGCTTACTTTTTGGTTTTCTTTGGGAGCTGAAGCATAGATATCATACTTAGATTGTTCTGTGAAAGGTTGTTTTATTACTTCTATCATTTCAAGCATTTTTGAAAAATCATTTTCATAAGCTTGATCAATAGCATCTTGAATTTGGTGATTTCTAGGAATATAGGCAGGATTGATCTCATCAAGCTTAATAGCTAGAGAGTCATGGCTTTCATTCTCTTTTCCGAATGCAAATTTCCAATCCTCAAGCCATGCAGTTATTTCCTCTTTTTTTAAAAATTCTTTAAGGAATCCATCTGGCTCATTATTAAGCACCTTAGATAAATTTCTGAAGGTGATTGTGTAATCGGCTTCATTATCCATCATTATTTTTAGCAATCGTCTTAATAAAGTATTATTTTCTTCTTTGGATCCATCTAATCCAATTTTATTGCACATTAGGTCCAAAATTCTTTGATTAGTATCTTTTGAAAAATTATCTAAGACCTCTGTAGCAAGCTCATTTGCTTTATCTGAATCTTTATCAATGAACGCAATGAGGCAACCTGCAAGAGAGGCGAGGTTCCAGGAAGCAATACTTGGCTGATTACCAAAAGCATATCTTCCATTTTGATCTATTGAACTGAAAACTTTTCCAGGATGATACTCATCTAAAAAAGCACATGGCCCATAATCAATGGTCTCTCCAGAGATAGTGAAATTATCTGTATTCATAACTCCATGTATAAACCCAATGCTCATCCATTTAGATATGAGTTTAGATTGATTAGAAGCTACCTTCTTTAGAAGTTCAAGATAGTGTTTCTCTGTTTCTCTTATTTCTGGATAATGTCTTTGTATAGCAAAATCAGCTAGCATTTTGACGTCACTTAATTGTTGTCTAGAAGCAAAATATTCAAAGGTACCTACTCTCAAGTGACTTTTCGCTATTCGTGTCAGTACACCTCCGGGTTCAAAAGTTTCTCTCGCAACATATTCTCCTGTTGCAATAGCCGCTAGTGCTCTCGAAGTAGGAACTCCTAGATGGTGCATTGCTTCGCTAAGAATATATTCTCTTATAACTGGCCCAAGAGCCGATCTACCATCTCCCTGTCTTGAAAACATAGTTTTACCAGAGCCTTTTAACTGTAAATCATACGTGCCATCTTTGGTATTGATTTCACCAAGAAGGACAGCACGACCATCTCCCAGTTGTTGAACAAAGTTTCCAAACTGATGACCGGCATAATTCAGTGCTATTGGAACTGAATCTTCCGGCAAACCATTACCAGAAAAGAAATTTAATACCTCTTCATTTCCTAATTTTATACCGAGTGAATCAGCCAGATCCTCATTGAAAATAAGTGTCTTTGGATTTTTTACTGGAGATGGATTTACCACTTGATAAAATTCTTCTGGTAATCCAATGTAAGAATTAGAAAGTTTCATTTATTTAATTCCAGAGTACTAGTTTTATAAAATCCATTATTTTGTTTTCCGAAAGGTGCATATGTTAGTAGAATAATTAGTGTGATCTATTTTAGATTAAGAATTATATAAATAAAGTGATACCTGAATGAAAGTCGAACCACTGAATAGATCTTTTGGAGCAAAAGTCTCGGAATTATCTTTACCAGATCTCAATCAAGATCAAGTTCAAGATATTTACCAATTATGGCTTCAATATGCTCTTTTAATTTTTCCACAGCAAAATTTAACTAATTCGCAGCAGATAGAATTTGCAAAAAATTTTGGTTCATTAGAGTTTGATCTTTCTCCTATAAGTAATGTTCGAAATGATGGCTCTATAAGAGACGCGAATGATGACGATATTGTTAAGTCATTAAAGGGCAATATGGAGTGGCATCATGACAGTACTTATATGCCAATTCAGGCAAAAGGAGCTGTTTTTACAGCCCATAAAGTACCGAAAAAAGGCGGAGAAACTGGTTGGGCTGATATGAGGGCAGCCTATGAAGGACTTAGTAATGCGATGAAGGAGAAAATTGAAGATTTGTCAGCTTATCACTCTTATGAATGGAGCCAAAAGGAGAGATTTGGACATAAAGATCCTAAAGTGAGTGAATTCAATAGTTATGGTTTCGATATTGATCCTAAGCCACTTAGACCATTAGTTAAAACTCATTCAGAGACAGGTCAAAAATGTTTAACAATAGGTAGACATATTAATAAGATTACAGGTATGTCAGACCAAGAGGCGCAGAATCTTGCTAAAGAATTAGAAGAGTTTGCCTGTAGCAATGACAACTGGGTTTATCACCACTCATGGGAAGTAGGAGATGCTGTGATTTGGGACAACAGGTGCTTAATGCACCAGGCAAGCATGTGGGATCTAAATGAGGGAAGAATTATGTATCACTCAAGAATAGAGGGAGATCCGATCTCAGAAGCTGCCTCAAACTATCTCTAGTCAAATATCCAATTCCTTGAAAAAAGAAAGTGCGATATTAGGAAACATAATATAAGTTAACAGCATTTCGATCTTCTCGCTTAAATCAGGTAATCCGTTATTACTGCATAAATCTTTCAATTCATTTGCCATAATTTCTAGTTCATTTTCATTATAACTATCACTATCAACACCAATTGATTCGGCTCTTCTTAAGAGATCTGGTTCTATCTCTCCAGGAAGTTTTCCATATTTACCAAGAATTAGGTTTAGAGACTCATTAGATAAATTCTCATATCTTCTTGTACTCATAATATTGAGAAGAGCTTGTGCACCCACAATTTGCGATGCTGGCGTTACAAGAGGGGGATATCCAAAATCCTTCCTAACCTTAGGTATTTCATCTTTGACTAAATCTATCTTATCTTCTTGTTTGTTAGCTCTTAATTGAGATTCTAGATTAGACAACATTCCTCCGGGGACTTGTTTTACCAGCATTGATGAGTCAACTCCTTTAAGGTTTCCCTCAAATTCAGAATATTTATCTCTTATCTCTTTAAAAAATATAGAAACTTCCTCTAATGCACTTAAGTCCAGATTTATTTCCCTTTCTTGATTTTCAAAAATTGCCAACATAGTTTCTGTTGCAGTATGACCATAAGTCATGCTTAAGGAGGATATAGAAGTATCGATATTGTCTATTCCAGCTTCTATGGCCTTCATATTTGTGGCAGTAGACATACCGGTTGTGGCATGAGTTTGCATATGTATTGGTATGGATAAGGTACTTTTTAAATTCTTTACAAGCTCATAAGCATCAAAAGGTCTAAGTAGACCAGCCATATCTTTTATTGCCAGAGAGTCTGCTCCAGCATCTTCTATTTTTTTTGCTAGATCTATCCAAGTATTCAAATCATGAACAGGACTTGTTGTGTAAGCTATTGTTCCTTGTGCATGCTTACCTATTCTCTTTACTTCTCTGATTGTGAAATCAATATTTTCGAAATCATTTAACGCATCAAAAGTTCTGAAAATCTCTATCCCATTTTCTGCTGATTTTTCTAGAAAATGCGATACCACTCTGTTTGAATAATGTTTGTAACCAACGAGATTTTGGCCACGAATTAGCATTTGCTGCGGTGTGTTCTTTAATAGAGAGTTAAAGGTTCTTAATCTTTCCCATGGATCTTCATTAAGATATCTAATGCAGGAATCATAAGTAGCTCCGCCCCAAGTTTCAAGTGACCAATAACCCACCTCATCTAAAGTTGGAAGAATTGAAACTAGATCTCTTAAAGGTACTCTAGTTGCCAATAGAGACTGTATACCATCTCTTAAGACTACCTCTGTTATACCGACCGTTTTAGAAGATTCCATATTGCGCGCATCTTATATTTTATCTCTTATTGAGGCTTATCAACAGCAAAGTTATTATTTACCCATTCGCTAAAGCCACCTGACATTGATAGTACGTTTTTGTATCCCATTTTCTTTATGTTCTCGCCAGCTAAGGCTGATCTAAATCCTCCTTGGCAATACAAAACTATAAGCTCATCTTTATTTGTTACAACCCTACTGATGTCTCTTTCAATGATCCCTTTACCAAGATGTGTTGCGCCTGCAATGAACCCTTGTACCCACTCTCTGTCCTCTCTTACATCGATTAAATAGAATTCTCTATTTTCTTCTAACATTGCGTTAACCTGATAAATATCGCATTCTTCAAGATTCTTCAGGGACGATTGTACGAGTTCCAAAAAATTTAAGTCATGATCTTTCATATAGTATCCATTTTTATTATTTCTTCTTTTTTAAGTGATTTCTCAAAAAATAAGGTCTATTTGTTGTAATAGAGTCTACACCTTTTTTAATGTATTTCTCCGCGTCATCTGTTGAGTTAACTGTCCAGACATGGACAGATTTATCAATATTCCTTAGCATTTTAATAAGTTCATTATTAAATCTTTTATGATTTTGAGCTCCAAGACCATCTGCTCCAATTGATAGAATAATTTCCTCTATCTTACTCGTCTTAATATTTTCGTAGTCAAAAGCTACTAACAAATTACATTTAATATTTACATTACGTTCTTTGATACGTCGTATAACTTCAGGATAAAAACTTATGACAGTTATTTGATTTAAAGCTGCTTTCTGACTTTCTATTTCTTTAAGTAAATAGGGGACAATAACCTCTTTAGTTTTTACTTCTATAAATATATCTTTATCATGAGGAAGGATAGAAAAAACTTCTTTTATTTCAGGTATTTTTTCTTTTTTCCAGTCTTTTCCAAAACCGTAAGAACAATCTAAAGACTGGAGTTCCATAAAAGTCGCTTCATCTATGGTTTTATCGAATCCCGTTGTGCGCATAGTCGATTTATCATGGATACAAACGATACGTTTATCAGCAGTTAGCCTTACATCTAGCTCTATTCCATCGGCTTGCTGCCTGAAGGCCTCTTTAAAAGCTGGAATAGAGTTCTCAGGCGCATCTTCTGATGCACCTCTATGAGCAATTATCTTTGTCTTTAGTCCCAGCTTAGAGCGCCACCAGTTTGGTACTCGATGACTCTTGTTTCAAAGAAGTTCTTCTCTTTTCTAAGGTCCATGATTTCCGACATCCAAGGAAAAGGATTCGTTGCACCTTCGAACTCTTCTTCTAAACCTATTTGTACAAGCCTTCTATTAGCTATGAACTGAAGATACTCTTCCATCATGCCTGCGTTCATACCAAGAATACCTCTTGGCATAGTATCCCTTGCATACTGTATCTCTAATTCTGCGCCTTCTAATATCATTTGTGCTGCTTCTTTTCGCATCTGTTCATCCCACAAATGAGGATTCTCTAATTTTATTTGGTTAATCATATCTATGCCAAAGTTCAAGTGCATAGATTCATCTCTTAAGATATATTGGAATTGCTCAGCAGTTCCAGTCATTTTATTTCTTCTACCCATTGATAGTATTTGCGTGAATCCGCAATAAAAGAATATACCTTCTAAGACGCAATAGAATGCAATTAGATTTTTTAATAATAACTTATCGGTTTCTTCTGTTCCTGTTACGAAACCTGGAGTAGATATTTCTTTTGTATATTTAAGACCCCAAGAAGCTTTTTTTGCAACGCTTGGTATTTCTCTATACATATTGAATATCTCCCCTTCATCCATACCTAAAGACTCAATACAATATTGGTATGCATGAGTATGTATGGCCTCTTCAAAGCTTTGTCTCAATATATATTGTCTACACTCTGGGTTTGTTATTAGTCGATATATTGCGAGCACTAAGTTATTAGCAACAAGGGAATCTGCCGTAGAAAAGAATCCAAGGTTTCTCATGACTATAGTTCTTTCATCTTCAGTTAGTCCTTCATTGGACTTCCAAAGAGCTATATCAGCAGTCATGTTTACTTCCTGTGGCATCCAGTGGTTGGCACTGCCATCAAGGTATTTTTGCCAAGCCCAATCATACTTAAAAGGTACCAACTGATTTAAGTCAGCTCTACAATTTATCATAGCCTTGTCGTCCACCTGAACTCTTCCTGCGAGACCTTCTAACTCTTCTTCTCCTTCTTTCGTATCTAATAATTCTAGAGATTCTTTAGCTTGTTTTGCTCTAACGCCTGGCTCCGCCGGAATGTGTTCTTCCATAGACTCATGACTTACATCAGGATTTGTTTGCTCTAAAGATGGTGCTTCTTCTTTCAGCACAGGTTGTGATTTGTTGGTTTCCTCCGGTTCTTTATAATCATCCCAATTTAACATTCTTTTCTCCTTATTTTATTGACACGCATCGCAGTCAGGATCAAGCACTGAACATGCTGATGGCGCTGTCGTGTTAGTTTGTAGTTGTACTTCAGGCTGCGCAGTTGCAGAAACCGCATTTAGTTCACCTGTTGATATAGTTGATTTTTCTGTTGTTGTTGCTGACCTAGAACGCAGATAATAAGTTGTTTTTAGGCCTCTTAACCAGGCCATGCGATACATGATATCTAATTTCTTTCCATTCGGTTCATCAATATATAGATTCAAGGACTGACTTTGATCTATCCATTTTTGTCGCCTACTTGCGGCATCAATTAACCATCTGGGTTCAATATCAAATGCTGTGGCATAGAGTTCTTTTACATTGTCGGGGATCCTCGATATTCCTTTTACACTTCCATCATAATACTTAAGATCATTTATCATTACTGAATCCCAAAGACCCAATTCCTTGAGGTTATCGACCATTGGAATATTGGTAACCGTAAATTCCCCAGATAGATTAGATTTAACATATAAGTTTTGATAGGTGGGCTCGATTGATTGCGAAACCCCAGTAATATTAGCAATTGTTGCGGTTGGGGCTATTGCCATAACATTAGAATTTCTTATTCCTTGTTCCTTTACGGTTTCTCTAAGACTATCCCAGTCCATCGTTGAGCTTTCATCCATGTCTAGATAGTCATCACCTCTACTTTCTTTAAGAAGCTTTATCGAATCTATAGGTAGGATACCTTGGCTCCATAGAGAACCCTCATATGACTGATACGCGCCTCTTTCTTTTGCTAGATCACTTGATGCTTTTATGGCGTAGTAACTTACCATTTCCATAGATCTATCTGCAAAATCAACTGCCTCTTGCGAAGCATAAGGAGTTTGCAACATATACAGTGCGTCATGGAAACCCATTATTCCAAGACCTATAGGCCTATGCTTCATGTTTGAGGTTTCTGCTGCCTTTACAGCATAAAAGTTGATATCGATGACGTTATCTAACATTCTTATCGCCGTATTGATTGTTTTTTCTAGCTTCTCCTCATCCATTTTTCCATCTTTTATGTGATGAGTAAGATTGACTGACCCTAAATTACACACAGCTATTTCGTCTTGACTTGTGTTAAGAGTTATTTCGGTGCACAGATTAGAAGAGTGTACGACTCCAGTATGCTGTTGAGGAGATCTTAAGTTACAAACATCCTTGAAAGTTATCCATGGGTGACCTGTTTCAAACACCATGGAAAGCATTTTCTTCCAAAGCTCTTTCGCTTCTACTTCTTTGAAGAATTCAATTTCTCCTGTTTGTGTTTGTGCTTCATACTCTTCGTATCTTTTTTCGAAGTCCATACCATAAAGATCATGCAGGTCAGGAGTATCACTCGGGGTGAATAATGTCCATTTTTTATCTTCGGATACTCTTTTTAGGAATAAATCAGGAACCCAATTAGCCGTATTCATATCATGAGTTCTTCTTCTATCATCTCCTGTATTTTTTCTTAGCTCGACAAACTCTTCTATATCTACGTGCCAAGTTTCTAGGTAAGAACAAACAGCCCCTTTTCTTTTCCCTCCTTGGTTAACAGCAACTGCTGTATCGTTTACGACTTTTAGGAATGGAACGACTCCTTGAGATTTTCCATTAGTTCCTTTTATTTGAGATCCTAGTCCCCTCACAGGTGTCCAGTCATTTCCTAATCCTCCTGCCCATTTTGAAAGCATCGCGTTATCTTGTATAGCTCCATAAATACCATGAAGATCATCAGGTACAGTTGTTAGATAACAAGAAGATAATTGGGAGTGCTTAGTCCCTGAATTGAATAGAGTAGGGGTAGAACTCATATAATCGAAGCTAGATAACAAGTTGTAAAATTCTATCGCTCTTTCTTCTCTTTTTTCTTCTCTTAGAGCGAGACCCATCGATACTCTCATAAAAAATACTTGGGGTAATTCGTACCTTACCTCAGTATCATGAATGAAATATCTGTCATAGAGCGTTTGAAGGCCTAAATAAGTGAAGTTAGTATCTCGTGTTGCGTCGATGGCCTCTCCTAATTTCTGTATATCCATTTCAAGCAATTCTGGATTAAGTATTTCGTTTTCTACTCCTTTTGCTAAGAAGCTTCTTAAAGCCTGAGGATAGAGATTCTCCATTTCTTTTTGCGTTGCTTGCTTCTGCATCCCCAGATAGGTTAACGCTTCGGTCCTAATATTATCGAGTAATATTCTTGCCGTTACGTATGTGTAGTTTGGTTCTTGTTCTACCAGAGTTCGTGAAGTCATTACTAAAGAAGTTCTTGCGTCTTCTTCTGTCACTCCGTCATATAGATTTTTATTTGCTTCATCTATTATGTTCTGTGCATTAGTTCCTTCTAATCCTTCACAGGCTTCTGCAACCATGACCTCAAGATGCTTTATGTCAAGAGTATCTTCATCTCCATTTTCAAGAGTGATATTTATACCTTCTTTTTCTTCCTTTTGTGGGGCTTCCTTTTGCCTGAGCTGTTTTCTTTCTTCTCTATATAAGACATAGGATCTGGCTACTTTCTGTTCTCCCGATCTCATTAATTCCAGTTCCACTTGATCTTGTATCTCTTCTATATGCAGTGTGCCTCCCGAAGGCATTCTTCTATTGAATGTATTCGTGACAGCATTTGCCAGTTCATTAACTTCGTTATGTATCCTCGTCGAAGCTGCAGCTGCTCCTCCTTCGACAGCTAAGAACGCTTTCGTGATGGCGATGGCGATCTTTTCTGCATCGTAAGAAACCACTGAACCGTTTCTTTTTATGACTCTCATTTGCCCTGGTGCAATGGCTGGTTTCACTTCTTTTTGCACTTCTTGCTTGTTTTTTTTATCTTTTTCTTGAATTTGCGTAGATGATTCCATCTTTTTCCTTCTATTTACGTTTTCTTCTTCTTTTTCCAATATCCCTATATATAGTGTCTACTTTTTACTACAGACACAAGATACTGTGTTTTTACAAAAAACACAATACTATAAACACATAAATTTTCTGTTAATTTGTTGTGGATAACTATTTAGTAAGTTAATTTTGTATACTGCGTTTAGGGAGACTTCATGAAAGAAAAGATTATTTCTATTGACCAAGGAACCACCAGCACAAGATCAGTTTTATATAATAAAAAGGGTGATTTTATTAGCTCTGCCCAACAAGAATTTAATCAATTCTTTCCTAAAGACGGGTGGGTAGAACACAATCCTGAAGACATATGGCAATCTGTTTTATCTACTTTGCAGAAATTAGTTAAGGAAAGTGGAATAACGAGCTCTGAAATAGCATCCATAGGCATAACTAACCAAAGGGAAACAGCATTAATATGGAATAAAAAAACAGGTGAGCCAATTCATAATGCTATCGTTTGGCAGGATAGAAGAACATCAGAATTTTGCAACGAATTAGGCTCTTACGAGAATATTATTCATAAAAAAACAGGGCTCACTATCGACCCTTATTTCTCTGCAACAAAAATTCATTGGCTTTTGAAGAATGTCGAGGGTGCTAAGGAACTCGCATTAAATGGAGACTTATTATTTGGAACAGTTGACACTTATTTAATTTGGAAATTGACGGAAGGTAGATGCCATAAAACAGATATCACTAATGCCTCAAGAACTATGTTGTTCAATATAGTGGAGCAACAGTGGGACAATGACTTATTGGATATATTTGAAATTCCGAGACAAATACTTCCGGAAGTTTGTGACAATGTATCAGATTACGGAATGACTGAAGTGCTTGGAGGAGAGGTGGGCATAGGCGGTGTAGCTGGAGATCAACAAGCTGCATTAATCGGTCAATGTTGTTTCGATCCCGGGGATGTTAAAAGCACTTACGGTACCGGTTGCTTTATGATGGTAAATTCAGGAGATAAGATTTTATATTCTGAGAACAAATTGCTCTCAACTATAGGTTATCGAATTGATGGCAAAACAACATACGGTCTAGAAGGTAGCATATTTGTTGCAGGTTCAGCAATTCAGTGGTTGAGAGATGGGTTGAATTTTTTTGAAGACTCCTTCGAAACGGAGGCGATGTCGAAGATAGCCTCTTCAGATTCTAGGGTACTAGTAATCCCGGCTCTGACGGGCTTAGGCGCTCCCTATTGGGACGCAGAAGCAAGAGGAGCGATATTTGGAATAACAAGAGATACTAGTAAAGAAGATATCACGAAAGCCACACTTGAGTCAGTAGCTTTCCAGTCAAAAGATTTAGTTGAGGCCATGAAAAAAGACAATGCAACATTTAAAAAATTAATGATTGATGGAGGAATGGTTAATAACAATTGGTTTTGTCAACAACTTGCAAACACTCTTCAGGTAGAGGTATCTCGTCCGGCAATTATCGAAACAACTTCATTAGGAGCAGCTTTTCTTGCGGGCTTGAAGGCAGATTTATACGATGATTTAAGTTCCTTAAAGGAAACGAAGGTTATAGACAAAGTCTTTTTACCTGAAGGGGAAGAAGACAGATATTATGAGTGGAAGGACGCTGTAGAAAAAGTTTTAGTTAAATAATTAATTTAAAAGCTCAACCAATAAACCCTTTTGGGCATGAAGTCTATTTTCGGCTTGCTTCCATACATAACTCCTCGAATCTTCTAACAAGTTGTGAGAAATTTCTTGGCCTCTCACAGCTGGAAGGCAGTGTAGAAAAATAACATCAGGTTTGGCTTGGTCAAGAATCTCTTTATTAACTTGGTAATGAGAAAATATTTTTTGTCTTTTATCTGCTTCGTTTTCATCTCCCATCGATACCCAAACATCTGTAGAAACCAAGTCACTATCTTCAACGGCTTCCGATATAGATTCTGTAAAACTTACATTTTTATAGTTCTTCATATCTTCAGGATAAAATTCTCTAGGGCAGGCAATACTTAGTTCGAAATTTAATAACTCAGCAGCCTGAGCATAACTGAAGCAAACATTATTGAAATCCCCACACCACGCAACTTTTTTTCCTTCTATTGATCCTTTTTCTTCACGAAAAGTTAATAAATCAGCCAGTAATTGACATGGATGAGATCTGTCACTCAAACCATTAATTATTGGAACTGATGCATTTTCAGCAAACTTTATCTGTGTTTTATGTTGCAGTGTTCTGAGTACTATACCGTCTACCATAGAAGATAATACTTTTGCTGTGTCCTCAATAGGTTCACCTCGTCCCATTTGCAGATCATTCACAGAAAGAAAGGATGCTCTGCCACCAAGTTGTGCCATTGCAACTTCAAAAGACACTCTAGTCCTAGTTGAAGATTTTTCAAATACAAGACTTAGGAATTTGCCCTCTAAAATTTTTAGACTTTTACCTTTAGACTTCATTTCTATTGAATTGCTTAAGATTCTATCAATATCGTCTTTAGAAAAGTTATTTAGGTCTAAGAAATGTTTATTCATATTATTAAAAAGGAGCGCGACTATATAGATAATCGATCATTTACGCAATTAATGGTAAGCTTCGCGGCCTTAAAAATAAAGCTAACTATTATGCAAAAATATTCAGTCAAACCATTAAGCAACATAGCCAAGATAGGTTTAGAAAAGTTAGAGGGAACCTCCTGTTATCTTGAAGAGAATTCAAAAACACCCGATGGAGTGCTTGTTAGAAGCACAAAAATGACCAGTGAAGATCTAACTGCGAATTTAAAAGCAATTTCTAGAGCTGGAGCAGGAGTGAATAATATTCCTATTGAAAAATGCACCGAAGAGGGAATAGTTGTATTTAACACCCCCGGGGCTAATGCAAATGCCGTTAAGGAGTTAGTGCTGGCCGGTCTAATGCTGTCATCCAGAAATGTCTATGCAAGCATAGACTTTGTTAACAAACTTACTGAAATAAATGACATGGCTGAACTTGAGCCTTTTTTAGAAAGTAATAAGAAGCAATTTAAAGGAAACGAACTAGCTGGGTCTACTTTAGGAGTAGTAGGATTAGGTGCAATAGGCTCTAAAGTTGCTCGAATGGGTGTTTCCCTCGAAATGGATGTTGTTGGTTATGACCCGGCTATTTCGGTAGAGGCGGCTTGGAAACTTCCAAGTCAAATTCAACCTGTAGTTTCAATAGAAGAGTTATTTAGAATCAGTGATTACATTTCGATTCATATTCCTGCTCTTTTGAGCACAAAAGGAATCATTAATAAGGATTTATTCAAAGAAGCTAGAGAATTATCATTATTGAATTTTGCTAGGCATGAGGTTGTCGATACTTCGGATGTTTTAGAATTTCTAAACAAAGGTAATTTAAGAAATTTTATTACAGATTTCCCGACCCCAGAATTAATCAAAAGAGCTAATGAGAAAAAAGATGTGATTCTTCTTCCTCATATAGGAGCAAGCACTGCTCAAGCCGAAGAGAATTGTGCAGTCATGGCTGTAAACCAAATGACAGACTTCCTTGAAACTGGAAATATTAAAAATTCTGTAAATTTTCCCAATGTTCAACTCAAACGAACCACTGAACATCGTATTAGCATAATTAATAAAAATGTACCGGCGATGATTGGACAGATTGCAACAGCTCTGGGGGAGTTAAATTTAAATATAGCCGAGATGACCAACGTAAGTCGCGGCGATATTGCTTACAACCTGATAGACATAGAGAATGGAGCGGATGAAAAATCCATCTCTTCACTTAAAGGTATAGAAAATGTAATTGATGTTAGACTTATACTTTAAACACTTAAGTTATTGTTTTAAATAATAATTTATATTCGTAAAAGTTATTATTTAATTCGCGTGCACTAATCTTAAATTACGCACATTTTTTGATCATTTTACTTTCTCTATTTTTTTTCAGTCTATTAAAGTCTAGAAAAGCATAAAATTTTTTGAAGTAATCCTTAAGTTATTGATTTTATTTAATTCTTTAATTTTTGCTTGAATTTTGAACAATCCGTTGAAATATTCTTTAGATATCAGGTAAATAAAAAAGATATGAAGTTATCCCAAGACTTATCCACAGAAATTGTGGATAAAAAAATTTAAATTTATAGTACATTTAAGAAAATTTAATTATTCTTCATAATGTAAATCAATGACCTTAAAGAAAAGACCAGCCATGCATATTTCGTGGTTTGAAGCGCTACAGTCAGAGTTTAATGAAGAATATATGGAGGATTTAAGAAATTTCTTGATTGATAAAAAGTCAAAGAATGAAGTTATTTACCCTCCGAATAAAAAAATTTTCAATTGCCTGGAGATAACCCCCCTTGATTCAGTTAAGTTAGTTATCTTAGGACAAGATCCATATCATGGAATAGGGCAGGCAAATGGGTTGGCGTTCTCCGTAGAGAAGGGAATGACCGTCCCACCGTCACTGCTCAATATTTTTAAAGAAATCAAATCAGATTTAAGGCTAGAACCACCTAAACATGGCGATTTGACCTTTTGGGCTCACCAAGGTGTGCTGCTACTAAATTCAGTTCTAACTGTCGGAAAAGGAACTCCTGGCTCTCATGCAGGGCAAGGGTGGGAAATTTTTACAGATAAAATTATTAATGTATTAAATGGTAAGGAAAATTTAGTATTTATGCTTTGGGGCAGTTATGCCCAAAAAAAAGGGTTGAATATAGATCCTAAAATTCATAAAGTTCTCAAAGCTCCGCATCCATCTCCTCTATCTGCTCACAGAGGATTCTTCGGTTGTAAGCATTTTTCTCAAGCAAATGAATACTTAGAAAATAATGGGAAGTTACCCATTAAATGGATAGAAGAAAATTAAATTACTTAAAAATCTAGATCTTGACCAGAATAGTTTTTATTCATAGAAAGGAGGCAGTGATAGTTACTATCAGTTTTAGTGCAGGACAAAATTAAACCTACAACCTTATTATCTTTATCATAAACTTTTGTTAAGTCCTCAACTTCTTTATTTGTTGATCTTACAAGTATCTCGGGCAATTTTTTTGCCCTATAATGCATCCGTGCGACAATTTCTTGTCCGGTATAACAACCTTTCTCAAAATCAATTCTAGTATTAAGGTGATATCCCAGCTCGTGAGGAGTAAATTTATTTATCACTTCAGATGTTATTTCAAAGTTTTGATTAATTATTTCATCTAACTCCCAGGGTAATTTATCATTTGAAATGTTATAGCCTTTAAATTCTTCTGATTCTGTAAATGCCACCAAATGATATTTCTTTTCTAGATAGTGCAATCTAAAAAAAGAATCATAATTTTGAAATGAAATTTCTAATTTTGATTCTGGAAAATTCCTAATTAAGCAATCCTCTTCAATTGCATAAAATTTGATGTCATCTTTTTGCTTCAGTGAACAATCGTAAAAGGGCTTATATTTTTCTAAAATTGTTTGAGTTGCTTCTAATGCTTTAGTTTCCCCTACAAGAAAGAATGAATGGTTCTCTTTTTCATTTTTGGCTGCGATAAAAGAGCTCATTACTCTTCCTTTGATATCGCAAATAGATCCCATGACACAATGATCCTCTGAGACTTTTTCCATATCAGAGGTTATTTGTCCCTGAAGAAGCTCAAATGAACCTTTGCCATTTATTTCAAGTATGCTCAAATGCTCTAGTTTTATTAGCTCTTTTCCTTTCACATAAACTATTATAAGGGAATTATTTTGAATGAATTAAAGAAAAAAATTTTGTGGCAATGTAGAAGGGGTCTATGGGAGCTTGATGCGATATTTATACCCTTTGTCGAAAGTAATTTTGATGACCTTGAAGAAGATGAAATCTCCGATTTCCAAAGACTATTAGAATATGAGGATATAGAAATATTTGATATTTTGGTGAATAAGAAGTCATTTGATGATGTAACTCTTCAACCTATCATAAAAAAAATATTAAGTTTTCATGATCTTAATCTAGGAACCTCATCTTGATTCTTATCGCAGATTTGGGAGCGACAAATGCCAGGTTTTGCTTGACCATGGATTGTCTTACATACAGCAATAAAGCTAATTATCAGATTAATAATTTCGATTCTGTAGAAGAGCTTTGTCTTGCTTATCTTGAAGATAAAGGCTTGAAGAATATAAATAAGGCGGTTATTGGCGTTGCTGCCCCTATTTTGGGTGATAAAGTTTCCTTCGTTAATACTAATCTTGAATTCAGCATAAAAAATCTCGAAAAGAAGATCTTTTCTGGTGGGTTAATTGTCGTAAATGATCTCGAATTGCAGGCTTATGCGCTTTTTAATCTTAAAGCTGAAGATTTATCTTATATAGGAAAAAAAAATTTGACAGAAGGACCGAAGATCCTTGTTGCCCCTGGAACAGGTTTGGGCTTGGCTGGAATTTTGGGAGATGCTGTTATTGCGACTGAAGCAGGGCATATAAATATTTCTAATAAAATGTTAAGGCCTGATTTGGAACTGATAATAGATAGATTTACTGAAGAGAATCACCGATCACCAACATATGAGGATTTCTTATCTGGTAAGGGAATTACTTATTTTTATAAAGCTTTGTCAGGAGAAACAAACCTCGAGCTTAGTAGTGAAGAGATTTTATTAACAAGAGGAGATAAATATAGTCTTCAAACTATCGATGTATTGAATTATCTTTTATCTTCTTATCTGAGATATATGGCCCTGGTGTGGGGTTCCCATGGGGGAGTTTTGTTATCAGGTTCAATTGTAAATACTCTTTTGTTGGAAGAGGATTACCAAGAATTTAGAAATACTTTTGAAGATAGTGAAACAATGAGAGATTTTATGAGAACAGTACCCTTAGCAATAGTCCTTATTGAAGAAATAGGTTTTGAAGGAGGATTAGAATTATCAAAGAAATTGAAATAGACCAGAACTTTAACGTTAAGATATAGTCTATAAAGTATTAGTATGAAAGTTTCAAACAAAGATCTAGATTTAGGTTTGGTTAAGAGAGCCAAGGCTGGAGATTATCAGGCCTTTGATTTATTGGTTTTAAAATATCAATCTAGATTAATATCTACTGCTTTTAAGTTCGTAAAAGATCTACAGATTGCAGAAGATCTCGTTCAAGATTCATTTATCAAGTCCTTCAAATCCATTGATTCTTTTAGAGAAGACAGTACATTTTATACTTGGATTTATAGGATTACTGTTAACACATCAAAAAACTATTTAGTCTCTAAAAGGAGAAAAGATGAAATTTTGCAGACTGATATTTCTAAAGAAGAAAATTTCTTCATAGAACCAATAGATAAAGACACACCAGAAAATTTATTTCATGCTTCTCAGCTACGTAACATAATAATTGAAAGCCTAAACGGGCTGGGAGATGACACTAAAACGGCTCTAACATTAAGAGAATTTGATGGCTTAAGTTATGAGCAAATTGCAGAAATAGTAAATTGCCCTGTGGGAACAGTTAGGTCTAGAATCTTTAGGGGTAGAGAGGTTATCGACGAAGCAATCAAAGAATATAGAAAAGGTAAACAGTTTTCACTTGCGGAGATTAAGCCATGATTAAAAATAAAGTCATGAAAGAAAAAATTTCTGCATTAGCAGATGGTGAGCTGTCTGATTTTGAAACAAGGAGAATATTATCTGAAATATCATCTAATCCTGAATATAGAGAGTTTTGGAAAAATATTCATCAAGGCAAAGAAGCTCTAGAAAATGAAGAATCGGAATTTTTAGATATCGACATTTCCAACAGAGTTTCTTTTGGATTGGACAAGGTTCAACTAAAAGATCCAGAACAGATTAAAAAATATAAATACCCTCAAGCAAGCTATATAGTTGCTTCAATCTTCGGGTTTTGTGCTGTGATTATCTATTCCTTAATCCCGCCCCCTATTGAATCTTTCTCTGACATAGCTTCACAAAGAATAGTGGATGCAATCGACAGCCCTCAAGGAATTGAAGTCTTGAATAATTCTGTTTCTAGTTTGGGTATTTTGCAAGACTTTAAGTCAAATCAAAAAGGAACTTTGGCAAATTATAGGGTCCCTAATTCAAATAAAACCTTCAAAGTAAGTTTGTATCCAATTAAAGAAGTCAATAAAATAGGTGTAGGTGAAGCTACTAGAATCTCTTATATCAAATCTAAGAATGGAACTTATGTAGTTTCTGTAAGTGGGAATATTTCTACTGAAAAGAAGAATCAAATTCTACGGAATGCAAATTTTTTTGCAGAGAAAATAAATTAATCAAATATGACAAAATACAAATTATTTTTGGTATCTATTCTTGTATCTTTTTTTGCAGTGTTAGGATCTAAAGAATTACCGAATTTTTCAAATTTGGCAGAGGAAGCGTCCCCTGCCGTTGTTAACATCACAAGCTCGAGGACGGTTAAAGAAAGAAATGCATATGGACGTGGATTCGGAGATCCCAGATATGATGAGTTTTTTGAAAGGTTCTTTGGTCAACAACCTAGACCTTCTATGCCAAGAGAGAATACAAGACCGGTAGTCTCGACAGGATCAGGATTTATAATATCGGAAGATGGATACTTACTTACTAATAATCATGTTGTTGAAAATGCAGAAGTAATTACAGTTAGTCTTGGAGATAGAAGGGAATATAAGGCTGAAGTTGTTGGGGCTGATGAAAGATCAGATGTTGCACTGCTTAAAATAGATGCTGAAAATCTACCGATTTTAGAAATTGGCAAATCAAAAGAACTCAAAGTAGGTGAATGGGTTGTTGCTATAGGTTCGCCTTTTCAATTAAGGTTTTCAGTGACTTCTGGAATTGTTAGTGCAAAAGGAAGAAGTATACCCAATGGGTCAGACTCCACATATGTCCCTTTTATACAAACAGATGTTGCAATCAATCCTGGAAATTCTGGAGGCCCATTATTTAACCTAGAAGGAGAAGTGGTTGGAATAAACTCTCAAATATATACTAGGTCAGGAGGCTACATGGGGGTATCTTTCGCAATACCAATTGACTACGCGATGGATGTAGCTGATCAATTAAAAGAGAAAGGTTATGTGGCAAGAGGTTGGCTTGGAGTGAGCATTCAAGAGATCACAAGCGAGCTTGCAGAGGCTTTAGATATGGAAGTACCAAAAGGAGCCTTAGTTTCTCAAATAATTGAAGATAGCCCAGCTGAAAAATCAGGTTTAAAAGAAGAGGATGTAATACTATTCTTTGATGGGGAAGAGATATTTTATTCTTCTGATTTACCTTTAACTGTTGGTGCAATAAGACCTGATACAGAAGTAAATGCCATGGTATTAAGAGATGGTAAGAAGAAAACTATTAAGGTCACCGTGGGTGAGCTTCCTAAAGACCCATCAATAGCATTTAATGAGATTGAAAAAAATATTCTTGGGCTAGTAGTAGAAAACCAAATCAATGAAGATCAAAGATCATTTATCGAAGGTGTACTGGTGACCAATGTTGATACCGAAGGCTTAGCCTACATTTCAGGCATAAGAAAAGGAGATATTATTTATTCTCTGGCTAGGATAAAAATTAAGAATACTAATGAATTTAAAGATGTTCTGTCTGATCTTGATGTAGAACGAAGAACAACAATTGGTGTCGCAAGAAACGGAAATAAGAGAATTCTCAGCTTAAATTTGTCAAAATAGTAGTTTTAGCTAAATTACAGCAAAGCTAAACCGATGAATATAAGAAATTTCTCAATAATCGCACATATCGACCACGGAAAATCTACCTTGGCAGATAGAATAATAGAGTTATGTGGTGGTTTATCTCAAAGAGAAATGACCTCTCAAGTCCTTGATACTCTTGAGTTGGAGCAAGAAAGAGGCATCACTATAAAATCTCAAACTGTGAACCTTCAATACACAGCGGAAGATGGTGAGATTTACCAATTCAACCTCATTGATACGCCTGGGCATGTTGATTTCGCCTACGAAGTTTCAAGATCATTATCAGCTTGTGAGGGCGCAATACTTCTTGTAGATGCCTCACAAGGAGTTGAAGCTCAAACTCTTTCAACGTGTTATAACGCAGTAGAGGAAGGTTTAACGATTATTCCTGTATTAAATAAAATTGATTTGGCGCAGTCTGACCCAGAGAAAATAAAAAAAGAAATAGAGGAAATTATTGGAGTTGATGCCTCCGAAGCACCAGCCATAAGTGCCAAAAACGGAACTGGTATCAAAGATGTCCTTGAGCAAGTCGTCAAGTTAGTTCCTGCTCCGGAGATAGTAACCGAAGAGCCATTACAGGCCTCAATTATCGATTCTTGGTTTGATAACTATCTAGGAGTTGTTTCCTTGGTTAGAGTTGTCAAAGGAAGAATAGCAAAGGGTGAGAAAATCGAAATTTTTTCTAGAAAGGAAACTCACACAGTCGATAAAATAGGGGTCTTCACTCCGAAGATAACCGACTTGCAAGAATTAAATTCCGGTCAAGTAGGATTTATATGCGCAAGCATCAAAGAGATTAGAGGTGCTCCAGTTGGAGATACTATTATAAAAGCTAATTCAGGCACATCTAATCTAGAAGGCTTTCAAGAGGTTAATCCACAGGTTTATGCAGCCTTATTTCCTCAAGATTCTGATGATTTCGAGGCTTTTAGAGAGGCCTTGGAAAAGTTATGCTTAAATGATGCATCATTACAATATGAACCAGAACATTCTGAAGCATTAGGGGCTGGTTTCAGATGCGGATTTTTGGGTACCCTACATATGGAAATTATCTCCGAAAGACTGAATCGGGAATACGGAATGGACTTAATAGCTACAGCACCAACTGTTGCTTATGAGGTAGTAACTACGGACCAGCAAATAAGACGCGTTGAGAATCCAAGTGCATTACCTGAGACTTCAAAAATTAAGACAATATTAGAGCCTATCGCTAGAGCAAATATCCTTGTTCCTGATACTTACATTGGCTCTGTCATGAAGCTTTGTAACGATAGGCGAGGAAAACAAATTAATATGAGGTATGTAGGTGGTCAAGTGGAACTTGTTTATGATCTGCCTTTAAGTGAAATTGTTGTAGATTTTTTTGATAGATTAAAATCTGTAAGCAGAGGTTATGCTTCTCTAGATTACAGCCTTGACAGATATGAGGAGTCTGACGTTATTAAGTTAGATATATTGCTTAATGGCGATAAGGTAGATGCCCTTGCATATATGGCTCACAGAACAGTAGCTAATATTAAAGGTAAACAATTTACAGAGGCCTTGAAAGAAGTTATTCCACGACAACAGTTTGATGTTGCAATTCAGGCAGCAATAGGAGCAAAAATAGTATCTAGACAGACTGTGAAAGCCTATCGCAAGGATGTAACTGCAAAACTTTATGGTGGCGATGTGACTAGAAAGATGAAGTTGCAAAAAAAACAAAAAGAAGGAAAAAAGAGGATGAAAAATATTGGAAGGGTAGAAGTTCCTCAGGATGCTTTTCTATCTGTTCTTAAGGTACAAGATTAACATCATGAATACAGCTTTATCACTTCTTATATTAACTGAACTAGTTTTATTCTCTTTGTGGGTGTCTTTTGCTAAGAAAGATAAGAAGAAGTCCAAAGACTTGATTAGCGGCATTATGTTTTTGGTTGCCTTAGTGATTCTATACCAAGTATTTAAATTAAATCTAGATTTTGGGTTAGTTTTATCCTTCGCAACTTTATTTGCAGCAGTTTCTTGGTTTTTTGGAAAAGTAATAGCCTTAAAAGAATTACAAACAGAGGGAAGATCTTACTTTTTAATTCTATTGGCTATAACTTGTATCAGATCATTTGCTTATGAACCCTATCAAATACCAAGTAGGTCTATGGTTCCAGGATTGCAAGTTGGAGACTTTGTTTTAGTAAATAAACATGCCTATGGACTAAAATTCCCGGGCACCAACGTTCTTTTAACCGATCTGAGTCCTCCTAAAAGAAACGATGTTGCAGTTTTTATACCTCCACATACTTTATGCGACACAACTCCAACAGATGCAAGGCCAGATTTATCTAAACTGTCAACAGCAGAAAGTCAGTTATTCTTAAATAAATTTACTAATCTCCAAAAAAATAGATGTACTTCCCAGGGCATTAAATTTGTAAAGCGAGTGATAGGAATTCCAGGTGATAGAGTTGAAATAAAGGGCTACGAAATTTTAATTAATGGAAATAAAGTAGATCAGAAACTTTTAAGTTCAAATTCAGAAGAAAACTTAATTGAAGAGACTTTGGACGAAGGTGTTCACATCATAAGAACTTTAGGATTAAGTGACTATGCCCAGCACAAATGGACAGTGCCTGCAGGGAGCTACTTGGCTATTGGAGATAATAGAGACAACAGCTTAGATAGCCGAGCATGGGGTTATTTTTCGGAAGATTATCTGGTAGGAAGAGCAGACTTTATCTGGATGCATTGGGCATCGTTCTCATCTTTTCCAAGCCTATCACGGAATCAACGGATTCAATGATGGATAATATTTCTTCCAATCTTGGCTACTTCTTTAAAGATAAAAGATTAATCGAATTGGCCCTTACTCACAAAAGTTTCTCTCTAGAGAATAATGAACGATTAGAATTTCTTGGAGATGCAATACTGAATCTTTATGTTTCCGAAAAGCTTTATGCTTCTTATGAAGACCTGAACGAGGGTAAGTTAACTCGATTTAAGGCAAGCATCGTAAGTAGAGATAATTTAAATTTAGTAGCACTGAACCTAGAAATTGGAGAGGGAATTAAGTTAGGAAAAGGAGAAAAATTGGATGGAAACTCAATATTAGGCAACACTCTTGAAGCACTAATAGGAGCAGTTTTTCTTGACTCAAACTTTAATAAGACAAAAAAAGTATTAGATAATTTATTTAGTCATAATTTTAATGAACTTAATAAAATTGACGAACTCAAAGATCCTAAATCCTGTCTACAGGAACTCATACAAAAGAAATACAAATCACTGCCAAGATATTCTTCAAAAGAGAATACTTCATTTAGTTACCAAAATAGATTTGAAGCTACATGTTATGTAGATGAAGCCAAACTTACAACAAATGGAGCAGCCAAGACAAGGAAAGGTGCTGAGTTAGAGGCAGCAGCAGTTATGCTTAAGTTGATGGAAAAAAATGAGTCCTAGAAGCAAGTCCGGTTATGTCTCCATTGTTGGCAAAACAAATGCTGGAAAATCTACTCTTTTGAATAATATTCTAGGCCAAAAGATTGCTATCACCTCAAGAAAACCTCAAACAACAAGACATAGATTTTTAGGAATTAAGACGGAGAAAAGGAACCAAATCATATTTGTAGATACACCTGGTTTCCACTCTGGTCAAAAAAGAGCTCTTAACAGGTACATGAACAAGGTAGCATCTAATGCTATGAGAGGTGTAGATATTGTTCTTTATGTAGTTGATAGCCTTAAATGGGGGGATGATGATATCACTAGAGTGCAGTCTATTTCTGGGGAAACTATTATCATCTTAGTTATTAATAAGGTTGATAAAATTGAAGATAAAAACCTCCTTTTACCCTTTATAGAAGCCCGCAGCCAAGAAGATACTTTTAGTCATATCATTCCTATATCTGCACTGAAAAGTTTTGGAATTGAAGATCTATTGACCTCTGTATGCAAAAAATTACCAGAAGGAGATCATCTTTTTCCAGAGGATCAGGTTACGGATATATCTGAAAAGTTTTTAGCAAGTGAAATAATAAGAGAAAAATGTATTAACCGGCTAGGAGATGAACTCCCCTATAGAATAAGTGTTTCAATCGAGAGGTTCTCTGAATTAGAAAATATTACTCATATTGATTCAGCTATCTTCGTAGAAAAACAAAGTCAAAAAGGAATGTTGATAGGTAAATCAGGCTCACAACTGAAAGCAATTGGAACAGCTTCAAGAAAAGAATTAGAAAAATTACTGGATACTAAGGTTATGTTAAAAACTTGGGTTAAAGTAAAAAGTGGATGGTCTGATAACGAATCATTGCTACCCTCTATGGGATATGACCTTGATAAATAATGTTTCCCTAGAGCCCGCATTTGTTTTACATACAAGGCCGTATCAAGAAACTAGCATCCTAGTTGATTTTTTTACAAGATCTTATGGCAGGTTAAATGCCATTGCTAAGGGTGCAAAAAGACCGAAGAGCCCTTTAAGAAGTGTTTTGACTCCTGCTTCAAAGTTGTCAGTAAGCCTATCTGGAAAGAGTGAACTCAAAACTTTATCCTCAGTTGAAATAATTGATCACTTTCAACTCAACAATGGACTTTCATTCAATTCAATAATGTACGTAAATGAATTAATTATTAAAGCAACTGAAAAAGAAGATCCTCATGCAGCTATTTTTGATGATTATGAAATTTTAATAAAGAAACTTTCATGTCAATCTGATTTAGTTAAATTGGAAAAAAATCTGAGGAATTTCGAACTCAATCTTCTCCAAGAAATGGGTTACGGAATTGATTTAAGTAGGGATGCCGATACAAACAAGAAAATAGAGAAAGAGTGTAATTATAAATTCTATCCTGATAAGGGATTCGCTCTTGATAGAGGTAAAGTAGCTTCTAAAAAGTTATTTTCTGGACTGGATATTATCAATTTTAAAAAAGGTAATTTTGAAAAAAAAGAAACAAGAGATGCCTCAAAGATTATAATGAGAATGGCATTAGACTTTCATCTGGGGAGTAAGACTCTAAATATCAGAAAATATTTAACTAAGAATTAAAATGATTAAAGGTATAGGTATAGACTCCATAGAACAAGATAGGATCTATAGAATTCTAAGTAAATATGGACATAGATTCCTAGATAGAATCCTTGGGCCAGAAGAAAAAAAAGAAATTGAAATAAAATCAAATCAATTTCAAAAAGCAAGATATCTGTCCAACAACTTTGCATGTAAAGAAGCTCTTTCTAAGGCACTTGGCCTTGGCCTTGCTGGGGGTGTCTCTTTCAAAGAAATACAAATACTGAGAGATCCTAAAGGAAAGCCTTATATAAATTTAAGCGGTAATACAAAAAAAATTAGCAGTAAATTAGATATTCAGAATATTTATGTATCAATTACAGATACTAGCAATTTATCCACGGCATTTGTTATAGGAGAATAAATATGAAAATAATACTTTTAGGACCTCCAGGAGCAGGTAAAGGGACTCAAGCAGAGTCGATTTGTCAAAATTATGCAATCCCGCACATATCCACAGGAAACATGCTCAGAGAAGCGGTAGAAGCAGGAACAAAGCTAGGATTAGAAGCCAAGTCCCTGATGGATGCTGGCATCTTAGTATCTGACGAAATTATTGTGGGACTTGTGGAAGAGAGAATCTCAGAAGATGATTGTTCTGAAGGTTTTTTATTTGATGGTTTTCCTAGAACTATCCCACAAGCAGAAGCACTTATTGATCGAGATATAGAGATTAATGCAGTTGTGGAGATTGATGTTCCAGACCAAGACATTATTGATCGAATGGCAGGTAGAAGAATGCATCCCGCTTCGGGAAGAAATTATCACATCGTTTTCAATCCACCTAAAAATGAAGGTAAGGATGATATTACGGGCGAAGATCTAATTCTAAGAGAAGATGATAAACCTGAAACGGTAAAAGATAGGTTAAAGGTATATGCAGATCAGACATCTCCATTAGTAGTTTTTTACTCAAATCTGTCTGCTACGAGTCAACTCAAATATATAAAAGTCTCAGGAACAGCAACTCCGAGTAGCGTAACGCAGCAGATATTAAAAGACTTAGAAATTTAATTGGACAATATCCTAGCAATAGAAACTTCAACTGACACATGTTCGGTTTCAATAGGAAATTGCCAACATGTCTATAGTTATCACGAAAACATACCTAAGCAACATACAGAAAAACTTTTAAGCGTAATTAATAATTTATTGGAAGAGAGCAATCTTGCATATAAAGATTTGAGAGCTTTGGCTGTAGGTATTGGACCAGGATCATATACCGGTGTGAGATTATCTTGTGCTGTAGCACAGGGGATAGCCTTTTCTCAGCAACTAAGAGGAATAACTTTACCAAGTATCGAACTATTGTCGATACAGGCCCACGAAGAGACATCTTCAAATGTTATTGTTGCCATATCTGAACTTAATATGGGCAAGGTATATATTTCGCAATCTATTTTTTCAGAAGGAAATATGAAATCTAATTACAGCCTCATTACGCAGGAAGCTTTTAATCGAGAAGCATTTCCTGAAGATAGTTGTTTCGTTGGAGAGGGCTGTTCATCTTTTAATATTACTAATCAACTCCCAGGGGCTCATCCAAGAGCAACTTATTTACTCAAATTTGCGCTAAAAAAATTGGATCAAGGTGATTTGATTGAACCCAATGAAATACTTCCTATTTATTTAAATGATGAAAGTAGTTGGCAGAAAATAAAATGACTTATTTGGAGGGCATATTTCTGGCAGCAATACAGGGATTAACTGAATTTTTGCCTATATCCAGTTCAGCTCACTTAATTCTCTTCTCTGAGTTTATGGGCTCAAGCCAGAACCTTTTCTACGATATTTCTCTGCACTTTGGAACTTTAATGGCTGTATGCATTTACTTTCGCAGTGATTTAATTGAAATAATTAACTCAGTTATTAAACATAAGTCTCTGTCCAATAATCTATTATTAAGACAACTCTTTATTTCGTGTATACCAACTCTATTCTTAGGATTTATTTTAATTGATTTGATTGATGGCTATCTCCGAACTAGTACTGTAATTGCTGCCACTACTATCTTTTTTGGATTTATTTTATTTCTGGCAACATTCAATAAGTCTCATAAAACACATATTGAAGAAATTACTTTGAGAGATGCTTTAATAATTGGATTAGCTCAGTCTTTAGCCCTTATTCCTGGAACCTCCAGATCAGGAATAACCATTTCCGCTGGGCTTTTGTTAGGACTAGATAGTAAAACTGCCTCTAAGTTTAGCTTCTTGATGGCTATACCAACTATTGGCGCCATAGCATCATATCAGCTTCTTTCAACTGATATAGGATTCTTAATTCAATACTTTCAAATTAATCTTTTAGGCTTAATTGTCTCTTTTGTAATTGCTTATGCAACTATAGATTTTTTTATAAGGTTTATTAATAGAATTGGATTCTTACCTTTCATTCTTTATCGGATTTTACTGGGTACTGTATTGTTTTCTTTTATATTCTCGTGAGATTTTTTCTTACCTCTGACGATCCTAAATCTAAAGCAAGAGCTTTAGCATTATCGAAAAAACTGAATATTGAAATTTTTAAGAAACCTCCACAAAAACAGATAAAAGAATTTTCTGAAGATTATTTTTTTACTTGTTCAAAAGGCAGATTATTTCTTAAAAAAGGTCTAGGGCAAAATTCAAAGCCAATTTTTTCAGATTTCGATGATTGGGCAAAAAATTACGAAGACAATTTGCTTAAAAATTCAACTAAAGGATTGCCAGCAAATTTCTCTTGCTTAGATCTCACAGCAGGATTTGGAAAGGATGCTTTGGAAATATCTAAGGTTGTAAATTGTAAATCTCTAGTCTTAGTAGAAAAGGAGGCTTGGGTTTTTGAACTTCTAGTTGATGGTATAAAAAATATATCTTGCAATAGGGCAGGAGGTCTTTTAAAAAAGTTTAAAACATTCAACATGGATAATTTAGAATTCTTAGAGTCGAAAAATGAGACTTTCGATCTAATTTATATAGACCCTATGTTTTTGGGAGTCAAAAAATCTAAAGCAAAAAAACACATGCAAGCACTTAGGGACTTATCGACTGCAGTAATCCAAAAAGAACTTCTTAAGAAGAGCCTTGATTTTGCAAACTATAGAGTAATTGTTAAAAGACATAAGAATATGGAATATCTAGAGGCAATAGTTCCAAATAGATCAGTAAAAGGTAAAGTTGTAAGATATGATATTTACAATACTAATTAGATCGTCTTTCTATAAGCTCCAAGAAGTCCTTATCAAAAAATTGTTCATAAAGGTTTTTAGCCTTCTTGGTAATTTTTGAAGCTGATAATTTACCTTCACTATCTTCTCTAAAAAATTTAGTTTGCTTCATCATATATACAAAATTATCGAATTTTACTTTGTCCGAGAATTCTGGATAAGGCCAACCCTCAATCTTCTCAAGATCTTCAGCCAATTTTTTACATTTGATATTTAAATCATCTTTTAAGATAGATTCACTTTTCCATATTGTACTCATGACTATGTAGAACCTTTTCAAACTGGGTTCACATAGGTTCGATAAGGCAATGTAATTCTGAAAAAATAAACTATTTTCAGCTGGAGGCATCATATTTCCAGCTTTATCTTCCACAAGGATTTCTTTGCTTTGAAGTACTTTGATGGCATTTGAAATTGATTCCTTATCAATTATTTCATTTTTCAGATGAAAATCTTTTGCAAAGATGGGGTAAATCATCTCTATAAGTTTTATGATTTCCTCTTTTGAAGCTTTCTTTATAAATTTTAGAGATTCGCATATTAAAGAATAAAGAATAAAGAGGTGGACTATATTATTCTTATAAAATGACAAAGTTGCCACTTGATCTGATGTCGGTCTATAAACTTTTTTAGCGGCAATCATAATAGGTTCAATAAAACCTAATTTTTTAGTCTTGGAAATCATATCCTTGGCTCCTCGCTGTGTAATCCACACATCTTTATAGTCAGGGGATTTCTCGATAAGGGAAATAAAGAAATTTATTCTTTCTTCTAAATCATCTTCATCCATAGTTTGAGTTGATGAAGTTAATAAGGCAACGGAAAATAAACTTGTAGAAGTCACGGCAACTGAATTATTTATCGCTCTAATAACAGATTGCCCTAATTTACCTGTTGCATCTGCTAGCCATTCAGGTTTTTCTTGAGGACTAGATATCGAGTAATCGTCATTCACTTGATTTTTAAGGAAAGTATCAAGATCAATTGGGTCAGCAAAATTAAGATATGAATTTCCTAGATAATTTCTGAAGTCTTTAAAAACCTTTAATGGATCCATGAAACTTTCTTTTTTCTTTTTTCCACCTGTAAGTTCGGATAAATAACTTTGGCCTTCGAGTATTTTTTCATAACCTATGTAAACTGGAACGATTTTTACATTTTGATCTTTTAAAGAAGCAAAGCTTCTAATCACCAAAGAAAGCAATCCTGGTCTGGAAGGAAGACTTAGCCCAGTTCTACTCCTTCCTCCCTCAGGAAAGAATTCTATGGAGTTACCTCTCATCATAAGAGCCCTAATATGTTCAAAAAAAACAGTACTATATAGGGAGTTGTTCATAAAAGCTCTTCGCATAAAAACTGCACCTGCTCCTCTAAGGATGCCACCCACAATTGGTATATTAAGGTTATTTCCCGCAGCTACTTGAGGAACCATCAGGCCATTCTCATATAGAAGATATGTCAAAGCACAATAGTCTATATGACTTCTGTGACATGGCAGATATATCAAGGAATTATCTTTAGAAAGTTCTTTAATTTTTTCTAGGTTGTTTGTATGCAATCCCTCGTATCGTGTATTCCAAAACCAGGTAAAACCCGAGTCTAATAAACTTAAGATTGAATAATTCATATCAGAGCATATTTCATTTGCATACTTATATGCCTTTTTTGTAAGCCTTTTTTTTCTAGATTTATTGCCCTTTGCAAGTTTCTTAATTTCCTCTCTTACATATCTATTTCTAACAAGTGATTTTACAAGAGTCCTTCTGTGAGAAATATCTGGCCCCAGCATTGCTTGTTTTGATTTTCTAAATACTGCCCTAAGATATCTGTTGAGGATTAATGCATTTTTTTCAATACTATTTTTCTGTTCTATCTCTTCTTTAACGTAAAAGGTTCTTTCAAATTGTAATTTTAAATTTCTACCGTGAACCACTAACTTAAAAATCCTTTTTAAAGAACCTGCGGGCCTCCAAGATGGAGAGAACATTATTTTGAATAATGACTGTTTTTTATCTGGTCTATTCCCCCATGATACTGATACCGGAATTATTGATATTTCCTCATCCAGTCTTAAAAGCTCTTCTAAGTTAGGAGGTTTTTGTCTTTTAAATTTTTGTTCGGAGATTAAGTACTTAGGACTTTGTAAGCATATAAAGCTTTTGAGTTTAGTATGTTGGATATTCTCTAGTGGGAGAGGTAAATTATTTTGCTTACAAATCTCATTAAACGCCGCTAAATCAATTAGTGATTCAGTTGCAAAAGCATAGACTATATTTTTTTCAGAATTAATTATTCGAAGTTCTTCTTTTTTTAAAGATGAAGAAATTAAATGTCTTACGAAAAAGCTCAATAGCTTAAAAATAAAACTATCGGTATAGAAGTGCATATTTTTCAAGATTTAAAAGTTATCTGATATGAGTTTACCTTTTCATAGTAAAATTTGTTGCAACTTTATGTTTTAGATATGCCGAAGTGGCGGAATTGGTAGACGCAGGGGATTCAAAATCCCCCGCCCTTTGGGTGTGAGAGTTCGAGTCTCTCCTTCGGCACCACTTATATTCACTTGAAACTAACAGATTACAATTTCGATCTACCTCAAGAACTAATAGCGAAAGAACCTTCGAAAAAAAGAACTTCTAGCAGGCTTTTAGTAGTTGACGAATCACTTACTGATAGAAACTTCTCAGATACTCTTGATTATTTAAACAAAGGAGACCTTTTGGTGGTAAATGATACAAAGGTATTTAAGGCTAGACTCGAAGCATTTAAATCATCTGGCGGGAAGGTTGAGATTCTTATAGAAAGAAAGTTAGATGATTTACATGTCCTAGCTATGACAAAGTCTAATAGATCGCTAAAAGTAAACGATAAACTTTTTATTGGAGATTCTGAAGTTAGGGCTGAAGTTATTCAAAAAAAAGATTATTTGTGCAAGATAAAATTTTCTAAATCTACAGAGGAGGTTATAGATGAATATGGATCTTTGCCTTTACCTCCATACTTAAACAGAGAACCGAATGAGGAGGACTATGCTAGATACCAGACCGTCTATGCAAAAGAAGAAAATAATAGATCAACAGCAGCACCTACTGCAGGGTTACATTTTGAAGATTCTCTCCTAAATGAAATCAAAGACAAAGGGATTAATATTGCTTCTATTACTCTAGATATTGGGTTAGGTACTTTTAAACCAATTACTGTTAATGATATTTATAAACATAAGATGCATTCAGAAAAGATTTACCTTTCCACTGAAACCTCTGAAATGATTAATAAAACAATTGAATCTAAATCTAAAATTATAAGTGTAGGTACAACTAGTCTAAGATGCCTCGAAGCTGTTCATAGAAAATTTGGTGAAATTAAACCATTTGAAGGAGAAACTGACATTTTTATATATCCCGGTTTTAAATTTAACGTAGTAGATACCTTAATTACAAATTTTCATTTACCAAAAACAACATTACTTTTATTAGTAAGTGCTTTCGCTGGAAAAGATAAATTAAAAGAAGCTTACGAGCATGCAATAAAACAAAAATATATGTTTTTTAGCTATGGTGATGCAATGCTACTTAATAGAAAATCTAATTCTTGATCGATGTATAAACTTATAGCAAAAGATGGAGAAGCACGAAGAGGGGAAGTGTCTACAGAACATGGAACATTTCAGACTCCAGCTTTTATGCCTGTTGGTACCTATGGTGCCGTAAAGTCTATAAGCCCTGAAATCTTACATTCAATAAATGCAGAGATAATTTTATCTAATACCTATCATCTAATGGAGCGACCCGGTGTTGATATTATAAAATTGAATGGAGGATTGCATAATTTTATGTCATGGGACAAACCAATTTTAACTGACTCAGGAGGATATCAAGTCTTCAGTCTTGCAAAAAAGAGGAAAATAACCGAAGAGGGAGTGGAATTTAACTCAGCTTTGAATGGAAATAAATTATTCTTAAATCCAGAAAAATGTATGGAACTTCAGCAGTCTTATGGAGTTGATATAGCCATGGTCCTTGATGAATGTACACCTTATCCAGCGGAGATATCGGTAGCAGAGAAATCCATGCAATTGTCTTTAAGGTGGGCGGAAAGGTCTAGAAACGCCTTTGATAGCAATAAATCAAGTTTATTTGGAATAATACAAGGCGGTGTTTACGGTGACCTTAGAGAGCAGTCTTTAGAAGGGCTAAAAAGAATGGATTTTGAGGGATATGCCATAGGAGGATTATCTGTAGGGGAACCTAAAGATGACTTGCGTAAAATAACTAATTTAATTGCCCCTAAAATGCCAGTAGACAAACCCCGCTATTTGATGGGTGTAGGTACACCCCTTGATATTATTAAAGCCGTCGAAAGTGGGGTAGATATGTTTGATTGTGTAATCCCCACACGACATGCTAGAAATGGTTATCTTTATACTTCAGAAGGAGTGGTTAAAATAAGAAATGCCGCTAATAAAAATTCGGTTGAGCCACTTGATAAGGAATGCGATTGTTATACTTGTCAAAATTTTTCAAGAAGCTATTTACACCATTTAGACAAGACCAATGAAATGTTAGGCTCTACTCTACAAACTATACACAACCTTACTTTTTATATTAACTTGATGAGAAATTTGCGAGTATCAATTGAAAAAGGTACATTGCAATCCTTTATTAAAAGATTTGAAGAAACTTGGAATAATTCAGACAACCCCAATATAAACACTTAGAGGAGAAACATGGAACAATCACCAACTTTTTTTGATCCTACTTTATTTTTACTGTTTGGATTTATGATCTTAATTTATTTTTTGATGATACGCCCAGAAAATAAAAGAAGAAAAACTCATCAAGAGATGCTAGCAAGTTTGGACACCGGAGAGGAAATTGTTACCGCTGGAGGTATTCTAGGGAAAGTGACGAAAATTTCTGATCAATACATTGAACTTTCAATTTCTGATAATACAAAGATAAAAATACAAAAGAGTTCTATTTCTGCGATTTTACCAAAAGGAACACTCAAATCTATTTAGATATGAAACGTTATGGTCTCTGGAGATACTTGCTCATCCTTCTTATTTTAGGGCTGGGTATAGTTTATTCATTACCAAATTTGTATGCACCTGATCCTGCTGTTCAAATATCTTATACAAGTAGCTCTCAAACAGCAGATGAATTCTTAGCTGAAAGAGTTGCCGACATTGTCAAAAACGAAGATTTTGATATCAAAATTCAATTAGAAAACGACTATGTTTTAGTTAGGACTGATACTTATCAGAATCAACTTAAACTCAAAGAATTACTCTCTAGTAAGCTTATAAATGATGTGGTCATAGCTTTAAACTTAGCTCCGACTACTCCTAAATGGCTTGTCGACATAGGTGCAAACCCAATGAAACTGGGTTTAGATCTTAGAGGGGGTGTACACTTTTTGATGCAGGTTGATACCGAAACTGCTCTAAGGAATAGGCAGGATGGTACTCTGCAGGATTTACGAATAAGATTTAGAGAAGAGAATATTAGATATAATCAGGCTTCAGTCGAAGATGATTCTTCAATTTTTCTTAAATTCAATAATTTTCAAGCAAAAGAGAAAGCCGAGGAATTTATCATTGATAACTATACTCAATTTAACTTTCCTTTAACTTCAAATGGCGAAAATTCAATACAGCTTTATTTATCTGAGGTTGAAATAGATCAGATTGAATCAGATGCAATAGACCAAAATCTCACTACTTTAAGAAATCGAGTTAATGAACTTGGGGTCTCAGAGCCAATCGTACAAAGACAAGGTAAAAAAAGAATAGTTGTTCAATTACCCGGCATACAAGATACAGCAGCGGCCAAAAATATTTTGGGTAAGACGGCAACTCTTGAATTTCATTTGGAAGCTCAAATGGACACTCCGAGATCAAGAAAAACTTCCTATCCCTATAGAAATGGAGTAGGAGCGCCTGCCTTCTTGCAAGATTCTATTATTTTGGGAGGAGATCAAGTAGCGACTGCTCAAGCTTCTTTCGATGAAAATGGATTACCGCAAGTGAATATAACTCTAGATGGCGAGGGTGGTTCAAAGATGCACAGAGCAACTAGAGGAAATATTGGTAAAAGACTTGGAGTATTGTTTGTAGAACAAAAAACAAAAACAATTTATGAAAGAGATGAGAGTGGACAACAAGTACCTGTTCAAGAATCATACGAAGTTAAGGAAATTATTAGTTTAGCTACAATAAGAGCGGCATTAGGAACAACTTTTAGAATAACTGGACTAGATAGTCCCAGTGAGTCTTCTGAACTTGCTCTCTTGCTCAGAGCCGGTGCTCTAGCTGCACCTATGACATTTGTTGAAGAAAGAACAGTAGGTCCAAGCCTCGGAGCAGATAATATAAAAGCTGGTGTTTTTTCTATGCAATTAGGCTTATTTCTAGTTTTAAGTTTTATACTTTTTTATTACAGGGTATTTGGAGTGGCTGCTAGCTTGGCTTTGACTTTCAATATTGTCTTGCTGGTCGCAATAATGTCGACTCTTTCAGCTACCTTAACTCTACCTGGAATTGCTGGAATCGTTCTAACGGTGGGTATGGCAGTGGATGCAAATGTATTGATTTTCTCAAGAATACGCGAAGAGTTAAATAGAGGCAGGGCTCCCTTAGATGCAATTGATGCTGGGTATAATAGAGCTTTCCTCACTATATGGGATGCAAATGTCACCACACTTATTGTTGCAGTTATTCTATTGTCCTACGGAACAGGACCGGTTAAAGGATTTGCAATAACTTTATCAATTGGAATCATCACTTCTATGTTTACAGCAATCATGGGAACAAGAGCCTTTGTAAATCTTATATATGGTTCAAAGAAGAATCTTGAGGGTCTATCAATATGACTTTTAAGATTGACTTCTTAGCTTGGAGAAAGATTGCGATTATTTTTTCTTCTATATTCTTAGTCTTGTCTATAGGATCATTGCTGGTAAAAGAACTCAATTATGGTTTGGATTTTACGGGAGGAACTTTAGTTGAATTAAGTTATCCTGAAGAAGCAAATATAACCAATATTCGAGAGACATTAGTTGATGGTGGGTTTAATGGAGCTCAAGTTGCTAATTTTGGATCTAGTAGAGAAGTTCTTATTAAGCTCCCAGGCACAGTAAGTGACAGCCTTGGTTCTGAAATAGTTTCCTTATTGAGCGCCGATAATTCTGATCAAGCTATTGATTTAAGAAGAATTGAGTATGTAGGGCCACAGATTGGCAGTGAACTTAGAGATGATGGAGGCACTGCTATGCTCATAGCATTAGCCTTCATGATGCTTTATATAGCTTTTAGGTTTCAATCTATGTTTGCTGGTGCCGCTGTAGTGGCTCTTGTGCATGATGTAATCATTGTAGTCGGTATATTTTCCCTTATTCAAATTGAGTTTGATCTAACTGTTTTGGCAGCTTTATTGGCGGTAATTGGTTATTCCCTGAATGATACGATTGTTGTATCGGACAGAATTAGAGAAAATCTAAGATCAGCTGAATTAGATAGTACTGAAGAAATTATAAACCTATCATTAAATCAAACATTAGGAAGAACTTTAATTACTTCTTTAACAACTCTGTTGGTTTTATTTTCGCTGTATTTTCTTGGCGGGGAACTTATTAAAAACTTTGCCCTAGCTCTAATTTTTGGTGTTGTGATCGGTACATATTCGTCTATTTACATAGCCGCAAATGCATTAGTTATTATGGGTTTAAATAAGGACCTTCTAAGAGTAGAAGAACCGGAAAATGCTGATGACAATCCTTTACCTTAATCTTCAACTATTGAAGTGTAGGGTTTAATTGATTGAAGCATGGGTTTGAAGCATTTATTTGTAGAGCAAATTATATTATCGCCAGCCAGGTAATCTGGATTGCCAAAATAATCACTCACCAAGCCTCCTGCTTCTCTTACTAAAAGTCCACCAGCAGCTATATCCCACATGCCTAGTCCGCTGCCCCAAAACCCATCTAATCTTCCTGCCGCAACATTAGCCATATCTAGAGCCGCGGAGCCGGTTCTTCGTATGGTTAATCCATTTGAGTAAAGAGATCTGAAGGTCGACATATTATCGTGTCTTACTCTGCCCTTGTCAGTATCATGAGATGAGTTACTTAAGAGTGTTCCAGATAAATCTTTTGCTTTACTTACTCGAATTCTTCGATTGTTGAGATAGGCTCCTCTACCAAAACTAGCTGTAAATTCGTCTTGTCTTGGAACATCGATAATTAAAGCATGCAAAGTTTTACCTTTTTCTACATAAGCTATTGAAATAGCATAATAAGGAAATCCGTGAATAAAGTTTGTTGTTCCATCTAAAGGGTCAATAACCCACATGGATTCAACATCTTTTCCCGAACCCTCAATTCTTCCAACTTCTTCGGATACATAAGTGTGTTTAGGGTAAATCGATTTTAGCGAATCAATGATTATCGATTCGACTTTTCTATCCAATTGAGTAACAAAATTTGAAGGTCCTTTCTCTTTGATCTCCAGTTGATCAAGTCTATAAGCATAACTTAATAGCTCCTTACAGCCTGCACGAGCAGCTTCTAAAGCAATATTTACTTTCGGTTCCATAATTAGATGCGCATCGTAACATATTGAACTTAATCCCCTGATAGAATATGTAAATGGAAGAGAATAAAGTTAATTCAAAAGATTTATTCAACTCAATAAAAGTAGTTTTAGTAGGAACATCTCATCCTGGAAATATTGGTGCATCTGCTAGAGCCATGAAAAATATGGGTTTACTTAATCTTGCTTTAGTAACGCCTAAAGAGTTTCCTAGTGATGCAGCAACTTATAGGTCTAAAGCTGCTAAAGATATTTTAGAAAATGCTCAAGTCTTTGAAAACTTAAAAGATGCTGTAGCTGATTGTGAATTAGTCATTGGAACAAGCGCTCGAGATAGGAAGGTACCATGGCCCGTCTTAAATCCAAAAGAATCAGCTGAAGAGGTCGCAAAAAGTGCTTCATATCATCAAATAGCCATAGTATTTGGAAGAGAGGATAGAGGTCTAACCAACGAAGAGCTAGGTCTTTGTAATCTGCATGTACATATTCCTTCTGATCCGGAGTATTCTTCTTTAAATCTCTCACAAGCAGTTCAAATTTTGACATATGAAGTACGACTCTGTTTATTAGGTCAACAGGAAAATCAAGATAATTGGGATGTTGAACTGGCAAATAATGAACAAACAGAAAGATTGATCGCGCACATGGACGAATTAATGCAAGACGTTGAATTTTACGACATTGATAATCCAAGAAAACTCTTACTTAGAGTCAGACGATTCTTTAAAAGAAGCAGAATTGATGTAATGGAAGCAAACATCTTTAGAGGATTATTTTCGACAATTCAAAAGAAGTTAAAGTGATGCTCTTGTGTGTGTATTAGTAACGTAATACACTTGTTTAGAGAATTGCATCATGCAGTGGACAAACGATCAACCAATATACCAACAAGTTAGAGACCATGTTGTCTCATTAATCATCGATGGTGTTCTAGAATCAGGTGATCCCATACCTTCAGTTCGACAAATGGCAGTTGAAGGAGGGGTGAACCCGCTTACTGTATCAAAAGCTTACCAAGAACTTGTTGATCTTCATATTGTCGAAAAAAGAAGAGGGTTGGGCATGTTTATAACTGAAGATGCCAAAAAAGAGTTACTAAAACTAGAGAAATCGAAATTCTTAGAAAACGAATGGCCAAATACATTAAAAAAGGCATCAAGCTTGGGTATAGATCTTAACAAACTTATTAACCAGAATTAAGATGAGTGAAATTATTATTAAAGCCGAATCGATAAAAAAGAACTATGACGCAAGCTATGCTTTAGACGGCATTGATATCGAGGTTTTATCTGGACAAATATTAGGTCTAATTGGACCAAACGGAGCTGGCAAATCAACTTTCTTACAATCTATACTCGGACTTATAAAGACTGAAGGAAATCTAGAAGTACTTGGCATGGATCCAAGAAGAGATCGTCATCAACTTCTCAAAGAAGTATGCTCAATTACAGATGTAGCTGTACTCCCGAAATGGATGACAGTTGACCAGGTTTTACAATATGTTGATGGAGTGCATCCAAAATTTGATATAAAAAAATGCTTATCAATTCTGTCTAAAACAGACATTAAAAGAAGCTCTAAAATAAAAATTCTGTCTCGTGGTCTGGTAGTCCAGCTGCATTTATCAATAGTTATGGCAATTGATGCGAAATTACTAGTTTTAGATGAACCTACGCTTGGATTGGATCTTATTTATCGAAAAGAATTTTATTCTCAGCTAATTGAAGACTACTATGATGGAGACAGAACAATACTTATAAGCACACATCAGGTAGAAGAAATCGAAGGAGTTCTCTCTGATGCATTATTTATGAACCAAGGGCGAGTGGTTATGTACGATTCAATAGAGTCAATTAATAAAAAGTTCCTAGAGTTACGTCCCAATAATGACTCTATAGAAAAAGGGAGATCTTTAAAGCCCATCCATCAAAGAATTGAGCTTGGACGAGAAGTATTGCTATTTGAAGATACAGATGAAGAAAAACTATCTGAATTAGGCGAAGTTAGGCCACCTTTTATAGCCGATTTATTCATGGCAATTATGGATAAAACAAAAAGAGGAACTGATTCATGACAACTATTTTCTTCGCAATGTTAAGAAGAGAGGTTCAGGAACACAAGGTAGCCTTTATTTATGCCCCTTTTATAGTAACAATTGTTTTATGTTTTGTTATTGCTTCAGTCTATTTTGGAATTACTGACATACAAACAGCAGAATTCAATTTTTCGACAGAAATTTATGATGAAGACTATCAAGAGGGTATGTTACAGGCTTCTCCAGAAGCAAAAGCAAGAGTTATTAGAGCTGGATTGACGGTATTAGCACTTCCCGTATTAATAACTGTTGGCTTTGGTATTCTTGCTTATAATCTTTCAACTTTTGCTGATGAGCGTAAAGACCGCAGTTTAATATTTTGGAGATCTCTACCAGTTTCAGACCTAACAACTGTAATATCAAAACTATTGTTTGTTATATTGGCAGTACCTTTAATGATACTACCAAATATAATCCTACTGCAGTTTGTAGCTGTTATGAGTGCTTCTATTTATTTCGTCTCTAATGATATCGTATCTTTTGGCTACCTATGGAATAGTTACTTTATTACTGATTGGTTTAGAATAATTTTCAGTCTTTGGGCTCAAGCACTTTGGACCTTACCTATTTTTACTTGGCTTATGTTTGCTGGAACTTATTCCAGGAAACCTGTTTTAGGAGCAGTAGTGCCCCTTGTTGCAACTGTAGTTCTTGAGGGTATCATTTTCAAAACTAACTCTATTTTTGAGTTCATCATTGAAAGAATCGGATTTTGGTCAAGATCTGAAAGTTTTCCTAAGAAATATGAAGAGGTTAGGGTGGTAGATGTACCTGATATTTTTCTTCTATTTTCTACACCAGAGTTTTGGATAGGAATAATTATTAGCGCATTATTAGTGGTCGGGATTGTTTATACTCGCTCAACAAATAACGATTACACCGTAGAATAAAATTACATTTGACCTTGAAGCTTACCCTCCATACAATGCGATCTTTCGGCCCGTTCGTCTAGTGGTTAGGACATCTGGTTTTCATCCAGGCAACAGGAGTTCGATTCTCCTACGGGCTACCAACCTTCTTATTTATATTTAATCAAATGAGCTTTTTCGATTCAGTTATTTCAGGCTACTTGAGATGTCTTGACTTTAATGGAAGATCTTCTCGGTCTGAATTTTGGTGGTTCTTTCTATTTTCTATAATGCTATGTCTACTGGTTTTAAATTTCACTGCTGGTGATTTAGAAAATAAATTATCGTCACTCAATGAAGAAAATTTTTTTCAGGTCTTTTTTAACTCTTCAATTGGTTATGCTATTTTGGTAACAGCTATCCCACAGATATCTCTATCAATCAGGAGATTTCATGATATTGGAAAGTCAGGTTGGTGGTATTTTGCTCTTCAAATAATACCTATTTTTCTTCCACAATCTTTAGGTTTCTTGTCAATTTTCACTCTCTTTGCATATATTTATTTTATGTGTGAAGCTGGAGGGCCTAACAACGCCTATGGTCAAAACCCTTTAGCAAAGGAGGATGAAAATTAATTTATAGGAGATAGAATTTCTTCTGCCATATTTACCCAGTATGTCGCTCCAATAGGCAATATTTCATCGTTAAAGTCATAACCCGGATTATGGAGCATGCAAGATCCTTCTCCATCTCCATTTCCAATCCAAATATAGCTACCTGGCTTCTCTTGAAGCATGAAGGCAAAATCTTCTGATCCCATACTTGGAGAAGGCGAAGTATTGACCATGCTCTCATCAGAGATTTCATTCATCACTTTTAAGGAGGTTTCAACTTCTTCAGCACTATTTATTGTTGGAGGATACCTGTGTTGATATTCGAATTCATATCTGGCACCGTAAGCAGAGCAAATTGAAGACGTTAAATTTTCCATTTGTTTTTCTATGGAAGCTTGAACTTTTGTTGAGAAACATCTTACAGTACCTTTAATTTCAATTTCATTTGGAATTACATTATATGCATCTCCTCCATGGAATTGAGTCACACTAAGAACCACTGGCTCCTGAGGATCTATATACCTGCTGACAATAGATTGATAAGCATCAACAATTTTAGTTCCAATTATTATCGGATCGATTGTTGTTTGAGGCATTGCAGCATGACCACCTTTACCAATAATTTTTAAGTTAAAAATATCAAAGGATGCCATGAAGGGTCCAGGCTTTACTGCAAATGAACCTATAGGCATACCAGGGATATTATGCATACCAAACACAGCTTCCACAGGATACTTCTCAAAAAGACCATCTTCTACCATAACCTTTCCTCCCCCTTCATTCTCTTCAGCGGGTTGAAAAATAAAATTTATAGTTCCATCAAAATTACCTTTTTCTGCTAAATATTTAGCAGCGCCTAGCAGCATAGTTGTATGTCCATCATGGCCGCAAGCATGCATTTTCCCAGGTATTTGAGACTTGTGTTCAAAATCATTTGTTTCATGGATTAAAAGGGCATCTAGATCAGCTCTCAAACCTATCGATCTATTGCCTTTACCTTTTTTTAGAGTGCCTACAACTCCTGTACCGGCTATTCCTGTCTCAACCTCTATACCAAAACTCTCTAACTTGTCTGCTACGATTTTTGCAGTTCTGTGTTCCTCAAATGCTATTTCTGGATGAGCATGTATATCTCTTCTCCAATTTTGCATTTCTGGTTGTAAATCTTCTAATTCTTTAATTATTTTCATAAATCAAGTCAATATTCATATATTCTTTAGGTTCATAAATAAGTAATATAATCTATTATTAATAAAAACAAAAAAATTATGACCATCACCATGAAAGAGGTAAGGGAGGAAATAGATCTTCTCGACAAAGAACTCGTTTTATTACTTGCAAGAAGACAAAAGTGTATAGAAATGGCTGCCTTAGTTAAAAATGACAAAACCTTGATAATAGATAAAGAGAGAATCGAAGATGTGATATCTAAAGTAACTAATTTTGGAGAATCTTGTGGTTTAAGTTCCTCCATATCAGAACCTCTATGGAGGAAGCTTATAGACTTATCCATAGAACATGAATTTAAAGAGCTAGAGTTAATAGAGAATTCTAATTGAAGTAAAGATTACGATCTCAGAAGAAATATGGAAAAAATACAAACAACATTTATAGGCGATACAGACAGAAAGAGTCTTATAGAATTTGAAGAACTTTTTAAGTTAGTAGAGTCTTTCATGGGATATTTACCAAACGCTCATTTAACTATGTCCGAAAGACCTGAATTACTGAAGGCATTTTCAGGTTTAGCAGGTGCTGTTTTTCAATCAGATGGCCTTGATGCGGGCACCAAACAATTAATTGCTTTGGCATCAAGCTTGTCCGCCGGCTGTAAATACTGTCAAGCACATACCTCACATGGTGCGGAAAGGGCTGGCATAGAAGAGAAGAAAATTGCTGATATCCTGAACTACTCGGGCAGTGAAGAATTTAGCGACTCAGAAAAAGCTGTGCTTGATTTAGCCTTTGCAGCAGGGAAAGTGCCTAATAATAGTAACCAAGAGCATTTTGATAATCTGAGCAAATATTATTCCAAAAAGGAAATAGTAGATATCGTTTCTGTAATTTCTTTATTTGGTTTTTTAAATCGATGGAATGATACTTTAGGTACTGCTTTAGAAGAAGTTCCAGAAAATTTTGTTAATGACAGGCTGAAACCTTTGGGTTGGATATAGGAGAGGAAAATGGATATACCATATGAAAAAACCATAGCAGATTTATTTAGATGGAGAGTTGCAGAATCGGGAGATGATATTGCACATAAGTTTTTAGACAAAGAAACCTCATACAGTGAGCTAGATTCTTTTGCCAATAAAGTTGCCCAAGGACTTATAGCCTTAGATTGTAGGCCCGATAGCAGGGTAGCTTTTTTAGGAAAAAACTCTGATTTATTCTTTGAATTCTTATATGGCACTATCAAGTCCAATACGGTAACCGTTGGCATAAATTGGAGACTGGCCCCACCAGAAGTTGCTTACATAATAAACGACTCTAATAGCGAAGTATTGCTCGTAGGTCCTGAATTTTTTGGCCTGATAGAAGAAATTAAAAATGATATACCTAGCGTCAAGAAAATTATTACTGTTGGCGGTTCTCATGAAGAATGGGAAGACTACTCAGAATGGAGAGATTCTCAACAAGATCAAGATCCCATGTTAGAAAGCAAAGGTCATGATGATGTGATTCAGCTTTATACCTCTGGAACAACTGGTCATCCAAAGGGTGTTCAGCTGACTAATGACAACTTTAGTAGTTGTTTCTTGATGAATGAGGATTCTATGTACAGAGAGATGAATGAAGGGGAAATAAATCTCGTATGTATGCCTATATTCCACGTTGCGGGAACAAATATGGGGCTCGCAGGTATGGTAACTGGTGCAAAGAATATAATAATCCCCGAAGTTGACCCAACGCTTATTCTTAAATTAATTGAAGAAGAAAAAATACAACACGCACTCTTTGTTCCTGCTGTGATTTTATTTTTAGTCCAACACCCAGATGCTGCCCATACTGACTTTTCTTCTCTTAAAACAGTTATCTATGGTGCATCGCCCATCACTGATGATACTTTAATAAAAGCTATGGAATTAATGCAGTGCGATTTTTGGCAGGTCTATGGTTTAACTGAGACTAACGGGGCCATTACTTTTCTTTACCCAGAAGATCATGATGTATCTAGAGGTAAGCTAAGATCATGTGGTAAGGCTGGAAAAGATGTTGGCTTGAGAGTAGTTGATTCAGATGATAACGATGTTCCTACAGGAGAGGTTGGAGAAGTGATTATTAAGTCACTCAATAATATGAAAGGTTATTGGAATAGACCGGAAGCTACGGAAGAATCAATTAAAGATGGCTGGTTTTATTCAGGTGATATTGGTTATTTTGACGATGAAGGTTTTTTATATATACATGATAGAGTCAAAGATATGATTGTTTCAGGAGGAGAAAATATTTATCCTGCTGAGGTTGAAAATGCTCTGCTTAGTCATCCGCAAATAGCAGATGCAGCAGTTATTGGAATACCTGATGATAAATGGGGTGAAGCTACTAAAGCTTTTATTGTTCAGGCTGATGGAGAGCCGCTTGATGAAGCTGAGGTAATTTCTTACGTCAGAACACAAATAGCCGGATATAAATGCCCTAAAACTGTAGAGCATATCAATGAATTGCCAAGGAATCCCTCTGGGAAAATCCTTAGAAAGGATTTAAGAGCACCTTATTGGGAAGGCAAAGAAAGAAATGTCTCATAGATAGCTTTGGATTTTAAATTAGATAAGAGGCTCAAAAAAGATACATTTTTAATAGGAGAACTTCCTTTATCAAGGGTTTTACTAATGAATGTTTCAAATTTTCCATGGGCAATATTAGTTCCAAAAATCTCAGGAATAAGTGAACTTTATGAACTGGATTTCAAGCAGCAAAATATTTACCAGGCTGAGTGCAATTATATTTCAAGACATATGTCTCAGATTTATGGTGCTCATAAAATGAATATTGCTAGCTTAGGAAACCTCGTACCTCAACTACATACCCATATCATCGTGCGTTATAAAGATGACGATGCATGGCCTGGTCCGGTTTGGTCATTCCAGAATATGCTACCTTATTCTGATGATGAGTCTAAACTTCAGATTGACAAGATAACAAAGCTTGTTGATCATTATGAACAGGGAGAAAATTATGAATGACTTTAATCCAGATACTTTTGAACAAAGAAACTTACCTTTCATAGTTAATAGGTTGAGTCCAACTATAGGAGGAGAGATTTTGGGCGTCGATTTATCCGAGACTTTGACGGAAGACACAAAGGCCTTAATTTACGAAGCACTATTAGTTTATAAAGTTATTTTTTTTAGAGATCAGGATATCTCTACAGAACAGCATATAAACTTTTCAAAAAACTTTGGCGAATTAGAAATTCATCCTTTTGCTCCAAAAAAAGAAAGTTTTCCAGAGGTATTGGTTATCACTCACAATGAAAAGAGTAGAGGTAGAGAAAATACATGGCACTCAGATGTTACTTGGAGAATGGAACCTTCTTTAGGTTCAGTTTTAAGAATGATAGAAAAACCTGAACATGGAGGAGATACGTTATTTGCAGATATGTACGCAGCTTATGACAATCTTAGTGAAGAAATTAAAGAGAAACTCGAAGGTGCCATAGCAGTACATGATTTTGCAAATTTTAGAAATAGGCTCATTAAAGAAGGTAAATCTGATGAGGAGATAGAAGCCTTTAATAAACAATATCCCATGCCAGAGCATCCAGTTATAAGAACTCATCCAGATACAAAAAAGAAGGTTATCTATGTCAATGCTGCTTTTACCCAATACATTAAAGACTGGGATCCTCAAGAATCTCAGCAGATGTTAAATTTCTTATATTCACGCGCTTCCGTGCCTGAATACCAATGCCGGTTTGCCTGGCAAGATAATTCAATAGCTTTTTGGGATAATCGAGCATGCCAGCATTATGCAAATTCTGATTATTGGCCAAATGTTAGAAAAGTTGAAAGAGTTACTATTATTGGAGATCGACCTTACTAGCATTCTTTAGTAAGAAAAATTAATTATATAAATGTATAAAAGTGCAGTTGTTGACTGGTCTTTAATAATTGCAATCGGTATCGCATGGGGGTCATCTTTTCTTTTTATAAAGGTTTCTGCACCAGAAGTTGGTCCTATAACTTTAGTTTTCTCTAGATTATTGATAGCCTCATTGATACTAAGTCCATTCTTTATTACTAGAAACCATCTTCAAAATATTAGAGAAGATTTTCCTTCTATTCTTTTTCTAGCCTGCATAAATGCTTCTGTTCCGTTTTATCTTTTTTCTAGAGCAGCAATTGATTTGAATGCAGGCACTATGTCTGTTTTGAATGGTACAACTCCTCTATTTGCTTTCATTATTGCAAGTCTTTGGTTGAAATTAGGTTCTAATCTCACTCAATTGCTCGGCATATTTATTGGTATAGTTGGTTTGTTTATATTTGTTGGTTATGAATCATTAGAATTTTCATTATTTGCACTTGTGCTCTGTCTTTTGGCATCTTTCTTTTATGCATTCAGCTCAAACTACATATTCACTACTAAAGAAATTGATGCGACTTATTTAGCTTCTATGACTCTGCTGGTAGCAACTTTCCTCGTTTTCCCCTTTACGTTTTTAGAAAGTGGATTACATTTCAATCATCAAAATGAAGTTCTTTTGAGTGTCTTTCTTTTAGGGTTTTTATGCACGGGTATGGCTTATATGGGTTATGTAATATTAATAAAGCGAGTAGGGCCAGTTAAAGCTTCAACTGTTGTGCTAATTGTTCCCGTTTCCGGTATGTTGTGGGCTAATCTTTTTTTAGATGAGGCGATAACTTACACAATGCTAGTTGGTTGCCTTTTAATAATAACAGGCGTAGGTCTGATTAACTTTTTTAAGGATGATCTTAACTAACTAGGAAGATCTCCTTAGGTAAACTACGCTATGGTCTTCATAGTCCTTAGTGCCGACATCTTCAAAGCCAAATGAATCATGAAAAGCCAGAGAAGGTTCATTTTTTGGCAAGGTATTGACCTCACAACAAGTAGGTAAGTTTAATTCTTTCGCGATCTCAATTGTCCTTGAGTAGATCATTTGGCCCAATCCTTTGCGTCGATGTCCCTCTTTAATTGCAATTCTATCAACATATAAAAATGGATATCCTTGAGAATTGAAGAATTCATAATTCAGAGAATCGTAACTCTGATTTTCTCTCATCAAGATGATAAATCCTGCTATTTCTTCCTCTCTAACAACAATTAAATGACTGCTCCAATTAATTAAATGGTTCAGTCTATTAATGTCATCAATATTTCCGACTTCAGGGATATTAGCTTGATTGATAGCTAATATTTCCTCTAGGTCTGTATAACTAAATGGATGTTGAAGTATTTCTAGTTGATACAAAAATTAACTCAGTTCGAGGCCTTCTAGGTTTCCCTTTGATCTCCATTTCTCCATTAGAGAGAAGAATTCTATTGGACCGCCTCCGTAAGTATTATTTTGAGGAGTCTGATTTACTTTACCTTCATTATTGTAGTAGCCAGGCGTACAGTTCTCTTGAAAATCAGCAGTCAACCTAGCTTTATCAATAATGGTGTTAATCCATTTTTCTTCTGCTTCCTGGGAGGCTTCAACTCTGGTCGCACCTTGATCTCTTGCAGTTTTTAAAATATGGGCTAAGTGAATACTTTGTTCATCAAGAGAATACGTATAGGTGGCTGTGAAGCCTGATTGGGCTGGTCCGAAAAAGAAAGAATTTGGAAAGCCTCTGCTATGCATGCCGTGAAAAGTAGCAAGTCCATTTTCCCATTTCTTGGAAACAGTCATGCCATCAACTCCATGTATTTGATAACCAGCTCTTCGACTATAATCAGTTCCAACTTCAAAACCAGTAGCGAAAATTATGCAATCAACTTCATATTCTTTGCCTTCGAATATGATGCCATTTTCAGATATTTCTTCTAGACCTTTTCCATCGGTATTCACCAATTCAACATTAGGATTATTGAAAGTATTGAGATACTCATCATGAAAGCATGGACGTTTACAGAATTGGTTATAGTAGGGCTTAAGAGACTCAGCAGTCTCTTTATCCTCTACAACTTCATCAGCTCTAGCTCTTACTTTTTCCATTTTTTGAAAGTCCGCCATTTGCATAGCATTCCTTAGATCCATAGCTTCTGTAACTTTTCCCGTCATGTAAGACTTGAAACCATCTTTATACATTTTAGAAGAGAAGATACCTGAAAGTGCAAATCCAACCATCTTTAATTTTGAAGGTGCTCGCTGTCTTAGATTACCAAATAAAAGTCTAAATGCTTCTGTCCATCCATCTGAAACTAAGTCTTCTTTAACCATTCCCCCTGTTAGGAGTGTTTCAAAGTTTTTTCTTCTTTCATCATGCCATCCTGGTTTTTGTGTAGAAATCCAATCAGGATCGGTTGGTTGATTATTTCTCACATCAATTGAAGATGGAGTTCTTTGAAATACGTATAGTTTTTCGGCTGCAGCACCAAGATGAGGTACGCATTGAACAGCAGTAGCTCCTGTACCAATTATTGCGACTTTCTTGTCTTTGAGTCCTGTGAGATCTCCGTGTGAAGATCCTCCAGTATATTCATAGTCCCATCTGCTAGTATGGAATGTATGTCCTTTATAGTCATTTATTCCTTGAATAGCTGGGAGTTTGGGTCTGTTAAGGGGGCCATTAGAATGAACAATGAATCTAGCCTTTATTTCATCCCCTTTGTTAGTCTTTACAATCCATCTTAATGATTCTTCATCCCAATCTGTTGCAATTACTTCTGTTTGCAAACAGGCATTTTCATAAAGTTTGAACTTCTCACAAACTACTTTGCAGTATTCAAGTGTTTCTGGTGCATTGGTGTACTTTTGCTTAGGTACAAATCCGGTTTCTTCTAATAATGGAAAATAGATATATGACTCAATATCACAAGAGGCACCTGGATATCTATTCCAATACCAAGTTCCACCGAAGTCGCCTCCTTTCTCAATTATCTTGAAATCATCTATACCGGCTTCTCTTAGTCTTGCTCCCGCAAGCATTCCTCCAAAACCACCACCAATAACCACAACCTCAATTTCTTCTTTGATAGCCTCTCTTTCTATTGCATCATTGATATAAGGATCTTCAATAAAGTATGAAAATTCTCCTGATACTTCTTGATATTGTTCATTGCCATCTTGTCTTAGACGTTTATCTCTTTCTTCTCTGTACTTCTTCCTGAGGTAATCAGGATCAAAATCAAAACTTTCTGTGTTAATAGCCATTGCTTCCCCTTTTGACTAAATGTTAATGCAAATTTATACCGAAATCATCCAAAAAAATGGGTAAAAATATATATATTTATTTAATTCTTTAAAAATCTTTAGGGCTATTTATTAGATTCATGAACTCAGATCTGGTTTCAGGATTGTCCCTGAAAGCACCGAGCATTCTACTGGTAATAGTGCTTGATTCAGTTTTATGGATACCCCTAGTGGTCATACATTGGTGACTTGCATCAACAACTACTGCTACACCTTTCGGTTCTAGGACTTTTTGGATTGTATCCGCTATCTGGGCCGTCATAGTTTCTTGTGTTTGTAGACGTTTGCCAAAAATTTCAATAACTCTTGCAAGTTTACTTATTCCAACAACACGATTATTTGGGATGTACCCAACATGAGCTACGCCAATAATGGGCACGATATGGTGTTCACAATGGGACTCAACCCTAATATTTCTAACTATTACCGCATCATCATAACCTTGAACTTCCTCAAAAGTTTTTTGCAATACCTCTTCGGGATCCATGTCGTAGCCTTCGAAAAATTCTTCGTAAGCTTTTACGACTCTCTTGGGAGTTTCAATGAGACCCTCTCTATCAGGGTTATCTCCAGTCCAACATATCAGGGTTCTAACGGCTTCTTCAGCTTCTTCTCTGCTAGGTTTTGTAACTGTAGTTGCCTGCTCTATTTTATTTTGTATACTCATAATTTAGGTATTTTTATTGTTTAGTAGGGCGGGAATAGTCAACATAGTACCTAAAAGTAGAGATTTTGCATAATTTAGGATGCATAAATTATCTGTTAATAAAGAATTAGGGGACAAATATGAGTAAATTTTCAACGCCAAATTTTTCTGTAGATCTATCTGATCAAGTTGCTTTAGTTACAGGAGCTTCTTCAGGTTTAGGATATCGATTTTCTAAAGTTCTAGCAGGCTGTGGCGCAAAGGTGGCTATAGCTGCAAGAAGAGTTGAGAAATTAGAAGCACTCGAGAAAGAAATAAGAGATGCTGGTGGAGAATGCGCTGTAGTTCCTTTGGATGTAATGGATAGAGATAGTATCCGCAACTGTATAGATATAGTTGAGAATCAACTAGGCTTGATAAATACGCTTGTTAATAATGCTGGAATGGTCGATGCTCAGTGGGCAATCAAACAAGACGAAGCTTTGATTGATGGAGTCATAGACACAAATTTAGTAGGCCCTTATCTTCTATCAAACGAAGTAGCAAGAAGACTTATAAAAAGTGAAAAACCAGGCAGGATGGTAAATATCTCTTCTATGGCGGCTTTTAATACAGGTCCTAATTCTGCGGCTGTTCTTTATTCAACTACAAAGTCGGCTATTGTAAGAATGACCGAATCATTAGCTGTAGAGTGGGCTAGACACCACATAAATGTAAACGCTATAGCGCCTGGTATATTTCATTCAGAGATGGCTGATAAAATGTTGGAAAGAATAGGTGACGTCAGCAAAGGTCTCCCTAGAAAAAGAATATGTGTTCCTGAGCAAATGGATTCTACATTGCTGTTCTTAGTATCTCCTTCATCTGAGTGCGTTACAGGAACCTGTATAAAAATTGATGATGGACAAACTGCGCGTTAAAAATTGCAATGGAGAATCTCTACTTAACATATAGAGAAGGCTTTCCAGAGAATTTGAGCAGTCCTTGTATCGAGCTCAAAAATGGTTCAATTATTACTTACAAAGATTTGGAAGATCATTCTTCTCAATACGCAAACGGTTTTTCAAATTTGGGATTAAAGCCAGGCGATAGAATTTCAGTTCAAGTTAATAAATCACCTGAAGTTCTATATATTTATCTTGCATGTTTGCGTGCTAACTTAATTTTCCATCCTCTTAATACCGCCTATAAAGACAATGAGCTATCCTTCCTATTAGAGGATGCAAATCCTTCTTTATTCATTTGCGAAAAAGAGGTTTATGAAAAAGTTGATTCTCTCAATCTAAAACAACTACCCAATCATATTTTTACTCTTCAAATTAATGATAAAGATTCTATACAAGCAATAAAATTAGCAGGCATTCACGAGGTTGTAGATTGTTCGGAGGAAGATACGGCAGCTTTGCTTTATTCTTCTGGAACAACCGGTCAACCCAAAGGCATTATGTTGACTCATGGAAATATAGGCTCAAATGCCAAAACACTGCAAGAAGCGTGGGAATTTACAGCAAATGATTGCTTACTTCATGCTCTTCCAATTTATCATGTACATGGTTTATTTGTTGCTCTTGGGTGTGTATTTTTATCAGGCTCTAAGATGTTATGGTTAGATAACTTTGAAGCTAATGAGGTTTTAACTCAATTGCCTAAATGTACGGTAATGATGGGTGTTCCAACTTACTACAATAGATTAATTAAAAATAAAGGACTTAATTCAAAAGTAACTCAAAATTTAAGGATCTTTATTTCAGGTTCTGCTCCACTTTTAGAAGAAACGTTTATGGACTTTAACTCCATAACAGGTCATGAAATTCTTGAAAGATATGGCATGACTGAAACAAACATTATTAGCTCTAATCCTATAAATGGTAAAAGAAAATCCGGAACTGTTGGATTACCTCTTGAAGGCCAACAGGTTAGAATAGTTAATAATGATGATAAACCAGTTGGAGCGGACGAAATTGGAAATATTCAAGTAAAAGGACCAAATGTATTTAAAGGTTATTGGAAACTCGATCAAAAATCTCAAGAAGATTTTAGTTCAGATGATTATTTCAATACCGGAGATCAAGGTTATTTTGATCAAGATGGTTACTTAATTATTGTTGGAAGAAATAAAGATATGATTATTACCGGAGGATTGAATGTTTATCCCAAAGAAATTGAATCATTTATAGATAAAATCGCAGGTGTTCATGAGTCTGCAGTTATCGGTCTAGAAGATTCTGATTTCGGTGAGCGTGTCGTTGCTGTGATAGTTAGAGATGAAGAGTCCAAAGTATTAGAAGAAAATATCATTAGAGATATGAAAGTACAGATGGCAGGATTTAAGGTCCCAAAGCAAATTTACTTTACTAGTGAACTACCAAGAAATGCTATGGGAAAAGTACAAAAAAACCTTTTAAGAGACAAATATAATCAGGGGAGATAAATGAATAAAATTGATAAAAAACAGAGAAATTCTTTAATTAAACAACTTGAAAAAAAGGGCATAAGTCCCTTAACGCAATCTGTAAACTCAACTGAATATAATCAAATAATTAAATCTATTTTGGATCATATGAATAATGTAGGAGGGTACTCTTCCGATCAAGTCAGAGAGGATATTGAAGCTATAATTAATCTTAAATCCGTTAATGATAGATTTTATGAAGTTAATCGACTTCAAAGTAGCAGTAAGAAAAATATCATGGTTATACCTATTTTATTCACTATCCTGTTATTGTTTTTTATCTTGGTTTTATTAAATAATGCGCAAAATGAATTTACTTATGGGCTAGGCTTTTTGACATTCCTATTTGGAGGCTTAGGACTTGCCTTTCGTCAAGATTATAAAAAAAATGAAGATACCCTTGATCAGTTAGTTCACGAATTCATGAATGCAAATGAAAAAGCAGATGAGGTCAAAGCACGTTTAGGCATAAAGGAAGTTTATAAATCAGACTAATTTCTTATTAAAGAACCTAGAAAATCAAAAAATCTTTCGTGTATACTTCTCTTCCTGCTAAACAGGGATTCATCAAGCGAGATTGGTATAGTGGTATTACGCAACCTTGCCAAGGTTGAGAGACGAGTTCAATTCTCGTATCTCGCTCCAGCATTCTTAGCTTTTATTCATTATCTAAAAAGCATATATAGGTAACAAAGTGCAAGACCTCCAAAAAAAGTATCTTAATACGTTTGCAGTGAGCTCTGCTGGCGGGGCAGCTTCAGAGGCTTTCTTGTCCATGTTTTTGCTTTATTTTTATAATCAGGTTTTAGGATTAGATCCTTTTTTATGTGGTTTAGGGATTGCTCTCTCATTATTTGTAGATGCTTTTACAGATCCAATGATTGGAGGTATCTCTGACAGAAGCGCCACTCGTTATGGTAGAAGAATTCCCTATATGGCATTTGGACTATTTGGTTTCGCGCTAGGTATATTCCTGCTTTTCAATGTCCGGCTAGGAAGCAGTCAATTTGCTTTATTTACTCAACTCTTACTATTCATAATCATTACCAGAATAAGCAGTACTATGTTTTTTATTCCAAGAGCATCTTTAGGAATAGAGATGATCAAGGGTTATGAACAAAGAAATTTACTTCATGCAAGGGATAATAACTTTGGCATTCTAGGAACTGTCATATTTTACTTCTCTATAGCTACAATATTTGGGGACAATTGGAATCAAGAGGATGGTTATAAAGCAGTATCTCTGATCGTAATTATGCTTTTTTTAGTCACAAGCCTATATTCAGTTTTTAGATTACGAAATATCGAATCTCATTTTGAAAAGACTTCAGTAAATGACGAAACAAGAAATATTGGGGTTATAAAGGGGCTCATTTCACTTTGGAAAAATGATTCTTGGCGAAATTTAATCATCGGTACTTCTTTATTTGGAATAGTGGGATCTCTATCGAGTGTCTTCAGCATCTACATGATCAATTTCTTTTGGTTGTGGGAGCCGGATATCTTTACTTTAATTTTAGCTTTGAGTATTCCGGGAGCATTCATAGCGGCATTGAGCGCGAACAAACTCTTGAAGGATAGGGACAAGAAAAGAACTGTTCTTGTGCTCACTTGCATTATGATATCAATAGGACCTTCTCTTACCATCTTGAGAATTATCGATATTGAATTTGGAACCAATATACTTCCAGAAGCAGGACTTGCTCTCCCGCTCCTAGGTTTACTCTTTTACCTCTATGCCACGCATTCAGCCTTCATGGCGGGTGTCCGAGTAATAAATGGTATTGTTTTTAGTTCTATGTTTTCTGATGTAGTTGAGGATCATCAAAAAAATACCCATGCTAGGTCCGAAGGATTAATCATTTCTGTTAACGGTCTGTCAGGTAAAATCCTTGGAGGAGTTGGCATATTATTATCGGGAGTACTCTTGTCATTGGCTGGCTTTGGAGAAGAGGCATCTATTGAAGAAAAGAGAGAGGCTGTAACCTCTCTTGCAATCTTTTCAACTTCCTTACTCTTTGTAATCGCACCGATTTCTTTGTTCTTTATTTCAAAATACAGAATCAATAAATCTATCCATGAAGATAACCTCCAGGACCTCGGTTATGATACTGGGAGAGCAAAATTATAAAACTTGAATCAGAAAGAAACTTTCTCGTAAAATTTAAGAAGAATCTTCTGGTTAATTGATTTTTTAGACACTAACTCTTAGTCTGTATAAATATGGATATCCTAATCGTCATATTATTAATAATCGTAATTGGTTTAATCTTTTTTAATACTTTTAAGAATAGCAATGACAGTAATCAATCTGATGACTTTCTCAAAGGAATAGATCACTCAATTGAAACTCAAAGAACCACCCTTGGAGAACTTTCCAAAGACATACAGTCTTTTAGTGAACCACTTAGTAAATTAAATCGTTATTTATCTGGAGGAACCTTAGCAGGAAAATTTGGTGAATGGTCTCTAGAATCAATCATTAAAGATATTTTCCATGCTAACCAGTTTGAGAGTAATGCAGAGGTCATTCCTGGTAGTGGTAAACGAGTTGAATTTATCATAAAACTTCCTGAAGGCCTTGTTCTCCCAATAGATGCTAAGTTCCCCTCAGCTCTTTTTGATAACTTTATAAATGCTAGCGAATCAGGTGATGAGAAACTAGTTAAGAAAACCAGAGATGATATTCGAAGACATGTTCTGAAAGATGCTTCAGATATAAAAGAAAAGTATGTTCAATCGGGAATTACTGTTGATCTTGGTGTTATGTATATTCCAAGTGAGAGTCTAATGCAAACCATAGATTCTTTAGAAAATATAAGAGAGATAATTTTTCGAGATTATAGAGTCCTTATCATGGGACCTAACTCTCTTGCAGCCTATCTTATAAGCGTGCATATGGGATTTAGAACTTTAGCTCTTAATGAGAGAGCTGGAGAAATCATGAATGAGTTTGGAAAACTGAAAAAAGAATTTGAAAAGTTTAGCGGTTCTACCGAAGATCTTATGAAGAAAGTCGATGCATTGCAGAAATCTGTAAATGAATATTCCACACGTGAAAGGCAAATGGAAAGGGCAATCGATAGTATGGATAAATTAGACTCATAAGATCAATATGTCATTTGATAAAGTTCAGGATGAAATAATAGATTTGCTTTCAGATGACTCCGAACAGCAATTCATATTCTTAACAGGTGCCGCGGGAACGGGAAAGACCACTCTTCTTGAAAGAGTAAAGAATCAATTGTCTTTAAAAAAAATGGTTGTAGCTCCTACTGGAATTGCTGCCTTAAACATAGGCGGCACAACAATTAATTCCGCTTTTAGGATTGGTTTTGAGACTATTCCTTTGATTACAAAATCTAAAGATCCTAGATTTGCAAAACTACTTAGGAATTTAGAATTATTGATCATTGATGAAGTTTCTATGGTTCGAGCGCCTATGTTGGATGCGATATCTCAATCTCTCCAAATACATAGAAACTCTGAGAAGCCATTTGGAGGTATTCATGTTCTGGCTTGCGGTGACCTATTTCAACTACCACCCATAATTAAAGAGAGCGAAGAGAGGATAATCTATGAGAAGTATAATTCTATTTATTTCTTCGATGCACTTTCATTTAAAGATATGAAAAAGATAAGTTATTTTGAACTTACAGAATCTTTTAGACAGGAAGAAGATCAAAGGTTTTGTGAACTTTTAAATAATATCCGAGTTGGAAAAGATCTAGATGTGACCATCGATCAAATAAATTCAAGCTGTTTTGATCCAACGCTTGAGTCGGAATTTTTCATGACACTTACCTCAAGAAAAAAAAGAGCTGAAGAATTAAATGAATATAAATTAGGCCATATTGAGGGCGAAGAGGAAATTATAAAATCTAAAGAAACTGGAGAGCTAAACGAAAATGATTTACCTGCTCCTAGAGAGCTTAAGATAAAAGTTGGCGCAAATGTAATGTTCATAAAAAACGATCCTGAAGGTCGGTGGGTCAATGGAACCCTTGGAACAATATCTGAGTGTCAGGATAAGAAGAAAAAATATATCAAAGTAAAAATAAATAAAAAAACACACAAAGTAGAACGTGAAGCTTGGAATAAAGTTAGATTTACTTACGATGAGGATTCTGACGATGTTTTAGAGGAGGTCATCTCGTCATTTAAACAATTTCCTATCAAATTAGGATGGGCAGTTACTATTCATAAGTCACAAGGCTTAACCCTTGAAAGCTGTTCCGTAGATTTAGGGGCTGGAGCTTTTGCAACGGGACAAGCCTACGTTGCTTTGAGTCGATGCAAGAATCTGAGCTCATTGCATTTACAACGTGAGCTAAAAGTTTCCGATGCGCTTGTGGATCCTGATATTATTGATTTTCATCAAAAATTTATAAGTAACTAGAATGATAAAAATAGTTTTTTCGATACTTACCCTTTATCTCTTTTCTGCCTTAACACTTGCAGACGAAGACTTAGAAAATGAAGCAGTAGCATTGCTTCAAGCATACCTAAAAGTGGATACCATTAGCCCTCCTGGAAATGAATCTAGAGCAGTAGATTTTTTGTCAGAAATATTCGATGAGGAAGGTATCCAATATGAATCTGCAGAAAGTGCACCTACAAGAGGAAATATCTGGGCGCGAATAAAGGGAGGTGATAAACCAGCTCTTATTCTTTTACATCATTCTGACGTTGTACCTGCAAATGAGGAATATTGGGATTTTGATCCTCTATCTGGCGAGATAGTAGATGGCTACATACAGGGTAGGGGTGCTTTAGATATGAAGGGATTGGGTATCTCCCATTTAGCTAATTTTCTTAAAATGCACAGATCAAACAAACCTCTCAATAGGGACATAATTTATATAGCGGCAGCTGATGAAGAGTCTGGTGGAAAGTATGGAATGGGATGGCTCGTTGAGAATAGACCAGAAGCTTTTGAAGGTGCTGAATTATTACTGAACGAAGGCGGCAGTGGCTTTAGATCTAAAGATGGGGTTGGATTTAGCATCGAGGTAACTCAGAAGATTCCTGTCTGGCTAAGACTTAATTCAGTTGATCAGCCTGGTCATGGCTCTTCACCAAGGACAACAAGTTCAGTTTCAAGAATAGTAGAAGCTTTGAATATTATATGGAATAGTCCTTTTGATCCTAGAATCATCCCTGAGGTTGATAGAGTATTTTCAGATAGGTCTGAAGGCTTAGAAGAACCTTTTAAAAGTAAATATAAAGATATTAAGAATATGATCCAAGATCCAATCTTTATGAAGGAGCTGCAAGAATTTTCACCTTCTTCTCATGCACTTACTAGAAATACTTGTTCGCTTACAAGAATGAATGGAGGTGTGAAAATAAATGTAGTTCCTCCCACGGCATGGGCCGAAATAGATTGCAGGATATTGCCGGATAATAAGCCTGAAGAATTTATAGAACAGATAGAGGATCTTATAAAAGATACTGGAGTTGAGGTTGAACCTTTAATGTTGGGTTTTCCGGGATCATCTCCTATTAATTCAGAGCTTTACTTAGCTATAGAGGACTTTATTCAAAAAAATTATCCAGGCTCAAAATTATCTCCATCAGTCAGTACTGGGTTTACAGATAGTAGGTTTTCAAGAGGAATAGGTATAGCTAGCTATGGCTTTAATACATATATTTACGAAGGAAATGAAAGTTCAGGAATACATGGTAATAATGAGCGTATCCATGAGGATCGTTACAGGCAAAGCGTAAGTGATTTAAATCTTATTCTTGAAAAGGTTATATACGACTAGACTGGATCAATAGGAGTAGGGCATGGAACTTGTTTTTGTATAAGTTCAGCAGCACCTAAACACAGATCTTCTCTATATAGTTCTGAATAAATCTGAATACCTGTAGGTAGACCATTGTCCACTCCCATTGGCAATGCAACAGAAGGAATTCCTAAGCAGTTTCCTGGAGCAATAAACATAAAACTCTGTCTTAACGCTTCGTCTCCTTTATCAGGATCTAGGTCGGTATCAATTGGCCATTGTAAATTAGACCAAGTAGGCCCTATGCAGACTGTATATTTTGTTAAGAAAGCTGACCATAGTCTTCTTAATCTTCTTCTTTCAAGTAAGGCTTGATCAAGTGACAGCTCCAATAAGTTAGCTTCATTGGTTCTTTTTAGATAAGCAACTGTTTCCGGTTTAAATATTTCCTCTGGTAGTACCTCTATTAAACCTTGATTTAAAATAGCTCCCCAAATTTCATGCACCCTCTCTACTTCAGGTGCCTCCACTTCATCTACTTGCCAACCTTCCGATATCAAAACTTCACCGGCTTTATCTATTTCTCTAATCGTAGCTTCTGGTAATTCGATATCACTTACCTTTTTAATTAAGGCTGCTTTTGGCTGGATAGGAAAATCACCAATTAACGGACTATTGATTGATTGAGGATCATCTATATGTCTACCTGACATAACCGATAATCCCATTCTCAAATCTTCAACAGACCTGGCCATAGGACCATCACTCAAAAAGGCACTGGATATACCCATATCCTCAAAAGGGGCTATAGTTCTTACAAACGGAATTCTGCCTATCGAAGGTTTTATAGATGTGATGCCACAACAATAGGCCGGGTTTCTCAATGAACCACCAATATCATTTCCTATTCCAAAAGGACTCATACCTGAAGCAATAGCAGCACCTTCACCGCCACTTGAACCTCCTGGTGTTATTGCCTTGTTCCAAGGGTTAAAGGTCCTTCCTCTAAGAGGATTATCTGTATCTAAGCGCATGCCCATCTCAGGCATATTCGTCCTGCCAATAGGAATTGCTCCGGCATTTAACATCCTATCCACCAAAGGAGCATTTCTAGGAGGCATAGATTCAGCCAGTATAGGAAGACCATTCGTCGTTGGAGTTCCAACAAAATCTATATTTTCTTTTATGGTAATTGGAACGCCATGAAAAGGCTTGTCCTCGATATCGGTATTAGAACTATCGGCTTTATCGGCCATCTCGAGTGCTGATTCTTCAAGTGTTACTGTTATGGCATTAATTTCAGGATTAACTTCTTTAATTCTATCTAAGTGAGCTTCAACTACCTCCTTGCTGGAAACTTCTTTTCTTTTGATAAGGTGCGCAAGTTCTCCCGCACTTTTTTGGGTAAGTTCATTCACATTTAATTCCTAAAGAATATTTATTTTTTCAGCTACAACCCTTTCTAGGTATGGTGAAGGTTTGAATTCAGGACCTAACTCTTTCTCAGCTTTTTGTAACCAATCGAGCACTTTGTCGTAACCTACTAGGTTGCCATAAAACATAGGCCCTCCTTCATACACGGGCCATCCGTAACCATTAGTCCAAACAATATCTATATCACTAGCTCTGATGGCCATGCCTTCTTCTAAGATTTTGAATCCTTCATTGATCATTGGATACAGACATCTTTGAAGAATTTCTTCTTTTGAAACCTCTCTCATTTGGATTTGTCTATCCTCTCCAAATTTCTTGATTAGTGCTTCTACTTCTGGATCAGGAGATTTATTTCTATTTTCGTCATAGACATAAAAACCCTTTCCTGATTTTTGGCCTAATCTTCCTGCTTCGCACAAAACATCTCTTAGAGTTTCTCCATTGGAAGTTTCTTTATTCCAGCCTATATCTAGACCAGCCAGATCAGACATAGCAAAAGGACCCATGGGAAAACCAAAATCAAATAAAGCGTCATCTATATCCCAGGGAAGGGCGCCTTCTAGTATCAATTTATTGGCTTCTCTTTGCCTTTGTGCAAGTATTCTATTACCAACAAATCCTGGACATACTCCAACTACAGCAGCAATCTTTTGAATCTTTTTAGCTATGGCTAGCGAACTCGCTACAACTGACTTAGATGTTTTATCACCTCTAACAATTTCTAGGAGTTTCATAACATTAGCTGGACTGAAGAAATGAAGCCCTATTACGTCTTCCGGTCTACTAGTTTCGGCAGCAATTTCATTCACATCTAACGCAGAAGTGTTTGAAGCCAAGATAGCACCATCTTTACATATTCCATCTAGTTGTTTGAATATGTCTTTTTTTAGATCCATATTTTCAAATACAGCTTCAATAATTAGATCTTGAGAATCAAGTGCATCTAGAGAAGTTTGTCCATTTATGAGCGCCATTCTTTCTTCGACTTGTTCATTCGTGATACGACCTTTTGCAGCTGTATTCTCATAATTTTTTCTAATAATGCCTAAGCCTTTATCTAATCTTTCCTGACTCTGTTCAATGATGGTGACTGGAATACCAACATTGGCAAAATTCATAGAGATGCCACCACCCATAGTTCCTGCGCCTATTACACCTACTGAATTGATTTCTTTCAAAGGAGTCTCTTTTTCAATATCAGGAATTTTTGTAACTTGTCTTTGAGCAAAGAATATATATCTCTGAGCTGCGGATTGAGAACCCGTCATTAGTTTCATAAATAAATCTTGTTCAACTTTAATGCCTTCTTCGAAGGGAAGATTTACAGCAGCTTCTACACATTGGATGTTGTATTCTGGAGCTAAAAATCCTCTAGTTTTTCTAAGAATTGATTTTCTAAATTCAGAGAAAAGTTCATCATTTCCCTTATCTGATTTAATTTTTTCATCTGCATCTCTAACCTTCACTAAAGGTCTACCTTCAGAAACTATCTTATTTGCAAAAGAAATAGCATTATTTTCTAACTCTCCTTCATTAGCTAGTTCATCAACTAAGCCCATATCAAGACATTGATTGGCAGGAACATGTTCTCCACTAGTCATCATCACAAGAGCTTTTTGGGCACCTACAATTCTAGGGAGCCGTTGTGTACCGCCTGCACCTGGAAGTAGACCTAAATTAACTTCTGGAAGGCCACATTTAGCAGAAGGAACAGCAATTCTGTAATGACAAGTCAAAGCAACTTCTAAGCCGCCACCCAGAGCAGTTCCATGTATCGCTGCTATTACAGGTTTAGTTGAGTTTTCTATCATATCTTGAACTTCATAAAGAGAAGGCCCTTTAGGGGCTTGACCAAACTCAGTAATATCCGCTCCAGCTATGAAAGTTCTTCCATCACATCTAATTACTATAGATTTTACTGAATCATCTTTTAGCGCATCACTTATACCATTATTCAAGCCTTCTCTCACATTTGCCGATAAGGCATTTACTGGAGGTGAGTTCAGAGTTAAGACTGCTACTGCATCTTTGACTTCTAAAGTAGTCACTTCATTTATAGTTGGCATATTTAGTTCCCCTTAATCTTTTGAATTGATTGGCTATGCTATCGCAAAATATCATTAAAAAAAATATTATTTATATATGTCCTTTATCACTGTAATATTCCTCATACTTACATAGACACATAAGTACGATAAATAAGGAAATAAATGTCAGAAAGAATTACACATGGTAGTCTGAAGGTATCACAAGAACTTGATAATTTTCTAACAGATGAACTTCTTCCAGGTTTGGATATTAGCCCAGATGCTTTTTGGGAATCTTTTGAGCGAGTTCTTGATGAGTTTGGTCCTCGCAATAAGAAACTCTTAGCAAAAAGAACTGAGATTCAAAAAATAATCGATAATTGGCATATTTCAAAAAAAGGCTCTCCACATAATCATGATGAATATGTAAATTTCCTAAAAGAGATAGGTTATTTATTGGAAGAAGGAGATGATTTTGAAATAACCACTCAAAATGTAGATGAAGAAATCGCACTCGTTGCAGGTGCTCAATTAGTTGTACCTATTATGAACGCAAGGTTTTCTTTAAATGCTACTAATGCGAGATGGGGTAGTCTCTATGATGCTCTTTACGGAACAGATATGATTTCAGAAGAGGAGGGTGCTGAAAAATCAGGACCTTATAATCCTGTTAGAGGAAATAAAGTCATAGAATTTTCAAAAAATTTCTTAGATGAGTCGGTACCATTATCTTCAGGAAAATATGCCGATGTAACAGGTTTTAAAATTAACAAGGGAAGTCTTGAGATAAGTACTAGCGATCAATCTTCTACAGAATTAAAGGATGAATCTCAGTTCATAGGTTTTACAGGTGACTCCGATAATCCTAGTAGTATATTATTTAAAAACAACAACTTACATATAGAAATTGAAATTGATCCTGAAGACTCTATAGGCAAAGATGATCCAGCAAATATTAAGGATGTTTGTGTTGAATCGGCTGTAACTGCTATACAAGATCTTGAAGATTCTGTTGCGGCTGTAGATGCAGAAGACAAATCTTTAGGTTATCGAAACTGGTTAGGTTTAATGAAAGGAGATCTCAAAGAATCATTTTTTAAGGGCGGAGAAGAGATGACAAGGACTCTGAATGAGGATAGAAATTATTCAGACAAAAATGGTCAAGAAATTACTCTCCCAGGAAGAAGTGTTCTTTTGGTAAGAAATGTTGGTCATTTAATGACAAACCCTGCAATCCTTGACGCAAGCAATGATGAAGTCCCTGAAGGGATTATGGATGCCATGTTTACTATCTGTATAGGCAAGCATGATCTTTTGAAAGAAGGAAAACAATCTAATTCAAGAACTGGAAGTATTTATATAGTAAAACCAAAAATGCATGGACCTGAAGAAGTTAAGTTTACATGCGATTTATTTACAAAAGTAGAACAGGAGTTGGGCCTTGATCCTCTAACAGTAAAAGTTGGTATTATGGATGAGGAAAGGCGAACTACTGTAAACCTTAAAGAATGCATTAGAGAAGCCAGCGATAGAGTTATATTTATAAATACTGGTTTCTTAGACAGAACGGGTGACGAAATTCATACCAGTATGGAAGCTGGACCTGTAGTGCCTAAGGCAGAGATGAAACAGCAACCCTGGATTGGCGCATATGAGGATTGGAATGTTGACATCGGTCTTGAGACTGGCTTTAAAGGTAGGGCGCAAATAGGTAAAGGAATGTGGGCGATGCCTGATGAGATGTTAGGAATGTATGAAAATAAATCCATGCATCCTGATGCAGGTGCAAATTGTGCATGGGTTCCATCTCCTACTGCCGCGACTTTACATGCTATTCACTATCACCAGGTTTCTGTTTCAGAACGTCAAGAGAAATTAGCTTCAAGAACAAGGGCTGACTTAAAAGATATTCTTTCTATTCCATTACTGGATAATCCTGAAAGCTTAACATCTGAAGCTATTCAAGCTGAACTTGATAATAATTGCCAAGGCATACTTGGTTATGTTGTAAGGTGGGTAGATTTAGGGGTAGGTTGCTCCAAGGTCCCTGATATAAATAATGTTGGCTTGATGGAAGATAGAGCTACATGCAGAATATCAAGTCAACATATAGCAAATTGGATTCACCACAATCTTTGTTCAGAGGAGCAAGTTGAAGAGACGATGAAAAAAATGGCTCTTGTAGTTGATCAACAAAATGCTGGAGATCCTGAATATATTGCGATGGGTCCTGACTTTAATGGGATATCCTTTTCTGCTGCTCTAGATTTAGCTGTGAAAGGACGAACTCAACCGAGTGGCTATACAGAGCCAATTCTTCACTCCAAAAGATTACAAGTAAAATCTTAATAACTCTAAATTTGACCTTTAAGGTCTATTCTTTAGACTGATAAATGCTTTGGAGGTTTTTTTATGAAAAGAGCATTTTTTTTAAGTATTTCTTTGTTATTAAGTAATTCTTTTTTTGCTGAGGGAGAGTCTTTTTCTTGTGATCCAAAAAAATATTTACCTGAGGATTTAGCAAATAAAGTCTTAGTTCATAGAGAATCAGGTTTTAATATTTGTTTAAGTTGCGAGGGTGAAACTTGTAAATTTAAACAACAGCTATTAGATAATCCCGATACCTTGTCCATCTGTAAGCGACTCTTTTGTACAGCCTCTTTTGCAAGCAGAGGATTTGAGATTCCTGCAGGAACGCCACGTGGAAAAAGTTCTTTTAGTTATCAATACTCGATTTCAAAACTAGGAGCAATTACAGATATAACCATCACATCAACTGATGGAGTATTTTCAAACAAAGATGCAAAGGAATTCGTAAAAGCCTTAACAAGAAAAACTAAATTTTTACCAATTAAATACCAAGGGAATAGTTACGAATTAATCAATTTAGCTTCCGAGATGAATATCAATACACGATTAGGAAATGATTAACTATGAAAGGATACTGGATAACATTATGTCACGTCACGGACAGTGAAACTTACGGGGAATACATCAAACTTGCAGGACCAGCTATACAAAAATATGGTGGTAAATTTTTAGCCAGAGGTGGTGAGCAAGTGAAATATGAAGGATCTTCTTATGATAGGACAGTAGTTGTAGAATTTGATTCTCTTCAAAGTGCGAAAGATGCATATAATTCAGAGGAATACAAAAAGGCACTTGAGTATTCTTCAATTTCCTCGGAGAGACACCTAGTTGTTGTTGAGGGCCTCTAAAGGTTGATGTGGAACTACCAAATTTAATTTTAGTCTGTTTAGCTGCATTTTTTGCAGGAGGTCTAAACTCTCTAGCTGGCGGTGGAAGCTTCATAACACTTCCAGCATTACTGTATGTAGGGATATCTCCAGTCCTAGCCAATACTACGAGTGCAGCAGCAATATTGCCGGGATATTTTGGATCTGTGGTAGGGTTCAAGAAAACTTTTACTACTATAAGCCTGAATAAAATTATGCCTTTGATATTTTTAGTAATAATTTTTTCAGTTGGTGGCGCATTCTTTTTAATAAATACTTCCGATGAATTTTTTATAAAGGTTTTACCCTTTTTAATTTTCATGGCAACTCTATTATTTATATTTAATCCACAAACCGTGCGACAGAAATCTCAAAGTCCAAGAGGCGTATATCAAAAAATTGGTCTCTCTTTTGTTAGCACTTATGGTGGATATTTCAATGGAGGACTTGGTTTAGCGCTGCTATCTGTACTTTCTATAGATAAAGATTTTTCTTTAAAACAACTCTCAGCTATAAAGTCTTTATTATCATTATTTATAACCCTCGTTTCTGTAAGTATATTTTTCTTAAATAACTTTATAGCCTGGTCATTTGTTTTTTATATGATGTTTTTCTCAATTTTTGGAGGCTTTATAGGAGCAAAACTCACCGAAGTATTGCCCAATCAACTATTGA
>CACLEZ010000004.1 GCA_902606175.1 uncultured SAR86 cluster bacterium | reverse complement strand
AATCCATCCACATTGAAACCTTTGCCTTTAAAAGATGAAGCTGAAAAAATGATTCAATTATCCGGTGATTGGGATAGTCTTTTTAAAGTTGCCGAAGATGCCTTTTTAACAGACGATTTTCAATGGTCTCTTCAACTCACTGATTACTTACTAAGATCTAGACCAGATGATCAAAAAACTAAACTTCTCCGTCAATCCGCTTTGGAAGGTTTAGGCAGTCAAGAAAGTAACCCTAATTCGAGATATTATTATCTCAGCAGTGCAGCTCAGTTAGACGAAAATTATCAAGAGAATGATATTTTATTACCAAGTTTAGAGGTTATCCAAAAGTATCCTATCGAATCAATGATGGAAACTTTAAAAGTTAATGTAATTCCAGAAAAATCTTTGAATAAAAATATTCAGCTGTTATTTACATTTACAGATTCTCCTAAATCTTTCTCATTGTTTTTAAGAAGAGGAGTATTGGAAGTTCAACCTTTTATGATCACAGGCTCATCCGTTCAAATAAAATCTAGTGAAAATGATTTAAAGGCTATACTGTCTGGTATAAAAAGTTTACCTATCTCATTAGTTAATGGTAGTTTAAAAGTAGAGGGTAGTAGAGCAGATTTGCTATCTTTCTTTAGCAGTTTGAGGAACTAAATATGAAAGACTTTAAGGATATAACAGTTGAAGTAAGCGAAAACATAGCCTACGTAACCATCCAAAGACCTCCAAATAATTTCTTTGATTACCTTTTAATAGAACAGATTGCAGATGCTTATGAAGAGCTTGATCAGGTTTCTGATTGCAGGGTAATAATTTTAAATTCTGAAGGAAAAAACTTTTGTGCGGGTGCTAACTTTGGCCAAGATGAAGACATGTTGGATAAGTCGGTTCCTTATAAAAAACTTTATGCGCAAGCAGTCAGATTATTTAAAACCAAGAAACCTGTAATAGCTGCAGTCCAAGGTGCTGCAATTGGAGGAGGTTTAGGGTTAGCTTTATCTGCAGATTTCAGAATAGCTTGCCCTGAGGCTAGATTTGCAGCAAATTTTGCAAAGCTTGGATTTCATCCTGGATTTGGAAGCTCTGTGACTTTACCAAGAGTTATCGGAACTCAAAAGGCAATGGATATGCTTTTTACTGCTCGGAGAGTAGGGGGTGAAGAAGCATTTAATATTGGGTTAGCTGATAAACTAACTTCTAAAGAAAATTTGATGCAAATAGCAAAAGATTTTGCTGAGGAAATTACAAGTTCTGCACCAATGGCAGTTGAATCAATTAGATCAACCTTACGTGGAGATTTAGCCGAACAAGTAGAGGAGATTGTAGATTGGGAACTAAGCGAGCAGGTAAGGTTGCAAAAGACCGAAGATTTTAAGGCAGGAATTGCAGCATCCCTCTCTAGAGAAATTCCTAAATTTAATCGAAACTAATCAAATCTTTATTTTTAAAGGGTCTAGAATAGTTGGTGTGGCTGTATTCGAAAGATTTGGATAATCTAGAGAGTAATGCAATCCTCTGCTTTCTTTCCTTTTTTGTGCACTTTTAATAATTAAATTAGCAACAAGAGCTAGATTCCTTAATTCAATCAAATCTGAGCTAATTAGATATTTTCCATAAAAGTAATTCACTTCTTCATCAATAACCTTCATTGCTATCTCTGCTCTTTCTAATAGATTGTTAGATCTAACAATTCCAACATAATCCCACATTAATCTTCTTATATCATCCCAATTATGACGGATGATGACGCCTTCTTGTGTCTCTGTGACCTTTGATATATCCCATTCTTGAATAACTTCATCATGATTCTTAAAATTTCTGTAGATATGATCTGAAGCTTTTTTAGCAAATACCACGCACTCTAATAAAGAGTTACTTGCCATTCTATTTGCACCGTGTAATCCAGTACTAGAAACTTCTCCAATGGCATATAAATTTTCTATATTAGTTTTACTATTTAGATCGACTTTTACTCCTCCGCAGGTGTAATGCGCTGCCGGCACAACAGGTATTGGTTCTTTAGTTAGATCAAATCCAAATCTAAGGCATTCAGAATATATATTAGGAAAATGTTCTTTTATTTCATCTGAATTCTTATGGCTAATATCTAAATAGACATTATCAGCACCAGAAATCTTCATTTCTTTATCAATAGACCTAGCGACCACATCTCTTGGAGCAAGCTCTAGCCTTGAATCATACTTTTCCATGAATTTCTCTTTGTTTTGATTGACCAAAAAGGCTCCTTCACCCCTCAAAGCTTCGCTAATTAAGAAGGATTTTGCTTCTGGATGAAAAAGACATGTCGGATGAAATTGATTGAATTCTAGGTTTTCAACTTTACATCCCGCTCTCCAAGCTAAACCAATACCATCTCCTGACGAACCATCAGGATTACTGGTATATAAATAGACCTTACTCGCACCACCAGTAGCAAGAATTACAGCACCTGAACTAAAAGCTTTGACAGAGTTTGAATCTATGTCCAAAACATATGCACCTATACACTTATCCTTCCGAGTTATAAGATCCACACAAATATGATTTTCTAAGACTTCAATGTTCTTTATTCTTTTTACCATCTCTGAGAGAGAGCTGGACACCTCTTTTCCGGTAGCATCTTCCGCATGAACAACTCTTCTTTTAGAGTGACCACCTTCTTGTGTAAGATGAAGATTTTCTCTTGATTTATCAGTCGTAAAATTTGTTCCAAGACTACTTAGCCATTCAATTGCTTCTTTTCCGTGACTCACACATTCTCTGACTGCATTTTCATCGCACAATCCGTCCCCCGCTATTAGTGTGTCTCTTAAATGTTCTTCAATAGAATCATTCGAATCAATGACAGCAGCAATACCGCCTTGGGCATACCATGTGGAACTATCGACTAAAGAATTTTTTGTTATAAGCGTGACATTAAATTGATTAGATAATTCAATAGCAGCTGTCATTCCTGCAGCTCCACTTCCTATAATAAGAACGTCTGTTTTAATCAATTGTTTTAAATATTAGAGAATAATCTGTAGCAGATATATTTTTTGTCAGGTCTCCTGAAGAAATATAATCAATATCAAGTTCCTTGATAAAAGACAAATGATCAGAACTAATATTTCCTGAAACTTCTAATTTTATTTTATTGACTGCTATTTCTGCAGCAGTTACTAAATCTGTTTGTTTAAAATTATCCAACATCGCGATATCAGCTCCTGAATCAATTGCCTCTTGGAGCTCATTAAGATTTTCTACCTCAACCTCTATAATTTTTACCTCATTATTCCTGAGATTATCCACTGCTTTTTTTATCGAACCAGAAGAAGCTATATGATTTTCTTTCACTAGTGCCGCGTCATATAACCCCATCCTATGATTTTGCCCTCCACCGATGACAACAGAATATTTTTGCTCGTATCTCAAACCCGGTATTGTTTTTCTTGTATCTAATAATTTCGTATTTGAGCCTTTTAGTTCCTTTTGGTAACAATAGGTTTTATAAGCTATACCTGACATCATCTGCAGAAAATTGAGACCAGTTCTCTCTGAAGCTACCATACATTTTGAATTTCCTTCAATAGTTGCTACTTCAGTATTAGTTTCGATTAGTGCTCCTTCCTCTTTATTCCAGAAAATATTTACATTAGGATCTATGATTTTAAAAGCAGCTTCAAACCACTTGGATCCACATAATATAGACTCCTCTCTGCATAAAAGAATAGCACTTTGGGTTTGTAAGGGGTCTATTAATTCTCCTGTAATATCTCCAATACCAATGTCTTCCTCTAAGGCAAGCTTTACAGATTCTTCTATCTTGATTGAGTTTGGTTCGTGCCTTTTAGACATTAAAGCTGATCATTTTATCTAAAGGAATTTTTGCCTGTTGAATTAGGTCTGAATCTAAATTAATTTCATTGGCAAGCGTCCTGATACACTCATCTAGGTTAGTTAAAGAATTTAAACCCATCCACGGACAATGTGCGCAACTTTTACAGGAAGAGCCAGATCCTCCTGTAGGCGCTTCAAAGAATTCTTTCTCAGGTGAGAGTTGAGCCATCTTATAAAAAATTGATTTATCAGTTGCTACAATAAATTTATTAAAATCTAGATCCCGAGAAGCTTTAATAAGATGAGAAGTCGAACCAACTGCATCTGCCATAGATATGACTTCTGAAGGAGATTCGGGATGAACCAATACGCCTGCATCAGGATGAAGTTTTTTCAAATCTCTTAGCCCTGATGCCTTAAACTCCTCGTGGACAACACAGGCACTATCCCATAAAAGCATGTCAGCACCTGTTTCCTTTTGAAGATAACTACCTAAGTATTTATCAGGAGCCCATATAATCTTTTGATCATTGAGATGGAGTTCCTCAATGATTTCTTTCGCAATACTTGAAGTAACTACCCAATCAGCCATTGCTTTAACTTCAGCTGATGTGTTGGCATAAACTACAAGTACTCTTTCGGGATATTTATCTTTCATAATTTTCAAGTCAGCCGCAGGACATCCTAAGTCCAATGAGCAAGTTGACTCATAAGTTGGCACATAAATATTTTTCTCTGGGCTTAGAATCTTTGCAGTCTCTGCCATGAACTTAACTCCGCAAACTATAAGGTTTTCTGTTTGACAATTACTGCCAAATTTAGCCATTTCAAGGGAGTCACCTATAAACCCATTGGTTTCTTCCGTTATTTGCTGGATAAGAGGGTCAACGTAATAATGGGAAACAAGAGTTGCATTATTCACGATAAGATTTTCAGTAATGGATTTAAAAAGATTATCTCTATCTTTTTCGACAAGTTGTCCATTCAATCCAGCCTTGTGACGATCGATTAGTTCGGTGTTGAGAAATCTTGAAGAAGCTTCCATTTTACGTGCGCGATTGTATCAAAAAAAAGATTATTGATCTTTTCCTTCGCATTATTCTTTTTTGCTACAATGCGCTCCGGTTAGACAATGTTCTATAGGATAGTTGGCAGAGTCTGGTTGAATGCACCGGTCTTGAAAACCGGCAAGGGGTCAAACCCTTCGGGGGTTCGAATCCCTCACTATCCGCCATCAGCGCCCGTATTAATAAAATATATATGGATAAAATACACCACTTAGCTATTCAAGTAGAAGACATCGGCAAATCGGTGGATTGGTATAAGAAGAATTTTGATATTCAAGTTTCTTATCAAGACGAAACTTGGGCAATGATCGATTTTGAAAATACCAGTCTTGCACTGGTCATTCCGGAGCAACATCCTTTTCATTTTGCTATTGAATCTGATGAGGCATCCTCTTATGGAGAATTAACAAAACACCGAGACGGTACCGCCTCAATTTACATTAAGGATATTGATGGAAATAATATTGAGATGATTAAACTCCCCGATAATGAATGATTTTCTAATTTTCGGTTCTTCAGGTCTTACAGGCGGATATTTTCTTGATGAGGTAAAGAATAGAAACCTTAAATATCACTTATTTGTAAGGGAAGTTTCAATTACAGAGGCGACAGTGAATCAAACTCTATTTGATTCAGAAAATTTACCTGATTTACCAAACGCTAAGTCTCTTGTTATTTGTATTGGTTACCCATTAAATTTTTTAGAGCTGATTTATATGAAGCTCAATGTTAGAAAAGAATTTAAGAGTGTAGATTTGGATTTAGTTATTCAGATCTGTAAAAAGGCTTCTAAAGCAGGTATTTTGAATGTTCTTATTATCTCAGCTGTTGGTGCAAACAACTCTTCACTAAATTACTATCTAAAAATTAAGGGAATGATGGAAGATGAAGTCAAAGCAATTGGCTTTAGTTCAGTTTTTTTCGCAAGACCAGGGCATCTTCTGGGTCCTAGAGACGAAAGCAGGGTAGATGTCTTTGTATGGCTCATTGAATTTTTTGGAAATCTTTTTTCACCCTTTTATATTGGCATCTTTAGAAAGTTTAAAAATGTACCAGCCCAAGTAGTCGCTCAAGAACTACTTAATTCTTATGAATGTAATAAAAGTACATCTGACATAATTATTCATGAACAAAAGTGACATATCTCGAATTATAGAAATGGCCTGGGAAGACAGAACTCCATTCGAGGCAATTGAAGCGACTTATAATTTATCTGAAAAAGAAGTAAAAGAACTTATGAAAAAAGAGATGAAATATTCTTCATATAAACTTTGGAGGGAAAGAGTTTACGGAAGAAAAACAAAACATCTTTCAAAAAGGTCTTTTGTATTTGGAAGGCATAAGTCTCCCAATAAGCGATAAATACAATTTTAACTAAAATCTTTAAGCATTTTTCTTAATTCAAGTTGATGCTGTTCTTCCTCTCCTATTAAGCCTCTAGTGTATTCTTCTAAATATACTGATTCACCCTCTACGATTGACAATAACTCTTTGTAGAGGTTAAGAGCATGTAATTCGTGCCCAAGACTTTCTTCCAAGATACCTTGTATGGAATGATCATTCGTCTCCTCAATTTTTGCAATTTTTTGACTGGGATGTCCATCTAGACCAGTAAGTAATTCACCGGCTTGCTGAGCATGCATCAGGGATTCATTGGCTTGCTCTTTTAAAAATTCCACTATAGGCAATCTATAGGGTCCCGTTACCATTAAGGCAGAGTGAGAGTATCTGACAACTCCAGCTAACTCATACTCAATTATTTTGTTTAATAAAATATTAACTTCTTTTGTATTCATAATATAAATTTAACAGAAAATTTCTGTAAATTAGCCAATGGAAATGGTTTTGATTTTGATAATCATTCTGATTTAGCAAAGTTAAATAATACCTAAAGAAAATGACGATAAAAGAAGCAAACTTATATCCTTAAATTTTTGGTAATATCATCTAAATTGTATTAAATTATTAAATAAGTTAACTAAAAAGGGGAGTTTTTATGTTTAATCTCAGATATTTTCCGCTAATTATCTCTTTATCCTTTACTGTGCCGATTTACTCTGAAGACGTAGAAGAAATAGTTGTTACAGCATTAAAGAGAAGCTCTACAGTAGTAGATACACCTGCTGCTATTACAGCTATAAGTTCGACAGAAATAGAGGACAAGGGCATAACTAATATGCATGATCTTAAACATCTAGTTCCTAGCATGAATTTTACTAATGTTCTGGGGGCTCAGAACATAACGATAAGAGGAATTGGACAGTTTAACGGTAATCCAGGTGTATCGGTAAGCACTGATGGTATTTTTCAATCAAGAGCACATTCATCGCAGCTGGGTGAAATGGATCTTGAGAGGGTAGAAGTATTGAGAGGCCCACAAGGTACGCTCTATGGAAGAAATTCAATTGGAGGAGTCGTAAATCTTATTACAAAAAATCCTACTCAAGATATGGATGGGTATGTCAAATTAGGTTATGGAGAATACGACATTACTACTGCTGAAGCAGCATTTGGTGGTGGAATTTCTGACAATACCAGCTTTAGATTGGTAGTACATGGAACGGAACAAGGGGAAGGTTTTTATGACTGTCTGAATGCTGGATGTGGAGAGCAAGGATATACAGATAAGCAAGCATTTCGATTAAAAATAAAATCAGATCTAAGTGATACGGTTTCTGCAGACCTTATGGTTGCTTCTGTTGAAACAGAAGGTACGCCAGATCCCTATGGATGGTTAACGGATAATAGAGAACTGGCTGCAGCTTTTGGCTTTCCTCAAATTGCAGCTGAACCTATATCTTTAAAACCTCATGAAATCTATCAAACACCAGCTTCTGATTCAGTGAATGGTACCAATATGACAGATAGAGAATACGATGTTACATCTTTAACTCTAAGGATTGAAACTGAACTTGGTACATTAACTTCAATAACAGCAAATCAAAGCTTCGATGATCAGTTTAATCTAGATCGAGATGGTTCGGCTGGTGCATATCTAGATACATTTGATATATCTGAGACAGAAACTTTCACTCAAGAAATTAATTTAAATATTGAAAGAGATGCAATGAGTCTTGTATTTGGTCTTTTCTATATGGATGACGAAACGTCAAGACATACTCATTTTGATAATCCTCAACCTATACTAGGGTTTCCTGTACCTAGTATGTTTGACTTCAAACATGACAAAATGGATACGGAATCAGAGGCATACTTTGCAGATGGCACATTCGATCTAAATGATACAACTAGATTGAGTTTAGGGGTGAGAAGAACAACAGATGAATTCACCAGTAAACAAGATAATTTTATTTCTATCCTAATGCCTATGCCGGTTATAGCGGCTCAAACTTGTGATAGAGAAGTGGTTACAGAATATTCATCAACAACTTCGAGAGCAGTTATACAGCATGACTTATCTCCTGAGAGTAATGTTTATGCATCTTTAAGTGAAGGCTTTAAGGCCGGTGGTTATGCTACTTATGAGTGCACAGATCCATATGATCCTGAAGAAGTTACTTCTTTAGAATTTGGATTCAAAGGTTCTCTAGCTGAAAACACCAGTTTGAATGCTTCTTTATTTAGATATGACTATACAGATTTCCAAGTATTACAGGTTGTTGGACTACAAACGGTTACAAGAAATGCAGGAGATGCAACAGTTAATGGATTAGAAATAGAAGCTTTATCGAATGTTAGCGACTCTTTGACACTAAACTATGGAGTTACCCTTCTAGACGCAACTTATGGAGAATTTCTTAATACAAATGGTATAGAGCCACAATTAGGAGAGCAACAATTAGAGGGTAATTATTTAACTAATGCCCCTAAAGTTTCTATTAATCTGGGTTTAAACTATACCAGCGCTATGGCATCGGGTGCCTCACTTACTTATCGTGCAAATGCCGCCTATAAATCAAGAATTTATTTCTCAGAGTTTAATGAGTATTCACAGGATGCATATACCATTGTTGATTTAAATTTAATATGGGAAAGTGCTGATGAAACCATGAGATCTAGATTCTTTATAAAGAATGCAACAGATGAGGAATATATAGCGGGATATCTATCTGCTGCAACTGGTGGAGGTCGTTTTGGTCAGTGGGGTTATCCACGAACAGCAGGAATCGAAGTTCAAAGAAATTTTTAGATTCAACATATATTGGATTGTTTGAATGTCTCGGTCGGTTAGTTTTATATTTATTTTGTTATTAGCTTCTTGCTCAGCTGAGAAAGAAGCTAATAAACAAGTTACAACTGAACTACATGATGTCATGTCAGAAATTCGTGGTGAAATAGTCCCAGTTTCGGTAATTCTGCCACCTGGCTTTAAAAATAATTCAGAGAGTCTTCCTCTTTTAATTAATCTTCATGGAGGGGGAGGAACCAGAGATAATCTTTTAAGGCAATTAAACACTTATCAAGAAATGTTTGATGAAGGTATTCTTCCTCCACTAGTAGTAATTTCATTCTCAGGAGGACCTATAAGTTATTACCAAGGAACATGGGAAACTTTTGTAACTGATGAATTACCTAAATGGGCAGCTGAGAAGTATGGAATTTCTCTTAAACCAGAACATACTCTCTTAACAGGTATTTCTATGGGAGGATACGGAAGTTTAAAGATAGGTTTAAAAAATCCTGAACGCTTTATTGCAATAGCTCCAATGGAACCAGCTATTATGCCTATATTAGAATTTCCTCAAGAACCACATAAACGAAATTCTTGGTGGACTCCTATGCAAATATATGAAGATGTTTGGGGAAGGCCATTTGATCCTCAAAAGTTTATAGATGATAATCCAGCGAATATTGCTGTAGCTAATGCACAAAGAATAAGAGATAGCGGCTTAAATATTTATCTTGAAGTAGGGGATGAAGATTTCATACAACTTCATGATGGTGCTGAGTTTTTACACAGAGTCTTTTGGGATAATGATATTCGCCATGAATATCATTTAGTCCGTTGGGCAGACCATGTTGGTCTTAGCATGCATAATCGTACTAAAGAAGCACATGCGTTTTTATCAGCTGCCCTTATGGGAGGTAAATCTGAGCCAATAGATCTTCCTTTAACTCCTGAACAGCTTCAATATGCTCAATCAGTCTTTGGAGAAGGTGAAATTGATACTGAGCCAACATCGATCATGCGAGAAGATCTTAGGTTAGCCCCCACAATACATGCCGAATTGTGGAAACCACTTAAAAGATTAGCTAAAGACGATCCGGATATGAAAAGGGCATACGGAAAATTACCTAAAACAACAATCATTCAGGAGAAATAAATGGAGATTCATGGAAGATATGATGAAAAATTTAAGTCAATCGTAGATTGCTACGAAAATCAATTTGCACTCAACTTAGATATTGGTTCTTCATTAGCAATTTCATATCACGGCGAAGTGGTTGTTGATATCTGGGCTGGCACTAGAGATAAAGCTCAGTTACTTCCCTGGGAAGAAGATACTATCGTTAATGTGTTTTCGAGTACAAAAAATGCAACTTCTCTAGCTGCATATGTGCTCGCTGATCGTGGGCATTTAGATTTCAAAGCTCCTGTAGCTGAATATTGGCCTGAATTTGCTCAGAAAGGAAAAGAGAATATCCTTGTAAGTCACATTATGAGCCACTCTTCTGGATTGGCTGGATGGGATGCACCCGTAGCAGGAAATGATCTTTACGATCCTGATAAAGTAGCGGCCCTATTTGAAACCCAAGAACCATGGTGGGAACCTGGAACGGCCCTTGGATATCATGCAATATCTGTCGGAAATCTAATGGGAGAAATTATAAAAAGAATATCAGGTAAATCTGTTGGTAATTTCTTCAAAGACGAAATAGCCAAACCATTGGATATTGATTTTCATATTGGGCTTGAAGATAAACATCACTCAAGAGTTGCAGAAATTCATCAGGCAGTTGAATCAAATCCCGAAGATTTATTTGAATTAGAGGAAGGTTCAGTCATGCAGAAAGTTATGACAAACGGAATAATCACTGCACCTGATGCTAATACTCCAGAGTGGCGTAGAGCTGAGATACCAGCTGCGGGGGGTCATGGAAATGGTAGATCTATTGCTGAGTCTATGGCACTAATAGCTAACGGAGGAACCTATAAAGGAAAAAGAATTTTTTCTGAAGAGTTAATTAAATTTGTACTTGAAGAACAAGTTCGTGGCAATGATCTAGTCCTTGTGGAGCCACTTAGATGGGGTATAGGTTTTGGTCTACCTATAGATAATGCAAGTTGGATGGGATATCTCGATGAAGGAGCTTGTTTTTGGGCAGGATGGGGCGGATCAATGTCTATTGCGGATACAAATAAGAAAGTTTCATTCGGATACACCCCATGTTTAATGGAAGAAGGAGCTATAGGAGCGGAGAGAAGTCAGAATTTAGTTCGTTCACTAAGTGATTTAATCTCTAAGTTATGATGCTTAGAAAGATAATTTATTTGGGCATATTTATAACCTTACTAGGTTGTGGCTCTGGTGATCTAAATATATCTACGACAGTTGAATTGAAGAATGGTTCTATCAAGGGAGTTCAAGAAGGAGATCTAAAAAAATATTTGGGTATTCCTTACGCAGAACCACCTGTAGGTGATTTGAGGTGGGCTCTAACTAAACCTGCAAAAAACTGGAAAGGTATGAGATCTGCTGAAACTAATTCAAAGATTTGTTTTCAACCAAAACAAATAGCTGACTTCTATGATCGAGTCCCTGATTTGAATAACATGAGCGAGGATTGCTTAACTTTGAATGTGTGGACTCGAGCAAAAGATACTCATGAAAAACTCCCCGTAATGGTTTGGTTCCATGGAGGGGCATTGGTATGGGGAAGTGGCAGTGAATACCCAGGTAATGAGCTTACAAAGCATGGAGTAATTTTAGTAACTGTAAATTATCGTTTAGGTCCGTTTGGATTCTTCTCTCATCCAGAATTATCAATGAAAAATGGTTCTTCTGGGAATCAAGGTTTCAGTGATCAAATCCAATCACTTAAATGGGTCAAAGAAAATATTCAATATTTTGGTGGAGATCCTAATAATGTAACTATTTTTGGTGAATCTGCTGGATCATGGAGCGTGAATGTACTTCAAGCAAGTCCTCTAGCAAAAGGACTATTTCATAAAGCCATCGGTCAAAGTGGTGCTAGATTGATACCATTAACTCATTTAGATAAAAGTACTACTTATTCAAAAAGTGCTGAAGAACTGGGCTTAGAGTGGTCAAAAGTTATGACTGGAACTAAGAATCCTTCAATGGAAGTATTAAAAAAGATACCTCCATTAACAATTATTAGGAACTTAGAGAATGATCCTCTTTATGCAACTCAATTTGATTCATTAACAGTAATTGATGGGAATATAATTCCTGAAGATATATCGAAAATTTTTCAAAAAGGTTCTCAAGCTGACGTTCCAGTTCTGATTGGGAGTACGGCTGATGAGGCAACACCTTTAGATCCAAAAATGTTAAGCCCCCAATTAGAATACATGTCTTACAAAAGACTCACTCATTTAGCTATTGCAGATATTTTACCGGAAGTTGATAGTTCTATTTATGAACTTTATCCTGTAGATACAGAGCAGATAGCAAAAAAATCATGGGTAGATTTCACTACTGACGTTATGTTTACTGCTCAAATGCAAAAGTGGGGTGATCTAATGTCAAGTGTTGATAGTCCTGCATATTTATATTTGTGGAACTGGCACCCCTCAATAAATGGCTCTAAAGAGTACAGAGCTTTTCATGCAGCCGAAGTACCCTATATATTTGGCAATTTTGATGTATTCAACATAGATCTGTCTGAAAGAGATCGAAAGTTCTCACAGGTTATGATGGAGATATGGACAAGTTTTGCTAAAAATGGGATTCCTTCAATAGCCACCACCGAATGGCCTGAATTTGAATCAAATTATCAAAAATATGTATTATTGGATGAGAACATAGAAGTAAAGCAAGGTCTTAGAGCTGAAAAAGTTACATTGATAAATGAGGCTTATGATAGAGTTAGAGATGATTTTTAGGACTAGGACAAATGTCTCAAATAGAACAATTTAGTCAAGAATATATAGATAAGAATACTCCAGAAAAGGAAATGCTTTTTAAGTCTTTTCTTGATTCTCAAGAACCTTATACATCTATTTTTAAAAACAATCCTTGGCTAGCTCCTCCTAATTTCAAAAAACCTCTTTCCAGAAAAAAAATACATTACTGGAATACGACTGTTGGTAGAAAACATCCTTATTGGAAAACAAAAAAATTACCAACACCTACTAAAGAAATTAAACAAATAAGAAAAGACTTTAAAAGATGGGGATATGCACTGATCGAGGATGGAATGTCAAAAGATCAATGTGAAGCATTTATAGAAAGGCTATTGGAACAAGCACAAGGTGAAAAATTAGCTGGAGTGAATAGCATCACTCCATCAGGTCAATATGTTCATACTTTAATCAATAAGGGCGAAATTTTTAGAGGCTGTATTGAGCAAGATCCTTATCATGTTCAAGCTGGTTTACTCATAGAAAGTTTTTTGAATGAAACTTTAGGCAAAGGATGGATTTGTCATAGCTTTTTAGCAAACGGTTCGGAAAAGGGATACTATCCTCAAGTTCTCCATTTAGATCAAAGCCCACTCTCACCTTGGATAACTGAAGAGGCTCCTGCATTAGTGAATACACTTTACATACCCCAAGATGTAAATGAAGTGAATGGTGGTACCTTGATTATTCCTGGTAGTCATAAAAATATCATCAAAGCTGGAAGTAACGGCGAGGTTGGAAAATTACCACCTGCTATAAATCTAGAAGCTAAAGCTGGAACGATAATGCTTTTCGATGGAAGGCTTCTTCATGGAACCGGAGTCAACCATACCGATAAAATTAGGTTTGTAGCTGCGATGTCTAACGTAAAATCTTGGATGAGATCACAAGAGAACTGGATAGTCTCCGTTGATCCAAAGATCATTGATATTGCCAGTCCTAAGCTTCTACATAGAATGGGAATGCAAGCTGCAACATATGGCGGAACTATTGAAGGTTTTGGTATGGGCGCCTCTGGAAAAGTCAATGAAATCCATGGGAGCACAAAATATTTCAGAGAAGCACTTGATTCAGGAAAATACATAAGAGTAGGGGAATTATCTAGCAAATCTTCCAAAAAAGATCTCAAGAAAAATTACACCCTAAAAGGTGCTGTAAAAGAAGTAAAAAAGAAAGTTAAGGCTTCTAAATAAAGTCCAGTTCTTCCATTCTTGTAAGAATATCATTTACGCTAATTTTATTGATGTCTGAATTTGAAGATACAAAATGGTTTTGATTATTTCCGTAAGTACCTATTAAACTGATATCTGTAGGTCCATAAAGTGTTAGTGAAGGAGTATCAACAACAGCAGATAGGTGCGCGAGGCCAGTATCTGAACATATAGCAAATTCAGAATTATCAATAAGAAAGGCTATTTCATCTAAAGGTAATATTTCTAAAGCAAAAGCTTTTTGTGAAACAGAACAGATTTCAGAAGCTCGATCTAATTCTGCCTGACTTCCAGAAGGAAATAAAAACTTAAGATCTTTTTTTTCTAAAATTCTTAAAAACTCTTGCCAATATTCTATCGGCCACTGTTTGCTAGTCCAACTAGCATTTTGGACACAAATGGCATATTTACTTGAGTACATGTTCAAGGGTTTTTTAAAATTAGCTTTAGAAATTCCATAATCTCTATTATTTATATTTGTTTCATAGCCCAATGCGGTAGCTAACAGTAGCTTCTGTCTTTCTACTGCATGCATTGTTTTAGGCACTCTAATTTTAGTTTTGTAGGCTAAATGTGCAGGGTATTCTCTTGCGCTTTTGGCATCTAGACCGGTTACTGAAGATTTACACATAAAAGAAAGGAAAGCACTTTTAAGGTTATTTTGCATATCAATAATGAGATCATATTTGTTTGCATCTATTTTATTAACAACATCCCTCATTTCATCTCTAGATTTAGATGAAAATAAATTTAATTTCCATTCACGGTGATTAGTTTCAATGGTATTTTCGATATTAGGATGCCACTTAGGAACAGAACTAAAGTTTTTGTCTACAACCCAGTCAAAAGTAATATTATTTATCTGATCTTTAGCTTCTGTAATAGCAGGGAGGGCATGCATCAAATCACCCATAGAGCTAAGCTTGATAATTAGAACCCTCAGTTGGAACTTCCTGATATAAGTTTTTTAAATGAAGCGCTAAGCTTGTGTCTGATCTTATGTATATTCAAAGATTTCGGGTATATATAATTAAGTTGTATAGAGAGCCTTTTACCTTCAAAAGGCACAAAGCCATGCCAACAGTTGTCTGTAACTTTAAAAGCGACGAGATTTCCATATTCAGAAGAAATCTCTTGAATATAATTATCTAAATCATTGTTTTTCTTCAATAATCTTAAGTTTCCTATTTCATTATCCCAATCCTTATTCAGATAAAGCAATACTGTTACAATTTTACTTTGAGAATCCGTATGAATTTTTCCATCTTTAAATCGAGAAAATCCCCTCAGTGTAGTTATAACTTCAGTATCTTTGAGATTAACTCCCAATTTATTTTCTAAAATGGCTTTAAATTCATCTCCTTCTAATTCCTCAACAAGTTTTTTTATATCTCCTTCTTTAAGATTATCTGATGGAAAACTTCCTCCAGAGTCTATATCTGGGAAATCTTTAACTAAATCTGATGAATCAAGGAAATTAGACAAGGCATTTTCTACATGAAAATAAGGAAAGAAATTATTATCAACCTTTGCAAGATTTAATTGATTTTTATCTAGTAGTTGCATTTTCTTTTTCTTTGATGAGAATTTTATTCAAAAAAGAAACAAAGGTCTCAGGTTCTTGACCACCCTGAATAATATATTTTTCATTTATAAAATAAGTAGGGACGGCTCCTATACTTTTCTCAATGAAATTCATTTCTTCATCAGCTGTTTCCTGGCCACCTTCTTTTGAATCTAAGAATAATTTAATTGTATCTAAATCCATGCCTACCTCTACTGCTACTTCCAAAAGTATCTCTTTAGAACCAATATCTTTTCCTTCTGTGAAATAACATTTGAATAGAGCTTCTGAGAGTTCTGTCTGTAGTCCCATTTCTTTAGCCTTCCATAAAAGCCTATGTGCATTGAAAGTATTTGGAATACGTTCAGCTTTTGAAAAATTAAAGTCAAATCCAAGAGTTTTCCCTATTTGTTCAATTTGTTTATAAGGAGAGACTTTACCTGAAAAATCACCAAATTTTTGTTGCATATAAAGTTTTTTGTCATATCCATTTTCAGGTATTTCAGGATGGAGTTCATATGGTTTCCAGTTAATTTCAAATTTCACCTCAGCACTCAATTCAGACATAGCTTTTTGCAAATTTATAAAACCTATGACGCACCAGGGACAAACAACATCAGATACAATATCAATTCTCAACTTATCCATTCTTTTAATTATAAGTTATATAATTATTGTAAAGTAAGGAATTATGAAAAGTATCTGTGTTTTTGCGGGTTCAGCAAAGGGAGCGAGGGAATCATATTCTAAGAGTGCTCAAGATCTAGGTTTAGCTATAGCCAAAAGAGAATTTTCCATGGTTTATGGTGGAGGAAGCAAAGGATTGATGGGAATTGTTGCTGATGCAGCTTTAGGCGGAGGTGCGTCAGTCACAGGAGTAATAACTGAAAGACTGCATGACGTGGAAGTGGGTCATAATAATCTAACCTCTCTTGAAATTGTTCCATCAATGCATGATAGAAAGGCTAGAATGGCTGAGCTTTCAGATGCAATCATCTCTTTACCTGGAGGAGTGGGTACATGGGAAGAATTTTTTGAAGCCTTAGCTTGGAATCAATTAGGTATTTACTCAAAACCAATAATCCTTTTCGATGTTGATGGATATTATTCAAAGCTATTTGAATTCACTCAGTTTTCAGTTGAAGAAGGATTCTTGCCTGAAACTACACAAGAAGAATTATTCATATCAGATTCATTGGACGAAATATTTAATTTTATAAATTCTTTTCAACAAAGAAATACCGATGATTGGTTTAAGAGACTAGGCAGATAAATATTTAAAGAATTTACTTGCATTCAGAATTTAATTTGGTAAATTTTGATTTAGGACATATTTCGGAAAGAATTGGACCTCGAGACCCAAATCAGGAAGAAAATGGACAGAAGAAGAAGGGTGAAAAAGTTAACTTGTTTAACAAATTGTGAGCTGAAATGGGTATCGGCCACACAGTGAGAAACCCGCACTGGGCCCTTCAACTTCGCCTTCTAAAATTCAAAACTTCTCAATAGTTGATAATTTGTTCTTCCCTGATCAAATTCACTTTCATAAACATCTAGTTTGCTTATGCGAGAACTTATTTGAATCTCACCGAAATCTTCATAAGAATATTGAGGCCTATCTTTATCTTTGAATCTACCTAAAGTTATATGAGGTTTATACGTTTTAAGTGAAGAGCCAAATCCTATTCTTGTGACTACTTCATCGATTATCCTAAACACCTTCAGAATTTGATTTGTGGGCTTTACAATTGCTACCAATAATTGACTATCCTCGTTTGGAAAAAAATTCACATGACTTATATCAACTTGTAGATGGCTCATAAAGTTTATTTCAGTCAAACCTTTATACATTTCCTCTATTTGCTCGGGCTCCATAGAACCCACAAAATTAAGCGTCAAATGATGATCACTATTTTTTTGCCAAGATATGTCAGCATCACTTAAGATATTGCTTTTTAGATCTTTCTTAAGCTCAATTATCTGATCATTTAAGTCTTTATCTGGCGTTAGTGCCAAGAATATTCTAGCCATACCTAACAAGGATAATAATAAATAGAATACACTTATCAAGTATTTTATTATTAACTTGAGTTAGAATGTTTGCTGGAGTTTAAGTGGCAGTAAAACAAAAAGTTTTAACAGGAATTACAACTAGCGGTACGCCGCATTTGGGCAATTTGGTCGGCGCAATTCTTCCTGCAATTGAGGCAAGTAAAGGTAACGACACATCTTCTTTTTTGTTTTTAGCAGATTATCATTCTTTAATAAAAAACTTAGATTCTTCTCTTACCCATGAATCAAGCTTTGAAATAGCTGCATGTTGGCTAGCATGTGGACTTGATCCAGAAAAAGTAACCTTTTATCGTCAATCTGATATTCCTCATATATTTGAATTATCTTGGATATTAGGTTGCTTAACATCAAAGGGACTCTTAAACAGGGCCCATGCTTATAAAGCTGCCATCTCGGATAATGAATTGAATGGCGCTAAAGATGTGGATAAAGGAATAACAATGGGATTGTTTAATTATCCCATTTTGATGGCTGCAGATATATTAATGTTTAGTGCAGACATAGTGCCAGTCGGTCAAGACCAGAAACAGCACATTGAAATGACTAGAGACATCGCCTTAAGATTCAATCATCACTATGGAGATCTGCTAACACCTCCTGAAGCAAAGATAAGCAAAGAAACAGGGGTATTACCTGGATTAGATGGTAGAAAGATGAGTAAGTCTTATAAAAATACGATTCCAATTTTTTCTGACGAGGATTCCTTGAAAAAGACTATTATGAAGATTAAGACTAATTCTCTTGAACCAGGAGTTCCAAAAGATTCAACAGATTGCAATATTTTCGCTATCTTTAAATCTATTGCTGAAGAAGATGATATAAAAAGCTTTCAAAAAATGTATGAGGATGGCATTGGCTGGGGAGATGCAAAGACATATCTTTTTGATCACCTGTCTTTGTTTTTGTCTTCTTATAAAAAAGAGTATTTAAAGATAATAAAAGATAGAGTTTATGTTGAGTCGGTATTAAAAGAAGGAGCCAATAAAGCCCTGGAGGTCTCTACACCACTTATAGAGGATATAAGGAATTCTGTAGGTATTAAAGGGTTTTAATGGATACTCTCAAAGTATCATCTTTAAGTGAAAAGTTTAAGTTAGTTAAAGAACAACACTTTAATATTCGTTTACATGACCATGGTCTACTAAGACTGATCCCTTTATCAGTAGATCATGAATTATTTAAAGTCACAGACAAATTTTTTTTTCATACTTTGGTAAATTCGCAAGCTTATCAAGAAATGTTTTTTGATCATTTCAGTCAAAAGAGTGTTGATAGGCATGGTCCATTTTTATTGGATAGTATTAAAGATGACGATTTTACAAGCATTACAAATTCCCATTTAAGGGAGGAGATTATTCAGGTAGTAAGTACTCCAAAATGGTCTTGCCCTCCAATCGGTAAAAAAGAACTTACTAATGTAAAAAAATTATTGGATACAATAATTAATCATGAGTCTGAACCATATTTTTTAAATAAATGTCTGACTTTCAATTCATCATCTCAAGAGGCTACTGTTTATGAGCATGAATGGTCGCATAGCCTTACAAGTTATTATGAGTATGTCCTCAAAGACATTATTAATAAAAAGATCTTTTTATTAATAATTACATATGAGTAAATCGCTTGAAAAGCTTCCTAATACTATCTGGGTGCTTGCTGCAGGTTTGTTATGTGTTGGAGCAGGACAATCTATAGTCTTTATAACTATTCCTCCAATTGCACGAGATCTTGGTCTAAATGAAATCCAAATAGGATCAATTTTCGCCACTTCAGCGTTGGCTTGGATGATTTTAAGTCCTATATGGGGATCATTAAGTGATTCTATTGGGCGAAAAAAAATAGTCATCGTAGGTCTTTCTGGTTTTGCAATTTCTTTGATACTTTTTAGTTTTACAATCTCATTAGGACAAAGTGGCTTATTAACCGGTACTTTTTTATTTCTATTATTGGTATCTGCAAGACTACTGAATGGAATCTTTGGTAGCGCAACTAGACCCTCGTCTGGAGGGTGGGTCGCTGATATAAGCTCTATTGAGGCAAGAAGCAGAGCCTTTGCAAGACTTGATTCAGGATTTTCAATGGGCAGAATACTAGGTCCCGCAGTAGCAGGATTACTTTTACTAATATCCTATACTGCGCCGTTCTTCTTTTTTGCTATGGGCGCATTCATAGTAATTATTTTTGTTTCCTTACAAAAAACACCCCCATTGATCTCTCAAGAGAAAACGATCAAAAAGCTTACTTTATTCGATTACAGAGTCTGGCCCTTTTTAATTATATCTGCAGGATTTGGTATATCCAATGCCGCCTTAGTTCAAACTTCTTCCTTCTTTTTTCAAGATGTTATAACTCCCTCTTCAGAGAACTATATAGCTCTTGCTAGTATTGGTTTTATGCTTTCGGCATTAGGTGTATTAAACGGGCAGTTACTGATAGCAGATAGACTTCAAACCTCGCCTGGATCTTTAGTAAAATTAGGTGTTGTCCTTAATTTTTTTGCTCTTTTGGGATATGCATATAGCTCTACATTAGTTGAAGTTTATATTTGTCTATTTTTTTATGGTCTTGGTGGAGGTATGTTAGGACCGGGTATTTCATCTTCCTTGTCGCTATCTGTTGGCAAAGAATATCAAGGAGTAGCAGGAGGTTTTTTAGGAATGGTGATTCCGATTGGACACGTTATTTCTCCATTAATTTCTATGCCTCTTTATATGCTTAATCCTTCTTTTCCTTACCTTTTAGGTGCATCATTAATGTTCTTTGCCGCTATCTTTATTTTTTTTAATAAACGCCATAAATGGATTAGAGATAAAAATTACAGGGAAGATAGAAATTTGGAAGTATTTGAAAATTCCCAATAATCCCTGATAGGGTTAATTGTGTAATATTTGTTATAGTGTAATTATTAAATGAGGAGAGTTAATGTTTAAAGAAGACTTACTAAAAGGAAAGAGAATATTGGTAACTGGGGGCGGTTCGGGATTGGGTAAGGAGATGTCTAGATATTTCTTGAAATATGGTGCCGAGGTTCTTATATGTGGCAGAAGAGTTGGAGTTTTAGAAGATACTGCAAAGGAATTAATGGATGAAAATGGTGGTAGTGTTAAGTGTTATGGTCTAGATATTAGGGGAGCTCAAGACGTAGATAACACTATAAATGAAATTTTTGAAGAAGGACCAATACATGGATTGGTAAATAATGCTGCCGGTAATTTTATCTCAAGAACACAAGATCTTTCTCATAGGGGTTTTGATGCAATAGCTAGTATAGTATTTCATGGTACTTTTTACGTTACGCACTCTGTTGGCAGAAGATGGCTTGAACTAGGCATGGGTGGAAATATCATTTCAATACTCGCAACATGGGTTTGGACGGGTTCTGCTTTTACAGTTCCATCGGCAATGTCAAAAAGTGGTATTCATGCAATGACACAATCATTAGCTACTGAATGGGGTAAAACAGGTATAAGAATTAACGCGATTGCTCCTGGTCCATTCCCAACAGAAGGTGCTTGGGCAAGACTCTCTCCAGGACAAAGTCCTGATGAAGCCTCTTCTGACTCTAGCGGAAGTTATAGCCAAAATCCAATGGGGAGAGTTGGTGAGATGGAAGAATTAGGGAACCTTGCAACTTTTTTGATGTCTGATGGTTGTAATTACCTTAATGGACAAACAATTGCTATAGATGGGGCAGAATATCTAACTGGTGGAACCTTTTATAGGGCTTTAGCTTCTATGAAAGATGAAGATTGGGAAGCAATAAGAGATAGTATTAAAACAACAAATGAGAAAGATAAGGCTAAAAGGTCTGTCTAATTAAATAAAGGAAGGGAGAAATTATGAGTACTGAAACAATAAATGAAATGCATCGTGTTTTAGAATTGCAAAAAAGTTTAAATATCAAAGAGGGTGCACCTGAAATAAACTTAAGAAAAGATCGTCTTGATAGAGTCATAGCTATGGTTAATAAGTATGATAAAAAGATCATAGAGACTGTAAATCAAGATTTCGGTAATAGAGATTCTATGATGTCAGCGGTAACAGAAGTTGCTTCTGTGGTCGGTCCCATGGAGCATGCCAAAAAGAACTTAAAAAAATGGATGCGTACAGAAAAAAGAAAAGCTGCAATTGCTCCACTGGGGTCTGCACTTTCTTTGTTAGGGGCTAAAGCTGAAGTAAGATATCAGCCCAAAGGAGTCGTTGGAGCTATTAGTCCTTGGAATTTCCCTATGAATCTTGCACTTGCTCCACTTGCAGGAATTATTGCTGCTGGTAATCGAGTTATGCATAAACCTTCAGAATTAACTCCTGCTACTTCAGATCTCTTAAAATTGATGATTGAAGAGTACTTTGATGAAGAAGAGATGGCAGTATTTGTGGGAGATGCAGAGGTAGGAGCCGCTTTTAGTAGTCTAGCTTTTGATCATTTGATCTTTACTGGGGGGACGTCAATAGCAAAACACGTTATGAAGGCCGCTTCTGAAAATTTAGTACCTCTGACTTTAGAGCTTGGAGGAAAATCGCCAGTAGTTGTTGGTAAAGATGCAAAAATTAAAGATACAGCACAAAGAGTCATGCAGGGTAAGACAATGAATGCAGGGCAAATATGCTTAGCTCCAGATTACGCATTGGTACCAGAAGGAAAAGTAGATGAATTTGTGAAAGCTAGTGTAGAAGTCACTTCTGAGATGTTTCCTGAAATGAAAGATAATGATGACTTCACATCAATAATAAATCAACGTCACTACGATAGGATTCAAGGATATCTAGAAGATGCTAAAGAGAAAGGCGCAGATATTGTTGAAATAAATCCTTCGAATGAAGATTTTTCTCAACAACCACATCATAAAATCCCTCCAACCTTGGTTCTGAATCCCTCTGAGGATATGAAAATTATGCAAGAAGAGATATTTGGTCCTGTGCTTCCTATAAAAACTTACAGTGATGTATCGGAACCTGTTGAATATATTAATAGTAAAGATAGACCATTGGGTTTGTACTATTTCGGAAATGATAATACTGAAAAAGATTATGTTGTAGATAATACGACTTCTGGAGGAGTTACAGTTAACGATGTTATTTCTCATATTCAAATGGAAGACCTTCCATTTGGTGGAGTTGGTCCAAGTGGTATGGGGTCATATCATGGATATGATGGTTTTAAAGAATTTAGTCATGCTAAGGCTGTATATAAGCAAACTAAATTTAATTTGATGAAATTAGCTGGACTAGTGCCCCCTTATAAGAAAAAGGAAGAAAAAGCTAAAACAGCATAAAGTTTCCAAAACTGATATAGGATTCTTGTGAAAAATATATCTTTATTCTTGGCATTAAAGTATTTTCGGTCTAGAAAAAATGGGTTCGTTTCCTTTCATTCTGGAATGGCAATCTTTGGGATAACTATCGGTGTGCTGGTTCTAATTTTAGTGACTTCAGTCATGAATGGCTTCCAGAAAGAACTCAAAGAAAGAATCTTAGAAACAATCCCTCATGCCTCTATCATAGGAAATATCCAAATCCAGGAATATGAATCCATTGAGAAAATTGTTTATGAGAATTCCGAGGTTGTAGGTGTGGCTCCTTACGTTGAAACTCAGGGTTTATTGAGTTCTGGATCCTTTCTTAAAGGCGTCTATATTTACGGCGTAATACCAAAATATGAGAATACAGTCTCCTCTATTGATGAGCATATTGTAAGTGGTTCTTTAAAGACACTTGAAGAAGATAAATATCATCTGGTTATTGGAGATATCTTAGCTTACCAATTGAGCGTCGAAGTAGGCGACTACGTCAATGTTCTTGTTCCCGATACTGGTTTAGGATTAGCAGGTATTTTTCCACGCACAAAGAAATTTAAAATTAGCGCAATTTTTAGTATCGGTGCACCAGAATTAGATCAAAGTTTTGCGTATATGAGTATTGCTAATGCTTCAAAGTTGTTGAGGATGAATCAGTCAATCACTGGAGTAAGGATAAAATATCAAGATCTTTTCAGTTCGACTGATCAAATAAGAATTGACGCATCCAATGTAAGAAAAAATTCTAATAATGAAATAATAACTAGCACTTGGCAGCAAAATTATGGAACTTTATTTGAAGCTATACAAAATGAGAGATTTTTAGTTTCTTTAATGTTATTCATGCTTATTTTGCTCTCTGCTTATAATTTAATGTCTATGCTAGTCATGACAGTCAATCAAAAGAAATCTCAGATCGCCATCTTAATGACTATGGGTGCCACTTCTAAAACCATAAGAAATGTCTTTTTACTCTTTGGAGGCCTGGTTGGTTCTTTCGGAATTCTATTAGGTTGTTTTGCAGGATTAATTATTTCAATAAATTTTGGCTCAATAATTAATTTTTTGGAAATCTTATTAAATACACAATTTTTAAAAGTATATTTTATTGATTATTTCCCTATAGATATTAGATTTGAATGGGTTTTAGCAATTTGCGCTATCACATTTATTTCCTGCATTTTGTTCACTATATATCCTGCGAGATTAGCTTCAAAAGTTGATCCAGTCCAAATATTAAATAATGAATAAAGAGATTATTAGTATTGAGAGCATAGATAAATCCTTTGGAGAAGGCGATAAACTTCTGCAAGTTTTTAAAAACTTTTCTTTAAGCCTTCATCAAGGGGAGACTATTGCATTAGTTGGTGCTTCTGGCTCTGGTAAGTCAACTCTTCTGCATATTGTTTGTGGACTAGATAGACCGGATTCAGGTTCTGTAAAGATACAAGGTATAGATATTACAGAATTAAACTACGATGAAAGATCTCGACTTAGAAATACGGAAATAGGATTTGTTTATCAATTCCATCATTTGTTGCCAGATCTGACAGCATTAGAAAATATTGCATTACCAGCATTACTGGCAGGTACTAACCAAGCTGAAGCCTTTCAAAATTCTTCTCTACTTCTGGAACAAGTGAATCTATTTGGTAAAGAAAATAATACTCCAAATGAGTTATCGGGAGGTGAACGACAGAGAGTTGCCATAGCAAGAGCAATGTCCAATAACCCTTCATGCTTGATTATGGATGAACCAACTGGAAATTTAGATACAAAGAATGTTGAGAATTTCATGACACTTTTAATGGATATGGTTTCCATGAGAAACGTAAGTCTATTAATTGCTACTCATGATACAAAGGTCTCTAGTCGACTGGATAGGTTGTTAAGTCTAGAATAACGAAGATGGATAAAAGTAATCAAGAATTATCCAGCATAAAGCTCTATGCTAGGCTATTGACCTATGTTCTTCCTTACATTCCGCTATTTGTTTTAAGTATATTAGGATTTGCAATTTATTCAGGTTCTCAGGTAGCTGCTACAGAGTGGTTAAAAAGAGTTATAGATTACGTAAATAGTCCTGAAGGAGATTTAAGGTTAGTTCTTCCGCTTGCCTTAATAGTTATAGCATTTGTAAGAGGAATAGGTTTCTTTATAGGAAACTATTTATTGTCTTCAATTTCTAATAGATTAGTTCATAACTTAAGAACCGAACTATTTGAAAAATTAACCATACTCCCTAGTTCTTTTTATGATGCTCATAGCTCTGGTCATCTAATTTCAAGAATTACCTTCAATGTTATGCAAGTAACTGGTGCAGCAACAAATGCACTTAAAATTCTTATTAGAGAAGGTCTTTTAGTAATTGGATTAATTACTTATTTGATGTACTTAAACTGGAAGCTAGCATTGTTTCTATTCATTGCAGCACCTTTCATTGCTCTTATAGTTGGTATTGCAGCAAAAAGGTTAAGGAAAATAAGCGGGAAAATTCAAACTGCAATGGGAGATGTAACCCATGTTGCATCTGAAACTATTAATGGATATGAAGAGGTTAAATCTTTTGGCGGTGAAGATTATGAAATAGACAGATTTAACAAGGCCAGTGATAACAATAGAAAACAAAACTTAAAACTAGAGGCAACAAATTCAATTGCCTCTCCTTTAGTTCAAATGTTTGTTTCTGCGGCGTTAGCACTAGTTACTTGGTTGGCTCTTGATGCTTCTGTAGTTTCTGTAATGACACCGGGAACTTTTATAGCCTTTTTTAGCGCAGCAGGCATGTTAGCTAAACCAGTGAGACAATTATCTGAAATTAATAGCCAAATACAGAAGGGACTAGCTGCAGCTGAGGATATTTTCAGTCAATTAGATGAAGAGATTGAAAAAAATGACGGAAAATTTAAATCTGATCAAATAAAAGGTGAAATTCAATTTAGTAATGTTTCCTTTGCCTATGCTAAATCTACTCAAAATATACTTAATAATATTAATCTTGAAATAGGTATAGGGGAGTCGGTTGCCTTTGTCGGAAAATCAGGAGCAGGTAAAACAACCTTAATGAGTTTACTTCCAAGGTTTTATGATGATTTTGAGGGTGAAATAAAGATCGATGGAGTATTGTTAAATGACTTTGAAATAAAGAATCTAAGATCACATATTGCCTTAGTAAGTCAGAACATAACTCTATTTAATGACACAATCGCTAATAATATTAATTATGGTTCTGAAGAAAGATCCCTTGATGAAATAAAGGCAGCAGCACAAAAGGCCAATGCTCATGATTTCATAGAAGCCTTACCCGATGGTTATGAAACAATTGCTGGAGATGATGGTGTTCTGCTTTCAGGTGGCCAAAGACAAAGAATCGCTATAGCTAGAGCTCTTTTAAAAGACGCACCCATTCTAATTCTTGACGAAGCTACTTCTGCATTGGATTCTGAATCAGAGAATTATATTCAAGAAGCCTTAGTAGAATTGACAAAAAATAGAACAACATTGGTGATTGCGCATAGATTATCAACCATTGAGAATTCAGATAAAATTGTTGTACTCGAATCTGGTAATGTTGTTGAAATTGGTTCACATGAAAGCTTAATTTCTCAAGATGGGCATTATGCAGAATTACACAAGAATCAATTTAAAGATGATGAAGAAGAAGGTCTAAGAAAAGAGCCTCAAATAAATTTCTTTGAAGAAAATACTGATGATCTTTCATCGGCTAGTTTTATAGAGCAAAGTTGGTATCAGAAAAAATTATGGCTATGGCTTCTTTGGCCTCTTTCACTCTTAACTCAGTTTGTTTCGAGAAGGAGAAGGCATAAATTTTTAAACCAACCAAAACTATCATGGAAACCCGAGGTCCCAGTTGTAGTAGTAGGTAATATTGTTATCGGTGGAACCGGAAAAACGCCACTAGTTATTTGGTTAGCTAAATTACTTGAAAAGAAAGGATATAAACCCGGGATAGTAAGTCGAGGTTATGGTGGATCATCTACTAAACCTATTATTATTGATGATGAAACTTCTGTAAGTGTAAGTGGCGATGAACCATTGATTATTTATAAAAATACTCTAAGACCAGTTTGTATTTCAACTAACAGAATAGCTGCAATAAAGAAATTACTTACAGATACAGATACCGATATCGTGATCAGTGACGACGGTTTACAGCATTACAAAATGGATCGAGATATAGAAATTGTAGTGTTTGACGGTAATAGAGGAATTGGAAATGGACTTTATTTGCCTGCAGGTCCACTACGAGAATCTTTAAAAAGAATAGATGAAGCTGATTTTATAGTTAGTTCATCGAAACTTACCAGATTGAAGACAAAACATAATAATCACCTTATGAATTATCAGCCGATTGAATGGGCCAGAATTATTGATAATAAAAGGTTCAATGCAAATTCCTGGCCATTATCAAAAAATGTACATGCAGTAGCAGGAATAGGTAATCCAGCTAAGTTCTTTAATACATTAATAAGCTTAGGTCTTAATCCCATAAGACATAGTTTTCCAGATCATTATCAATTTAAAGAGGAAGATCTTGATTTTGGAGATACATTACCAATTATAATGACTGAAAAGGATGCTGTAAGATGCCTTGAAATGAACTCTAATAATCTTTGGTACTTATCTGTTGAGGCTAAATTCGAAAACGAACATTTAGCCGAAAATATTTTAAATAAACTTACAATAAACAAATGACTAAGATCGACAAAAAGCTTTTAGATATACTCGTGTGTCCTGTCTCAAAAGGTCCTTTAGAACAAATTGGTGATGAGCTTATATGCAATGAAAGCAAGCTTGCTTATCCAATAAAAGACGGAATACCAGTCATGATACCTGATGAGGCAAGAGACCTCTCTAATGAGCTATAGAATAATTATTCCTGCCAGGATTGGCTCCACTAGACTACCCAATAAACCTCTTAAGGATATAGCGGGTAAAACCTTAATTGAAAGAGTGGTAGATCAAGCAAAAAAAACTAATGCTAAATCTATACATGTAGCAACAGATTCTGAAGAAATTATGGATCACTGTAATGAAATTAATGTAGAGGCTCTATTAACAAGCTCAGACCATAAAACAGGATCTGACAGATTATTTGAATCATGCGATATTCTAAAATTATTGGATCAAGAACTAATAATAAATATTCAAGGAGACGAACCTTTTATAGATCCCAAAGATATAGAAAACTTAGTTAAATTAGCTGAAAAAGAAAATGCCAATATGGTTACTCTGTATTCAAGTCTAGAATCAAATGAATTAGCAAACAACGACGTAGTGAAACTTTGGCTAGATTCAAATATCGTCAAAGATTTCTCAAGATATGGGGATCACTTACCAAGAAAAGACGCTCAGAAACATATAGGAGTATATGGGTATAGAGTTAATTTCCTTCAGAAGTTCGTCAAATGGAGGCAAAGCGAAAATGAGATCAAAAGAAATCTTGAACAAATGCGAGTTATGGATAATGGAGGGAAGATTTATGCAATAGAATCATCTGGAAAATATCATATAGGTGTCGATACTGAAAGTGATCTCAAGCTAGCAACAGAGATAGCTCTAGATTTAGAATGAATTTCATAGAAGATTATCCATTTTCTAAACTATGCGCATTAAAGACCATAGAAACAACATCATTTTTTTGTGAACTCAATGAGATCAATCAAATAGAAGAAATAGTTTCATTTTCTAAAAAAAAGAACTTACAAATATTAATTATCGGAGAGGGAACAAATATAGTTCCTACTAAAACATTTCAGGGATTGGTAGTTTTCAACAAACTATTGGGCATAAAAAAAATTGATGATGTGACTATTGAAGTTGCCTCTGGAGAGAACTGGCATGAATTTGTGGAATGGACCGTAAAACATAAAATGTTTGGTTTAGAAAATCTTGCTTTGATACCAGGAACAGTTGGGGCTGGACCTATACAGAATATAGGGGCTTATGGATCTGAGATTTCTAGCTCCATAAAAAAAATAACTTGTTTTAATCTTGAGACCCGTTCAGTCCAAGTTTTAAATGCTAGTGAATGTGGATTTGGTTACAGAACCAGTATTTTTAAAGATTGTTCAGATTACATAATTTTATCTGTAACATTTCAATTTAAAACAGATCCTAAAATTAATTATTCCTATAGCTCTCTTGAAGATGAAATAAATAAAAATAATATTAATAAGGATAATCTAAGCCATAGAGATATATTTAATTTGGTCTCGAAAATTCGAAAAAAAGTCTTACCTGATTACAAAGAATTTCCAAATGTTGGAAGCTTTTTTAAAAATGTGGTCTTAACTAAAGAAGAGTTCAATAAATTAGACATAACAGAAGAAATACCAGTCTATCTCGAAGGAGATAATATAAAAATATCTGCTGCTTTTTTAATTGAAAAATTTGGATGGAAAGGTTTCAGAGAAGGGAGTGTGGGAATATCAGATCAGCATGCCCTTGTTTTGGTGACTTACGATGAAACTTCAGGAGAAGAAATTCTTCAATTTTCTAATAAAATTATTAATCAAATCTTGTTTATGACTGGAATTAAATTAGAAATAGAGCCAACCTTAATATGACAGAATTTTTTACGGTGGTTGTACTACATATGTTTGCAGTAATGAGTCCTGGTCCTGATTTTTTTTTAATCTCCAGACAAAGTATCCGTTATGGCAGGAAAATAGCTTTGTGGACAGCTGGAGGAATAGGAACAGGTATTTTATTTCATTCCGGCTTGGCAGTTACTGGAATGTTAATCATATTAGCTTCGAATGATTTTTACCTTCTAGCTCTTAAATTAATTTGTTCTTTCTATCTTATATATCTTGGCTTTGTCTCGTTACTTAAAGTTTCTAATTTTGACGATGATATTACCAATAATGACAAGTGGAGTAGGGCAGGAGGCTTTACAGTAGGTCTCATTACGAACATAACAAATATAAAAGCTCTATTATTTTTTATCTCTTTATTTGGGGTAGTTTTGAATAGCACCAACAACTCAAGCCTTATGTTATATGGCTTGTATATGGCAGTTATGACCTTTGTGTGGTTTGCATCAGTTTCTTATATCTTTACTAGTTATATTTTTAAAGAAAAGTTTTTAAAGTTTTTTGGAGTATTCGAAAAGTTTTTAGGTTTGGCACTGGTTATAATTGCATTTCAAATACTACTTAGTGAGATTATATAAATATGGCCGATACAACCATTTCTTCAATTTTTACAGAGCTGTCAAAGTTAGATGAAGATACATTCCCTCCAGTAGAAAGTTGGAATCCTCCATTATGTGAAAATGTTCATATGAAGATTGATCGGAATGGAAAATGGTACTTTATGGATTCGGTGATAACTAGGGAGCGTATGGTGAAATTATTCAGTAGGGTATTAAGGTTAGATGGTGAAGAATATTACCTAGTAACACCAGTGGAAAAAATAAAGATTGAAGTTGAAGATAAACCGTTCACCATAGTAGATTTTGAATTCTCAGGTGCAGGTAATGCGCAGATAATAACTTTTCGAACAAATACGGATGAAATATTTGAAGTAAATAGAGACCATCCAATTAGAGTCGTTACTAAAAGTACTAATAACGAACCATCGCCATACGCACTAGTCAGAAAAAATTTAGAGGGACTGATTTCTCGAAACGTATATTACAAGTTGATAGACATGGCAGAAGAGGTTAATGGATCTTATGGTGTTTACAGTTCCGGAGATTTCTTCGGTCTTAATTAGCCAAAAAAAAACAGAGCTATTGCTCTGTCTTTAGTTCGAGTTCGAAAGTGTCTAAACCGAGATTCTGTCTAGCTCCTTGGCTGGTTTCTCTTCCAACCTTGGTGGTCTAAAAAACTTTTTTTGCTAGCTGTTTTCTAGAGCTTTCACCTTCCGTTCTCTAACCTATTTTCCCCCCTTTTCTTCGTCTCGAGTTGTTTCCAAGTCGGTCTAATAGGTAACAATGTATATTATAGATTTAATTTTATTTTGCAACCCTTTTTTTAAAAAAAAAGTAAAAAAAGTGAAATATTTTCTTTACTGGATAAACAATTGATTTTATTACATATTTGGGTAGTTTGGTCCACCGGCACCTTCAGGAGTAACCCAATTTATGTTTTGGGAGGGGTCTTTTATGTCACAAGTTTTACAATGCACACAATTTTGTGCATTGATTTGAAACTGTTTTTCTCCTTCTTTCTCAATTATTTCATAAACGCCAGCAGGACAGTATCTCTGAGCAGGTTCATCATACTTAGGTAGGTTAATACTTAATGGTATTGAAGGATCTTTAAGAACAAGATGACATGGCTGATCTTCTTCATGATTCGTATTAGAAAGAAATACAGAGGAAAGCTTATCGAAACTTATTACACCATCAGGTTTAGGATAATCAATGCGTGGCATTTCTGAAGCCTCCTTTAAACATTCATGATCCGGTTGATCGTGATGCAAAGTAAATGGTAATTTACCTCGAAATATTAACTGGTCAATTCCAGCAAGAGCTACACCAAGTAGAGTTCCGTATTTATGTATAAAAGGTAAAAAGTTTCTAGCTTTATGCAGTTCAGTTTCTAACCACGAAGATTTAAAATTAGATGTAACTGTACTTAGGTCAGTCATAGGATTTTCTTTGTAGAATTCTTCAAAAAGACTTTCAGCAGCAATCATCCCTGACTTCATTGCAGTATGTGTCCCCTTTATTCTTGGAAAATTCATAGTACCTGCATCGTCTCCAACTAACATACCACCTGGAAAATGCATTTTTGGAATGGACTGGTGACCACCTTTTATGAGAGCTCTTGCTCCATATGCAGTTCTTGTACCACCTTCTAAATATTTTTGTATAGATGCTTGATGCTTCCATTGTTGAAACTCATCAAAAGGGCTTATATGAGGATTATCATAATCAAGAGGAACTATGTAACCTAAAAAGGCTTGATTGTTTTCTCCGTGATAAAGATATGATCCTGACAATACTCCCTTCGCTGCAGGCCATCCCATCGTATGTACAACTAATCCTTCCTCATGGACAGACGGATCTAAATCCCAAACTTCTTTAAAACCTATGCCATAGTGCTGAGGATCACTTTCTTCGTTGAGATTAAACAAGCTAATAGCCTGTTTTCCAAGATGACCACGACAACCTTCGGAAAGAATCGTATATTTGGCCATAAGATTTATTCCAGGTTCGTAAGAGGGTTTCTTTTCTCCATTAGAATCAATTCCCATATCGCCTGTTGCAATTCCTACAACGACTCCATCCTTAACGATCAATTCAGATGCTGTAAATCCAGGAAAGATATCTATTTCTAATCCCTCGGCATATTCAGCCATCCATCTACAAAAGTTACCCAGGCTCATAATGTAGTTTCCATGGTTCTTAAAGGTAGTTGCAAATAGTGTAGGAATTGAAAAGTTAGACTTTTCATTCAGTAAATATCTTACTGAATCTTTTTTGACAGGAGTATTAAGTGGCGCGCCGAGTTCTTTCCAGTCAGGAATAAGCTCATCTAATGCCTTCGGATCAAAAACATTACCTGATAAGATGTGTGCTCCAACTTCTGACCCTTTTTCAACAACACAAATCGACATTTCTTTTGAAGCTTCGATTGCTTGTTGTTTCAGTTTAATTGCAGTAGATAATCCAGCCGGCCCAGCACCAACTATGACTACATCATACTCCATTGATTCTCTTTCGATATTTTCCATACTTTTATTTATTGTATTGAGGCGGGCAGCAGTTATAGAATACGCACTGTAAATTTTACCATATAAGGAAAATAGTATGAAGATTCTTGTTCCTGTAAAAAGAGTTGTTGATTATAACGTTAAAGTAAGGGCTAAATCTGATGAAAGTGGTCCTGATTTAAGCAATGCTAAAATGGCTATAAACCCATTCTGTGAAATTGCCATTGAAGAAGCTGTGAGAATTAAAGAAGCTGGTAATGCCGATGAGGTTATTGCCGTGTCTGTTGGAGATTCTTCATCACAAGAGCAATTAAGAACTTGTTTAGCGCTAGGCGCTGATAGAGCTATTTTGGTAGAAACAGAAGAGTCTGTTGAGCCGTTAGGGGTAGCTAAAGCATTAAAGGAAGTAGTTTCAAAAGAAAGTCCTGATCTCATAATCCTCGGAAAACAGGCAATAGACGGTGATGCGAATCAAACGGGACAGATGTTGGCAGCTATGTTAGATCTTCCTCAAGGAACTTTTGCTTCAGAAGTTGAAATACAAGATGGAATTGTTCAGGTTACAAGAGAAATAGATGGTGGTTTACAAACACTTTCACTAACTATGCCAGCTATTATTACTACAGATCTTAGACTAAATGAACCTAGATATGCTTCTCTTCCGAATATAATGAAAGCTAAAAAGAAACCGCTAGAAACACTTTCTTCATCTGATCTGGGTCTCGATTTATCCCCAAGACAAAATACTCTAAAAGTTGCTCCTCCTCCTGAGAGGGCTGCAGGGATAATGGTAGAAGATATAGAACAACTAGTTGATAAATTAAAAAACGAAGCAAAGGTGATTACATGAGCATTTTAGTTATAGCAGAACACGACAATAATGAATTAAAGATAGCCACTCTCAATACTGTTGCTGCAGCAAAAGAGATTGGTGGTGATATAGATATATTAGTTGCTGGTATGGATTGTGAAACCGTTGCTGATTCGGCATCCCAAATTCCTGGTGTTGGTAATGTGCTATTAGCAAATAAAGAAACTTATAAAAATTCTCTTGCTGAGAATATTGGTAATTTAATAGTTGAGTTATCAGAAGGTTATTCGCATATCATGGCACCCGCTACTACAAATGGTAAAAACTTTATGCCCAGAGTAGCTGCTAAGTTAGATATTTCACAAATATCAGATATAAGTGCAGTTATTTCCAATGATACATTCGAGAGACCAATTTATGCAGGTAATTGCATAGCTACCGTTCAAAGTACAGATACTATCAAAGCCATCACTGTAAGAACTACTGGATTTGATGCTTGTGAATCGAGTGGAGGAAGTGCATCCATAAATTCTATAGATAACGACACAAATGCAGGAGTGTCTTCTTTTGTTAAAGAAGAGATTGCAGAATCTGATAGACCGGAATTAACTGCTGCCGAAGTGGTTATTTCAGGTGGAAGAGGAATGCAAAATGGAGATAATTTTAGTCTTCTTAATGGTATTGCAGATAAACTAGGCGCAGCGATAGGTGCTTCGAGAGCTGCTGTAGATTCAGGATTCGTTCCCAATGACATGCAAGTTGGACAAACAGGTAAGATTGTCGCGCCTGATTTGTACATAGCTGTTGGGATATCCGGTGCTATACAGCATTTAGCTGGCATGAAAGATAGTAAAGTTATAGTCGCAATCAACAAAGACGAGGAAGCACCAATCTTCTCAGTTGCAGACTATGGATTAGTTGCTGACCTTTTTGAAGCATTGCCTGAATTAGAAGCAAAACTATAAAAAAAACAAATTAGTATTTTTTTCTAAGAATTGCCCCAGACTCTATATGTTCCGTATAGGGAAATTGGTCGAACATTGCTAATTTCAATATGTCATGAGTAGCTCTTAGAGCTTGTATATCTCTTTTGAATGAGTCAAAGCTACACGAAATATAAATTATATTTTTTATTCCTATAACGTTTTCTAGTGTAAATGAATCAAGTCCTTCCCTCGGCGGATCTAAAAAAATCGAATCTATTTCAAATTGCTCTAAATCAATATCTTTCAATCTTCTAAATATCCTCACTCCCTTAAATGCTTCTAAGGTTTCTTTGCCTGATAATCTTCCGGTATAGACATTTTCAATATTATTCAACTTAATATTTTCATGTAATGCTTGAATACTGGGTCGACTATTCTCAGTGGCTAAAACTTTATTAAAGTATCTGCTCAAGGGAATTGTAAAAGTTCCAAGACCACAATGAAGTTCCATTAGGTCATTCTCAAAAGATTGAATATTATCAATAACCCAACTTAGCATTGAGTCACAAATTAAAGGATTTGTTTGACTGAAACACTGTTCGTAGAGCTTAATTGAAAACTTTTTATCTTGGTATTGATAGGTCTCGGTGACATAATTATTTCCAATGATTATTTTCCTATTTTTACTTCTTCCGATAATTGATATGTTTAATTCATCGGATATATTTGAAGCCATTTTTGACCATTCGTCTCCCAATTCCTTGTGATAAATTAAGCTAACCATTGCTTCATCATTTCTTGAGGACTGAAACTCTACTTGAAAAAGTTTATGGGAAATTATCGGATTATTTTGAATCTGTGTTAACAAAAGAGGCATGATATTTTGAATCTTTTGACTACTTATAGGAAAAGAGCTTACAGCGACTCTTTTTCCACCTTTTGTCATTGAGTAGAAATATTCATCTTTCTCTTTCAAAAGACCGAATTCAGCTCTATATCTATAACCATTATCAGGAGATTTAAAGAAATCTATTTGAGTTTCATCAACAAATGCTCGAAGAAATGAGATTTTCTTTTCTTCAAAAAGTTCAAGGTAATCTTCTCTTTGTATAACAGACAAAATTTTAGTTAGAAATCTTTCATTTATGTTTCGATCTATTAATATTATAACAGTCGATATATTTGATAGAATGACACTATGGAAGAGATGACTATTACACCTTCAGCGCAAGATTATTTGAATGATCTTCTGTCGAGTCAAGATGATGACACTTGTGGAATAAAAATATTCGTTTCTGAACCCGGAACACCCAGAGCTGAGACTTGTATTGCTTATGCAAAACAAGACGAAGAGTTCTCAGATTATAGAATCATTAATGAATTCAAGTTTGATCTGTATCTTGAAGAAAAATCCATTGATTTTTTGAAAGATGCTGAGGTTGACTATTCACCAGATAAATTTGGTGGAACACTTACTATAAAAGCTCCAAACGCAAAACTTCCTCAATTAGGTAAAGATGCATCGATAGAAGACAAAATTAATTATGTACTCTACTCAGAAGTGAACCCTAGTTTGGCAGCTCATGGAGGAGAAGTATCTTTGATTGAAGTTGTAGATGATGCTACAGCAATACTTCAATTTGGAGGAGGGTGCCAGGGATGTGGAATGGTAGATCTTACTTTAAAAGATGGTGTTGAAAAGACTTTACTAGAACAAGTAGAAGGCTTAAAGGGCGTAAAAGATGTTACTGACCATAGTTACAGAGAAAATGCATACTACAGATAATATATGTCTCAATTGAATGCAGATAAATGTTATGTATTTACAGATACTGAAACAACAGGCCTCGATATCAATTTCTCTCAAATCATCCAAATTGGTTCCATTCTTACAGACGATTCTCTTCATCAAGAAAATTCACAAGATATAGGATGTAAGGTATTACCTTGGATTGTCCCAACTCCTGAAGCCTATTTAGTTCATAAGAAAGTTGAATCATTAAAAGATGAGTCTATGTCTCACTATGACATGATGAAACTTTTGAGATCAACTTGGTTAGATTGGTCAAAGGGAAGAAACCCAGTTTACATTACCTATAATGGTCATCGCTTTGATGAAGAACTTTTCCGACGTCAATTTTTTTGGAACTTACTTCCTTTATACATAACTAATACTCTTGGTGCGTCGCGCCTAGATATGCTAAGTACACTGCAGCTAGTTGCCAATTTTTTCCCTGATAGTCTCTCTCTCCCAATCTTTGATGATGGAGATGTGAGCATGAAATTAACTGATTGGTCTGATGCCAACTCTATAGAAATTGAAAATGCTCATGATGCCTTGGCTGATTGTGTCCAAATGCATGAACTCGCTAAGTTAATTTTAGATAAGGCTAAACCTGTTTGGCAAGCTTCAATAAAAGGATCGACAAAGATAGGTAATTTAGAAATCCTACAAGCAGAACCATTTGCAATGATAGGGGAAGTAATACGAAGAAAGAAATTTACCTATCCTGTAACGTTTTGTGGTCAGAACCCTAAAATGAATAATGAAGTTGCTGTTGCAGATTTATACTTCGATCCTGATCAACTTAATGATTTAACTGATACTGAATTGCTCGAGCAGATAGGAAATAGCGGAACAGCTATAAGGAAAGTGAGAATCAATAAGAGTCTACCTGTTATGCCATCAGATCATATCCCTAATATTGATAATCATTTAGACATATCACATGATCAACTTATTGAGAGGGCAAGAAAGATAAAGGAAAATATTAAACTGCAAACTAGGGTGAGTGAACTTTTGGCAAGTAACCAAATCAACTATCCTCCACCCAAACATCTAGAACAAACTGTTTATTCAGGATTTCCTTCTGATGCTGATGATTTATGGATGGAAAGATTCCATACTCTTCCCTGGGAAGAGCGCTTTAAAGTTTTAGATGGCTTTGAGGATTCACGTTACAAAGAATTAGCTGAGAGACTCGTTTGTGTAAATCAGCCTGACTCTGTAATGCCTGATACCTTGGACAGATATAGGAACTTTGTAAACCAAAGGCTCTATGATAAAGGACCTTGGTTGTCTCTTGAAAAAGCATTGGATAAGACGCGCTCCATGCTAATTGACGCAACTGGTGAAAAGAAAGAAATCCTTCAAAGCTTAGAAAAGAATCTAGTTGAAAAATCTGAATTTATTTAGTTTGTTCGGTAACTTTAATTAAAATTGAGAAGTAGGGGTGATCTATGAAGTTTAATTCATCAATTTCAAGCTTCACATCCTTATCAATTTCATACAAATCTATAAATTTAAATCTAGGGAGCTTTATTATTTCTTTAGAGTTAATTTCATTATCTGAATAAACAAAATTCCCAATATACTTCAGATTAACTTTTACAGAATTAAAGATAGTTTCTACCCAATAATTATCATTCAGAAAGCCTTTATTTTCTGTCTCATTCTTATCTTTAATAAGTGTTTGAAATGTTTTAATTTCATGAGTTCTTGATGAATTATCAATTTCTTCAGTTTTCTGAGAGAACCTTAACTTTGATACAAGGTGAATAAATCTTTCTTTATAAATTTTTATTTCACCATGAACCTTTTTGTCTTTTTTTTGAGCATCTATAAATATTGGTATGGTTTCATTCTCATTAAAAACAGGTTGGTACCATGAGTTATAGTAGATGACTCTATAGTCTTTACTTCTATTTAAATTGTTCTCAATTTCTAGCATTTCTTTTTGAAATGGTATTTTTTCATATAAAAATGGATCGGGTTTCGTGTCCTGCGCAACTTCATCTCTAAGTTCCTGTTGTTGAGGTTGTACTTTAATTTTTAAAGGGAGCAAAGGTATCTCATTTAAGAGTTTTCCTTGAGGAAAGGTCACAAATGTCGTAGGTTCGGTTTTGATATTGATGAGATGATTAGAAAGCTCAAGTTCGTCTAATTCTTTCCACTTTTCATCAAGATCTTCATCTTCGATTGACAAATTTTGTATGATGAAAAGATCAACCTTAACATGATCATGATTCTGCTTATCGACAAGGTACTTTTCTAGATATTCATTGAAATCAACTGAATAAAGATTCTGTGAAATAAATAGAACTATAATCGCTAGCTTAAGGTGCATTTGCGCAAATTGTCTTAATCACATCCGAAGTCATTTTTATTTTCTCTTCTAAAGTATCGTCATTAAAAAAAGAAGTATCAAGATCTTTATTCTTAAAAGAAATATTTATTTTGCTATCTAGGAAGTTTATCTTTTTGATTGAGTATTCTTCGGCAATTATTCTCAATTCAGCTTGTAAGAAAAAGTTTTTTAACTCTTCTGGCAATAATCCAAATCTATTGATCATCTCTATTTGTATATTCTTTAAATCAATAGAAGACTCAGCTAAAGAAACCTTGTTGTACATTAATAATCTTACATTTATGTCCGGAAGGTAATTTTCAGGAATGAAACAATTCTTATTAAGATTAATCTCTGGCAATTCATCTAGTGATTGAAAATCAAGGTCTCCGTTCTGAATGAATTCTGACGCTTTCTTTATCATCCTTGTATATAACTCAAGACCTATGGATTCAAATACACCGCTCTGATTTGATCCAAGGATTTCTCCTGCTCCTCTTATTTCAAGGTCTTTTAGGGCTAGCAGGAATCCTGCTGACAAAGAGTCCGCACTCATCAGGGCATCGAATCTTTTATCGGCATTCTTCTTATTAATAATATTTCTAGACCTTAAAAAGTATGCATAAGCTTGTCTCTCAGCTCTTCCAACACGACCTCTAAGTTGATGAAGCTGAGATAGACCAAATTTATCAGCATCTTCCACAATCAATGTATTTGCATTTGAGACATCAATACCACTCTCTATAATTGTCGAGCACACAAGGATATCTATTTCCCCTGTATTAAATTTCAACATAATTTCTTCTATGGCATTTGCTTTTAATTGGCCGTGAACCACTTCGATAACAAGATCATTAAACTTTTCTTGAAGTCTTGATCTTCTGTCCTCAATTAATGAAAGATCATTACAAAGGTAATACACTTGACCGCCTCGAAGGTTCTCTCTTTGGATAGCTTCATAAATTAAATTTTCATTGAAACTATAGGTAAAAGTCTTTACTGGTAAACGATCATCAGGCGCGGTTGCAATAATTGATAGATCTTTAAGTTCTGTGAGGGCAAAATTCAATGATCTTGGAATAGGCGTAGCTGATAAGCTCAAAATATCTAATTCTTCCTTAAGCGATTTAATCTTTTCTTTTTGACGTACTCCAAATCGATGCTCTTCATCGATTATTAAGAGACCAAGATCTTTGAACCTTATATTTCCTTGAATCAATGCATGAGTCCCAATTACGATATCAATTTCACCCGAAGCGAGACTTTGAACTAACTTATCTTTCTCTTTTGAAGTTATATTTCTAGATAATGAGGCTATATTAATACCTGTATCTTTGAATCTCTGCTCAAAGCTATCTAGATGTTGAGATGTCAGTAGTGTTGTCGGAACCAAGATACAAGTTTGTTTGCTGTTCAATGCAGATATAAATGCTGCCCTCATTGCAACTTCAGTTTTCCCAAATCCCACTTCTCCACAAATTAATCTGTCCATCGGTCTTGAAGAATGCATATCTTGCAATACTTCATCAATAGTTCTTTTTTGATCATAAGTTTCTTCATAAGGAAACTTTTTAATAAAATTTAGGTATTCATTTTCATATAAATCAAATGAATATCCATTTGCGCCATATCTTTTGGCCTGGACTTCGAGTAATTCTGCTGCAGTATCAAAAGTTTGTTTGAGAGCTTTATCTTTTCTTTTTTGCCATTTTTTTGAATTAAGTGAGTCAATATCTCTATCAACTGGACCAAAGTATTTTGAAATCAAATTCATATGTTCTATAGGAACAAATACTTTACTTTCGTCTTTATAAAGGATTTCTAAGCAATCACTGACACCAACAAATGTTTTCAATTGTCTAAGTCCCAGAAATTTACCAATACCGTGTGTTAGATGAACAACTAAATCACCTTTATCAGGCATTTTCGAAGAAGAAATATCAGCCTTTTCTTTCCTTTCATTTTGAGGAATATTATTTTCAATTGTTTCTGAATAATCTGTCTCTATATCAAAAGTGAGGCTATCTTTTATATTTACACTTAGCTCATTCATACTTAAAAATAAATCTTCAGGTGCAAGTAATGGTCTCTTTTGATCGTATCTGTATTCTTCATATCTCTGATTTACTAGTTCTTCAAAGTCATGAGCTTTGTCGTTAACATTATCTTGTATATAAATTTGATCGGCATATTGCAGAAATGGAATAAAATCCGATCTTGCACCATAGAATAGAGGAAAGTAAATTTCTGCTCCTTCTGGATGTCTCAAGTTCATTATCCTTGTAAATAACTCTGAATCTTCTTCAAAGAGTTCAAATCTTTTTCTCCATTCTTTTTTGAAAATTTCAGCAGAATTCCTATTCAATGGATATTCATATGAGGGTAAAAAATTAATATGGTTAATTTTCTCATTAGTAATTTGCGATTCAGGATTGAATGTTCTTAGACTCTCAATTTGACTATTAAAGAATTCAATCCTAATAGGTTCTTTCCCACTAGTAAGAAATATATCCATAACAGATCCCCTTAAAGCATAGTGACCGGGTATTGATACAAAATCTTCTCTTGTGTATCCGTTTAGGATTATTTCATCTATTACTGATTCAGGATCGAAAGGATCTCCGACTGACAAATTATTTAGAGGGGAGACATGAATAGGTTGAGGTACCGGTGATAATAATGTAGCTATTGAAGATATTAATGTTATTTCTTTATCTTTTAGATAAGCAGATAAAGTCGATATTCTTCTTGCTCTTGTTATGGGTGCCATAGAGAAGAAGTCATAGGGAAGTAATTCAGAGTTGTCTAGAATAAAAGCATTAGAGTGATTTAAAACATTGGCAAATTGGACTGCTGATTGAGAATCTTTAGTTATGACTAAATTTTTTTTAGACAGGTCTAATCCCAGATTTGAAATATCCGAAGATGATGTGATCTTTTCTACCACTTATTTACTGGTTTTTTCCTAAAAAAAAAGAAAATTATATATGGAAGTGTATAATTATTTTTTTTTTATTACACAGGAACAAAATGGACTTAAAATTTTCAGAAGCAGATGTCACTTTTAGAGAAGAAGTTATTAATTTTTTAGAGACTGAATATCCGGATGATATCAAAGAGAAACAAGATAAAAGGATTCCTCTAGAAAAAGACGAAATTGTAAGATGGCAGCAAATTCTAAACAAAAAAGGTTGGTTTGCCATAAATTGGCCAACTGAATATACAAATCATGAAGAACTTTCTGTCACTCAGAAATATATTCTTCAAGAAGAGTTAGCAAAAGCCAATACTCCAACAAATATTCCATTTGGTGTAGGGATGTGCGCGCCTGTTGTTTATACATTCGGCACCGATGAACAGAAAGAAAAGTTTCTACCTTCTATACTAAATAGCGAGGTATGGTGGTGCCAAGGCTACTCTGAACCAGGTTCAGGATCAGATCTCGCTTCCTTAAAAACCAAAGCAGAATTGAAAGGTGATAAGTATATTGTTAATGGAGCTAAAACTTGGACAACATTGGCTCAACATGCTGACTGGATATTTTGCCTTGTGCGAACAGAAACTACTGACATCAAGCAAGAAGGAATAAGCTTCCTGCTCATTGATATGAAAACATCTGGAATAGAGGTGAAGCCAATAATAACCATCGATGGTTCACATGAAGTTAATATGGTGTACTTTGATAACGTTGAGGTGCCTGCTGAAAATCTAGTAGGTGAGCAAGGCCAAGGATGGAACATAGCAAAATTTCTATTAGCCCATGAAAGAAGTGGAATAGCCGGTATTGCAGCCTTAAAAAGAGAACTAACTAGACTTAAAGATCTATCATCAGATATACCTCTAGGCGAAGGAACATTGCTTGAAGATGTTCAGTTTAGAAATAAAATTGAAGAGACAGAAATTGAACTTACGGCAACTGAATTTACCGAGCTTCGAACACTTGCAGCAATGTCTCAAGGTGGCTCTCCTGGTGCAGAATCCTCTATATTAAAAATCAAAGGAACTGAGTTACAGCAAACTATCTCAGAGCTTTTCGTAGAAATGTTAGCTTACTACGCCCATCCCTTTTACTTAGAGAACGAGATTGGTTCAAATGAGACTGTTGGACCGGATTATGCAGCGCCTGTAATGCCTCATTATTTAAACTATAGAAAAGTAACTATCTATGGTGGAAGTAATGAGATTCAACGAAATGTTATTTCTAAAGCTATATTGGGGTTATAACCATGGATTTTACTTTCAACGAAGAACAAACATTAATTCAAGATCAAGTTGATCAGTTCGTTCAAAAAGAATATGACTGGGAAACTAGACAATCTTTATCTAATTCTGATTTAGGATTTGGTGAAGCTAACTGGCAAAAGTTCGCTGAACTAGGTTGGTTAGGCATAAGTGTATCTGAAGAGAGTGGAGGTTTTGGCGGGTCTGCAATTGAGTCCATGTTAATCATGGAGGCTTTTGGAAAAGGACTGGTAGTAGAGCCGTTTTTAGAAACTATGATTATGGCCGGAAGCCTTATTGATGATCACGGTTCTGATGAACAAAAATCATCAGTTCTTGAGCCTGCAATTTCAGGAGAAATGCATCTTGCGCTGGCGTATGCAGAACCACAAAGCAGATTCAATTTATCAGATGTTGTCACAGAAGCTAAAGCTGAAGGTGAAAATTATATTTTGAGTGGTTATAAGTCAGTTGTCATGAACGGTCCCTCTGCTAATAAAATCATCATTTCAGCAAGAACTTCAGGCTCTCAATTAGACGAAAATGGTATAACTTTATTTATAGTAGATACTGACTCTAATGGTTTGGCGAAAACAAATTACAAAACTGTAGATGGAAGAAGAGCATCAGATCTAACCTTAGAAAATGTTTCCGTTTCAAAAGACAATATTATAGGTAGTTTAGATTCTGGTTTTGAAATTTTAGATTCTGCAATTGATAAAGCTATTCTTGCTATCTCAGCAGAAGCCGTAGGTGCAATGGAAGTTCTTTATAAAACAACAGTGGAATACACAAAAACTAGAGAACAATTTGGTACTTCTATAGGTAAATTCCAAGTCTTACAACACAGAATGGTTGATATGTTCATGGAGTATGAACAATGTAAGTCTCTCCTCTACATGGCAACCATGAAACATGAAGAAGGAGCTCCTGATGCAAAAAAAGCAATATCAGGCTTAAAATATCAAGTCGGTAAAGCAGGTAAATTTATAGGTCAACAAGCTGTTCAACTTCATGGTGGTATGGGTGTTACTGATGAGTTAAATGTGGGACATTACTTTAAAAGGCTTACAACAGTCGGGACGATTTTTGGTAATACAGACTACCACCTCAAAAAATACACCTCTCTTTAAATGAAAAAAAATCAGCCCGATCAAAGGACTCGTCCTGAGCTTCCAAAAGATCCTTTTGGTGATTTTCAATACAGACAAGCATTAGCAGAAGAGATGCTTCCTATGATTGGAAGAATTTATAGAGACAATGTCCATCTTCTTTTATACGGAAAACCACTGGTGAACTTATCTGTTTCAGAAATTATGAACGCTCATAGATTTGTAAGAGAAACTGAAAACAATGAAATGAGTGAATTTGAAACCTATCAAGTCATAGTTGCTCTAAGTGATCTAGAGTTAGGACCGGCTGAAGTTGATATAGGAATTATTGCGGCCGCTTACCTGTTTGATGACAAGGACCTCTCTATCGAAGATTTCGTAAAAGAATCTGTCAATGACTTAATTGGAACTAAAGGATCGATACTGGAACAGGCACAGGATGTTGTCCTTTATGGTTTTGGAAGAATCGGAAGACTGTTAACTAGAATGTTAATTGAAGATTCTGGTGGCGGAGATAATTTAAGGTTGCGAGCAATAGTCGTTAGAAAAGCCGTCGACGACGACATCATTAAAAGAGCAAATCTAATGAGAACTGATTCCGTTCATGGTCCCTTCAAAGGAACAATACGTGTTATAGAAGAAGAGAACAAATTAATTATAAATGGCAATGAAGTAAAAATAATTTATGCCAATGATCCTTCAAAGATTGACTATACCGATCACGGCATAACAAATGCTTTATTGATTGATAATACTGGAGTTTGGAGAACAAAAGAGGGTTTGAGTACTCATTTAAATTGCAATGGAATATCTAAGGTACTACTTACTGCCCCAGCAAAAGAAGGTATAAAAAATATTGTTCATGGTATCAATAATGGAATCATAGAGAATGATGAAATCTTAGGAGCTGCTTCATGCACAACGAATGCTATAGTTCCAACTTTAAAGGTCCTAAATGATGAGTTTAATATCATCTCAGGACATATCGAAAGCGTACATTCCTACACAAATGACCAGAATCTTATAGATAATTTCCACAAAAAAGCTCGTAGAGGAAGAAGCGCAGCTCTTAACATGGTGATAACTGAAACTGGAGCCGGAAAAGCAGTAGGTCAGGTACTCCCAGAACTCATAGGAAAATTGACAGCAAATGCTGTAAGAGTTCCTACTCCAAATGTCTCTCTCGCAATAATGAATCTTCAACTAGGTAAAGAAATTTCATTAGAAGAGCTCAATAACTTCCTTAGACAGCAGGCTTTTCATTCAGATTTAAAAGAACAGATAGGTTTTACAAATTCTCCAGAAGTTGTTTCTACAGATTTTGTAGGGGATAGGCATGCAGGCATAATTGATTCAGCTGCGACAATCGTAAATGGAGATAAATGTGTTCTTTACGTTTGGTATGACAATGAGTATGGATATACCGCGCAACTTTTGGGATTGGCAAAAGAGATGGTTGGATTAACTTATCAAAGATATCCAAATTTTAGTGAAACATCCTAGTAAATTAGACCTCAGATCATTATAATACCCCCGCGCTCTAGGGTACTTTTCCCATACATCAAATAGGGAATGATTAGAATAAAGAAAGGTTTAGATATACCCATATACGGCTCACCTGCCGAAGATATAGTTGACTCCAAAAAAAGTAGATCTGTTGCTATTTTGGGGAGCGATTATATTGGCATGAAGCCCACTATGTTGGTTGAAGAAGGTGATATTGTAAAAATAGGGCAACCTCTCTTTGAAGATAAAAAAAATCCAGGAGTTATTGTTACATCTCCAGCAGGAGGTAAGGTAGAAGCAATAAACCGAGGAGATAGAAGGGCCTTACAGTCAATTGTCATTGAAATTTCTCAAGATGAAGATTCTATTCAATTTGATAATTTTACACTCGATACTTTAACAAACTGTTCTTCAGATTCTATTAGAGACCAGCTCATACAGTCTGGAATGTGGACATCTTTTAGAACTAGACCCTACAGCAAGGTCCCAACTATAAAATCATTGCCTGCCAACATATTCATTTCAGCTATTGATACACAACCTTTAAGCCCTAACCCTGAAACAATTATTAACTTGAGCAAAGAAGATTTTGACTTTGGTCTTGTGGTTCTAAAGCAATTGGTTGATTGTCCAATTCATATCTCTGTTTCTAATAATTCTTTACTTGAAATACAAGAAGATAACCAACTTAAAAAACACACATTCTCTGGCCCCCATCCTGCTGGTCTTGTAGGTACTCATATGCACTTCATTTCTCCCGCTTCTTTAACCAATGTTAATTGGACTATTGGTTATCAAGATATTATTGCGATAGGAGGGCTATTTAAGTCTGGTCATATTAATAACGAAAGAATAGTTACTTTGGCTGGGCCACAAGTTAACAGTCCGAGTTACATTAAAACAAGACTAGGAGCCTGTACAGATGAAATAACTGCAGGAGAACTGACACAGAGAGAAAATAGAATTATTTCAGGATCAATCATATCCGGAAGGGAAGCTATCGGTCCTTATGCTTATTTGGGGAGATACCATAATCAAATTTCAGTGATAGCTGAGCCTAATTCTAAAGATAGAGAGTTTATGAACTGGCTCACTCCTGGACCTAGAAAATTTTCAAAGATGCCACTATTTCTCTCTTCTTTATTCCCAAAGAAAGTTTTTAAATTTAAAGCCTTGATGAATGGTTCAGACCGCCCAATAGTGCCAATTGGCTCTTACGAAGAAGTTTTACCATTCAACATGTTGCCAATAATGCTACTTAGAAACATTGTTTTGTTAGATACAGAAAAACTACAAGCTTTAGGGGGATTGGAGTTAGATGAAGAAGATCTTTCTTTGTGTAGTTATATCTGCCCAGGAAAATATGATTTTGGATCTCTATTAAGAGCTGGACTTACTAAAATTGAGGTTGAAGGATAGATGAAACCATTAAGAAAATTTCTAGATGGTTTAAAACCTAGGTTCACTGGCGGCGGCTCTTTGGAAAAATACTTCCCCATATACGATGTTGTTGAGAATCTTTTTTATTCTTCTGATAAAAGAACTTTTGGTTCTGTTCATGTCAGAGATAGTGTAGATCTTCAAAAAGTTATGGTTGTGGTTTGGATGGCTACATTTCCAGCTATGTTCTATGGTATGTATAACTTGGGATATCAGTCACTCGCTGCCTTTGAAGAACTGGGAACTATAGATAAAGACGATTGGCACTTCTTATTCATAGATATATTTTGTAATTATGATCCAAAAAGTATCATGGATTGCATTTGGTTTGGAGCATGTTATTTTATACCTATTTACCTTGTTACTTTTATAGTAGGAATAGCATGGGAAGTAGTATTTGCTATTGTAAGAGGGCACGAAATTAACGAAGGTGCTTTCGTAACAACTGTTTTATTTGCATTATGTTGTCCTCCCGATGCTCCACTATGGCAAGTAGCCGTTGGAATAAGTTTTGGTATCGTTGTTGCCAAAGAAATATTTGGAGGCACAGGAAAAAACTTTTTAAATCCCGCCTTAGCCGGAAGAGCGTTTCTTTATTTTGCCTACCCAGTAGATTGGTCTGGCGATTCTGTTTGGGTTGCAGCTGACGGTTACAGCTCACCAACAATATTAGGAATTGGGGCTCAAGAAGGTCTTAATGGAATACAGGCTCAATATTCATGGAGTGACGCATTTTTAGGTTCCATACCAGGCTCAATAGGCGAAACTTCGACTTTGTTTATTCTTTTAGGGTTGTTAATACTACTATATACAAGGATTGCTTCATGGCGAATAATTGCAGGAGTCTTATTAGGAACATTCTTAACATCAGAATTATTTAATTTAATAGGTTCAGACACTAATCCAATGTTTTCGTTGCCTTTTCACTGGCACTTAGTAATTGGAGGTTTTGCTTTCGGTCTTACATTTATGGCAGTCGAGCCAGTTTCTGGATCTCATACAAATTTAGGTAGATGGTATTATGGGATTTTAATTGGAGTGATGGTGGTATTGATCAGGGTTGTTAATCCGGCTTATCCAGAAGGGATGATGCTGGCAATTTTATTTGCAAATTTATTTGCTCCACTTATTGATCATTTTGTTCAAGAAAGAAACATCAAACAAAGATTAAGGAGGGCAAGCTAATGAACAATAACGATACAATTCGAAAGACTCTTGTTGTGGCTATCTCACTATGCCTCGTTTGCTCTGCTTTAATATCTTTTTCAGCTGTTGAACTTAGAGACCTTCAAGAGGCTAATAAAACACTCGATAAACAAAGCAAGATTCTTTCTGCTGCTGGTTTGCTTGACAAAGATACTGACGTTACAGAACTCTTCCAGTCTATAGAAGCACGAATAGTTAATCTAGAAACTGGTGAGTTTGATTCTGAAATTAGTTTAACTGACTATGAAGAAAGTGCTTTTTCTAGAGATCCAGCTACTTCTATCGAACTGACCTCTGAAAATGATATCGCACTGCTAAAAAGACGGGAGAATTTCCAAACAGTTTACCTTCACTATGATGTTGATTCTTTAAACGCAGTTATTTTGCCTGTAAGAGGTTATGGATTATGGGGAACAATGAAAGGTTACTTGGCTCTTGAACCAGATCTAAAAACAATAATTGGTTTAGAGTTTTTTGATCACAAAGAAACACCTGGTCTTGGTGGTGAGATAGATAATCCTAAGTGGAAATCTATATGGAAAGGAAAAGAAGTATATTCTGATTCTGGAGATATCCTTATTTCCGTAATTAAAGGTTCCGTTGATAAAAGTAGTACTCTTGCGAAATATCAAGTAGATGGCTTATCTGGAGCAACTATTACAAGTAATGGAGTTACAAATTTACTTTCTTTTTGGCTTGGCGATATGGGGTACGGGCCTCTAATAGACCAACTTAAGCAAAGTGAGGTTAAAGATGTCTAAAGCTAAAGAAGTTTTACTCAATCCTATCTTTAATGATAATCCTATTGCATTGCAGATCTTAGGCATTTGTTCTGCTCTGGCTGTAACGGGTAACCTCTACATAACATTAATAATGTGTGTTGCTCTAACAACTGTTGTAACCTTATCTAACCTTTCTGTATCTCTGATTAGAAATCATATCCCAACAAATATTAGAATCATCGTTCAGATATCTATAATAGCCACACTTGTCATGCTTGTAGATGAAGTCCTGCAAGCTTTCGATTATGAGAGCAGTAAGACATTGTCAGTATTTGTCGGTTTAATTGTTACTAATTGTATAGTTATGGGTAGAGCAGAAGCCTTTGCTATGAAGAATGGACCATTGATGAGCGCAATTGATGGTTTTGGTAATGGACTTGGTTATAGCGTTATCTTGATTGTTATTGCTATCATCAGAGAATTCGTGGGTGCGGGAACCTTCTATGGAATCGAAATAATGCCTCTAACAACTAATGGTGGATGGTATCTTGCAAATAATTTTTTCTTAACTCCAGCAAGTTCTTTTTTCATCATAGGATTTACTATATGGGCACTCAGACAATGGAAGACAGAACAAATAGAAGAGCCAGAATTTAAGATATCTAAAAATAGTCTTGAAGGTGAAAAGGGGGCGGCTTAATGCTAGAAGCATATCTTAGTATTTTTATTAAAGCTGTCTTCATTGAGAATATAGCAATCAACTTTTTTCTTGGCATGTGTACTTTTCTTGCTATTTCTAAAAGAATCCAACCTGCGATTGGTTTAGGAATTGCTGTTATTGTCGTATTAGGACTTGCAGTGCCAATAAATAATTTAATTTTCAATTATTTCTTAAAAGCAGATGCACTCTTTCCTGGCTCAGATTTACATTTCGTAGGACTCATATGTTACATAGGAATTATTGCGGCTTTAGTGCAAATACTGGAAATGTTTTTAGATCGTTACATACCAGCTCTTTATAATGCACTTGGTGTTTTTTTGCCGTTGATTACAGTTAACTGTGCAATTCTAGGCGGAGTACTTTTTTCTATTGAAAGAAACCTAGAATTCACTGAAAGCATAGTATATGGACTGGGAGCAGGAACTGGTTGGGCTCTTGCTATTGTCGCTTTAGCAGGAATAACAGAAAGGCTAAAATATGCCGATATACCTGAGGGCCTTCAAGGTCTAGGTATAACTTTCATAACAGTAGGACTAATGTGTTTTGGTTTTTTATCATTCGGAGGAATATCTTTATAAAATGAACTTTATTCAAAATGAAATCGTACTAGGTGTCCTAGTTTTCACAATTGCAGTAAATTTGATGGTTTTTATAATTCTTGGCGCAAGGAAGCTTTTAGTTTCTTCAGGTAATATCAGTATATCTATGAACGATGCTGCTAAATCTATTGATGTAGAGGCAGGAGGAAAATTACTGCAAACTTTGGCTGCTCAGAATTTATTCTTATCATCTGCCTGTGGTGGAGGTGGAACTTGTGCTCAATGTAAATGCAAGGTTATAAGTGGTGGAGGATCTATTCTTCCAACTGAAGAATCTCATTTTACCAACAAAGAAAAGAAGGAAGGTTGGAGACTATCTTGCCAAGTTCCTGTCAAAGACGATATGGAAATAGTAGTGCCAGATGAAGTCTTTGGTGCTAGGAAATGGGAATGTGAAGTTGTTTCTAATAAAAATGTTGCGACTTTTATTAAAGAACTTGTTCTTAAATTGCCTGAAGGAGAAGAGGTTGCTTTTAAAGCTGGCGGCTATGTTCAAATGGAAATTCCCCCATATGAATTGGATTACAAGTCTTTTGATATCGAAGAAGAATATCACGGAGATTGGGATAGATTTGGTGTTTGGGAAAACTCCTCTAAGACACTTGAGCCAGTTATTAGAGCTTACTCTATGGCTAATTATCCAAATGAAAAAGGAATAATGAAATTCAATATCAGAATTGCTTCACCTCCTCCTGGTACAGATTTTCCTGCAGGTGAAATGAGTTCTTACATCTTTAATTTAAAAGAAGGCGATACTCTCACTATTTTTGGACCTTTTGGAGAATTTTTCGCTGAAGAGACTAATGCAGAGATGGTATTCATTGGAGGCGGTGCAGGTATGGCGCCAATGAGATCTCATATTTTTGATCAGTTACTGAGATTAGATTCTAAACGCAAAATCACTTTCTTTTATGGAGCTAGAAGCTTAACAGAAATGTTCTACACAGATGAATATGACAAATTAGCAGAAGAGCATGACAATTTTGAATGGCATGTAGCTTTATCTGATCCTTTACCTGAAGACAATTGGGAAGGGCATACAGGCTTCATCCACCAAGTGATTCATGATCAATATCTAAAAGACCATCCTGCTCCAGAAGATTGTGAGTATTATATGTGCGGTCCTCCTCCAATGATGGCTGCATGTTTCGATATGCTAGATAGTCTAGGAGTCGAACCTGAGGCCATAAAATTTGATGATTTTGGCAGTTAAAGTTTGATCCAAAAAACTTTTCCAATACTGATTTCATTAATCTTAATATCAGTTCTGGTTCTAAGTTTCTTTTTAGACGATGACGAACCTCAAAGAATCGAAGGTAGTATTATGGGGACTACCTATAATGTAATTGTATTCTCTGATTATGATAATTTAGAGCAATCAATATATGATTCTTTTAACTCAGTAAATTTATCAATGTCAACTTATCTAAATGATTCACTAATAAATAAAGTTAATTACTCTGATATAAATGAATGGGTAAGTGTTTCACATGACTTTATTGAAGTCCTAAGATATGCAGTAGATACATGTATTAAATCCAAAGGTCTTTATGATGTTTCAATAGGTAAATTGGTAGATTCTTGGGGTTTTGGGCCCCTTGAAAAAAATCAAAAACCACCACTGAAAGATATTCAGCATCTAAAAACCCAAGTTGGTTGTGATTCTATAGAGATAAATGATGAGGCATCAGCTGTCAAAAGAAAAAGAGATGTTGCATTAGACTTCTCATCTATTGCTAAAGGTTTCGCGATTGATAAGGTATATAACCATCTCTATAGTGAATTGAACATTAAAAATATTTTTATTGAGCTCGGAGGTGAGATTAGGACCACTAAGCACAAACCTGATAAGACACCATGGAAAATAGGAGTCGTAAGTCCTTCAAAGCCCGACAAAATTGTTTATTCATTTATTTCTAGCAATCATGACTCCTTTGCCATGGCTACTTCAGGCGATTATAGGAATATAAGAATTTTTAATGAGGAAGAATACAGTCATACGATCAATCCTATAGTGGGTTCGCCCAACAATTTGTCCAGGAAATCTGTTTCGGTAATTTCTGATAATGCCATGATCGCAGATGCTTTAGCCACTGCTTTGAATGTAATGGAATTAGAGGCTGCTATGGATTATGCCAACAAATATGAGATTAAGGCCTTATTTATTTATGAGCAAGATAGCAAACCTAATTTATTATTTTCTAAAGAGCTACAAAAGGTTAAAATGTAAATATGTTTGAAACTTTCTTAATTTTTTTAGTTCTTCTTTCGATAATAACTCTCATGTCTGTAGGTTTATTTTTCGGTAAAAAGCCTATAGCTGGTTCGTGTGGTGGACTATCTAATTTAGAGCCAGGTCGCGAATGTGAACTGTGTGGTGGTAATCCATCAAAATGCATAGAACAATAAAAAAGGGAGCTTTAAGCTCCCTTTTTTTTGAGGAAGTTAACTAGAACTGATTCATGGTATTATCTTCACCAGAAGCTTTAAGAGCTGCCTCTCCGGCAAAATACTCTTTATGATCATCTCCCATATCTGATCCGGCCATATTCTGATGCTTAACGCATGCAATACCTTCACGTATTTCTTTTCTTTGCACACCTTCTACGTAACCTAACATACCCTTATCACCAAAATATTCTTTCGCAAGATTATCTGTTGATAAAGCGGCAGTATGGTAAGTTGGAAGAGTGATTAGATGATGAAATATTCCTGCTTGCTTGGCGGCATCCGCTTGAAATGTTCTTATTTTTTCATCAGCTTCTATTCCAAGGTCAGTTGCATCATATTTTTCATCCATAAGATTCGCTCTATCATAGTCAGAAGTATCTTTTCCAGATTCTTCCATAGCATCAAAAACCTGCTGTCTGAAATTCAGTGTCCAATTGAAAGATGGGCTATTGTTATAAACAAGCTTTGCATTTGGAACGACTTTTCTAATTTCATCCATCATGGCACCAATTTGACCAATATGAGGCTTTTCTGTCTCTATCCAGATAAGATCTGCACCATTTTGAAGGCTTGTAACTGAATCTAATATGCATCGTGCTTCTCCAGTTCCTTCCATAAATCTATATAGATTACTTGGCAATCTTCTAGGTCTTACGACTTTTCCATGATAATTAATTAGAACATCTCCATGTTCCATTTGATCTTCTGAAACTACTTCTAAATCTAAAAAAGAATTATATTGATCTCCAAGGTCTCCAACTTCATGTGTGATTGCTATCTGCTTGGTTAAACCAGCCCCCAACGAGTCTGTTCTAGCAACTATTACTCCATCATCGACTCCTAACTCCAAAAATGCATAACGTACTGCATTTATTTTAGCCAAGAAATCTGAATGGGGTACGGTCACCTTGCCATCTTGGTGCCCACATTGTTTTTCATCAGAAACTTGATTTTCAATTTGAATACAGCATGCACCAGCTTCGATCATTTGTTTTGCCATGAGATAAGTTGCTTCCTCATTTCCAAAACCAGCATCTATATCTGCAATAATTGGGACAATGTGGGTTTGGAAATTATCTATTTTATCTTGTATTGATGCTTTAGCGCCTTCATCTGCCTCATCCAATTGTCTGAATAAGTCTCCAAGCTCTCTGGCATCGGCTTGTTTTAAAAAAGTATAAAGTTCATTTATCAAAGATGCGACTGTTGTTTTTTCGTGCATTGACTGGTCAGGTAGGGGTCCAAACTCAGATCTTAAGGCAGCGACCATCCATCCAGATAGATATAAATATTTTTTATCGGTACTACCAAAATGTTTTTTAATTGAAATAAGTTTTTGCTGACCAATAAATCCATGCCAACAACCTAATGATTGCGTATAAGCTTCTGGGTTAGCATCATACTCATCCATATCTTTTCTCATTATGGCTGCTGTATACCTAGCTATATCAAGACCTGATTGAAACTGATTTTGAAGTTTCATTCTTGCTGCACTTTCAGGTTGAATATTTACATTGGAAGCATTACCTTTATTTTTTAGATCGGTAAGTTCTTTTATTAAATCTTTGTAAGAGGCCATTTTTCTCCCTTTTCGTTATTTTAATTGACTATTGTTCTCTAAAACTTTTTAGCAAAACAAATTAATCTATTTTTAAAGAGGCGTCAGTTTAACGAGATATGACTATAAATCAACTAACTTTTAGCTCTTAGAAAGCTTCTCTGCATAGCCTGTATAAGAGTGAGGCGTTAGTTCTAAAAGACGTTGCTTTTCGTCTTGCGGAACTTCCATATTTTCTATAAATTTTGTTAAATCAGATCTATTTAAGTTTTTACCTCTAGATAGTTTCTTCATTAATTCATAACCATTGGGTATGTTATTTTTTCTTATAATTGTTTGGATTGCTTCAGTAAGAACTTCCCAGGAATCATTTAAGTCCACAATTAATTTTTCTTTATTTAATTCAAGTTTATCTAAACCTCTTAGTAGGGAATTCAGAGCGATGTTTATGTATCCGAAACATGTACCTATATTCCTCATGACAGTAGAGTCTGTCAGGTCCCTTTGCCATCTTGATATGGTAACTGTATTACTGATATGAGTTAGGTTTGCATTAGCCATTCCCAAATTACCCTCTGCATTTTCAAAATCTATAGGATTGACCTTATGAGGCATTGTTGAAGAGCCAACTTCACCATCTCTTAATTTTTGTTTGAAGTAACCTAATGATATATATCCCCATATATCTCTACTTAAGTCTATAAGGATATTATTTAGCTTTACGTAATCGCCTAATAACAAAGCAATAGAGTCTTTAGGTTCTACTTGAGTGGTGTGACTATTAAAATTGAGCTTTAAACTTTTCACAAAATCTTTTGCAACCTTCTCCCAATCAATATTCGGATAAGCAACATGATGAGCATTATAGTTACCTACTGCTCCATTAATTTTGCCTGTCATTTCATGTCGCTTTATTTCATTGGAAACTTTGTTAATTCTGTGGAAGTAATTTGAGAATTCTTTACCCATGGTAGTAGGAGAGGCATTTTGACCATGAGTCCTTGAAAGCATTGATTTTCCTGAATACCTTTTTGACAAAGCTTTAAGTTTTTTTTCTAATTTATTGATTAATATATTAACGACTGCTGAAGCGTCTTTAATCATTAATGCGTATGAGAGATTATTTATGTCTTCTGAGGTACAAGCAAAATGTATAAATTCAGAATATTTGTCTAGTTTTTTGTGTTTCTTAAATTTTTCTTTTAAGAAATATTCAACTGCTTTGACATCATGATTAGTTTTTTTCTCGATAGCTTTGACACGTTTAGCATCAGTAATATCAAAATTACTAATTAAATCATTGAGATACTTAATTTCTTTGATATTTAATTTAGGAAGTTCTTTAATCTTTGAATTGCTTGAGAGGTGCAGGAACCACTTGATTTCGATGATTACCCTGTACTTTATTAACCCGAATTCACTGGTAATGGCCCTTAAATCTGAAGCAGATTTATTGTATCTGCCGTCCAAAGGCGAAATAGATAATAGATTTTCAGATTTCATAAACCTATTATAACTTAATGTTTTTAATCCTTGCCTTGAAGATAAACTAGATACAAACTATTGATATGGTGAAAACGTTTTTAACATTAGTTTTTCTTTGCGTTGGCATGACAATAAGTGCAAAGACACTAATCCATGCTGGTTACTTATTTAACGCTGAAAATGGAACTATTGAACCGCAAATGTCGATTGTCATCGTTGAAGATAGAGTAGCAAATGTTCTTGAGGGGTATGTTAATCCTGAACCTGATGATATTTATATTGACCTTACTGGTTATTATATTTTACCTGGACTAATTGACATGCATGTACATCTTTCAAATGAAAGCTCTAGAAATGCTTATTTAGAAAGAGTGACTTGGAATGCTGCAGACTACGCTATACGGGCTACAAAAAATGCTGAAAGTACACTTATTGCAGGCTTTACAACCGTTAGAAATTTAGGAGATTCGGATACAGTTACTATTTCACTAAGAAATGCAGTTGATAATGGAATCGTAATTGGACCTAGAATCTTTTCTTCAGGTAAGACAATATCCTCAACAGGAGGTCATGGTGATTCTTCAAACTCTCTTAATCAGAGATTAACCTCTGATCTAGGTCCTAAAGATGGTGTTATGAATGGTGAACAAGAAGCTATAGAGTCAGTGCGATTTCGTTATAAAGAAAATGCAGATCTTATTAAATTTACTGCAACTGGAGGGGTTTTGAGTAATGCTAAAGATGGTCAAAATCCCCAAATGACATTAAACGAAATGAGAGCAATCGTTTCTACTGCAAAAGATTATGGATTTAAGGTAGCCGCTCATGCACATGGTGCTGAAGGAATTAAAAGAGCAGTATTGTCTGGAGTAGATTCAATAGAACATGGAACATTAATGGATAACGAAGGTGCAGCTTTAATGAGGGATAATGGAGTGTATTATGTTCCAACTCTTTTAGCAGGGAAATGGGTTTCGGACAAAGCATTATTAGAGGGCTATTATCCTCCCTTTGTTGAAAAGAAGGCATTAGAAATAGGCCCAAAGCTTCAGTCTACCTTTTCAATGGCATATCAAGCAGGCGTTAAGATTGCCTTTGGAACGGATAGTGGAGTTTCACCTCATGGAGAAAATGCCAAAGAATTCTCTTTGATGGTTAAAGGGGGCATGCCTGCAAAAGAAGCAATAATGAGCGCTACTATTTATGCAGCTGACTTATTGGATGAAAAAGAAAATTTAGGAAGTATCGTAAAAGATAAATATGCTGATTTAATTGGAGTTTCAAGAAATCCTTTAGAGGATATATCAATTCTTGAAACAGTAGATTTTGTAATGAAAGGAGGTAAGGTAGTAAAAGAACCTTAAGAAAAGATGAAATTATTTAATTCAATGGGTCCAAACCCACATGTAGTTAGAATGTTTATAGCTGAACTTGGCCTTGATATTGAAACAATTGAAATTGATTTAATGGCTGGTGAAAATAGACAAGAAGAACATCTAAAAAGAAATCCCTCTGGTCAAATGCCAGCTTTAGAGCTTGATAATGGTGATTTCATAGCAGAAATAACAGCAATTTGTGAATTTTTAGATGAAATTAATGGCCATAGTGATCTTATTGGAAAAACACCTGAAGAAAGAGCTGAGACAAAAATGTGGGTTAGAAGAATTGACCTACAAATAATTGAGCCTTTAACAAATGGCTTTAGATCTGCTGAAGGGTATGAACTCTTCAAAGAAAGATTACATCTCATACCTCAAGCAGCAGATGATTTAAAGATGATTGCACAAGAACGATTACACTGGCTTGATAAGCAACTTGAAGGAAAACAATATATTTGTGGTGACAGATATACTCTAGCTGACATTATGCTTTATTGCTTTTTAAATTTTGGTGCTTCTGTGGGTCAAGCGATTAATGAGGAAAATAAAAACATTTCTAATCTTTATTCTAGATTAAATGAATTGGATTCAGCTTCGGCCTGATGGATAAAGAGGACAGAATAAGGGCATGGCTTTGCACTTTGGTAGTCTTTATTGTGTTAACTCTATGGATCGTATCTGCTTTTGTTTGAATGAAATGGTGCGTGTATATTTTGAAATGTTCTGACGGTAGTTTATACACTGGAATTAGCAATAGTCTTTCTGAAAGAATTAATACCCATAACTCTGGTAAAGGTGCAAAATATACTAAAAGTCGACTTCCAGTTACTCTTGTTTATAAAGAATATACTAATGACAAAAGTAGATCCCTAAAAAGGGAGATTGAGATTAAGAAGCTTACTAGGTCTAGGAAAATAGAGTTAATTAATGGTGCAAATCTCTCCACCACCTAAACATTTATCATTTTTATAAATCACTACTGATTGACCCGGAGTGACAGATCTTTGTGGTTTATGAAATTTTATATTCAAAGTATTATCTTCAACATTGATTTCACATTTCTGATCTTCCTGTCTGTATCTTACCTTGGCAGTTCCTTCGAAGCTTATCGGCAGTGAATCATCGAGCTTAAAAAGATTCTTTGTAGACAACTCTGTAGAAAATAATAGAGGATGGTCATTGCCCTGGACACATAAGAGTTCATTAGTTTTGAGATTCTTCTTAGCCACATACCAAGGAAGATCGGGTAATCCTTGAACACCGCCAATTCCTAAACCTTGTCTTTGCCCTAAAGTATAAAAAACTAATCCCTGATGAATTCCTATCACATCATCATTCTCATTTATTATGTTACCTTCCTGGCCTGATAAATAGCTCCCTACAAATTCAGGGAAAGGTCTTTCACCTATAAAACAAATACCTGTACTGTCCTTTTTATTACTTGTTATAAGACTATTTTCTTTTGCTATTTGTCTTACATTCTCTTTTTTAAGTTCCCCCAATGGAAATATGGTTTTTTGCAAAACTTCCCTATCTATTGCGTGCAAAAAATAAGATTGATCTTTCGAATTATCTATACCTTTATATAAGCTTTGATTATCAGTTATCGCATAATGTCCGGTAGCTATAAAGTCATAATTATTAGACATTGCGTAATTATAAAATTCTTTAAATTTAATCTCTTTGTTGCATAAAATATCTGGATTAGGTGTATTCCCAGTTTCTAATTCAGATAGAAAATAAGAAAAAACTGATTCTTTATATTCTTTTGAAAAACTTATTTGTTCTAAAGGAATTTTTAATTGATCAGACACAAACACTGCATCCATAAAATCTTCTTTTGCACTGCAATATGGAGATCCATCATCATCATCCCAATTTTTCATAAAAAGAGCATGTACTTCATAGCCTTGTTCTTTTAACAATAAAGCTGTAACAGAGGAATCGACACCTCCAGATAATCCAACTAGTACTTTTCCTTTACTCATTTAGCCCAATTAACCTATTTACCTAAATAATATATAATGCACCACCAATTTAATTATACAGAGCAATCATGGAATTTGAGCACATAAAAGAACCTAAAGCTGGTTCTAAAATATCAATGGATTCATCAGGAAAACTAATAGTGCCTGACAATCCTATAATTCCGTTCATCGAAGGAGATGGCATAGGTTCCGATATTACACCTGCTATGATTAGTGTTGTAGATAGTGCAGTAGAGAAATCTTATGGTGGTAAGAGGAAAATTGAATGGATGGAAATATACTGCGGCGAGAAGTCTACAGTCGTTTATGGAGAAGACAATTGGCTTCCACCAGAAACACTCAGAGCTTTAGAAATTTATCTTGTAGGAATTAAGGGCCCATTAACCACTCCAGTTGGGGGCGGAATTAGATCTTTAAACGTTGCTTTGAGACAAGAATTAGATCTTTACGTATGTCAGAGACCAGTTAGATATTTTAATGGAGTACCTAGCCCAGTAGTTTCTCCTGAGAAAACAGATATGGTAATTTTTAGAGAAAATTCTGAAGATATTTATGCAGGTATTGAATGGGAAGCAGGAACTGAAGAAGCTGAAAAAGTAATAAAGTTTTTTACTGAAGAAATGGGTGTAACAAAAATACGATTTATGGAAAATTGTGGAATTGGTGTCAAACCAGTTTCTAAGCAGGGTACAGAAAGATTAGTAGATAAAGCCATTCAGTATGCTATTAATAATGATAGAGATTCCGTCACCTTGGTTCATAAAGGTAACATCATGAAATTTACTGAAGGCTCTTTCAAAGATTGGGGTTACCAATTTTCAGTCTCAAAGTATGGTGCCAAAGAATTAGATGGAGGACCATGGCATACATTGACTAACCCAATTACAGGGAGGGAAATAGTCATAAAAGATGTAATAGCTGATGCATTTCTTCAGCAGATACTCACAAGACCAGATGAGTATAGTGTTATAGCTACTTTAAATTTAAATGGCGACTATATTTCTGATGCTTTAGCAGCCGAAGTAGGGGGGATAGGAATAGCTCCAGGTGCAAACTTAGGTGACAAAATTGCATTGTTCGAGGCTACTCATGGGACTGCTCCTAAATATGCTGGTTTAGATAAAGTTAACCCTGGCTCATTAATTCTCTCTGCTGAAATGATGTTGAGATATATGGGTTGGATGGAAGCTGCAGATTTAATAATTGAAGGCTTAGCTAGAACGATTAGTCAAAAAACTGTGACTTATGATTTCGAAAGGCTTATGAGTGGGGCGAGCCTATTAAAATGTTCTGAATTTGGAGAGGCAATAATTTCAAATATGGATTAATGCTTTTAGTAAAAAATAATAAAAATCACGAAGACAAAAATCAAGATACTTCTTCAGTTGCAACTTTAGAAAAACCTAAAGTTAAGAAACCTTCTCTTTATAGAGTTATCCTCCTCAATGATGATTACACTCCTATGGAATTTGTGGTCTATGTGTTGCAAATATTTTTTGGTTTTGACGGTGACAAGGCTCAGCAAATAATGTTGGCAGTTCATACACATGGCAAGGGAGTTTGTGGTATCTTTACTAAAGAGGTAGCAGAAACTAAGAGCGCTCAAGTAAATAATTTCGCAAAAGAAAATGGTCACCCCCTTTTAAGCGATATAGAGGAAGTTGACGAAGATGATTAATCAAGAATTAGAACAAAATTTAAATAATGCTTTTAAACTAGCACAAGATCAAAAACACGAATTTGTTACTGTTGAGCATCTTTTGCTTTCGCTTCTAGAAAATTCTGATGCTGTTGCACTATTAACTTCTAACAAAGTAAATATTGAACAACTACGCGTAGATCTCCAAGAATTTATAGGTTCAACAACACCTAAGATATCAAATGAAACTGAAATTGATATTCAGCCAACCTTAGGCTTTCAAAGAGTTATACAAAGAGCCGTTTTTCATGTTCAGTCCTCAGGTAAGGACGAAGTTAAAGGCAGCAATATACTAGTCGCTATCTTCAGCGAAAAAGAATCACAAAGCGTCTTCCTTTTAGAGCAATTAGGTTTAACTCGACTAGATGCCGTATCGTATTTAAGTCACGGAAGAAGCGAAAATACTGATCCTGATAATATAGAAGCCGGTGAATCCAATGAACCCGAATCCAATAATGCCCTTGAACAATTTACCACTAACTTAAATAAAGAAGCATTAGAAGGGAGAATAGATCCTTTAATAGGTAGAACCTCTGAAGTAGAGAGAGTTGTACAAATATTAGCGCGTAGAAGTAAAAATAATCCCTTACTAGTAGGTGAATCAGGAGTCGGTAAAACAGCAATTGCTGAAGGATTAGCTAAATTAATTACAGAAAATAAAGTTCCAGATTTGATTAAAGATAGTGTTATCTATTCATTAGACATGGGTGCGCTACTTGCAGGTACAAAATATCGTGGAGATTTTGAAGAAAGATTAAAAGCAGTCTTAAAAGAGCTGGAAGACGATAGTTCTGCAATATTATTTATTGATGAGATTCATACCATCATTGGTGCTGGAGCTACTTCTGGCGGTGTAATGGATGCCTCCAATCTACTTAAACCTGCATTAGCAAAACGCGGACTTCAATTTGTTGGATCAACTACATACAAAGAATTTAGAGGAATTTTTGAGAAAGATAGAGCTTTATCGAGAAGGTTTCAAAAGGTAGAAGTGAGTGAACCTAGTATTGATGAGACTTTCAATATTTTAAAAGGGCTTAAAGATCGCTTTGAAGAACATCACGAAATTAAATATACAGAAGGTTCATTGAGAGCAGCTGCTTCTCTGGCTTCAAAACATATCAATGATAGATTTCTTCCTGATAAGGCAATCGATGTAGTCGATGAAGCTGGTGCTAGACAGAAATTAGTTCCGATTTCCAAAAGAAAAAAAACTATTAACGAACTAGACATTGAAAAGATCGTAGCCTCCATAGCAAGAATACCGGAAAAAACAGTATCCACATCCGATAAAAAATCTTTAGAAAAATTAGAAGAAAATCTCAAACGAGTCATATTTGGTCAGGATATAGCTGTAGAGAGTCTCTCTTCTGCAATAAAACTTGCTAGAGCGGGACTGAGGGTTGATGAAAAGCCCGTTGGATCGTTTTTATTTTCTGGCCCTACTGGGGTCGGTAAAACAGAAGTTAGTAAGCAACTTGCTAAAATAATGGGTATTGAATTTGTAAGATTTGATATGTCCGAGTATATGGAAAGGCATACAGTCTCAAGATTGATTGGAGCTCCTCCTGGTTATGTCGGCTATGATCAAGGTGGTTTGCTTACTGAGTCAGTGAATAAACACCCGCATTCAGTAATACTATTAGATGAAATAGAGAAAGCACACCCAGAGGTTTTCAATATTCTACTTCAAGTAATGGATCATGGAACTCTTACAGACAATAACGGTAGAAAGGCTGATTTTAGAAATACTATTGTGATAATGACAACAAATACAGGTGCTCAAGATATGAGCAGAGCTAGTATGGGTTTTCAGTCACAAGATCATACAAGTGATGCTACAGAAATGATTAAGAAGACCTTTTCTCCTGAGTTTAGAAATAGGCTTGATGGAATCATACAATTTAATCCCTTACCTACAGAAGTTATTCGTACGGTAGTAGATAAATTTTTAGTTGAACTTCAAGTTCAATTAGAGGTTCAGAAAGTGCAACTCGAAGTCTCTGACGAAGTCAGGGATTGGTTACTAGAGAACGGATATGATAAAAATATGGGTGCCAGACCGATGCAGAGACTTATACAAGACAGCATAAAGACAGTCCTGGCTGAAGAGATTCTATTTGGCAAATTATCAAAATCTGGTGGTATTGCCTACGTTTCTCTGGAAGATAATGAAATAAAAGTAGATTTTAAAGAAACCTCAAAGAAAAAAGAAAAAGTTTCTTGATGAGGTTTATCTTAGCTGCACATTTAATTTGTCTTTCATTTCTTTCCTTTGGATCTGAAAATGAGTTGAGCAGTGATGAAGCCCCAAAGACAATCCTATTTTGGAATACGGAAGAAAAGCTTCTTGGATTCAAGAATATACAACACATTCTTCCAACAAGACTTATAAACAAAAGTTCTGACCCTTATCCTCTTGCTTACCAACTAATAAATCTCGATTCTTTAACCTATAGATATGGGGGTAAGAAATTTACTATAAATGATTATATAAATACATTTAAGGTAGCCGGCCTAATTGTAGTGAAGGACGATAAAATCCTTTATGAAAATTATAATTTTGGTAATGATGAAAGCACAAAATGGATGTCCTTTTCAGTAACTAAATCTGTTACATCTATGCTGATCGGTGCGGCAATTAAAGATGGTTTTATCAAATCAGTAAATGATCCGATATCCACTTATGTGACTGATTTAAATCAAGGAAATTATTCGAACGTATCAATAGAAGATGTATTACAAATGTCTTCAGGTATAGATTGGAATGAAGATTATGCTGATGCTAATTCAGATGTAAATATAGCCTCTGCATTTAATGATACCAAGCTTTATGGCTATCTTAATAAACTTGAAGTATCAAACAAACCTGGTACTAAATTTAACTACAACACTGCTGAATCTAATGTCATAGGAGGAATTGTAAGAGCAGCAACTGGACAAAATCTTTCTACTTATTTAGAAAAGAAAATATGGCAGCCTTTTGGAATGGAGTTTGATGCTTATTGGGCGTTAGATAGTGATTATTCCCAAGAGCTTGGAGGCTGTTGTATTAATGCAACACTAAGAGATTATGCCCGTATAGGAATATTTGCATTAAGAAATGGTAACCTTTCTGATGGCAGAAATACATTACCTAATGATTGGATGATTCAGTCTACAAACCCATCTCCAGGTTTTAGTTACTATGGATATCAGTGGTGGTTAGCCGGCCCAGGATATAAAGCTTTTTATGCCGATGGTATATTTGGACAATTTATTTGGGTAGATCCAGATTCAAAAACTGTTATAGCAATGCACAGTGCAAGAGATGTAGCCGCTCTGGATAGATACTCTGGATTACATAGACTAAATTTTTTAATTTCCCTGATAGAAGAAATAAATAAATAATTTATCTTTCTCTAAAAATAATTCTTCCTTTAGATAGATCATAAGGAGTTATTTCCACTTTTACCTTATCACCTGTAAGAATTCGAATATAGTGTTTACGCATTTTTCCAGAAATGTGAGCAGTCACGACATGATCATTATCTAATTTAACTCTAAAGGTAGTATTTGGGAGAGTTTCTATAACTTCTCCATCCATTTCTATTAAATCTTGTTTTGCCATATATAATACATTTTCTAACAGATAGCTTAATTACTAAAGCAAAAGATGAAAGAAAAAGAATTTAAATTTAAGACACTATTACTTTGTTTGGCATTAATTACCATTTTTATAGCTTTAGCTGCATATGTTCTAGATAGGTATATATTAGTCTATTGATTGAATTATATTTTCTTTTTCGAGGTCTTTAATTTTATCCTCTCCATATTTTGACCAATTCTTTAATATTTCTCTTGTGTTAGTCCCTAAGTGTGGAGGGGAAGAGTAGGACTCCTCGTTCGTATAAGACATCTTTACCGGGTTTCCGGGCATTTTTACGAAACCGCCATCAGGATGTTCAACCTCAACTATCATATTTCTATGTTTTACTTGCTCATCATTTAACGCATCGCTGAATTTATTAATCGGTCCACAAGGTACTTTCGCTTTATTCAACTTCTCAATCCAATGATCTGATGTTTGAGTAGAAAGAGTTTTATTAAGTTCATTTTCTATAAAGCTTTGATTCTTAAGCCTGTCGATAGAAGAATCAAATTTTGGATCATCGAGAGAATCAACATTTACTACTGACTTTAGAGACTTCCAGAATTCATCTGTTATGACCGCTATCACAACAAAACCATCACTGGTTGTAAAACTGTTGTAAGGCACATGAACAAAGTGGGCATTTCCAATTGGTTCAGGATCTATTCCCGATAAGGTTTGCATGGTAGCCATGTAAGTGAGTAGTGATATTTGAACATCAAGTAAAGACAAATCTATATGTTGTCCTTTTTGTGTTTTTTCTCTTGAATATAAAGCAGAGAGGATTCCAATAACACTATATAGTCCAGATCCTAAATCTCCAATTGGTATTCCAGCTCTGGTAGGTGACTTGGCATCTTTTCCTGTAATCGACATACCACCACTATAGGCTTGAACAATTTGATCATATGCAGGTCGAGTAGAGTGAGGACCAGTTTCACCAAAGCCGGTAATGGAACAAGTAATTATTTTTGGGTTTATTGCAGATAAATTTTCAAAATCAATTTTTAATTTACGCACAACTCCAGCACTAAAATTATTGAGGACTATATCCGCAGATCTAACAAGATCGTAAAAAACCTCCAGTCCTTTTTTATTTTTAAGATCAATGGACACGCTTTTCTTATTTCGATTTAAAGTTAAAAAATAGGCTCCAAAGTTTTTGAATGAATAATCTGGATCATTTTTTAATAATCCTCTCGTCATTTCTCCACTTCCTAAGGGCTCAACTTTCACAACTTCCGCTCCTAAATCAGCCAAAACCATTCCTGCATAAGGTCCAGCCAACATATGCGTTAGGTCGATTACTTTTACCCCATTCAATGGTTTCATAGGAGAGATTGTACTACAGAGTTTAGAAGCTCAATGACTCATCTTGAATGTATAGATCAGTTTGTTATATTAAGTTTATGAAATTAAAATTACTTTTACCTTTTCTATTCGTTATTTATTCATGTGCTCAAGATTCTTCGATTGATAGAGATGATCTAATAGAAAAAGCTGGTGCTCCATTATTAAATGGACTGGGGTCTCATTCTTTTACCATTTCTTCTAAAGTTGAAGGCGTGCAAGATTATTTCAATCAGGGTCTCATTATGGCGTTTGCTTTCAATCATGCCGAATCTATTCGAAGCTTCAAAGCTGCTCAAAAATTGGATCCTAATTGCGCAATTTGTTTCTGGGGAGAAGCTCTGGCTCTAGGTCCTAATATTAATGTTACAAGTGATGGCAAAGCAATAATGAGTCCTCAAGAGAGGCTTGATGCTTTTGAGAGAACGAATAAAGCCATCGCGCTAATAGAGTTAGCTTCACCGAAAGAAAAGGATTTCATTCTGACTTTAAAATCGAGATATAACGGAGATGTAAATTCCTCAAGAGTACCACTTGATATTGCTTATGCCAAAGCAATGGAGGAACTTTCTTCTAAATATCCCGATGACACTGATGCAGCATCGTTATATGCTGAGGCTTTGATGAATACAATGCCTTGGAACTATTGGGCAGAAGATGGCAATCCTAAACCAGATACAATTAAAGTCATCAATACTATTGAATCAGTTCTTGATAAAGATCCAAATCATCCTTTGGCAATTCATCTTTATATACATGCCGTAGAAGCATCTAGTGATCCTGGTAGGGCAGAAGAAGCCGCTGACAGGTTAGCTGATTTGGTTCCTGGAGCTGGTCATTTAGTACATATGCCATCTCATATCTATTGGAGAGTGGGGAGATATGAGGATGCATCATTAGCTAACATAGCAGCAGCCAAAGTCGATGAGGAGTATATTGCTCAATGTAATGCTCAAGGCTTTTATCCAGCTTTATATTATCCACATAATGTCCATTTCCTTTGGGCCGCATCAACAATGGAAGGTATGAGCGACTTATCCATTGAATCAGCAATAAAAGTATCAAATTATGTTTCGCCAGAGCAAATTAGAAATATACCTTTTTTAGAATTCTTTCACACAATACCTTTATTGTCTTACGTGAGATTTGCAAAATGGGATAGAGTTTTTTCATATGAAAGACCAGATGATGATTTCAAGTTTTCTAATTCTATTTTCAACTATGCTTTGTCTGTAGCACATGCTGCTAATGGAAACTCACTTGAAGCAAATAGATTTCAAAGCATGATATTAAATGAAATTGAATCTGAAGAAGTAAACGCTATGGTAATGGCAGGTCACCCAACAAAATCATTAATGAAAATAGCCTCTTTACTAGCTTCAGGATCGATTGATATGTACTCCAGTAAATATAATGAGGCTATAGCTTCTTTTAAAGAAGCTGTAATAATCCAAGATACTCTTCCATATACAGAACCTCCATTTTGGTATTATCCAACCCGTCAAACTTTAGGTCATGCACTTTTAATGAATAAATCATTTGAAGAAGCAGCGTTAGTTTTTGAAAGAGATTTAAAAGATTACCCTAGAAATGGATGGTCTTACTTCGGACTACATGTCGCAGAAAATGAATTAAATAATCAAGAAGAATCTATTGAAGCTCTCAATAAGTTTAAGGAAATATGGGGTAGGGCAGATATTTCAATTAATTCTTCCATAGTTTATTAATCTCCTTTCCCTTAAAAATACACAATAATGTGACTTTAATTTAATAGATATTTGGTAATGTTCGATATATGAACAGAAGATTATTCTTTAAAGCTCTAGTACTGACAATTGCTTCTTTTTCTTTCAAGATATTTCCTTCAAAAAAAAAGGAACCAATATCATTCGATTACGGAGTTGCCAGTGGTGATCCTACTAACACACATGTGATTTTATGGACAAAATTAACTACTCCTAGATCCTCAAATCAAGAGGTAAATTGGGAAGTCTCATCTGATAAAGATTTCTTAAATACAATCGTCAATGGGTCATATATCTCAGAAAAAGAAAATAATTTCATAGTAAAGGTAGATGCTCAGATTCCAATTGAACACAATGCAAAAAAAATATTTTATAGATTTGAATCAGGTGGAGTTTATTCAGAAATAGGTACAACTTTTACGTTACCAGTAAAAAACCCAAATAAATTTAATATAGCTTTTTGCAGTTGTTCTAATTATCCATCAGGATATTTCAATGCATATAAAGAAATGGCAAGAGATGCAGATGTAGATTTAGTATTACATTTAGGTGATTACATATATGAATATAGTAGAGAGGGCTATGCATCGTCTGATGCCAAGAGAATGGGAAGAGAAGTTAATCCATCAAATGAAATCATATCATTGGATGATTATCGCAAAAGATATGCTACCTACAGAAGCGATAAGGATCTTCAACTTCTACATAAATCAAAACCCATGATTGTTGTATGGGACGATCATGAGATAACTAATGATACATGGAAGTTAGGAGCACAAAACCATTCGCAGGATGAAGGCTCATTTTATGACAGAAAAAATAATGCAATACGTGCATATTATGAATGGATGCCTATACGTGAAGTTAAGGAAAGAGAAAAAATATGGCGTAGTTTTACAGTAGGAAATTTAATAAATCTAATGATGTTAGATACGAGGCTTTATGGAAGAGAAAAGCAATTAGAGATTGGAAAATATTTTAATGATAATAAATTAAATAAAGAGGAGTTTAAAAAAGATCTTCTAAAGCCTAGACCTTTGCTTGGCAAGGAGCAGTTAAAATGGGTAAAAGACAAAGTTGATATGAAATATAAATGGTCAATATTCGGACAACAACTTCTAATTGGACCAAAATATTTACCTAAAATATTTAAAAATGAAGAAATCTCAAATGATAGTTCTTATTACACAAGCGAATTAGCAGGAGAAGAACTGCCTTTTAATACTGACCAGTGGGATGGATATCCAAGAGAAAGGGAAGAGTTCTACAAAACTATATCAAATTCTCAATCTAACTTGATATTAGCAGGCGATTCTCATAATTCTTGGTTTTCAAATTTATATGATGAAAATAATGAATTTGTTGGGATAGAGATAGGTGCGCCCGCAATTTCATCGCCAAGTTTTGGTGATACCTTTAAAGATAAAACTAGAATCATTGAGGATGAATTTATAAAGGATAATAAGGATTTATTATGGGTGAACGGCAGAAATCAAGGATACGTTTCATTGAACATTACAGAATTAGATGTAGAGGTCCAATTCAAATATGTTTCTACTGTTAAATCTCTACATTATGAAGGACTAGAACCAGACGTCTTTAGGGTAGAGCATAATAAACCTTACTCGTGATAAAACCTTTTAATAAATCTGTGGATAAATATTTAATTTAACATAATATATATTATACGAACATATAATAACTTAATATAGTGTTTTAGAGATCTACGTCACCTATATCTAGGATTTTACTTTTTCTTTAGGCTTTAATATTAAAACAATGAAATAACACGAAAAAGGTAAGACTAAAACATTCGCCCTTTAAGGGATAAGCCAGTTAGATTTACTGCTACTTCTCTTGCAGATAATAATTTATCTAGATTAACACCAGTATTTATATTCATCATTTCCAACATTCCAACAAGATCTTCAGTGGCTAGATTGCCAGAAGAATTTGGAGCAAAGGGACATCCACCTAAACCACCAATACAAGAATCAAATTTATTTATTCCTGACTCTATACTTGCAAAAACATTTGCTAGCCCTAATGCATTCGTATCATGAAAATGACAAGAAAACTTAGCATCTTTATAGATATTAGTAAGCGCCGATAGCAAAGAACTTACCTCTTTAGGATTAGCAGCACCAATCGTATCTGCAATTACTATTTCCTTGACTTGATAATCTAATAGAATTCCAACTATTTCTTCTACGTACGAGGCATCAACTCTTCCTTCATATGGACAATGAAAAGCGACTGAAACGTAACATTTAGAATATATATTACTTTCGTGTGATTCTCTAAATATATCCTTTAAATTCTTTATAGTTTGATTCACAGGCTGATTAATATTTTTAAGATTCATACTGTCAGTAACACATAAAACAGTACAGATCTCTTTCACACCAAAATTCTTGGCCTCTATAAATCCTTTTTTATTAGGAATCAGTACTGAATAGTTATTTATATTACTGAGTTTATTAATTAATTCGCCGGTATTCTGCATTGCAGGGACAGCATTTTTACTAACAAAACTCCCAATTTCAATTAATTTAATTCCTGTTTCTTCTAGAGATCTTATTAGCTGAAATCTCTCTCCTACCGTCAAAATTTTCTTGATATTTTGCAAGCCATCTCTTGGACCCACTTCATTGATAGTAATTAAGTCCATTAAATTAGTCTTTGTTCATCAAGCCATGTTTTACAAGTTTGTGCAGATTCGTTCGATTTTTCAGGTTGACCAAAGTAATAATGATTAGCACCTTGTATCCAATCTAATCGTTTATTGGAGTGGCCGATTGCCTCGAATAGATTGTTTGTATGTGTAGGAGTTATTCCGTCATCATCAGTATTACCTATCACAAGGCATGGAACGGTTATTTCTTTAGCACAACTTAGACCATCACCTCTTGCATAGTCATAACTCCATTGAGACAACCAGCTCCTTAGGGAACAATATCTTGCCAAACCAATAGGACTATTATTTACCACTTCAGGTTCTCCCAGAAAACACCAGTTAGGCTTTCTGCCGTTAGGATCAATTGAGGGATCTAACCATTTTGGATCTGCCATAGTTCTGTGAACTACAAATCCATATTCTCTATTTTCATATCCCTTTTTCTTGAACTCATGTAATTTATCTAGTACCCAATTAGTTATCTTTCGGTTCCTAGATATCTGAGCATCTCTATAAATCTCTATGAAATTACCAGTATATTGAGGTTGATTGGGATTATTTGCATCGTAAATGTCTAAATCTATCTGTCTTAGTTCAGGATTATTTTCATCAATAACTGATCCATCTAACCACTCTGTAAATGTTCTATGTCTAGATTCGTGAGCAGCGATTAGCATAACAGCATCCGCAGGAATGAATTTTTCAGACACTATATCAATTAAATCTCCTGCAGGGGTTTCTGTTATACTCGGTTTTTCTGCTTGAGACTGATAGAACAACGACAATGAACCTCCCCCACTCCATCCACCCAATATGATTTTTTCATAACCATAAACATCTTTAAGATGCTTTATGCAGTTTCCTAGATCGATTAAAACCTTTTCCATAATTAATGCTGAGTCAGTACCTCTATATCTGCTATCGCACCAAACTGTGTCTATACCATGGCGTGCCAATGAATTGAGCATCGGCAAATAACTGCCTCCACCTGTAGGATGCATAAACACTACGGCAGTCTTACCTCTAGAATTTTCTGGCTTCAATAGATGAGCTGTAAGAGCAATAGTTCCTATTTCGCCTGCATAAGTATCTTTGTATTGAGAGACCTCTTGAAAGGTAATTATTATTGGAATTCTTTTATACTTGAAATTTTTATCAGTCATTTCTTAGTTAAAGACTCTTCACCAAATTTCTTTACCTTCATTTCTCTGGTTCTACTTGTCCAGGCTTTTATTTCTTGATGAGCCTTGGCTGCATCTTCTGCCATAATCTTCTCATGGTCGGAGGCTCTAGTTGTAAATTCAAGTTGAATTCCATTGGGATCGAATATATAGAGTGAAGTAACAAATTCATGGTTAATTGTAAAAGAATCCCAGCCTATAGAATCTAACTTTGATTCAATCGCCTTTAAATGCTCCATAGACTTAACTTCTACTGCTACATGACTATCAAAACCATTCATATCTACAAAAAAATCTTCTGGGGCATTGTAAGGGTCATCAAAGAATGCGATGTAATTACCATCTACCATCTCAAAGAAAATATGCATATACTCAATTTTTTTATCGGTTCCAGATAAATTATCAAATGACATAGCTGCAGCTAATTTAAGACCTAAAACATCTTCGTAGAACCATCTTGTTTGCTCAGCATCTCTGCATCTGAAGGCTACGTGATGGATATTATTAATAGGTATACTTTTACTCATTTATCTCCCCTGCTTTTTATAGCTTTTAACTAATAATAAAGAATGTAAGTTTTATTGCAATTATTGGAAGATGTTATAAATTATAGGTAGGTTTTAATTAATGAGGAAACAAATGAAAAATAAAATGAAAACAATTTCTTTGCTTATCACTCTTTTATATTCTTTCTCTCTTTTTGCTGACGATGCAGTAAAGATTGGTGATGTAGAAATGGCATCCGATAAAAAAAGTGAAGCTTTTGAGCAAGTAAAGAAAAAATTGGGTAAATGGAAGGGAACAATGGTTCAAGGACTAAATGGGGCTGTGATAGATGTTTCCTATGAATTTGCTCTTACCTCGGGAGGCAATACTATAACTGAGACTCTTCTTGAAGACGGAGTCCAAATGCTTACAACATACAGCGATGACGATGGAGAGCTTGTTATAAGACACTATTGTGGCCTAGGAACAGAGCCTGTTTTTGAAGTTGAAAGTCTATCTCCAGATACTATGACGTTTAAATTAGATAAATCTAAAGCAGACCTTCATGCAGATCACGAAAGCTTTGTAACAAATATGAAATGGGTTATGAATAATAATGATTCTATAACTTTTCAAAATACCGTTATGTTAGATGGATCTCCTACAACAAATGTCGCTGAGCTTAAAAGAGTTTACTGAAAAGCAAAGTATAAAAAAAAGGCTCCGAAAGGAACCTTTTTTATCTATTAACCCTTCCTATAAAGGAAGTGTTCTTCCAGTTATTTGTCTAGCAAGTGTTGCTGAGTCTGGACTAACTCCAGCTTGGAAGCTTAATAATTCTTGATCTGTTGCTGCTTTACTTAAAAAGTCAGCCATTTGTGACCAATCATCAAAAAGAGCTACATAATGTAGAGTATTTGGCAATCCTAAACCTTCAGAATAATATTCAATTCTGGCACCAAGTTTTTCATGAATTACTTTTGCTTGAGCAAAATTTTCTAAAACTTCAGGTAATTTACCAGCAGCGACATCCCAGACCCAAACGCCGTAGACTCCAGAGTTAGGAAAGCTAGAAGCTTTTTCATTAGCATCTAGATTAATTGCAGCAAAACTTAATTCAAGTTCACCATTTGGATCTTCACCTACTCTGTTCCAAAATTCATTCCATTTTTCACTGGCTTGTAAAGAGTCCCTGTATGAACCCCATTCTGCAGTTGAATCAAAACGAATGACATAATCTATTTGATTCTGGGAACCAACATCCAATTGATTGATTGTTACATGTGCGCCCATTTCTCTTTGGATTGATGCAGCTTCAACCATAGTTTCAATCATGCTGGCTCCTTCACCAGGATCTGCCTTCCAGCTATAAACTTCCGCGATTTCAGAATAGGCACTAAGTGAAAAGATGAAAGAAAAGCTGAGTAATATTTTCTTTGTATAATTCATATATTTATCCTTAATTTATAACCTGTCCAGAGTGAGACCCAACAAGAGTTCCACTATTTCCTTGAGCAGTAGACGCTTGAAAAGCAGCCCATTCTTCACTCGATCCTAATGCTGCAAAGCTTTCACCCATTTTGGTCCAATTTTCATAAAGTAAAACATAATGGAATTTACCAGTACCGCCTGTACCCTCAGAATAAATTTCAACTCTAGCACCAGTTTCTTCTATTATGGACTTTGCCATCATGAAATTAGAAATTAGTTCTTGAGTTTTACCAGGTGATGGATCCCATACATTTACAGAATAAACAAATGGGTCTGAAAAATCAGAAGCTTTGACTGAAGTATCTAAGTTCCCTCCGGAAAGACTTGAAACCATTTCGCCAAGTGAACCTGGAGCATATTTTTGACCAAAAGCTACCCATTCTGGCGATGTATTTATCTTATCTTTAGATTTACCCCATTCAATTGCATTATCCCATCTTAATACATACTGATAGGTTCCTTGAGTCTCACCCACATTCATTGCCTCAATCGCAACAACCGCTCCTTCTTTTTCATGAATTTCAGCGGCCTCTCTAAATGCTTGAATTAACTCAGCGTCTTTACCTGGATTAGCTTTCCATGTGAACACTTCGACAACATCTGAAAAAGTGAAAGTAGAAAAGCTTAATAGTACCGCTATCGTTATATTTTTAATTGTTTTCATATAATTCTCCTTAGTTATAAGATAATTTATTTTGATAATTTTGTCACAAATTTTTATGTTACTTATTTGTGCAATTTCTAAAGAGCCAGACGGAATAAGGACCTCTCTAGTTCACCAGATATATATAGATAGTTATCCTTAATGGCTAAGCCATTGAATACCATTGAAGGAGGTTGGAGTTCTGATTGAACAGGACTTCCCGGCATGACTTCAGCTATGACTTTAATCCTGCCCTCAGTAAATTGTTTTATTTGACCGGTATTGCCTTCAAAAATATAGATGGAATTATCTTTTATTGCAATTCCTTCAGGAGAATCTAGACCATCAACTATTACCTCTTGAGCCCCTTCTCCATTAACACGTATTATCTGCCCCTTTGATCTATCCGAAACAAGTAAGTCTTCTTCATAGTTTATTACATGAGTGGGGGCCACGAATCCGTCTGCTAAGATCTCCCCTTCTCCATTTTGGACATTAAATAAAGTAATTGATTTATTACCCTGTAAAGCTACTGCTACTCGGTCTCCATATTTAGTTGCTGAAACCGGTATATTTAGACCATCAAGACTTTCTAAAATTTCACCGGTATCTGGTCTCATAATTTTTACGTGGTTATCTAACCAGCTAGATAATATTACATAATCATCGAAAGTTGAGACTGATGTATTTGCACCATGAGGAGAAATTCTAAATACATTTTTATAATTCCATGATTCAGAGCCATCTATTAAGTTGTATGCTTTTACAGATTGTATGTCAGCAACAATAAGATCATTACCCAAAATAGCAATGCCACCTGCATGTGAAATGCCACCAGGTAAAACTTCTTCAATGCCATCAGGAGACACTTTTAAAATACTTCCTTCAGAGTAACTTGATACAAATACGTCATCATTGGAATCAATGGCTAGATTATCTAGGCCGAGTTCAACAAGTGCATAATCAGATTTGATGCCATCGACAACTTTTATGACTTTTCCATCACCAGTATCCAAAATAAAGAGCTCACCTTTAGAGTTAAAGTTAACTGCAGCAGGGACATTTAACCCCTCTACTTCCTTTCTGATCTCGGCTGTATCTACGTTTACACTGACTATTTCATTATTGAACCATCTAGGTCCATAAAGTCTTCCATCAGGACCCCAATCCATACCATTTAGACCACAAAATTCTCCAATCTCTTCTTTAATAACTCTAGGAGCGGTTTGTCCCGAGGGATCCATCTCAAATAAACCATTGTCGAAGAAACATTGCGCAACAAACAATCTATCATCATCAGAAAATGTAATTGGGTTAACGCCAGGTCCAGGATTACCTGCTATAACTTTTAATCCATTTTCATCAAAACCAGCTACTTCTCCTGTAAGTATCGATGTCCAATAAAATTCACCTTTAGAATTAAACGCAACATCATCCGGTCCAATGACTCCATCGGAAAGATCGTATCTTCTTATAATTTTTTTAGTTTCTGTATCAACGAGAGAAATATCTGAACCGATTACAGAGGCAGCATAGAGAAGGCCATCAGGTCCAAAATGCATACCATTAACTCCAGCTATTTGTGCACCTGAAACGAATAATTCAATATTTTTATCATTAGAGTTTCCACAGCTAAAAAGTGTTAAAAAAATTACAATATTGCATAAATATTTAGTCATATTTTTATCCTTGTTTCTTATTAATCATTAATCACGAGTAACATTCATATTATTTGCCGATTCTTTAAATAAATTTTCATCAATATTAGCTTTTGAATCTGCATAAATTTCACTTTCAAACCAATCAATGAATGCTTTCGATCTGTTACCTTTCCATTGTTGCCACACGCCCCTTGCTATTGGTGTCTTCATAACTCCAAGCTTTAAGGTTCTCATCCTCGTTTCTAAATGACTTTTGTCAACAAGCCCATCTTGAACCTTGTCATAAACATCAAAAAGATCAACCAAATAAGTCATAATTGCCATGCTTATTCTCCATCCTTCTACTGGGTCATATTTATCTGCATGCCAATCAGTAGATAAGAATTCTGCATACTCTGAATCTTTTGAAGATTGAAAATATCGATCGTAAAGTCTTTGAGTTAGAGAATGTCCGAATTGAGCTTTTGTGATTATATTTTGTTGTCTTATTTGCAGTCCTAAATATATGACAGAAACAACTACTCCTAAAGCGGCAATTATTTGTACAATCAAAATTATTGAATCTTTATCGATCATTATTCAACTGAGCTCCTGAGTATTTTTAGATTTTTTGTAATAACTGTTCCTATAGCTCCGTGAGATAAATTATCTTTAGAAATTGAAGCTATATCGGCTATTCTCCTTGCTGCATGTATACCTGTGCAATGTCCACCAACTAATTGCTTAAGACCAAACTTTTTCAATGATTTAGCAGTTTTGCTAATTTCTAGTTCTGAAGATCTGAATAGATGAAAGCCTCCTATTGCACCATAAATATCTTTATTTTCAATTTGTTGAAATTTATGAGCAGTATTCATCATTCCTGCATGCCCACAGCCTGACATCATATACCAACCTTTATCAGTTTTAATTCCCAAAGACTGATCATCCTTCAATAGATCATCAACTAACACACCATTTTCTTTCAAATAAAAACCAGGAGAAACAACTACCCTTTCAAAGATTCTTTCAACAGGACCAGAAAGCACTAAATTAGGTGCCAATTCGTAAGCTTCATCAATAACTATAAAATTTATTCCTAAATTTTCTGCTTTTTCCTTGAAGTCAGAGACTTTATTGAAACCACCTATAAACCCTCTTAGTTCACCATGCTCATCAAATCTTTGATCGAAAAAACCTTCTGCAACATAAACATCACTAAAAGCTTGAGGATTTAAGTTCATATAAGTTTTTCTAAGCTTGATTAATCCACCGGTATGATCTCCATGAAAATGACTAAGTATGACTTTTTCAACTTTACTCAGATCTTTTTTTAATAGGTTTGCGTTATGAAGAACAGTATTTTCATCAAATCCTGTATCGAATAAGATGGATTCTTCTTCACTTTCTAAAAGTGCAGAAAAGCTCCATTCTCCTATTCCTCCAAAATTGGCAATATTAGTAGCTAAAATTGTTATTTCGTACTCTGTACTCTTTAAATTCGACGAAAATAAAAAAATTATTAATATATATTTCCAAAAGTTCTGGATCATCTTTCTCTGAATGCTTTATTTTTTATATTGGTAACAGGTTGGAGCAAATATTTTAGAATAGTTTTACTACCACTTACAATATTCACCGTTGCCTGCATGCCAGGAAGTAGTTGTAATTCTCTAGACATGCTAGTTATTCCATCCGAAGGAATGCTTACTAAGCATACATACCAGGTAGATCCGTCATCCTTTGACACTGTATCAGCACTAACATTCAGCACTTCTCCCTCTAAGCTGCCATATATAGCAAAGTCAAATGCACTCAGTTGAACTATCGCCTTTTGTCCTTTGATTACATAGGCGATATCCATCGGAGACACTTCTACCTCAAGAATTAGTTCATCATTTAGGGGAATCATTTCAAGAATTGGACTAGCTGGCTGGACAACCCCTCCAGTCGTATTAATTAGGATTCTATTGATTATTCCATCCATGGGTGCAGTTACATTGGTTCTTTTAAGTTTGTCTTGCAGGTTTGGTATTTGATCTAATGTAGCCTGATATTCTGATTCTGCAGTTGAAATCCTTTGTAAAAGTCTGATTAAGTTAATTCGAGGCTCAACATTACTATCAACCAATGGCTCTAATATAAGCCTTTCTTCTTCAAGGAGTGTGAGTGATTGTTCTAAGGATTTTAGTTGCTGTTGTGATGAGTTTAAATCTCCTAGAAATTTTGTTTCATCAAGTTTTACTAATAAATCACCCTTATTGACTTTTTCTCCGGTACTTACTGCAATTTCATTAATAATCCCACCTTCTAAGTTTTGAATTACCTGTAATTTACTAGAAGCTATGATCTTACCATTACCTCTTGTAACTTCTTCTAACTCAGCATTAGCAGCCCATATAAAGAAAGAGATAAAGAAGAAAAGTATTACATATAAAATTAAATCAGGTTTAGGTGTAGAGAATATGGTCTTTAACTTACTAAGCATTATCTTGGTTGGTTAAGTTTATTAATTATCTCTTCCTTTGGACCATCCTCAACAATCTGTCCTTCATTCATCACTATAATTCTATCCACAAGATTTAGAAGAGGCATTCGATGGGTGACTATCAGCATCGTAGAATCTTGCATTATGGAACCCATCTGACTGATAAAAATGTTTTCAGCATTCATGTCCATGGCTGATGTTGGCTCATCAAGGATAAAGTGGGTAGGTTTATGGACGATCGCCCTTGCGAGAGCAATAGACTGTCTTTGGCCGCCTGATAGACCTTTACCACCATCTGATAGCTGCAGATCATATCCACCAGGTATTTTTGAGACAAAATCATCTAATCCAGAGAGCTTTCCTGCATTAATCAAATCGTCTTGATTAATATCTTCCCTTCCCATGGTAATATTTTCTCTTATTGATCCTGAAAATAGTTGAACGTCTTGTAGAACGATACCAATAGATTTTGATAAATCATCCGTATGAAGTTGTTTAATATCAACACCGTCATACATAACGAGTCCATCTGAGGCTTTAAACAGACCAGATGCGAGCTTCATTAAAGTACTTTTACCAGAACCATTTCTTCCTAGTATAGCTACCTTCTCGCCCTCATTAACAGATAGATTAATGCTTCTTAAGGTATCTAAATCTGCTTCAGGATATCTATATGTTGTATCTTTAAATTCTATGCTTCCAAGCTTCTCTCTTCTTATGGCACCTTTATTTTTTTCTGATACATCATCTTCTTGTGTTTCTTCCATAAAGGAAGCAAGTCTTTTATAGGATGTCTTTGCGTTATTCGCTCTTCCAAATAAATTTGCAATTTGTGCCAAAGGAGCAAGAGTTCTTGAAGATAATAAAACAGCCGCAACCATCCCACCCATGCTTACCGTCCCTTCTGAAACAAGGAAAACTCCATAAAAGACTATTCCCACAAGACATATTTGTTGGGCCGATTGAGCAGAGTTAACGGCAATTTGTGCTAATGCCCTTGATAATCTGCTTCGACTTGACTGCTTGGTCGCTGCATCATTCCATCTTTCTTTGACTAGATCTCCACCACCTAAAACTTTGATTGATTCAATACCTGTTATTGTTTCAACCAGTACTGACTGCTTCTCTTGATTGTGTTGGCCCAAATCTTCACTTACTCTAGCTAGAAATGGCTGAATTAAGATCCCTATTAACAAAACTACTGGAACAGCAACAAGGGGTATATAGGCCAAAGGCCCGGCAATAAGGTAAATAACGAAAATAAATAAAAATATAAATGGTATATCTACTATTAACGATAGAGTTGCAGAAGTAAAAAAATCTCTTACAGAGTCAAATTCTCTAAAGGTATTAGCTGTTGCTCCAACAGGTCCAGTTACAACAGCAGTAGGTGCATCAAGTAATCTGTTAAAGATAGTATCCCCAACATTCTTATCTACATATTCACCTGCATAATCAATGAAATATGTTTTAAGCATCTTTAAAACAAAGTCAAAAGTAATAACTAATGCCATACCTATCGTAAGAGCATAAAGAGATTCATAAGCAGAATTAGGAAGGACTCTGTCATAAACGACCATGATGAAAATAGAACTTCCTACTGACATAAAGTTTACCAATGTAGCTGCCAACATAACTTTGTAGTAAGTCTGTTTATTCTCTAAAAAAGCAGACCAAAACCAGTGATCTATTAGTTTCATTAATTCACCCTTAATTCGAATTCAGATCCCAGTTCTCCTGTAAGCTTAATATAAGAATATCTCTCAATTTGAGATGATCTAATAGCCTCAAGAAGTGCTTGAGAAGATTCTAAAAAATCTCTTTCAGTTTGTAGAAGATCTAACAAAATTACATTGGATGTTTGAAATTGTTCACTCGCATAATATTGAGATTGCTTGTTTGCTTTATAAGCATTTTGATAGGCTTCTATATTATTTGGAATGAGTTTGATATTTTGAAGAGAATTACTCATTTCTGCCTCAATTTGTCGAATAATTGCATCTTTGTTATTCATGTAAGCACTTGATTCAGCTCTAGCCTGCTCTTTTAATGCTCTATTCCTTCCACCTGTATAAAGATCATATGAAAGATTTAATCCAGAATAAACATCATATTCATCAGATTGCTCTGAGAGATTGTATTGACTGCCACGGACCTCTAGATCCAGTCTAGGAAGGGACTCACCCTGAACCTTTTGAGCATTAAAGAGAGATGCCTCTAAAGAACTTAATGCTCTAAGAATATTAGGATTATTTGACATCATTAGTTCTCTTGATTCTTCTAGAGATCTAAATTGTAAATTCAAATTTTCAGGTGGGAGTTTTTTTGGTAGATCATTAGATGGAAAATAAATTCGATATTCTGAAATTGCTTTACTTAAATTTTGCCTGACAGTTATTAATTTGGCATAAGCTTCTGCCTCTCTAGCAACTGCTCTACTAAGTTCTCTAGGAGCAGACAAACCTCCTTCAACTTTCTGTTGAATTCTTTCTTTTATAGAAGTGTGCCTTTTATATGACTCATTTATAGTGTCAGTAAAAATTGTGTAGGCAGAAACATTTATATAACTGATTACAGATCTGTAAATTAAGTCCAAAATTGTTGCAGAAAGTTCAGCTCTCTTCGCATCAAATAATGCTTCCGATTTAGATATATCACTTCTAGTTGCTCCAAAATCATATAACAGCTGGCTAATAGTTATAGTTGCATCGGTCTTATGATCTGATCTTGATTTTTCAAATAGATTATTGGCACCATCTTCAAAGCTCTTATCTAACTGGTTATTAGAATCTACCATCAATCTGATTTGTGGCAACAGATTCGCCTTAGTACCCTTCAGATTAGCTCCTGCTGCTTTTAGGGAATCGAGGGATGATAAATACTCAGGATGATCACTCACTGCATCAGTGACTTGTTTTATAAAGGCTTCGTATTCTGATGAACTCATATATGGATCTAATAAGTCATCACTATGTAGAAAACAACTTAAAACAGTCATTGCAATAATTGCTATGGAAGCTTTCATGGATTTATTTAAAAGTTAAGTATTAGTCCAGCATTTACCTGGCCATAAGGATGATCAAATAAATGGTTTGATCTTCTATTATAAGCTAAAGGATTTTCGCCAAGCAGATAATTTGAAGATGCGGAGAGTTTTAAATAAAGAAGGCTATTATCAGTAAGAGTGTAAAAGAGTGATAAATCTATAAGATGATTACGGGTAAAATCTTTTTTAGATGGATTTCCTAAATAATCCTTTCTTTTAACTTTTATAAAGCTATACATGCCAGAGATAGCAAAATTCTCGCCAATTGGTATTAGATTACTAACAGAATATCTAAATGAATTTTCTTTCCAAGGAGTTGTCTGGGGCAATTCCTCTTTAAATTGATCTAATAATTCACCAGCATTTCTATTATCCACAGTTAATCCTCTTATGAAAGTGTCAGATGTATTTAATATAGATGAAGTAAAATCTTGATTAATTTCAGAATTTTTAAAAGAAAAAGTATGATTAAAATTCAATAAACCCAATGATTTAGAAGATATTCTTAAATAAATTCCTTGGGATTCAGATTTTCCTGACGTTTTAAGTACAGGCTCATAAATTAACTCTCCACTAGTTCTATAAGCGTTACTATTTAGAACATTTAATTCTGCTTCAGAACAAGATCCTCCTATAATAGTTTCACCAAAAGCATAACAATCAATAGTCACTGGGTCCTGATCTTCATCTCTAAGAAGGAGTCCTATCTCAACTAAATTATTTTTATTCTCACGTACGTCATAAGAAATAGTAAGTGTTTCTGTACTAACATCAGTTGTAATTGATTTTGGTTGGGAAAGTCTTTCCACTTCACCTGTTGATTCGTTAGACTCAAATGAAAGTTTCCATTTATCAAATTGATATCCAAGATAATAACTGTCTGTATATGCTTCTTTGGGCTTTGTAGATTCTAATTTATCTGCATAATTGAGCATATCAAGTGATTGGTCAAATCTACTATGTGAAATACCAACTATAAAGTGATTATCGAGTCTATTAGTGAGTATGTTTTCTAGTGATTCATATTCAGAAGCATGAAATACTAAGGGCTGCAAAAGCAGCCCTAATAATATGAACAATTTTTTCAAAGAAATTCCTACACTATATCAATAGAGATCAAGATTTCTTCTTCATATATTTCATCAATGATAGAAATGCTATTGTCGTCTGTAGGAATAGCTAGATCTTGATTTGAAAGTAAGTCATTAATATTAGCAACCTCAAAGACTGGATCAGGATTATTTATGTTAGCAAAATCAAATCCAGGAGAATCATCCACTAAACCAGAAACATAAAATGCATTTTCTATATCATCATTCCCGGAGTTAAGTGAGCTGTTTTCACTTTCTAAGCCCGCATCTGAAATACTTGTACTTATGGTTACACCAGAAAGAGATGAAGTAGCATAATTTGTATCAACAAGGACAAAATCATCAGAGGTAATACTCGAAGCTGTTGTATTCCAGAGAATTAACCAATATTGATAATCACTGTCGCCTCCTCTTTCAGTTGCTCCAGTTAATAGGAATGTATGATTAGACATTGTTCCTGTCCCCTGTTGGACTACTATTGTCTTACCAGACCAGTCGGATCCTCTAAGTCCAATCTTATCTGATCCATCTTGGAAATCCGTTACGATACCTTGAATACTATAATACTCGTCAAAGTTTATAGAAAGATCTTGATTATTGTCATTTCCACCGAATGAGTTTCCAGAATCCCATATATAGTTTGCACTATTATATTCGATTACAAAGACATCATTACCATTACCCCCAGTCATTTTAATTTGATGTTGTGAGTTAGAGTACAAAGTATCATTTCCATCACCACCATCTAAAAGTGAGGTGCGACCTGAATTATTAGTATCTTTAATAATGTCATCACCAGCTCCACCGAATACCTGATAATTACTATCATCATCAGATAGAGTTATATCATCGTTACCAGCTAGTCCTTGGTAAAGAGTATTAGTATTTGAGGCATTTAACGTTACTGTGTCATTACCACTAGTGCCATTAGTAATTGTTACACTTCCAGAATCATAAACTGTATCTCTAGAACCTTCTCCAGCTGGGAAAAGTAAGTTTGCATAAGCCGATGAGTCCGTATCTATGGTTCTATCATAGACTAGCCCCATCGCAGGCAATGCTGTAGTAACACCATTATATTTAAAGCCTGAATCAGTATAGATGTCATTTATCAATGCACTGTTAAGATCGGCGCTTGCAGTTGAAGTGAACTCTGATAGATTTAACTCATTGAAGCCAACAGCTAGTGCAGCCATGTCTTTTGCCATCTCAGAACCATCAATTTTTAATGATTCTCTTATTCCAGAGGGACCTCTAACAGCTGTTACATAAGTATTGATTAGTGTCATGACAGCTTTTGCTACAGGAGAGTAAAGAGTAACGTCCTCTGCTATTTCACCTGATAAGTAAGTTGAAATATCACTTATATCTGCATTACTTAATAATATGTCAGAGAAAGTAGTTGATGAAGAGCTTAAGTCTGCTGAGTTAGCATCGGTTAGCGTCTTTAGTTCTGTTGCTAACGTAGTTGATAATTGTGTAAGCATTTTATCTACAACTGAATTGAGATCAATAGAAGATGCACTCTCATCATCATTAATAGTCACAGTGATAGTATTTTTTGGTAAGAGAACTTTTCCTTCTGAACCAGAAGCAATTCTCAATCCGTACACTATAGTTTCATCACTTTCAGTTAATGAATCATTTCTCACATCTACATTTATTACTGCAGTGCTTTGGCCTTCAACAAATGTTACAGATCTATATCCAGTCTCATCTGACCACCACCAGAAATCATCATTTTGTGATGCAGTGCCAGAACTATCTAAATTATATTCAATCGTGAAAGTTTCTGTCGCAGGTTTGCTTAATTTTAGTTCTATTTGATTCCAGCCTTCAGCTTCAGAAACTGATATATCGTTGAAATAAACTACTGGTGTTGTTGTTGTAGCAACCTTAAATGGAGCAATGACCTTTGTGAAGGAATCTCCTGCTGAAGTTGTTAGTGTGGCTCCAGTAAAGTCTAGTTCCATATAGTAGTCACCATTACTAGCAGTAGAAGTTGTAAAGTAGGTACTTAAATTAGTTTCAGGTATACCTCTCGCAAAGACTTCAGTAAAATCAACGACAAATTTTGGTACACCTGTGGATGAAGTTGCCACAGTGACCATATTTCCGCTGTGGTCTACCGTTGTTGAAGTAGTTGTTCCATCTTCACCGGTGTAGATAACAGTTATGTCAGATGAACCTGGAACATAAACATACTCTGAAGAGCCTACTTCTTGAGAAGGATCAACGAGAACTTGGAATTTTATTTCAATAGCTCTTTCGCCAGTATCAATTGTAGAGTTGGTACCATCTATTAATTTTCCGGTGAACTCTATGGTCTGAGCAGTAGAAGGTAAAGTTCCTACTTCTACTTCTATTTTCAGCCCTTTAGATCCAGCTTTTAAATCTATAGCATCCTGCAGAGCTGCTTGATTCACTTGAATTTGTGATGAATCAAGAGTTAGTACATTACTGGCTACAGTAAAATTAGGTGTATGAACTACATTTTGAGATCCTTCATGATCAGTAATAGTCACAGGATTAGATTTAGACATCCTGAAGCCATCAAAGGAAGTTTGGCCTGTAATAACCTCTGCAACAGCATCTGTCAAAGCTTCATAAGCAGCTTGTTTGATTGAAGTTTGTTGAGCCGTTGTTAAAGAAGCGGCACTATATCCACTGACATTTGATGTTCCACTTACTTTTGTATTCACATCAGCCAATGCATCAGTGATTATTTGCATACCTGTTTTGGATGCAGCATCACCAATTATTGTTAAAAGATTGTTTATAGTAAATACATTTAGATTGAATAATTCCCATTCACCAACTGTTGTTTGGCCATCTAGCCTGTTCTTGATATCGTAGAATCTCTCGCCATAGAAGTTACCATCTCCTTCCATCCAAAGAGGATCCATGCCAAATGCCTTAAGTGCATCAGTCACAGTCGTTTTATCTAAAATACTTCTATCGATATTTTGCATACTTAATGCAACAGAAGACATAGGACTTAATGAATATTCACCCCACTCCCTACCCGAAGTAAGTTTAAGGTTTGAATTAATTTTATATATCCCTTCATTGGCGACACCTGTGCCCGTGTTGTATCCACCAGTAGCCAGTATGGGAGCATCTGTATCAGATTTAGTAACTGATAAATTGAAATAACCACTCAAATTTGAAGTAGTATTTGGCTCGCCTACATCCTTGATACCATCATTATCCAGATCTTGCCAAATAGTCGCATTCGCTAAAGAGTAAGATCCAACCATTGCTGTACCAGAAACAGATAAACTACCATCACCTAAGTTGTCTTCAATTTGGAAATAATAAGTTTTCTTTACAGCAGTTGATTTACCATCAGTAATACTCACGTATACCTGTATATTGGTATTTCCATCTTCATAACTAAGAGTACTATTGGGTGTAAAAAGTCCAGTAGACGAAAGTGTAAATGGAGCGCTGCCTATGGCACTTCCAGAATCACCATTTTCCATTGTTCCATATGTTGTATCAGTCCTGACGCCTAGCAGTTCCCAGGTTAGAGTATCAAAATCCAAATCAAAACCTTTAATTTGGATAGACTGATTTGCAGCATCATCAATAAATTTAGAATCACTTCCCCACATGTCTTTAAAGAAAGGGATTTTATTCGTTGAATCGTAACCCGCATAGTCAGGTAGATTTCGTACATCAATATACATGTCATAGGAATTTATGGCATTAGACTCACCTGATCCATCATCACCTAGAACTTTTATCCTATATTGATTTAATCCTCTTAGGTTATTCTGATCAAAGCTACTAAAGTCAGATTCCGCTGAACCAATTGAGGAAGCACCAGAAGAAATAGAAGATGGGGCTTCATAGTTAGGTGCTACTTTGAATGTAACTTCACCGGTAGATGAATTAATATCGAAAAGAGCAGCATCAGGGTAAGAGGCATCAAGTGAGTAAGTAATAGTATCTCCATCTGCATCCCATGAATCTTTGACTGCACCAAATACGGCAGTTGAATTTTCATAAATAGTTGTGTATTGATACCAGAAATCTGGTTGCGTATTTTCTCCAGCTACCGCTTTCCCTAGATCTCTTTTTGTATGAATTACTGTTATGCCTTGTTCTATATGAACTCGACCATCCCATAATTCATAAACATTGTAGGTAATACCATCTTCAACAGTAGTTCCTTTAGCTCTAAAAGCTTCAAACTGAGTCCTGATTGTACTTCCCTCATTGTAACTATATTCATGACCTAGCAATCGAACTGTATCAGTATCATCTCCACGAATAGTCCAGGTTCTATTGTCCCAGCTCATTCTTTGCAGAGCGTCCCAAGTTATATTCAGTTCATCACCAAAACTTGCACCAGCTGCCAGAGTATCAACAATTGATGATTGAGAATCTCTTAAATCAATTTTCTCAATACTTTCAACTCTATTTCTCCATCCCTCTTCCTCAACTGTATTGCCTGACTCATCTTGATATGTCCAAGTCTCTTTAACTGAAACAAGTTTATTAAGATCTATACCACTATAGTCCGGCAATGAATCGGCGTCGGTGCCATCATCTACTTCTAAGCCAACACTGCTCAAACCAGAGAGAACTAAAGTATCTGTACCACTTCCACCTTTGATAAATTCAGGTAGTGACGTGATATTAGTAAAATCAAACTTATCATTTCCAGAACCACCATCTAAGACGTCCAGTCCTTCACCAATCTTTATAATGTCATCTCCAGACCCACCATCTATAGCATCGGCCCCTACTCCTCCATCGAGAGTATCAGCACCTTGATCTCCAAATATAACGTCATCGCCGCCGCCGCCCAGAATAGTGTCATCTCCTTTTTTACCAAAGATGGTTTCTTTGACATCGGTTCCTGTCAGAGAATCAGCTTCTGCAGTACCCGTTAAATTGGTAAGTGAATCAGCATTAGTATAAGAAGAGAATTTTGAAAGAAGATTTCTTTCAAATGTACTTTCTAACTCCCTATTAAAATCACTGAATCTATTTTCTTGATAATCACCAAACCAGTCTTCTGCTTGAGTCTGTTGATCTGCTGTTGAGAAAAAAGCAAAGTCAAAATTTATTTCCTCTGCAATAGCCTTAAAGTCGATGTCCATTAGAGAACCTTGAACAGCCGATATTTGGCCTAAAACTAAATCGATAAGCTGAGTATCTAAAGCTGCATCACCTGTTTGTGCATCAGATGCAGAAAAGAAATCAGTTTCAGCAATTGAAAGTTTACCAACATTGTCCGAGATAACGTCATTTACATCTATGAAGACTTTAAAAGCAATATTTCCTGTTCTGTCAGAATTATCCCAGTCAACATTGTATCCACCCCAATCTTCCTTTCTTAACTCTATACTTGTGAAAGTTGATCCAGTAAATAAAAGTTCATAGATATTATCTTTATTTCCATCTTTAGGATCTTCAAAATCTAAATTTTCGGCTCTAGGTACGTATAAAGTACCATCACTAGCCACAGCAAAGTTCTGGAAAAAAGAGGCATTATCAAATTCACTATAATCAAGATTCAACCAAACATATTGTCCATCTGGTAATTGCAAAATAGGAGTATCTCTACCATCTTGGTCTTGAATTGTCGTCACAGATGCCCCTATAGCATCTTTAATATTTCCTAGAACATTGTCATATTGTGGTCCTACTTCAGTCACATCAGTATCTTTAGAAATAGTAGTCGCATCTATATCCAGTAGAACTGCAATGATTCCACCTTCCGTTAAGCCTTGATCTTCAGCTCTTTGTCCAGTCAACATGACTAAAGTGTGAGCAGAGAGATCTCCAGTACCTTGTACAAACGAAATATCAGCTTTGGAAAGATTTGGGACATTATTTCCCGTCCAACCAAGTGTAGTTAGAGCTAATGTATCTTCTCCAGGTGTAAAATCTGAAATTAAAGGCAAGTAACTCCAATTAAGTTCAGTAGCTAAATCTAACACACCATCTCTATTTTCATCATATCCGTTGATACCTTCAGCGGCACCTTCTAAGTAGTCTTTTGCATAATCTCTGATGCCAAAACTAAGAGGATTTTCAAGATGTTCCCCACTTAATTGGAAGATATCTCCACCTGCACCACCAGTTAAGTAACCTTCCCTAAAGTTATCAAAATTATCATTACCAGCGCCTCCATCAATATATTGGAAACCATTATTTTCTCTGATAAAAATATCATCTCCGTCTGTTCCAACTACATTTCTACTTCCCTCTCCTGTATCAAGCTTTTCGGCTATTTCGTCCACAGTAAAAACCAAAGGCGATGATGGTGCAGCTATTGGATCTGGTGTACCTACTTCCTTTTCTCTTATTTCTATTCTTGCAGTTTTTGTTAAAGAGCTTCCATCAGCTCCAGTTTTGGTTATTTCAAATTCATAGATGTTGTCACCATTTGCATCAGCTGGCGAAGCAAATACCGGTCTTTCAGTAAAAAATACTTGCGTTCCCCAATCCGTATCTCTTAGGATAAATTTATCTGCATCTGGTCCTCCAGTAATTGCAGAGGTTACTGTTCCTGCAAAAGTGATTGCCTGAAGCTCCTCTATAGTTTGAGGATTTACTCCTGGTTGATGGTCAATCTGCCATACTTCACCGACTACAAATACATTGTCTTGTAAAGTTCCATCGATCGTTACTTGAGTTAAAGTTGCAACAGCAGCCTGGTTTTCTGCGAAACTTCCATGAGAAGTTGCATCATCTTGCCACCAATCTGGAAATGAAATTGCAGGATCATTTGAATTAGAATTTACAACAAATAGTAGATCAGCTCTTGTTCCTATTGATTCAACTCCATTACCATGAATTTCTATGTTTACCGATAGCTCATAAACATTATCACCATTAGAATCTTTAGGATCTTCAAAATCTAGAGAGTTCCCATCACGTAAATTTAAATAGTATTTTCCATCATCATCGCGATTTAGGTAAAACATTGAATTATCTTTAATTTTATTACCAGCATCATCACGTTCTGGTAGAAAAACATTAACGTTCAAACTTGGATCTAATCCCTCTAAACCAGCTATTTGAACTTCTATTCCTTTATATATTTGTGGATTTTCTCCAGTTTCAGAATTGTAAGAATTCCATTGCCTCATAATCGAATGTTCTTCAACATTTATTACATTACTTACAAGACTTGGTTTAGTAGATGTTGAATATGTTCTTGTATAGTCCCAATCCGGGATTTCCATAACAAATTCAACAACTTGTTGAAAATCATCAGAATTATCAGTAATAGTTACTTCAACTATATATTCACCATCAGCATTTGAATCATTAGGATTGGAAGGGTCTGGTGCAGCATCTTTAAAAGATAGCGAGCCATTATCACTTACTCTAAATAAATCTTTGTCCGCGCCTCCGGTAATTGAATAGCTGAAATCCCCTGCTTCTTGTACATCAGGGTTTAGTCCATCACCAACAACCATATATCCGATCCCGGATACAGACTCTAATTCAAATGTACTTCCAGTAATCGCTTGTGCGTTTAATACAGCAGCATTCGCCATACCACTATGGACTTCGCAGTAGTAATAGAGCGTTGAAGGTGTATTTGAGTCTACAGTTAGTACTACAGCTCCCGAATTAAATGCTACACCTGTTGTAAATTCTACACCTCCGCCGTGAGTACCATCTTGAGTAGTACTTAATCTGAAAGGATGACCTGAATTAGATGAGTCACTGGTATCAAAGGTATAGGTAGCACCAATATCAAATGTATAGTTTGGAGCTAGCACCCCATCAAAATAGAACTTATTTCCATTACCATCATTTGAAACAGTTACAACTATTGTTTTATCGACTGGAGTTCCTGATATCGTTACAGTCTCAACAGTTGAAACAGGCATTCCGAAAGCTTCTTTAGGAAGGATTTGTTCATCATTTCTATAATCAATTTGTTTTTCAACAAAACTTGTAAACTTATCTAAAGTAAAATCTAACGCTCCTGTTACTAAGTTTGTAAAAACTTTTGTGGCTTGTGTGAATGAAGCAGTTAAGATTTCATTGAAATTAGTGATTGCATCACTACTAGCAGACACGGAATTTAATAAAGTAGTGACTTCTTCAGGTGTCCTTCCTTCAGCAAGGGCAAGGTAAATACCCAAATCACCCGACTTAACGGTCCAGTTATAAGTTGTGAAATCATTACCCCAGTTACCGTCATTAAGTTGTGTAGAAGGTGATTTTAAGTAGGCTTTAACTTGATCAGCTGTTAATTGCCATTGACCTGTATTACCTTGAATTTCATTTCCATTAGAATCGTAACGAAGTCTTTCCCCGCTATAATTTAAATAAATTGCTTGAGACCAAAGCTCTTGGCCAAATTCATCAAATGGTATCCATCTTGAATAACTATCATTGAAAGTTGCGCCACGATTATATTCGAATCCCATATCAACTATTTGATCAATTTGAGAATCGGTAAGATTTTCGAAAGTAAGGCCGGTCATTGTCTCCATCAATCTAACCATTTTGACCATCTGTTCGGCATAATATTTACCAACCATGTCGGTAACTCCGCCATCTGGCCCAAAATTTACTCTTCCTAAATATGGATCTGGTTGCTGAGAATCTAAAACATCAACCATTAGGACAGCCCACTCACCCATAGTCTTAGTTGAACCTAAGAAGGTGACTGACTCTCCAGTATATCCATCCATGCTTCTAAAAGTTGTAAAGTTAGTAGCAGGATCAAATCCCATTTCAGCTAATATAAGATTTTTAATTTCTAAAATTATTGCCGCCGTTGCTTCTGTGATAACTTGGTCAAATTGTCCAGTTCCATCTGCTTTCATCTCAAAGATTTTTGTTAAATCATCCGAAGCGAGGATTGCTTCAACAATTTTGTCATTGAAAGTATCACTTGTTGAATCTAGGAGATCTTCTAGCCCACCTAGTTCAATTACAATCCTAGGTTGTGTATCTAAATCAACACCACTATCCCAAGATGAATATCGTAAAGTTTGAGTACCAAACTTAAAGATATCAGATATTTGAGTTCTTGTAGTTGGTGCTATTTCAGTTGAAAAATACTCTGACACTTTCTTGGATAATTCACCCAGTGAAGAAACCATGATATTTCTAGCTTGAGCAGTTAAAGCTGCCTGTGCTTGAGTATTAGAATCTGCAGTATAAGCGAGAGCAATAGGGTCAAAGTTTGTTAAATTTTCAAAAGCTGCATCTAGTCCATATGCCTTACCAATCTTTTCTTGAGCCTGATCTAAAGTAACGCCAGATTTTGAATACGCCCTAGAAATTTGAGTACTTACAGGGCTAATAATTAGAGCTTCAGAACCATCTCCATTTGTTCCGGTAGTAAGCTTGAAAGTTTGTTCATTTGGTTTTCCGGTTCCTAGATCATAACCACCCTGAACATAAATATTAGTATCTGCTGGTATATCATCAGTAAATTCAAATGCACCCGTCCTATCGGTAGTTGTTTCTGGTTCGCCATCGTCCTTAATACCATCACCATCTAAATCAACCCATACAGTTGCACCTACCAAATATCCATCTATTGCTTGTCCTTTAGGCGATACATTAAGTACATTTATGGATAGAGGTGTTGAAATTGATAATCCACCTGGATCTGTTGCTACTAGGTTTAGAGAATAAATATTGTCAGAATTAACATCTCCGGGAGAAGAAAAGTTTGGTGATGCGATGAATGAAACATTTCCTGAAGCATCTACACTAAAAAGACTTGCATCGTCTCCTGACAAAGAATAAGTGAGAGTATCTCCATCAATATCAGAGCCTGTTAAAGTTAGTAAGACTGCTCCACCAGCTACACTTTCAAAAACCTCAACAGCATTAGCAGTACCAATTGTTGGATTATCATTAACAGCACTTACTATCAGCGAAATAGTTGCGCTGCTAGCTATAGTGTTATCAACAATACTTAGAACAAGATCTCCTATTGCATCATTGTCACTATTTACATTTTCATTAGGAGTAAAGGTAATACCGGCAAGATCAGTCAATAAGAGAGTAGCTCCTACGGTTAATACTGTACCAGATGCTAGTGTAAGTGTTCCGCCAGAAGGTATGGAGTCTACAGTAATAGTAAATGAGTCAGAGGTTTCTCCAGATGAAATAATAGAGAAAGAACTGGCTGTATCTTCAGTAAAGTCAAAGCTTTGATTGGACAAAGTGAATGAGGATGTAGGTGTAGGAGCTGCTGGAGTTGAGCTACCCCCTCCTCCACCACCACAGGAGGCTAGGGTAAGGGCAGTAAGGTTCGCAAAAAGTAAAGAAGATTTACCATTAAGCTGGATAACTTGTTTTTTTCCTGGATTACTTTTCAAGGAGTCTAGTAAAGCTTTTTTTAACTCCTCAGTATGATTGATATCATTGTTAATTGATCTAGATTTAATGTCACCCATTTATGGCCTCTTTTATTTTTTAATAAATCTGTAGGATTGGAATTATAATCCCCCCCAGCACGCCAAAATAAGCGTGAACCTACTTAAATCAATATATACAAAGTTAACGGAATTTCAAGTGAATTTAAATGTCCATTTTATATAAAAAATTAAGATTAAAATTCTATCCATACAACTTAAAAGCTCTCGTTTTTATCGTTTATATTCTGCTTGTGAGCTCCAATAAAATCTATGCGATAAATGTAGATGATCAAAGAGACAATCCTTTAAATGTTCCAACTGACCTTGAGTCTATTGTATTCATAAAAACAGGAAATATTATTTGTACAGGAACTCTTATTAATCATAGAACAATCCTAACTGCAGCACATTGCTTCAATGATACTCATCAAGCACAAATATTTTTAGGTGACAATGTAGACGAGAACTCTACTTTCAAGGAAACAAGCAGTTTCATAACTTACCCAGAAAATAAAAGATACATTAATTTTACTGGTGCTTCTTATGATCTTGCTTTAATTAGTCTAAAAGATCCTTTAACTGAAATTACTGCAATAAATATTAGTAGTGTTATTCCCAGCATAAATGATGAAATTTATCTGTCTGGATTTGGTTTATATGGCACTGGATCTAATCCTGATCAAGGGTTTGACAGAAAAAAAAGATGGGGTACCAATACTATTTCTACCATAAGTGATGAAGATCTTATAAATGGTGCTTCTAACTTAAACAATTCTGCAGATAAGGAGATCTATATCATCAATTTTGATAAGAATTTAAGCACGCTGGAATCAATGATTAGTCTTGGAGACAGCGGCAGCCCATTATTAATCAAAGATGATGAGAATTATTTCCTAATTGGAGTTGCATCTTGGGTTAAGAAAGGTCCTGATCAAAACAGAGGATATGGTTCGTCAGCAGGATTTGTTTCAGTAGAACAAAATTTCTTATGGATTAATGATAACAATCCATTAAGGTATATCTCATCAATATCAGATGGTAAATGGAGCCAGAATTCAAACTGGAATGAAGAGAGTTATCCTTCAAACCAATCTCCAGATAAATTAAATTACAGTACTGAGTCTTTAAAATATTATTCTGTTTCTCTTCTAAATTCTATAAACCTTAAAACTGTCATCGAGATTGATTCTTTAGATGTTATGAATACTGGATATTTGAAACTAGAACCAAATTCATCATTGACTGTATTATTAGATTCAAATATTCAGCAAGGTTCCATAAATAATAAAGGAAGTTTTAATAGTTCTAATTTTTTTATCGAAAATGGAATCTTTGAAAATCATAATCATTCTTCATTTGAAAACATATTGAGAATCACGAAAGGATCTCTTTTAAATGATGGTTCTATTACGGCAGCAATTATCGAGTCCAATGAAGCAAGCATTTCGGGTATTGGTACTTTCAAGTCCGATACATTTTTAAATAATGGAACGATAAATCCAGGCGATCAACAATACTCAATAGGTACCTTAACTTTTAAGAGTCATTTAATTAATAAGGGCAAAATAGAAATAGATATGGAGACGTCTGGAAATACCGATCTTATAGCAGCAGATAAATTTACTATCGGAGGTAAGTTGTTACTAAATCCTACATCTAAATTTTACACAGCCAATTCAAGTTTTAATTTTTTAAGGTTTTCTTCAAAAGAGGGTTCAGAATTTTCTGACATAGAAATTCTTAATACAAACTTTGGTCGGCTTACACATGAAATTGAATATCAAGATAGTTCTATAAATCTATTATTGTCTAATCCCTCCTATGCGACTTTTGGATTAAATAATAAATCTAAACAAGTTGGTAAATATCTAGATTCATTGAACAAAAAAACATCTCCCAACTTACAAAGAATTTTAGATCAAATAAATTATGTAGATACTGATCAAATGGTCTCGGAGAAAGTAGAAGAATTGGTGCTCACTAATAATATTGACCCCGTTCTTTACAGACTAGAAGTAAATGCGACTAATCAAAAACAGGGAATTTTTGTAAATGAATCTAAAATTGATTTTAAACACAACAAAATGAACTATGATTCAAGGATTAATCGATTCGATATAAATTACTTTGGAATTAACCTTGCTTATTTAAAAATTGATTCAGATCTTTACAGTAAAACTTCAAATACGAATTCTGAATCCTCTGCTTATGAGTTAAGTTACAGATTACCTTTAAAAGACATAGATATATACCTCGAACTATATAAAGAAGAAAAAGATGATAATACCCTAAGAACAATTGCTATAAATTCCTCTATTTTTCAAGGATCTTATAAAAAAAATACAGAAATAGATAAAAAGACATTAAATATATCAAAGTCATTCAATTTCTTATCTGGAAATCTTAGAGCCGGTTTTTCTTTTGCTAACTTAAACTTTGAGACAAATCCATTTGAGGAGAAATTAAATGGATTTACTAATAATTATCAAATTGGAAATGTCGATTTAAATCTCTTTCTTCCATTCTTTGATTTTTCTAAAATTATTACTCTTCTCAGTTCTGAAATTAATGTAGGTTTTAAAATAAGTAAACCCTTCTATGATGAAGATATATTTAAAATGAAAGTAAAGATAGATAACTCAATAGATGACTTGTTCTTAGAAGAGAATTTAAATCCAAGCCAGAAAATAAATTCAACTATTTATGGATCTAAGATTTTCGGAGAGTCCTTATATGGAAAGATCAGTTATTCTAGTAAAAGCTCTAATGAGCAAGTTGCTTTTCAGATTGGTTATCTTTTTTAGTTTCTAATCACATATTCGGAATCAAGTTTCTTAATTTCTTTTCTTAAGAACAAGATAGCTAAAAGATTTGGTACAGTGGCTATTGGCCCAATGACTGTGGCTATATCCCAGACAATTTTAGTATCAATAATTGCAGCGGTGAAAAAAGCACCTACATAGATTATTCTGTAATAAAGAATCCAGCCTTCGCCAAAAAGATGCACGGTAGCTCTATCGCCATAGTAAGACCATGCAATTGCAGTTGAAAATGCGAACAATAGTAGACCAATGGCAACAATATATTGTCCAAACTCCCCAAAAAGACTTCTAGAGAAAGCTTTACTTGTTAAATCTGCACCCAATAACAAAGAATTACCTGTTATCGAGATGTTGGATGTTTTGAGTTTACCTTCAATGATTTCTACAGAACCGGTAAAAGGCCTTCCTTCCTGACTATACATAACATTTTCTGAAACAGATCGATTGTGCATGAGTGTAACAACATTATTTACTAATTTACCATCGACAATTTCTTCATTCCCAGAATAGGCTTGAGGACCAGAACAGGACAAGATGTAGTCTTGTAGAACTTTTATATCCTCTGGTTTTGAATCTGAGTAAGCTCCATCCAAGTAACACATTGAGCTTTGTTCGAACCTGTTTTCAAATTTTTCTGTCCATACTCCGGACGAAAGAATAACTAGACCAGTTATTGTACAAATAACAATCGTATCGATAAATGGCTCTAAAATGGAAACCATACCCTCTTCTATAGGATTTTCAGTTTTTGACGAAGCATGTGCAATAGGAGCAGATCCTTGCCCAGCCTCATTAGAATAAAGTCCTCTGTTAACCCCTCTTGTTAATGCAGCAGCTACTGACGCTCCTAAAAAACCTCCGACAGCAGCAGCAGGAGTGAAAACATGGATAAATATTGATTGAAGTGAGGGAATGATGTTTTCATAGTTAGAGATGATCACAGCAAAAGAACCAACCAAATACCAAAAAGCCATAAAGGGGACTAGTTTAGAGGCTATTTGCGCTATTCTTTTAATGCCACCAATTATTACCATCCAAAGTAGAACTGCAAGTACACCACCGGTTACAATTTTAGGAATATTGAAGGTGTCATTCATCACAACAGCTATACTACTTATTTGCGGCATATTTCCTGTACCTAAACACATCAAAAGAAGACAAACAGAAAATAGTATCGCTAGCCACCTCATATTAAGACCATTTTCAATGTAATACATGGGTCCACCAGAAATAGATCCATCTGGTAAAGTTTCTCTATATTTATGCGCTAGAGTTACTTCTACAAATTTGGTGGTCATTCCAAAGAATGCAGTTATCCACATCCAGAAGATAGCTGCAGGACCACCAAGAAATATTGCCAGTGCTACACCACCTATATTACCTGTACCGACTGTTCCGGAGAGTGCTGTTGAAAGTGCTTGAAAAGGAGTTGTCTCTCCTTTGGTATCTTCTTTGACATATTTACCACTTAAAATTCTCCATCCATGATTAAAATACTTTATTTGTGGAAACCCTAGATAAATCGTAAAGAAGATTCCTGATCCAATAAGAAATACTGGAAACCAATATTGATCAACCAACCAGAAGGTTAGAAATTCAAGAATTGCTGTAAAGGTTTCCACTAACCTAGATGGGCATCTAATTCAGTAAAACCACCGATATATTCTCCGTCCATGGTAATTTGAGGAAAGGTTCTTGCATCAGGAAATTTTTCAACAAAATCTTCTCTCGTGTAATCTACATCGATCATATATTTTTTAAATTCTAGTGATTTCATTTTACAAAGCATCACCGCTTTATCACAAAATACACAATTGGGTTTAGACCATATTTCTATCATTGATATTTCCTTATTAAATTGTCACTATATAAAGACTGGTTTTATGATACTTGATGGTATTAAATTTTCTACATCTAATTAACAAACTTTTGATCATTAATGGATAAAAAAACTTCTAATGACATAAATTATTTCACTAAGGGTTCAGGTGAACCTCTATACCTTATTCATGGCTTTCCAGATTGTGCAGAAAACTTTGAGGCTCAAATTAACTTTTTTTCAGAAAATGGATATAAGGTCATAGCACCCTTTCTTCCAGGTTATTCAGAAAATGATAATGAGTTAGACACTTATCAAACTTTGAGAGTATCAGAGATATTTGTCAGTTTTATTGAGTCGGTAAGTGGTGATGAAAAAATATATCTTTATGGCCATGACTGGGGTGCACCTATTGTGAATGGAATAGCCCAATTAAGGCCAGACTTAATACATAAATTTTCAACTGCATCTGTTCCTCACGGTGTTGGTCTTCAAACTGCTTTCCTAACTGATGGTGAACAGCAAAGAAAATCCTGGTATATGTTCTTTTTTCAACTTCCATTAGCTGAAATATCGGTACCCATGAATGAGTATGAGTTTATTCATAGATTATGGAGAGAATGGTCTCCAGACTTAAAAGACTATAAGAAATATTCTAATAAAGTTGTGACTGTACTGAGTAAATCAAATGTATTGTCCAAGGCCTTGGCTTATTACAGGTGCAGTTTTCAGGGATCTCTTCAACTAGACAGAATTAATGCAAAGTCATCAGAACTTCTTGGAATTAAAATAAAGCCTCCATGCCTCTACTTTCATGGAAAGAATGATGGATGTATTGATTACAAACTAGCAAATGGAATGAAAGACTTCTTTGAAAACTTAGAAGTAGAAATT
>CACLEZ010000003.1 GCA_902606175.1 uncultured SAR86 cluster bacterium | reverse complement strand
CCTTGGATCCTTTAGATATCATAGATGGAATTAACCTAGAGGACTTAATTGATAAGAGAACTGAAGGCTTGATGCAACCAAAAATGAAAGATCGAATCATAAAACAAACCAAAAAAGAATTTCCGAATGGTATTGAAGCTTATGGAACTGACGCATTGAGATTAACTTTCTGCTCGCTAGCATCAGGCGGGAGGGATATCAATTTTGATATTAAAAGAGTAGAAGGTTACAGAAACTTTTGTAATAAACTTTGGAATGCGGCTAGATTTATAGATTTAAATATCGATAACTACGGTATTTCCAAAAAGAGAAGTGAAACTTCAATTGATGCTTGGATCGACTATAAGTTTAATCTAACTGTAAAGAAAGTAGACCAGTCAATGAATGAATTTAGATTTGATTTGGCTACTAAAGCACTCTATGAATTTATATGGTACGAATTTTGTGATTGGTTCATAGAGCTTCAGAAAATAAGTCTCAGAAAAAATGACGTAAATAAAGCAGAGATTGTTAGGTCTTTGGTTGATGTTCTTGAAAAAACTCTAAGACTCGCACATCCAATCATGCCTTTTATAACAGAAGAAATTTGGAAACAATTTCAGGCACACCATAATTCAACCCATCAAAGCATAATGATATCTGAATACCCCGTAGGTTCTGAAAATACTTCGGAACGAGACTACCAATCAGTAGAGTGGCTTAAAGATATTGTATCTGGGATAAGAAATATACGTGGCGAGCTTCTTATAAAACCTTCAATTAAAATTTCTTCTGTCTTTAAGGGAGGAGATCAAATAGATAAGAAAAACTTAAATGAAATTAGTAGTTACATAGAACAGCTATGTGGTCTCAAAGATATTATTTGGGCTGAAGAGAGTGCACAAGATATTCCCTCATCAATGTTTACTCGAGACAATCTAAAAGTAATGATACCTCTTGAAGGACTCATTGATGCAAAGGAAGAAATGCAAAGGCTCAATAAGAAAATATCTAAACTTATTCAAGAAAAGGAAATGCTAGGTAGTAAACTTTCTAATAAGAACTTTATTGAAAATGCTCCAAAAGATCTTGTGGAAGCTCAAAAAGATAGATTTTCTGTTTTATCTACAGAACTAGAAAATCTTGACTTTCAAATGAATGAAATTAAAAAAATGATTTAGGGTTTATGAAATCATTTTGGTTATAATTCAGCATTATGTTTTTTAGAGCTCTAATAACAAGCTTCATTATATCGGGTCTATTCACTGGGTTAATTTTCTCTATTGGCGATCTTACTTTTGGAAGCAGTCTTATGTACCAAGCTCTTGCGACGTTCTGGAGCATTGGATTTCTTTCAATTATCGGGTTTATATATGGAAGAAAAATAAAGAGAAATTTTAGAGGCGAAACAGGAACCATAAAATGGTTTGATCCAAGTAAAGGATATGGGTTCTTAATTCGAGATAAAGGTGGGGATTTATTCGTTCATCTCAGAGCTGTTCAAAATCAAGACAGAAGGAAACTCAAAGAAAATACTAGAGTAAGGTTTTCTGTTGAAGAAACAGAAAAAGGACCTCAAGCTGAAAATATCAGAATAATCTAAAATAACCTTTCCAAAAACCAATATGTTCCCAGGCAGGACAAAGCTGATGCAGCACAAACTCTTGCTGTGTTTATACTCTCTCTAATAAACTTAGTCATCTGAGAAAAAATAAGATAAACAACCAAGACTATCAAAAGCTGTCCAAGCTCTACTCCGATATTAAAACCTGCAATCGCGGGCAAAAGCCTGCCTTCCATCAAACCAATAGTCGATAAATTTCCAGCAAACCCAAATCCATGTATAAGTCCAAAAAAAGAAGTTACAAGCAAAGTTATTGAAGAGCCTGGATGTCTTCGGACAAGATTTAAGTAGCAAAATGAAAATATGCTTATGCCAACCAAACCAATTATGAATTTTTGTAATCCAAAAAGGGTTAAAAAGATAACAAGGGATGAAGAAAAATAAATCAACAATCTTCCATATAAATTGTGGTTATGAGTAATTGAAGCAATACACTCTAAAGCTATAATGATTATTGAGTATCCTATTAAAGCTTCAACAAATTGCGAAGAAGGTGTAACTAGACCCAAAGCTCCTAACGCGAGAGTGATGCTGTGGCCAATTGTAAAACCCGTAATTACTATGATTAAACTCTTTAAGGTAAAGCCTAGAATTAATATTGCAAGTAAGAATGCTAAATGATCATATCCAGACAATATATGATTAAATCCAAGTTCAAGATAATCTCTAAAAGAATCAAATCTTGATTCACTTTTAGATTCATTATCAGTTTCTTTCCACTCCCTGTTTGAGGATGTGAAAACCTTTTCGGGACTAGCTACAGAGTTAATATAAAAAGTAGATATATGAGTATGCGTCGGATCTTCATCAAAAAAGAGCTCGAAATTTATTGTGGATTCTTCAAATCCACACTCCATCGTCCAGAGTAAGGTTAGGTAACCAGTAGAAAAAGAATTTTTCAAAAAAGGTTTATTTGAGATATTGCAATTTTTGTTAAAAATAAAATTACCTATAACTTTATTTGTAAGTTCCTCTTCCCAGTTCTCTGTAAAATTTAAATTTAGTCTTTGCAAGACCGATGTTTGTATACTAAATTCAACTTCAATAGATTTTGACTCAGCACTAGAGTCTATATTTATCTTAGAATAAGATTCACTTCTTTGATGCGAGAATAATACTGTGCTTAATAAACAAGCTATTAGGCCTAATGATAAAAATTTCGACATTTATTCTGGTAAGTTTCTTGAAATATCGTACCAATTCTTGAGATTTTCTAAATATTCTCTCAAGGAATTATCATCTCTTCTTTTTGAATATTCTGCTAAAACAACATCTCTAACTTGATCTAAGTTTGGCTGTCCTGCTAACTCCTTTTCCAATAAGAAAATTATTTTATGTCCACCAGGAACCTTGATTGGTTGACTGAAAGTACCAGGTTGTAAATTCCTAGCTAAATTCATGAGGCTAGGCCCAATGTACTCCCTTACTTTTGATAAAGTCATCAAGCTATTTGGTATTTTTAAGGCTGAATCACTCCCTAAATTGGATACCTCAACAAAGCTGCTACCAGAAATTAAAAGTTGGTAAGCTCGATTTGCATTTTCAAAGGATGAGTTTTTAGACCCTTCGTCAGAAAAATAAATTTGTTGAATTCTTAACCTTGATGATTTCGTAAAAAATCCTATATTCTCTTTGAAAAATTCATTTAATTCTTTATCAGACACTTCGTATCTCATATTTTCAGCAATAATGGTCTTTATCATCTGCTGAACAATTGTTCCTCTTGCTATAGGATTATTTTCGAGCATGCCAAGGTCTAAAGCCCTTTTAATTAAAAGTTCCTCTTCGATCATTCGTTCAAGGACATATTCTTTATCTTTTTGTGTTATGGGTGACTTCTTGTCTTTTGCAAGACCCTCAAGTTGAACTAAATATTTCTCCATAGAAATTGAAGTGTCTTCAATTTTCGCAGCATATTTAAAATTTGAAATATTAGATTCTTGAATAATAGAAAGTCCTGCCAGCAAAGCTCCAACAATTAAGCCTGCAGACAAAACAAGAGTGTAGAGCTTTTCTTTATCCATTCCTTATCATTTGAACATGGGGAATTCCATCTTCGTCATACACTTCGCTATTTACTTTAAAGCCATGTCCTTCATAAAATTTAATCAAATATTCTTGAGCAGAAATAGTTGATTTATCAGTCATATAATTTTCTAAACTTCTCTTAAGACCTTCGTCAACTAATCTTGATCCAATGCTAAGACCTCTCAGACTATCAATTACAGCAATCCTTCCTATGGATGGTGTTTTGTACTTGATTCCAGGAGGAGTTAACCTTAAGTAAGCAACCAAATGTCCATCCTTTTTCAAAAGTAGATGTTCACTAATTTCGTCTAATCCATCTGCATCTTGATACCAAGATTTTTGCTCTACAACAAATATGGATTGTCGAAAACTAAGAACCTCATAAAGTTCTAACTTTGAAAGCTGATCAAAAGATTTCCAAAAACTCTGTAAATCTAAATCTTCAGAGATCAAGGACATATATTAGGATTTTTTCTATGTATCAAAGATATCTGCTCTAAATCTTCGTCGGTTAATTTCACATCAATACTTCCAATAGCTAACTTTAACTGCTCCATAGTGGTTGCACCGATGATATTAGAAGTTACAAAATCTCTTGAATTTACAAAAGAATTAGCCATCACCGATGGATCCATGTTTATTGAACGAGCATAATTGACATAGGATTTAACTGCCTCATTTGCACCCGCAACCTCGTAACGATCTCCTCTTTCGAATAGGGTTGTTCTGGCTCCTTCAGGTCTAGCACCATCGATATACTTTCCCGATAGATAACCTTGTGCCAAAGGTGAATAAGCCAGTAGGCCTACTTGTGATCTGTGATGAAATTCAGACATACCGAGCTCATAAGATCGGTTCAAAAAATTATACGCATTCTGTACGGAAACAACTCTTGGCAAGTCATACATTTCTGAAAATTTGATAAATTCCGAGAGGCCCCATGGAGTTTCATTGGATAAGCCAACATATCTAATTTTTCCAGAATCTACTAATTCCGAAAGTACTTTCAATGTTTCAAGTATTGGAACTGTTTCGGCTTCATAGTGCTTATAGCCCAAGCCATCAGCGCCAAACATACTCATTCTTCTGTCAGGCCAATGTAATTGATATAAATCAATATAATCGGTTTGTAATCTAGTTAGACTTGAATCTATTGCGCTTTCGATGTTCTCCCTATCCAAAAGCGTCCAATCACCTCTAAACCAATTCATGGGTGCCCTTCCAGCAACTTTCGAAGCAAGAATTATATCTTCTCTTTTGCCAGTACTCTTAAACCAATTTCCTATACACTCTTCTGTCTTTCCTTGTGTATCAGGCTTGGGAGGTATTGGATAAAGTTCAGCTGTATCAAAGAAATTTACTCCTTGCTCAACAGCATAATCCATCTGCTCGTAACCTTCCTCAAAAGTATTCTGTTCCCCCCAAGTCATGGTGCCCAGACAGATAACACTTACATCCAAATCTGTATTGCCTAATTTTCTATACTCCACCCTTCTCTCCTTTCAAAATTGTTATAATTTATCATTATAAAAAATTAAATAAAAAAATGACTAAAAACATTTACGAATTCTCCTGTGAAGACTCATCTGGACAGACCATAGACTTAAGCGATTTCAAGGGAAAAACCTTACTAATTGTAAATACTGCCAGCCAGTGCGGTTTTACTCCTCAGTATGAAGGCCTAGAAAAACTTCAAAATAATTATTCATCTGAGGTGTTTTCTGTACTTGCCTTCCCTTGTAATCAGTTTGGAGGTCAAGAACCAGGCACTAATGAACAAATCACAGAATTTTGTAGCTTAAATTACGGAAATACTTTTCCAATCTTTAGTAAGATTGATGTGAATGGAGAAAATGCACATCCATTATTTAATTTTTTAACTAGTGAAAAGAAAGGTCTTTTAGGGACACAAAAAATCAAATGGAATTTCACAAAATTCCTTATTAATAAAGATGGTGAGCCTGTAAATCGATATGGATCTTCAACAACGCCAGAGCAAATTCAGTCAGATATCGAAAAGCTAATTAACCCTTAGAAAAAAATAAACTACTTACAAAACCCTTTTTAAGAGTCTTTGACATTACGTAAGCATCTTCCCTTCCCTCAGGAAGCCTATAATATTTTTTTCTCTCCCCAATCTCATGAAATCCAAGTTTTTCATAAAGCCTGTAAGCAATTTTATTTGAAACTCTCACTTCAAGAATAATTTTCTTACTCCCCATAACCTCTGCAGCAATTATCATCTTTTTTAGTATTTGTTCACCAAAACCAGACCCTCTAAAATCTTTGTTTACACCTATATTGAGTAAATGTGACTCTTCAGACGAAATAGCCATAATAGCAAACCCAACAAACTTTTCTTTGTCTTCAAGGACCATAGAATAGTAGCCTTTCTCTATACAATCACTAAAGTTTCTTGCTGTCCAAGGATAGGGGTTAGATTCTCTTTCTATCTCAAGAACTGAATCTAAGTGATTGAAGTCTAAATAAGAGTAATCCACGTATTTTTTTTATAAATTTAGGACTTTTAACTTTTCCAGAAAGAGTTGTTTAGTCTCTTTTGAGGAACATATTTCTGTCATCGAATCATAGGAAGAGATTTTGGCATTCTCAAATTGCTCTAAATATTCTGATGAATCAGTACCTAGATCCAAGATGTTATTCACTGCTTTAGGATTTTCTAGTTTATTAATTCTCAAGATCTTGTTTTTTTTAATGGACTTGGTAAGAGTTCTTAAAAATATTGTTTTATCCTCCTCTGAAACCTTTTTGTCTTTTTCTCCAAGGAGTAGGATGCTGTCTTCATCAATTAAAAAGATTTCTTCTTGAAAGTTAATTACCTCTTCCTCAGATCTTTTTTTCCATATATCTATGCCCAGCTCTTGAAGTTTTTGATATTTTGACAAAGACATAGTTTCTAATTTTACTACTTGGAAAAAAAGACTCAACTTGACCTTAATTGGTTGCATATATAAGCTAGCGCGCATGATTTTAGTCGTCAAAGAATATATTCAGCTCCGACTGACTGACCCGGTCTCTTTTTTTAAGAGTTAACCGGGCTTAACTTTGTGCTTAAAGCACCAATCTCAATAATTTACTACCTTCTGGAGATACAAATTGACTAAAATAATTAATGATTCTGCTAATAAATATCGACCTTTTAAGTCTGTTGACTTAGCTGAAAGAACTTGGCCATCAAATACTATTACTAGATCACCTTTATGGTGTAGTGTCGATTTGCGTGATGGTAATCAAGCCCTGATAGAGCCTATGGGTGAAGAAAGAAAACTTAGGATGTTTAATCTTTTGTTAGAAATTGGCTTCAAAGAGATTGAAGTAGGTTTCCCATCTGCATCTCAAACAGACTTTGATTTTGTCAGAAAAATAATTAAAGAAAATTTAATACCAAACGATGTAACAATCCAAGCTTTAACTCAAGCTAGACCTGAACTGATTAAGAAAACTTTTGAAGCTTTAGAGGGAGCGAAACAAGCTATCGTTCATGTCTACAACTCAACTTCTACTTTACAGCGCAAAGTTGTTTTTAATAGTGATGAGGCTGGCATAAAGAAAATTGCAATTGACGGAGCTAAATGGGTAAAAGAAGAGTCAGAACTTTATGATCAAACCGATTGGTCATTTGAATATAGTCCGGAAAGCTTTACGGGCACAGAACTGCCTTATGCTGTTGAGGTATGTAATGCTGTAAATGAAATCTGGCAACCGAATGAGCAAAAGAAGACAATCATGAATCTACCCGCCACAGTAGAAATGGCATCTCCAAATACTTATGCAGATCAAATAGAGTGGATGTGTAGGAATCTCCAGGATAGAGAAAATGTAATAGTTAGCCTTCATCCTCATAATGATAGAGGAACAGCTGTGGCAGCTACTGAGCTAGGAGTTATGGCTGGTGCTGATAGGATAGAAGGGACGCTTTTTGGAAATGGAGAGAGAACTGGTAATGTGGATATAGTTACCTTAGCTTTGAATATGCTTACACAAGGTGTCGATCCTCATCTAGATTTTTCTAACATAAATCCAATAATGAGAGAGGCAGAATATTGCAATCAATTGCCAGTCCATCCAAGACATCCTTATGCAGGCGATCTTGTTTTTACAGCTTTTTCAGGCTCTCATCAAGACGCAATAAAAAAAGGTCTTACCGAATTAAGAAATTCCAATCAGGAACTTTGGGAAGTGCCCTACCTGCCAATTGATCCAAGTGATGTGGGAAGATCTTATGAGGCAGTAATAAGAATTAATAGTCAATCTGGTAAAGGGGGTGTTGCTTATCTTCTTGAAAAAGATCATGGATTAAGTATGCCGAGGAGGTTGCAGATTGAATTTAGTCAGGTAATACAAAAAATAGCAGATGAGTCTGGAAAAGAAATCTCTCCTTCAGACATTTGGGATAACTTCCAAGAAACTTATCTTAATAGCTTTGGTAGCTACGAATTCATTGAACATCATATAAATTCAAGTTCTAATAAAGATGGCACGCAATCAGATGAAATAACAATAGACCTAAAACATAACTCAGATGTCGTCACTATAGAGGGCTGTGGAAATGGGCCAATAGATGCGATGATTGATGCTATTAAAAAGAGCTTCAATCTTGAAATCAAGATATCTGATTATCATCAACATGCCATCAGTTCTGGCTCAGATGCTAAAGCAGTTGCATACTCTGAATTAGTATTAGCAAACAAATCTGTATGGGGCGTTGGTATGCATCAAAATACTGTTATAGCTGGATTGCTTTCAGTAATTAGCGGCCTAAATAGATTGTCTAAATAACTCAAAACTATAATATGACCTTGAAATTTATCATTTCTAGGGGAGTTTATGAGTACTACGACAGTTCAGCGTAATACAATATTTGCTTATGGAGGCCTTGCAACTCCTTTAGCAATGATTGGCTATCCAATAGCAATCTGGCTAATTCCCTTTTATTCTGAGGTTGTAGGCATTCCTCTTTATATAATTGCCAATCTCCTTTTAATTGCAAGGTTCACAGATGTAATTACTGATCCAATTCTTGGGCAGTTAGGTGATTCTACTAGGACTTCTATAGGAAGAAGAAAGCCTTGGATTATATTAGGTGTCCCTTTAATGATGTTGGCTATTTATAAGTTATTCATCCCTGGGTCCGAAGTCTCAATTGCCTACTTTGTGATTTGGATGATGCTTATGTATCTAGGCTCAACCATAATTAATATTCCTTATGGTGCCTGGGGTGCTGAAATATCATCTGACTATCACCAGAGATCAAGAGTTGTCAGCGGTAGAGAAGGATGGACTTTGATTGGTTTGTTGATTTCTGCCCTGATACCTCTTGCTATTGAAGTATCAGGACAAGGAATAGGAGTCCTGGAATCGATTAAGAGGATGCTTGCAGCAATTTTTATTTTTCAAGATTTTTCTACTTCCGGGAAAATGTCGGATATTTTAGCTAGCATGGGGATTGGTATTATTATATTACTGCCTATCTTTGCCGCATGGGCACTTTGGAAAGTTCCCGATCCTATGCCAAAGGTTGAAAAAAAGATTCCTTTATTTGAAGGACTAAAATATGCTGCAGAAAATCCTTTACTAGTAAGAATTTTATTAATCATTTTCCTGGTGATTGCAGGAGAGTCATTTAGAAATACTTTATCTCTGTGGTTTGTAAGAGATGTCATTGGAATTGAGACTGTTGGTGCTTCTTATGCAAGATACTTTATTGCAGGACTAATAGGAATTCCGTTCTGGCTCTGGCTTGGCAAAACTTTAGGCAAACATAAGGCTTTTTGTATAACTCTTGTTGGCACCGGAACAGTCAGTTTTTTATGCTTTTTTCTTGAAAGAGGCGATTTTACTCAGTTTCATATTCTTTTTCTTCTCAAAGGATTCTGTTTTGGTGGCCTTCAATTCCTCCCTGCCTCAATGTTGGCAGATGTTGTTGACTTAGATTCTCTAAAAACAGGAGGACGACGTGCTGGAACATTCTTTGCATTGAATGGAATGATAGCGAAAGTATCTGCAATGATAGCGGTTTGGGCTGCGGCCATATTAGTAGACTTCTCAGGATTTGTGCCAGGAATAATAAATTCAGATGATGCGATGTTAGCTTTAAGAATTTATTATTGCCTAGGTTGTGCTGTATTTTTCCTGCCTGCTTTATTTCTAACTTGGTATTACCCCCTTACTAACCAAAAACATAAAGAGCTGAGGATAGAACTTGAGAATCAGAACAAATAAATTTTTATTTAAAGTTAGGTTGTCTCTTTTCCATAAAAGCTGTGACTCCCTCAATATTATCTTCTGAACCTGTCAGTGTGTTTTGGGTTTTAGCCTCAAGGTCATAAATATCGCCATAAGTACTATCTAAAGCCTTTCTCATTATCTGTTTTGTAAGTTTTAAAGACTGAGAAGACCTTAGACTCAATCTATCTGCCCATGACAATGCCTCATCTAGTAAAGCTTCACCAGGAACTACTTTATTTATTAACCCTAATTCTAAACATCTACTAGAATCTATTCTTTCGCCTTCTATTGCAATTTGATAAGCAAGTTTATAACCAATTGTATTGGTTAAAAACCAATTAGCCCCTCCATCAGGAATTAGCCCAATATTACTGAATGCTTGAAGTATATAGGCTTCTTCAGACATGATGGTTAAGTCACAAGCCATTGCGTAAGCACTTCCTATGCCTGCTGCAGCTCCGTTTACCGCAGATATGACAGGTTTAGGCATTGCCATTATCTCCTCTAGGCTTGGTAAGTACCCCTCGACTAAAGCAGCTTCGGTATCTAACCATTTGTTATCTCGTGCAGACAGATCTGCACCAGCTGAAAAACTTAATCCTTCACCAGTCAAAACTATAGCTCGGACATCACTATCCACTTTTGCCTCTATCAATGCTTCAAGAATATCCTCGGTCATTTTGGCATTAAATGCATTCCTCACTTCAGGCCGATTAAACTTAATTAAAGCAACTGCTCCTCTTTTTTCATAAATTACTGTCTCTAAATTCATAATTACTCCTTATTTATTTACATTATCATTCCATACTATAGAAATACCACTCTCATTTAAGTTAGTATGGAATTCATCACAAACCCATAAATCTCCCACTGCAGCTATCCGATCATTTATATAGATTAGCGGGATAGAATTCCTTTTCCAATCTGGTATCTCAAATTCTTGAAATAGATTTTTTATTTTTTGACTCTTATCTCTTCCAAAAGGTTTACATCTCTCTCCTCCAACTCTGGCCTTGATAATTACATCATCTCTGAGATATTTTTTATCCAATCCTTTTCCATAGGATTCTTGAGTTGAAAGTTCTCCAGAAGGAATTTTTATAGATTTTTTTAAATCCCAAATAACTCTTAAATTTTCTGGCAAAGGTCTTAATAAACCTTGATCTAATATTCTTATTTCTTTAGAACTTACAATAATTCTTATATCAGTATTAAGTGAGTCTGAATGAATAATAAAACTACTTGATTCTGAAGATGGCTCTGAAACAGATGATAAAATCTGAAAGATTAATTTTGAAGGAACGTAAATATCATTTTCGTTGTTTAACCAAAAAACTATTGCATTTTTCTGCCTCTCCTTAGATAAAGATTTTAATCTTTCCATATTGATCTTATCTTTGCTGGCATCAATATTAGCTAAATCCTCTCTAGCAACTTCTGTAAGTATCTTCTGATTCCATTTCGCCTCTTCTGAAAGTTTACCTACTGATTTACCAATAGAAGGCCATCGAGCAATAATTTTTGGCATTAAATCATTTCTAATCATATTTCTAGAAAATTTAGATTCTCTATTAGAGCCATCTTCAACCCAACTAAGATTATGTTCTTGGGCATATTTGAGTATTTCTTTTTTTGTATTTTCCAGAAAGGGTCTATAAAAATTTATGTCACGAACTTTAGATATTTCTCTTATTCCTTCTAAACCTTTAATACCCGTTCCTCTAAAAAGTCTAAATAAAACTGTCTCAATGTGATCATCTAAATGATGTCCCGTAACAATTAAATCATTATGATCTGCCCAGCTTTTAAATATTTCATGCCGTTTATTTCTTAAAATGTCTTCTGAGATTTTATCTAAATCTTTGAGTTTCCATGATTTAAAATTAACTCCTAATCCAGCTGCAATTTGAGCGCAGAATTCTTCCCATTTATCTGAATCATTATTGATACCATGATTAACATGAAGGGCTGTAATCCTGTCTTTAGGTATAACTTGATCTGAAATAAGCTTAAGAAGAACAGACGAGTCTAGACCTCCTGAAAAAGCAATGCCTAATTCATCAAAGTCGTTGAGAATTTTATTATTTAAAGTTAAAAGTGCCACTAGATAGATCCATAGCTCATTAACCTTTTGTATCTCCTGTCAAGCAATGAATCGATAGACATATTAGTTAACTCATCTAAATTTTTGATTAAAACCTTAGATAAATTTGATGACGCCTGATCAAAACTTCTATGTGCACCGCCCAAAGGTTCTGGAATAACTTCATCTATTAAACCCAAATCTTGGACACTTTCCGCATTTAATTTCATGGCCTCTGCAGCAAGATCTGCTTTGGTTGAGTCTCTCCAAACAATACTCGCGCAAGCTTCAGGTGATGCGACTGAATAAGTAGAATGCTCAAGCATAGATATATGATCTCCTACACCTAAAGCGAGAGCTCCACCAGATCCGCCCTCACCTACAACGTTAACAATAATTGGAGTTTTTAATGAAGACATAACCCTTAAGTTATGAGCTATAGCCTCGCTTTGACCTCTTTCTTCACTATCAATGCCAGGATAGGCTCCAGGTGTATCAACAAGGGTAACTATTGGAAGTGAGAATCGCTCTGCTAACTCCATTAACCTGCAAGCTTTTCGGTAACCTTCTGGTTGAGACATTCCAAAATTATGTAAAATCTTTTCTTCAGTCGACCTGCCCTTCTCATGCCCTATAAACATAACTTTATATTCACCAATAGACCCTATCCCACCTATAACAGCTCTATCATCTGAGAAATGCCTATCACCATGAAGTTCATCAAATTCATCAGAAATTCTTTCTATATAATCTAAGAAATGAGGCCTTTCTGGATGCCTTGCAACTTGAACATTTTGCCAAGGAGTTAAATTAGAATAAATTTTTTCGGTAGTCTTCAGGATAGACTCATTGAGTCTAATAACTTCTGTCTTTATTGACTCCTCATCTAAATCTGAATCTTTTAGATCTATAACTTGTTGCTCAAGATCAGCAATGGGTTGTTCGAAATCTAGATAACTTTTTAGCATTTAAGATTATTAATTTATGTGATATTGGCTATGATAAACGAACTTAACATTTTCTGATCCAAAACGTTTGCCCAAGGCCTTTATTGAAGAATCATCAAGTTTCACTGAGAAATCACTTGGCAGAACAATATCTGCTACTGCTGACTCTCCCTTGTAAGATATTAAAACTTCATTACCTTCACTACTATTTGCAATTAATTTTAAAGAATTAACTACCTCTTCAGAGCTAATATCATTATTTTCAATATCGATTTTAATGTTCTTCACATACTCATGACGAGCTTGATCAAAAGTTAAAATCTTATCGGCAATCATTTTGTATTTCGCAAAGCTAGAATATTCATCCTTCTCTATCATGCCCTCCACAACCAAAACTTGTCCTTTTTTTAACAAGCTCCTATATTTTTCAAAAACATCTGCCCAGATCGAGACTTCTATTTTTGAAGAACCATCATCTAAAGTCGCGAAAGCGAATCTGCCTCTTTTACCCTGTCTTACATTAAACTGCATTAAACATCCTGCGATTCTTTGCGTGTGTTCTTCGGATTGTAGTTCAGAAATAAAGAAACCACACATATTCCTAACCTCTTTCTTTTTACTTTCTAGAGGATGAGAATCTAAATAAAAACCTAGAGCACTCCATTCAGACGATACTTCATCAAATTCTATGTCATCGTTAACAAGATCCTCTGCAGTAGAAATAATTTCTTCCCCAAAAAGATCTTGGATATTACTCTTATTCCTCTCGGAAGCCTGTTCAGCATTCTTTAGATATGAATCAATTCTTCTGAAAAGATCTTCCCTCTTTCCGAAAGAGTCCATGGCACCGGACCCTATTAATGTAGTTAAAACTCTTCTATTTATCCTATTAGATCCAATTCTCATACAGAAATCATGCATATCTTTGAATTGCTCAATATTGCGTTGAGAAACTATTTGTTCAACTAAAGATTCACCTATACCTTTGATTGCGCCCAAACCATATAAGATTGTTCTTGAGTCTAAGTCTTCAAATCTGTATGAACTTCTATTTATATCAGGTTTCTCAACTGATAATCCTATGTTTCTACAATCATCTACAAATAATTGAATATTATCTGTATTCCCTAAATCACATGATAAGACTGAAGCCATAAATTCAGCGGGAAAATGAGTTTTAAGCCAAGCAGTTTGATAGGCAATAAGTGCATAACCTACGGAATGAGATCTATTGAAACCATAACCTGCAAATTGCTCTATTTGGTCAAATAGATTTGCAGCATATCTCTCGTTTACGTCTTTTTTAACTGCCCCATCTACAAATGTAGAACGCAGACTTTCCATTTCTTCTTTCTTTTTTTTCCCCATTGCTCTACGCAAGATATCTGCTTGGCCTAGAGAGAAACCAGAAAGCTCCTGAGCTATCTGCATTACTTGTTCTTGATAAACTATTACTCCATAGGTAGTACTAAGTATTTTTTTTACTGATTCATGACCATAAGTAACTTCTTCCCTACCATGCTTTCTATTTATATAAGAATCTACCATATTCATACCTAGGGCACCTGGACGATATAAAGCATTCATGCTGACAATGTCTTCAAAATCATTAGGGACTAATTGTTTTAAGTAGTCCCTCATACCTCTTGATTCAAGCTGAAATATACCCGTAGTTTCCCCTCTTTGCAGTAGTTCAAAAGTTTCTGTATCTTTCAAAGATAAATTATCAATATTTATATGATCTTCCTCGTTTTTTGCCTTTGCATTAATTCGTCTTACAGACTGATCTATTATCGTGAGAGTTTTCAGACCAAGAAAATCAAATTTAACTAGACCTGCAGACTCAACATCACCCATATCAAATTGTGATGCTACTGTTCCTTTGTCAGAATCTAAAAAAAGAGGTGTAAAATCTGTCAAAGCTGTTGGCGCTATCACTACACCAGCTGCATGAGTTCCAACACTCCTTGATAAACCTTCCAACTTAAGTGCCATGTCAAATACTTCTTTTGATTCATCTGACTCATCAATAATCTCTTTGAATTGCTTATCCTTATATGCCTCTTCAAGACTTATTCCTAAAACATCTGGTATTGCCTTCGCAAGTCTATCGCCAAATCCATAAGGTTTTCCTAATACTCTAACCACATCTCGTAATACAGCTCTTGCTGCCATTGTTCCCCTAGTACTTATCTGTGCTACAGAGTCTTTACCATATTTGTTAGTGACATATTCAAGAACCTTATCTCTACCTTCAATACAAAAATCTATATCAAAATCAGGATTACTAACCCGCTCTGGATTAAGAAATCTTTCAAATAAGAGATCGTATTTGATGGGATCAATAGCAGTTATACCTAAGGCATAGGCAACTATAGATCCAGCTCCAGAACCTCTGCCAGGACCAACAGGGATATCATTCTTTTGAGCCCAATTTACAAAATCAGCTACGATTAAAAAATAACCTGCAAAATCTAGCTTACAGATCATGTCTAATTCATAATCCAGTCTCTTTATATAAGTATGTTCCTCCAGTTCATAAGAATCAGCAGACCCTTGAAGGTCTTTAATTCTTTTGAGTAGGCCTTCTTTTGAAATTTTTCTCAAGAATTCTTCCCTAGAATAATCATTTGGAACTTCGAAATCAGGTAGATAAAATTTTCCTAACTCCAAGTCGATGTTACATTTTTCGGCAATTTTTACGGTATTTATCAGTGCTTCAGGTATATCAGAGAACAACTCAAGCATCTCTTCTTTACTTCTAAAAAATTGCTCTTCTGTGTAATTTTTTGGTCTTCTCGGATCATCTAGAATATCCCCTCTTTGAATACAAACTCTCGCCTCATGAGCTTCAAAATCAGAAGGAGAAATATCAGGATCAACAGCTTCTAAAAACCTCACATTGTTTGTTGCAACAACAGGAATATCCATTCTTGAGGCAAGTTGCAATACAGACTCATTGTATTCTTTTTCATTAGGCTTACCCGTTCTTTGAACTTCAATAAAAAAATTGTCCTTATAAATCTTTTTAAAGAAGTCGATACGAGACTCTGATAATTGCTTATTTCCTGCCAAAATTGAATTTCCAATATGTCCTTCCATACCTCCTGATAATGCTATTATTCCTTCTGAAAATTCTTCAAGCCAACTAAAAAGAACAATCGGATCTCCATTTACTTGGCCTTCAACATAAGCTTTAGAAACTAACTTTGTTAAATTTATATAACCTTGTTTATTCATAGCTAAAAGTACAATAGGAGCTGAGATGGAGTCTTTATCTTTTGCTACATTAATCTCCGAACCTACAATAGGTTTGATGCCTCTACTCCTTGCAGACCTATAGAATTCAATTAATCCAAAGAGATTAGTTAAATCCGTCAAAGCAACAGAGTGATATCCAAGACCAATAGAACGATCTAGTAATTCATCAACTCTTATGATCCCATCAACTAAAGAGTATTCCGAATGGACATGAAGATGAACAAAATCTAAATTATCTAATTGACTCATTAATATTTCTTACAGGCTTAAAACTTAATCTATGTTCTAAAGTTATACCGTGTGATTCTAATGCTTCTAAGTGCATCTTTGTAGGATAACCTTTGTGTTGTTTAAAGCCATATTCAGGAAAGGAGTTATCTAATTCTCTCATGTAATTATCCCTATAAACTTTTGCAAGGATTGAAGCTGCCATAATATTCTCATTTGACTGGTCTCCTTTGATTATAGTCCTAACTTTCAAATCCGTTTCAGGTGAAAACTGGCCATCGACAGATATAAGATCGGGTATAACATCTAAACCATCGATGGCTCTCCTCATAGCTAATAAAGATGCTCTAAGAATGTTAATATCATCTATCTCCTTAGCTGAACTCATTCCTATAGACCATGAAATAGAATTAACTTTTATATCTTCTGCTATTAGCTCCCTTCTTTTCTCAGAAATCTTTTTTGAGTCATTTAGATTAGATATTGAATGTTTATTCCCTAGTATTACTGCTGCAGCAAAAACTGGACCTGCTAAGGGACCTCTTCCGGCTTCATCAACTCCAGCTTCAATCAATTTAATAATTTTAAAACCTCAATAGATGCCTTATCTGCTCCCCCGGCCTTCAGCTTTTCTTTTATGAAAGTAAACTCTTTTCTATAGAATTCAAAGCCCCTATCTTCTAGTAAATTTACTGAAGAGATAATCTTTTCTATAGTTGCTTCAGACTGCAACAGCTCAGGTAAAATTTTCTTGCCTAAAATAAGATTTGGCAATGAAAACGAGTCAATATGAAGCAAAGGTTTAATTAATAAATAAGACAACCAATTAGTCTTATATACAGCGATGCAAGGTGTGAATGACAAAGCAGCCTCTAAGGTTGCTGTTCCAGATGTAATAATTGCCATAGAGGATTTCTTTAAAATATCTTGAGAATTTTCATATGTAATATTAATAAATTCTTTCATATCTTCTTTAAAAAGTTTTAGATGAGAAGCATCTGATAATGGCATAAAAAATTGGTAGTTTGGATTCATTAGCTTCAGTTTCTTTGCCGCCTTAATCATTAAATCACCCATTAATAATATCTCTGAAGTCCTGCTTCCTGGTAATAATGCAATACTATTTTGAACTTTGGATTCTATTTCCATATTGGTAATATCAATTTTGTAAGACAAAGGGTGTCCTACATAACATGTCTTAATCTTCGAATTGGAATAGGCGGTCTCTTCAAAAGGAAAAAGGGTTAAAACAGAATCTATTGAACTCTCCATTGATTGTATGCGACCCTTTCGCCAAGCCCAAACTGAGGGACTCACGTATTGTATTGTCTTGATTTGAAGATTCTTTTTCAAAAAATTTGCAATTGGGAGATTGAAGTCAGGTGAGTCAATACCAATAAAAATATCGGGTTTATGATGGAGCAGAAATTTTTTTAAACCCTTTCTAAGTTTTAATAATTTTCTTAAATTTAATAAAGGTTCAATAATACCCATTACGGATATCTCATTCATTTCAAAGTAAGATTCAAGCCCCTCAGAAGCCATTTTCGAACCCCCAACTCCTATAAATTCAATGGAAGGATTAATTGATTTCAAGGATTTCATTAAAGGTGCGCCCAGTTCGTCACCTGACTTTTCACCTGCTACTATTGCGATTTTTAAAGGAGTATCTGGGATATCTCTCATCAACGAGATATACCTCTCTTAGAGCCTTCAATTGAACTTAAGAATATATCTACTTCTTTAAAATCCTTTCTTAAAGAATCAAGATCCTTTACTGCCTCATCGACCGTAAGCTTCTTTCTATAAATTGATCTATAAGCTGATCTTAAAGCTTCTATAGTTTCCTTAGAGTATCCGATTCTTTTTATCCCTGTTACGTTTACTCCAAAAGGTTTAGCTGGATTACCTCTGACTTTCACATATGCAGGTATGTCTTTATTTACTGCGCTGCCCATTGCACAAAAACTGTAACTGCCAATAGAGCAAAATTGATGAACAATGGCATAACCTCCAAGTATTGCGCCATCTCCAACATGAACGGAACCGGCTAGCGCAGCCTGATTAGTTAAAACAATATCATTTCCTAATACACAATCATGCGCAATATGAGAATAAGCCATAATAAGATTGCTATTGCCAATAAGAGTTTCACCACGATCCTGAACAGTGCCTCTGTGAATTGTTACACCCTCCCTAATGATGTTGTCGTCTCCAATTACTAAAGTAGTAGGCTCATTATTATATTTCTTGTCCGGACTTCCATCACCTAAAGTAGAAAACTGAAATATGTGATTTCTTTTCCCTATCTTTGCAGGTCCTTTCAAAATAACATGAGACTCTATTTTTGTCCCTGCTTCTATTTCCACTTCCGGACCGATAAGACAAAAAGGACCAATTTCTACTGAATCATCAATTTTGGCAGAATCGTCAACTATTGAAGAGGAGTGAATCATAATTATTTTGGCCTATCAGCGCAAAGTATCATAGCCTTTGCTACAAGTTCACTGTCTACGGTTGCTGAACAGTCAAACTTCCAAATCCCTTTCTTATTGGTTATTACCTTTGAATTCAAAATGAGTTTATCGCCAGGAATTGCGGGTCTTTTAAATCTCAGATCATCAGCTCCAACAAAGTAGTATATTGAACCATCTTCAGGCCTTTTATCCATTGTTTTAAAACCTAGGATGCCCGAAGCTTGAGCCATGGCTTCTACAATCAAAACACCGGGCATGACCTGTTTTCCAGGAAAATGCCCCATAAAAAAAGGCTCATTAGTAGTAATATTTTTATAAGCTGTAATAGATTCACCAAGAACCATATGCGTAACTCTATCCACGAGAAGCATGGGATATCTGTGTGGCAAAAACTCTTGAATCTCTTCTATATTGATTTCTACTTCCATAATTTTACTTTTTGATTAATCCATGAAGTCTTTTAAAGGCAACTGCATTTTTTTTCCAGTCAGAGTTTTTCATAAATGGTGTGCCTGACGAATAATAACCGCTTTCTTTTATAGATTTTGTAATCAATGACATTGCTGTAATGTGCACCTCATCTGAAATTTCGATGTTATCAACAATGGCAGAGCACCCTGCGAGCGTACAATTCTTTCCAATTTTTGTACTCCCTGCAATGGCACTGTTACCTGCAATAGCAGTACCAGAACCAATCACTACATTATGCGCCACATGAACTTGATTATCTATTTTCACATTATCTCCGATCAGAGTATTGCCGATTGATCCTCTATCAATTGTACTATTTGAACCAATTTCTACGTTATCTCCAATTATCACTTCTCCTAAGTGTTCAATTTTTATCCATGAGCCGTTCTCTTTGGCAAAGCCTAAGCCATCCGAGCCAATCACTACTCCCGAATGTAGAATACATTCTTCGCCAATTCTTACTGAATCATATATTGATACGTTAGCGTATATTATTGAACCCTTCCCAACTCTGCAGCCTTCGCCAATAAAAACTCCAGGCATTAATACAACCTCGTCTTCTATCACGGCATTTTCTGATACTGTTACAAAATTTCCTATTGAAACGGTATCAGAAATTATTGCCGAATCTTCTATGGCCGCTAGGCTAGATATTCCTGTCTTAATAGCAGGTTTTTCTTTGAAGAGTTCAGTGCATCTAGCGTAAGTTAAATAAGGATTTTCACATATCAATTTGTTACCAGTGAATAATTCCGAGTAATCTATGTTGCAAATAACTGCACCAGCCTTAGTGGTAGATAATTTCGTTAAGTAGGACTCTCTAGCAATAAAGGAAATTTCTTGGTCCAAAGATGCTTCAAGTGTATTTATTCCAATTATTTCTTGAGAGGGATCGCCTTCAAGTTCTGCTCCAAGGATTTCAGCAAGTTCGGATAACTTAAAGCTTTTTAGGGAAGACACGAAAAATTAATCTTCTTTTTCATTCATAGCATCAATTACTTCTTGAGTAATATCGTAGCTTTGATCTGCATGAAGAAGTATTTGCTGTTGGGCTCCACTATTTATTAAGAGTGTTATTCCTTTTGCCCTAATTAATTCAGTGACTATTACTTGAAATTTTTCTGCCTGTTCTTGTGAAAGCAATTGAAGAGTTTGGTTCCTGAATTGATTAGTTTTTTCTCTTAAAAAATTTATGTCCTGCTGGAGAGACTGAAATTTCTGAGCTGCCTCTTGTTTTTCTTCATCAGACATTGTTGGACCATCTTTTTGAGTTCTTTCTTGGATCTCTCTAGCCTCGGTTGCTTTCGCTTGAAGTTCTTCAACAACTTCTTTCCATTCGTCTGAATTTTCTAACTCTTCAAGCTCTTTTTTTGCAACATTAGTACTAAATAAAGCCGCTTGAGGATCTAGAGTGGCTATATTTAAATCAGCCGACTGAAGAGTAAAAGTAAAAAAGGACGCCGTAAGAACGACAAATAAAGTTTTAAAAAATTTCATAGTTTTTCCCATTAAGTAACCTGTCGTCGAATTCTACAGTTTTGTAAGCTAATTTAGTAGCATTAAGAGAATTTAAAATTGTGTCCCGATTTCAAATTGAAAATTTTCTGTTTCATCTAAAGGACCTTCATTTGAAGGAGCGGCAATAGCAAGAGACATTGGGCCTAACTGAGTTATCCAAGTCACGCCAACTCCATAAGAATACCTCAACTCCCCTAAGTCGAGTTCACTGCAATTTACGTTAGATTGATCGAATCCACAGTCCTTTGAAAATACATTTCCGACATCCACAAAGAAAGAGCTACGCATTGATCTTTGATCTTCAATGAAAGGTAACTTAAATATAAAATCGAAGCCACCTTCTAATAAGTAAGCTCCTCCTATTGACCTATCATCTCTGTAATATGAATAAGGATTTGCAACCGGATTGCCATCTTCGCCAATTATAGGATTACCTTCATTATCTAAATAAAACTGTGAGGGCACAGCTCTGGGACCAAGGGTATTTTGCTTGAAGCCTCTAACTGAACTGATTCCACCAGAATAATAATGCTCAAAGAAAGGAGCTACTTCAGTGTCTCCATAAGCCTCTAATACTCCTAGCTCACCTCTAAATCCTAGTACAAATCTTCCATCAAAAATTGGTCGAAAATATTTATGTCTGTAGGTAAGTTTAGAGTATGTCAAGGAACTGCCTGGAACAGCAACTTGGAGGGCGAAAGATTGAGATTGTCCTGCGGTAGGAAATAAACCCCTATTTAATGTAACTCTAGACCAGATGAATTGGGTCTTAAATACTTCAAATTTAGTACCTTCAGATTGGGTAAAGGCTAGAATCTGCGATGCAGGAGTAGAGCCAGTATCTATGCTTGTATTATCATAATTCAAGTTGAGTCCTATTCTCTCAATATCACTTATTGGCAGACCAAATTGTATGCCTGCCCCAAAAGAATCAGATGTATAACTTGCAATATTAAATTGACCATAGTCAGACTCTCTAAAATAAGCACTATAACCCCTGCTTACCCCATCTATATTGAAATATGGCTCTCCATAGCTGAATGAGTAGCTACGTTGCCAGGTACTATCATTAATACCTATGCCAATTGCTCGCCCTGTTCCAAAAGCATTATTTTCATTGTAATTGAGACCTAGAACCAAGCCATATGCTCCATATCCTAAACTACCTCCTATTGATCCTGAAAATTCCTCTTCAACTGAGAACTCAACATCAATCTGATCATTTACTCCAGGAACAGGTATGGTCTCTGATTCAACTTCTTTGAAGAATCCTAACCTCTCGAGTCTTAACTTAGAATTTTCTATAAGATTATTGGATGCCCAGGCACCCTCCATTTGTCTCATTTCTCTTCTTAGCACTACATCATGTGTCCTCTTATTGCCTTTGAAGATAATGCGTCTAACGTATGTTCTTTGTTGAGAATCTACATAAAATGTTAAATCTACATTTCCTGATTCTTCATTTACATCAGGGACACCTCGTACTTCAGCGAAACTATATCCTTCATTACCTAGTATATTTTTAAAAATCTCTTCTGTTTCTGTAACTAAAAACTGATTAAAACGCTCTCCTTTTCTGATCAATATAAGAGATTTGAGAACTTCCTCTTCAATAGGAAGATCTCCAACTATCTTGATTTCATTAACATCATAAGTTGTTCCTTCGGAAATATTAAGTGTAATAAAAACGCCAGATTTATCGGGCGAAACGCTCACTTGAGAACTTTCTAAACTAAATTCGACATAACCTCTATTTTTGTAAAATGACTCGAGAGATTCAATATCGCCCTTTAATTTCTCTCTTGAATATCGATTATCATTTGTAAAAAAAGAGAACCATCCACCAGTGGTTAGCTCAAAATCTTTTAAAATATCTTCATCAGAAAAGGACAGATTACCTATTACATTTATAGTTTTTATCTCAGCTACTTCTCCCTCATCTATTTCAATGTTCAAGGACACTCTGTTTCTAGGTTCATCTTCACTTGTAACTTCAACCTTCGCGCCATAACGACCTTGAGAAACGTACTGCCTTTGAATTTCTAAAGCCAAACTATTTACTATCGATCGTTTAAAAACTTGCCCTTCTGAAAGTCCTGCATCATCTAATCCTTTTAACAGGTCTTCAGTTTTCAAAGCCTTATTTCCGTCAAGATCTATGGATGCTATTGAAGGTCTTTCTACTAAACTTATTATTAAAGTATTCGCTTCTCGGCCGAGTTGAATATCATCAAATTGGCCTGTCTTAAATATCGTCTTTGCAGTAGTTTGGAGGTCATAAACATTGACAGTATCGCCAACAGCAATTGGCATAACATTAAATACACTTCCTGCTGAAACTCTCTGCAAACCGCTGATTCTAATATCACTGACAACCCACTCTTCTTCAGAACTGATATTTTGGACTTGAAAAAAACCTGCTAAAAGTAGGATAAAAAATACTTTAATGTTTATCTTCATGACTAGATCAACCTTGCAATATCATTTGCGAAGGCAAATATCATTAAACTTACAACGAGAACTAATCCTATTCGCATGGAATATTCAATTGCAACTTCAGAAACGGGAGACCCTTTAACTTTTTCTATAGCAATCATTAGCAATTGCCCACCATCTAATATAGGTATTGGCAAAAGATTTAACAATCCGAGATTGATACTCAATAATGCCACCATTGATAAAAAAGTAACATATCCTGCTTTGGCAGCAGATCCCGCAAGCACTGAAATCTGTATTGGACCTCCAAGATTATCAGCTGATATTGATCCGCTTAACATCTTACCTATTGAAGTAATAATTAAAATTGTATATCTGTAGGTGTCCTTAATACCAACTAACAAGGCTGGAAAGAAGTTTGCTTTTTTTTCAACCACAAAATCTGTAGGCCAATCATTGAAGTTATTAGAAGCAAGTATACCTATCCTGCCTTTTTGAACTCCAGTCTCATCAGTAAAACTTGAACTCTCAAGCATCAGTACTTTCGATTCTTGACCTCTAAGTACTTGAATCTCAATAAGCTGATTAGGCAGAAGGCTAAGAATTCTTGATAACTGTTGCCAAGTTGAAATATCTTTACCATTAATGGCTTGTATCAAGTCTCCTTCTTTCATGCCGTACTTAAGTGCAGGGCCATCTTCTTGGAGTTTACCGACTATCGCAGGAAGAAACGGCTGAAGTCCTAAGGCTTGACTAGGAGCAATTTGATCATTGTCTGATAACCAATCGTCTATTGGTAACAAAGCTGTTCTTTCCTGGCCTTCTCTAATATATTTAATATTAATAACTCCAGTATCTCCGACCCTCTTTGAAAGTATAAAGTTTATATCATTAAATACCGTGACAGTTTCGTTATCTATCTGAACTATCTTGTCATTAACTGAAATACCGTATTCTTCAGAGAGACTATCAGGAATAATCTCACCGATTAAAGACGAAAGTTGGGTCGTGCCAACTAGTGCTAAATAAAAATAGACAAAGGCAGCAAGGATAAAATTAGCAATTGGACCTGCTACAGTTACTGCAGCTCTCTCTCCTAGAGAAGCCTGAAGATAAGATTTTTTGTTTACAAAAGATCCTTCAGATCCCTCTTGAACAGGATTATTTTCACCCAACATTTGTACATAGCCACCTAAAGGTAGTATCCCGAATGAATATGTACAATCTTTCTTATCTTTATAGGAAAATAATTCTTTGCCGAAGCCTATCTTAAACTTCAGAACATGAATATTGCAAAATCTTGCAGTTAAAAAATGGCCAAGCTCATGAATTCCCACAATGATGCTTATAAGAAAAATAAAAGAAAATATGGTGAATAATAAGTCCATTAATTTATATTTATAAGTTCTTTAGTCATCTCTCTAGATTGCATATCAGCTTCGAAAATATCTCCTATTTCTTCGACCATCTTTATATCTGATTTATCCAAAACTTCTGAAATTATTTTATGTATATCTAAGTAGCCTATTCTACCTTCTAAAAAGGAAGCTACACACTCTTCATTTGCAGCATTTAAAGTAGAAAAGCTTGTTCCACCAGAATTAATACAATCCTTTGCAAGAACTAAAGAAGGAAATTTTTTTGAATCTGGTTTTTCAAAAGAAAGATTGCTAATCTTTTCAAAATCAAGCGAATCACCACCAGAATTAATTCTTTCAGGGAAACCCAAACCGTAAGCTATTGGAATTTTCATATCCGGAATAGATAGTTGGGCTATCAAAGATTTATCCTTAAACTCTACCAAGGAATGAATAATACCTTCCGGATGGATAAGCACATCTATATCGTCAAATCCAAATAACCATTTAGCTTCTATTATTTCCAAGCATTTATTCATCATAGTTGATGAATCAACCGAGATCTTATCCCCCATATTCCAAATAGGATGTGCGGTTGCCTCTTTAGGGGTTATATTCTTAAAGTCGTTAATGTCTCTATTGAGAAAAGGACCACCCGATCCTGTTAATATTAGCCGTGATATTGATTCTTCATTTTTAACTCCCATTAAGCACTGATGAATTGCACTATGCTCGCTGTCTATTGGAAAAATTGTAGCGCCGGTTTTTTTAGATAAATTATTTAAAATCTCTCCGGCAACAACATAAGACTCCTTGTTTGCTAATAAAATATGCTTTCCATGCTTTATTGCCTGAAATACAGGTTTTAATCCGACTATTCCAACCATAGCTGCAACAACTATTTCTAAATCTTGTGAGGCAATAATTTGGTTTAATTCCTTCTCATCAGATAGTAAAGTCACTTGAAGATTATTTGTTCCTAGTTCATCCAGAAAGGATTTTTGGGCTTCTTTATTTTCTAGATAGACGAATTTTGGAGTAAATTCTTTACACTGTTCTGCCATAAGGCGGAAATTAGTTCTAGCTGTGAGTAATTCTATTTTAAATTCGTCCTTATTTTCTCTTATGACATCTAAAGTTGATTTTCCAACAGAGCCAGTAGAACCTAAAATAGCTAAGCTTTTCATTTTTAAACTATATTCAATAAAAAAACAAAACAAGGAAAAGCTGCAACATGGCTGTCTAAGCGATCGAAAAGACCGCCATGTCCTGGAATCAAATTAGAATAATCCTTTACTTCCACTACCCGCTTCATCATGCTAGCAAAAGCATCTCCTAAAACAGAATATAAAGAAACTACTACCAATATGCATAAGACCAAAAAGAACGGTAAATTGAAAATATTGAAAGATATGGTCGATAAAAGAAGAGGTGTAACAATAATTGCAGCCATAAAACCCTCAAGAGTCTTATTTGGGCTAACATTTGTTATAAAAGGCCTTTTACCAAGCCTTTTACCAGCAAAAAATGCAATGGAGTCCATGAGAATGGCAATTAAAACAATATAAAATATTAAAAATTTTCCACTTTCTATTTCAAGAAATGTTAATTGAAGATTATTGTTAGAAATAATCTGAATTAAGGATGCAAAGAATCCAAGATGGATAATAAATCCAAATAAACTCCAAACCATAGATCTTTTTAGGAAAGTCTTATTCAAAGGAAAACTTAAGATAAGAATTGAGGATAAAAAGTACGTAATTACACTCAGTGTGATAAATAAATTACTAAAGAAAGGTGAAAAAGAAACAAACATCAAAATTAGGAAGAGGAATATTCCTAAGAGAGAAACAGCATTTGTAAACCTAACCTTCAAGAATTCCCAAAGAGAGATGGATGAGATTAAGGCAACAAGATATGTTAAGTATTGGTTATTTAATAAGAGTATAAGAAGGCTGATCCCAACTATTATTATAAAAGCACTAAGTAACCTTTGTTTTAGCATCTTTATAGCTGAAAATTGGATTTATCTCCGAAACGCCTTGATCTTTTTGAATATTCTTTGAGTGCGTTATCGAAGTGTTGATCATCAAAGTCTGGCCAAAGCACATCAGGGAAATATAATTCTGAATACGCTAATTGCCATAACAAAAAATTACTTATTCTAAGTTCATTGCCAGTTCTAATGCATAAATCAGGATCTGTAAATTTTGATGTCGATAAAAATTCTTCAAAACTTTCCTCAGTAACTTCTTTATTTGATCCTGAATCTAGATGTTTATTTATTGCATTGACAATATCCCATCTTCCTCCATAACTTGCAGCAACAACTAAATCCAACTTTTTTCTTTCGGTATCGCAATAAGTTAATTTTTCTGATTCTTTCATCTGCTCTATAAGTTCCTGATCAAATTGAGACAAATCACCTATAAAGCTTAGCTGGACTGAATTTTTAATTAGATTAGGCACCTCTTCCTGAAGAGCAGTATTTAATAGCTGCATCAACAGGTTAACTTCTTCTGAAGACCTTCCCCAGTTCTCGCTACTAAAAGCAAATAAAGTGAGTGTAGATAGACCGCTTTGAACAGCAAATTCTACCGACTCTCTTGCCCTTTCAACACCTTTTTTATGTCCTGCAACCCCGGGGAGATTGTTCTCTGATGCCCATCGGTTATTGCCATCCATTATTATGGCAACATGTTTAGGTAAGGTTTCAGTTTGACTACCTTCCATTTTTAAAAATTAGAAGTCTAAGAGATCCTTTTCTTTAGAGTTCAATGCTAAATCTACTTTTTCAACGAAAGTATCTGTTAATTTCTGGATCAATTCTTCTCCCTGTCTTTCTTCATCTTGAGATATCTCCTTCTCTTTCAAGAATTCTTTTAATTGAGAATTACCCTCTCTTCTGACATTTCTTATTGATACTTTTGCATTTTCTGCTTCAGCCTTGGCTTTTTTTATGAAATCCCTTCTGGTTTCTTCTGTAAGATCAGGCAAAATTACTCGAATGGTATCTCCTGATGTGGCTGGATTTAAACCAAGATCAGATTCAGAGATTGCTTTTTCTATCTGTTGCACAACACCCTTCTCCCATGGAACTATAGCCAAAGTTTTTGCATCTTCTATGCTTATGCTAGCCACTTGTGCTAGAGGAGTAAGCTTATCGTAATAATCTACCTTGATACTATCGAGTAAAGATGGTGTTGCTCTTCCAGTTCGGATCTTTTTGAATGCTGCGTCCAAGGCATTCAAACTCTTTTCCATACCCAACTCGGCATCTTCTACAATTTCGTTTAACATTTAGCCTTCGATCTGAGACATTACTTCACTAGCAAAATCTACTTTTTCCACCTCAATTCCCTCTCCAACTTCATACCTTGTAAAGCTTAAAATACTAGCATTATTATCAGCTAACAGTTCACTTATTTTGACATTGGGGTCTTTGACAAAGTCTTGCTCGGTTAAGCTAACTTCAGCTAAGAATTTTGATATTTTGCCTTCAATCATTTTTTCGATAATTTCTGGAGGTTTACCAGACTCTTCTGATTGAGCTTTGAATATTTCTCTTTCTTTATCTACTGTCTCTTTTGGGATATCCAAAGGAGAAACTGCCATAGGATCAGTTGCAGCAGCGTGCATAGCTATATCATTTGCAAGGGCTTCATCTCCACCCTCTAAAGAGACAATACATCCAATTTTATGATTGCTATGTAAATAGGCACCGCTAATAGATGATGCTTCGCTTTTAGCCAGTCTTCTAACAACGATATTCTCACCTAATTTCTGAACTAATTTTTCTCTATTATCTTCTACGCCACTTTCTAAAAGTTGCTCTAACGAGTGCGATGGATTATTGGAATATGTATCAAGAGTTTCTTTTGTGAAATTTATATATGAGTCATCTCTTGCAACAAAATCAGTTTCGCAATTCACTTCGATCATAAATAAGTCTTTATCCTTATTAGTAATGCCGATTAAACCATCCGCTGCAGACCTGCCTGACTTTTTACTCGCTTTTATGCCGCTAGTTTTTCTTAACTCTTCAATGGCTAAATCTATGTCTCCATTTGCTTCTTCCAAAGCTTTCTTACAATCCATAAGGCCTAAACCCGTTTTTTCTCTTAATTCTTTAACTTGTGAAGCTGAAATAGCACTCATAATTATTCCTTGTCCTTTGTTTCTTTATCGTCTTCATCAGAAGTTTTTGATTCTGGTGTATCTTCTGTGGGTTCTTGAATTTCTTGTGATTCATCAGCAGATTCTTCATTAGATATTGAATCAGACACTTCGGTATCTTTCTGAGGTGGTTCTTCTGTTGTTTCATTAGTCTCAACTTTACGAACAATTGCAGGCCCAGATTGAGGTTCATCCTGCTTAAGTCCAGTGGCCGCTTCAGAACCTTTCAAGCAAGCATCTGCAACCGCTTCGGTGAAAAGGGCAATTGATCTTATGGAGTCATCATTGCCTGGTACAACATAATCAATGCCTTCTGGATTACTATTTGAATCTACGATACCTACAATGGGGATCCCCATTTTACTTGCCTCAGTCACTGCGATAGACTCTCTTTTGACATCAATTATGAATAAAGCGTCCGGTAAGCCGCCCATTTCAGTCACTCCACCAATAGATTTTTCTAACCTATCGATGTCACGTTGTATCTTTAAACCTTCTTTCTTGGTGAGTTTGCTGAATGTTCCATCTTCCTTTTGTCTTAAGAGGTTTTCTAGCCTGGTGATAGATGATCTTATAGTTTTATAGTTTGTAAGCATCCCTCCTAACCATCTTTCATTTACATATGGCATTGAGCATCTAATTGCTTCGTTTTTGATGATATCTGTTGCTGTTCTTTTCGTTCCTACGAAAAGAATTTTGTTATTTTTTGCAGCGACTCCTTCAATAAACTTTAGGGCTGGTTTAATCATTTCTACCGTATGCTCTAGGTTGATGATGTGAATCTTATTTCTGACACCAAAAATATGTTGATCCATTTTTGGGTTCCAGTACTTGGTTTGATGTCCGAAGTGGACACCCGCTTGTAGCATTTGTTCTAGCGATATTTCAGCCATTAGCTCTCCTCAATTTATGAAGAACATTACATTCCTCAGGTTATACTTCCATGAACTTACAGAACTTACTAAAGATGAGCAATCCTTAGCACCTTAGATCTGAAACAGTTTCATGTGTTTCGTTATAGGCACTTGCCTTAAGGAAAGCTTTATATCATATTTATACTAAATCAAGAAGAATAAATATCGCCCATGGAATAGAGACCAGCAGGCCTGACGGTTAACCATACAGCTCCTTTTAGGGCTCCCAAAGCAAATATTGATCTGTTTTCTGCTCTATGAGTGAATTCTATTATCTCATTATCTAGAGTGATACTTACTGTATGTTCCCCTGGATTATTACCTTCTCTATAGCTTTCTATAGCCACTTTCGCTTCTGGATAAACAGAAATAATCTCTCTTTGTAAGTCTAATGCTGTTCCTGAAGGTGAGTCTTTTTTTTCGACATGATGAGTTTCACTTATAGAGAATTCATTGTCTTCAGAAAATAGGTTTTTTGATTTGTTGAGAATATTCTTCAATATCGCTATACCAGAGCTTGTATTAGGAGCAAATAAAACAGGAATCTGAGTACTTGCGATCTCTATTTCTTTAAAATCATCTTCACTAAAGCCAGTTGTTCCTATAAGAATAGGAATTTCCTTTATTTTAGCAAGCTGTAAAATTTTCATTGAGTTTTTTGGAGAAGAGAAATCGATAATAATATCTACACTAAGATCTTCAGACATTTTTTCTGATATTTGAATCCCTATTTCGTCTATTTCAAGCAATTCTCCAACATCTTTTCCAAAAAAGTTATTATCGGGTGAGCAGCTCCCACCAACTAACTTGAAATGATTACTTTCTAAAGCATAAGAAGATAAAAGCTTGCCAACCTTACCTGTTATTCCTGAAATAAATAGATTTTTCAAAATTCTTAATTGCTAGTGTCAAAGAATGATTTTACCTTAGAAAACCATTCATCTCTTAATGGATTCTGTTTAGAATTATCAGAGATTGAAGCTTGAAATTCTTTAAGAAGTTGTTTTTGATCTTTTGAAAGGTTTTGTGGTGTTTCTATTACGGCCCTGCATAGTAGATCTCCAGTAGAACCTCCTCTGATTGGACTTATACCTTTACCTCTTAGTCTAAATAATTTTCCTGTTTGTGTGCCCTCAGGTATCTTTATTTTCACTTTACCATCCAAAGTAGGAATTTGAATTTCGCCACCCAGTGTTGCATCTATAAAGCTTATAGGAGCTTCGCAATAGAGATGTTTACCATCGCGTTCAAATACATCATGAGGTAAAACTTTAATTTGAACAAATAAATCTCCTGAAGGACCCCCATTTAATCCAGCCTCACCTTCTCCGGAAAGCCTAATTCTGTCTCCTGTATCAACTCCTGCGGGTATTTTTACAGATAAAGTCTTGCGTTTCTCAACTCTTCCTTGTCCTTTGCAAACTTTACAAGGGTTACTAATAACTTGGCCGGAACCACCACATCTGCCACATGTTTGAGCTACAGAGAAGAATCCCTGTTGCATCCTTACCTGACCGGCACCACCACATGAGTCACATGTTTTGGGTTGACTACCTTCACCGGCTCCTGTTCCATTGCACGGACTGCAACTTTCAAGCGCAGGAATAGCTATCTTTTCAGTAACTCCTCTTACTGCATCTTCAAGTGATATTGTCATGGAATATTGCAGATCTGAACCTTTATTAGATCGTTGTCTACGTCCAAAAGGATCACCTCCGCCGAAAATATCCCCAAAGATATCACCAAAAATATCATTGAATCCTTGAGAGCCGCCGCCTCCGAAGCCAGAGGGATCAACACCATCGTGACCAAACTGATCATATGCATTTCTCTTCGATCCGTCTGATAAAACTTCATAGGCCTCTGAAGCTTCTTTAAATTTTTCGGCTGCTGAGGGATCATCCGAATTCCTATCAGGATGATATTTCATTGCAAGCTTACGATAAGCTTTTTTCAAGTCATCATCAGATGCTCCTCTTTGAACACCTAAGACGTCATAATAATCCTTTTTAGACATCTGTTAATTGCAGCCTAATAGGAAGAATACTTAAGAATTTTGACTTTCTTTTTCTTCGGTTACTTCCTCAAAGTCAGCATCTACAACATCTGAATCTGAATCTTGAGCTTCTTGATCTGGAGATTCTTTACTCTTAGCTTCCTCCTCATACATTCTTTGTGCGAGAGGTGCAGAAGCTTCAGAGAGGGCTTTAACTTTATTATCTATTTCTTCTTTATCTTCACCCTTTAAAGATTCTTCGAGTTCCTGAATTCCATTTTCAATAGCTTCCTTTTCACTATCTTCTACTTTATCTTTGGCCTCTTCTAAGGTTTTCTTGCAACTATGAACTAGATTTTCACCTAAATTCTTTGCTTGAACTAGTTCTTCAAACTTTTTGTCATCTTCAGCATGTGCTTCGGCATCTTTAACCATTTGCTCTATTTCTTCGTCTGATAAGCCGCTTGAAGCTTTAATCTCTATAGACTGCTCTTTTCCAGTTGCTTTGTCTTTGGCTGATACATTGAGAATTCCATTTGCATCTAGGTCGAAGGATACTTCTATTTGTGGCATTCCTCGTGGAGACGCTGGTATATCTGTTAAATTAAATTGACCGAGTGTTTTATTTTCAGTGGCTTGCTTCCTCTCACCTTGCAACACGTGGACAGTTACAGCGGTTTGGTTATCTTCAGCCGTTGAAAAGACTTGTGACTTATTTGTAGGAATCGTTGTATTTTTATCTATCAAAGGTGTCATTACACCTCCCATAGTCTCAATCCCTAGGGTCAAAGGAGTTACATCTAATAAAAGCACATCAGTAACATCTCCAGCTAAGACAGCACCTTGAATCGCAGCACCAACTGATACTGCTTCGTCTGGATTCACATCTTTTCTAGCTTCTTTCCCAAAAAAAGCTTTAACTTTTTCTTGTACGAGTGGCATTCTTGTTTGTCCACCAACCAATATAACTTCGTCTACTTCAGAAGCTTTTAGACCAGCATCTTTAAGAGCTATCTCTGTAGGCTGTATAGTTCTATCAACTAAACCTTCTACTAGGGATTCTAATTTTGCTCTAGTAAGTTTATGCACAAAATGCTTAGCTCCTGATGAATCAGCTGTTATGTAAGGGAGATTAATTTCAGACTGTTGATTGCTCGAAAGTTCAATTTTAGCTTTCTCAGCAGCTTCTTTTAACCTCTGTAGGGCAGCCGAGTCATTATGTAAGTCTAAACCAGACTCCTTCTTAAATTCTTCTGCAAGGTACTCTATTAAGGTAATATCAAAATCTTCACCTCCAAGAAAGGTGTCACCATTAGTTGATAGAACTTCGAATTGATGTTCTCCATCAATTTCTGCTATTTCTATGATTGAAACATCAAAAGTTCCTCCACCCAAGTCATACACAGCAATCTTTTGATCTCCTTTACCTTTATCCAGTCCATAAGCCAGGGCAGCGGCTGTTGGTTCATTTATAATCCTTTTGACTTCTAAACCAGCTATTTTTCCAGCATCTTTTGTTGCTTGTCTTTGTGAATCATTAAAATAAGCTGGTACAGTTATTACTGCCTCTTTAATTTCTTGCCCAAGGTACTCTTCAGCCGTCTTTTTCATTTTCTTTAAAATCTCAGCAGAGACCTGTTGAGGGGCTAATTTTTTTCCTTCGGCCTCAACCCAAGCATCGCCATTATCAGCTGCAAGAATTTTGTATGGCACCATATTGCTATCTTTTTTAACAACATCGTCATCGTGTTTTCTTCCTATGAGACGCTTTATGGCATACAAAGTATTTTCAGCATTAGTGACGGCCTGATTTTTAGCCGAATCACCAACCTTTATTTCTTCCCCGTAGGCAACTACTGAAGGAGTAGTTCTTTTCCCTTCAGAATTCTCTATTACCTTAGCTTGATCCCCTTCCATGACCGAAACACAAGAATTCGTTGTTCCTAGGTCTATACCAATTACTTTAGCCATTTTTTTCACTCCAATTAAGTTCTAATACATAAGATGGGGCTTATGCATACTATTTCAAGTTTTTTTATGATTTTTCTTGAGATTTCTTTGAAACTACAACTTTTGCGGGCCTGAGCGTTCTATCCATTATTGTGTAGCCCTTTTGCACAACATCAATAATCGTATTAGTATCCAGAGAATCGTCTTCTATTAATGAAATTGCTTCATGTTTTTCAGGATCAAAATCTTTGCCGCTAGTATCGATAACCTCAATACTTGAGGAGTTTAAAGAGCCTTCTAGACTCTTAAGTGTCAATTCAAGACCTTCTTTTACAGATAGGAATTGTTCTTCCTCACCACATGATTCTATTGCTCTTTCAAGATTATCTGCAACGGATAAGAAATCTTTAGCTAATGACTCTACCCCAAATAATCTTGCTTTGGTTACTTCCTGTGCAGCTATTCTTCTTACATTTTGAACTTCTGCCTTTGCTCGTAGAAGCTGATCTTCTAAATCTTTGATTATTTCTTCTTGGGAAATCTCTTCTGGCACCTCAATTGTGTCATTTTCTTCAATATCTAGAGAAACATCTTCTTCTACAGTAATTTTTTCTTCTTTTTCTTGGTTTTGTTCTTCAGTATCTTTGTTCAATGTTTTCTCCGTTCAAACCCTATATGGGGTTTAAAGCAGCCTATTCAAGTATTTTTATTTTTTGATAGGTTTTACATATAAAACCATACTATGATCTATGATTTCGTAACCATGCTCTGTAGCTAATATCTTTTGCCTCTCTTCTATAACATCATCTGTAAACTCAATTACATCTCCGGTATCTAGGCAAACCATGTGATCATGATGATCAGAAGGGGTCAATTCATAAACTGCATGGCCTTCCTCAAAGTTATGTCTTATGCAAATTCCTGCTTGCTCAAATTGTGTTAGAACTCTATAAACTGTTGCTAGTCCTACTTCTTCGCCTGCATCAATAAGTTTTCTATAAATATCTTCTGCACTCAGGTGTGCTTTATCTTCTTCTAAGAGCTCAAGTATCCTTAACCTCGGAAGAGTTACTTTTAAACCAGCTTTTTTTAATTCCGCATCGTCTGTCAATTTGAGTACCTTTAAATAATTAAGAATAATTAATAGTTAATATTATAATGGTCTAGAACCCATAATAGAAAATTAATGAACACAAAGTTAAAAGTAATCCCTTTATTACTAATTGCTCTCTTTCTTACAAATTGCAGCATACCTAGAATTTTTCAAGTGGTGGTGAGCCAAGGCAACTTAGTTGACCAAGAAATGTTAGATAAACTTGAGATAGGAATGACAGAATCTCAAGTTAAATTCGTCATGGGAACTCCGTTAATATCTGACACTTTTTATCCTAATAGATGGGATTACTTCACATCAGTAACACAAGGTGAGAATACATATACCAATCAAAAAATTACTTTATTCTTCGAAGATAATAAGTTGTTAAAATGGGAAGGAGAAATCGATATTCCCGAATAAATTAAATAAAAAAGTAAAGAAAGACACAACCCACCATTACAGGCGAAATATAACGAATACTAAAATACCAAAATTTAAAAATTAAGTTTTCTTCAACATCAAGCTCTTCTAGTACATTCTCTTTTTTCATAACCCAGCCAACAAAAATAGCTATAAATATTCCACCTAAAGGGAGCATAATCTGATTAGTTAAAAAGTCTGTGGCATCAAAAAAGTTTTTTCCGAAAATAGTAAATTCGGAGAGCAAATTGAAAGATAAGGCACTAAATAATCCTATAAACCATGCAATAAATCCTAACAAAAGAGTCGCAGTAATTCTTTTAATTCGAAGAGATTCAATCAACCAAGCTACACCGGGTTCAATCAGAGAGATTGATGAACTTAAGGCCGCTATGCTTAATAAAACAAAAAATAAGGTGCCAAAGAACACTCCTAAGGGCATGGAACTAAATGCAATGGGTAATGTGACAAAAACAAGACCTGGACCCTCAGATGCGGCTAAACCATTTGCAAAAACAATTGGAAATATTGCTATACCCGCTAATAAAGCTACTCCTGTATCTAATGCAGCTACAGATATTGCTGTTTTACCAATATTTTGACTAGCTGGCATATAGGCTCCGTAGGCCATAATAGCCCCCATACCTAAACTCAGAGTAAAGAAAGCCTGTCCCAATGCCTCAAGCATAACTTCAGGAGTAATTTTACTAAAATCAGGTTGAAATAAGTAAATTAAACCCTCTACAAAAGCTCCAGATTGGGTTGCATAGAGACATAAAAGTAGAACTAATACGAACAACATAGGCATCAGAGTATTTATCCACTTTTCGAGACCATCTAAGATCCCTCTTGCAACAACAAATACCGTCACAGATAAAAAAAGTGTATGCCAAAAAATCAAAGAAGTTGGGCTGGCGAGTAATGTATTGAAACTTTGCGTAGAACTCTCAGGAGTTATGTTTTGAAAGCCATTAAAAACATAAGAAAGTGCCCAACCTGCAGCAACACTATAAAAAGATAAAATTAGTAATCCTGCTACAGCACCAGTTGCACCCAGTAAAGTCCATGCACTATTGGTATTTGCCTCCGAAGCTAAAGCTTTCATTGTATTGGCAGGACTACTTCTCCCTCTCCTACCAATCATAATCTCACCTAACATTATAGGTAACCCAATAATTGCTATGCAGGCCAAATATACCAATACAAAAGCACCTCCCCCATTATCTCCTGCCATGTAAGGAAATTTCCAGATGTTTCCTAAACCAACTGCTGAACCTGTTGCGGCCAATATGAATGTCCATCGGCTAGACCATGTTCCATGGATAGACTTTCTTTCTTGTGACATATTAATTATAGATTTCTAGCGGATAAGTATAAGGATTAACCCAATAAGTAAAGATTAACACAAGACAAATACACAAGATAATGCTTATTTTATCGAATAAATTGTTATAAGAATCATCAAATAAAGAGATCATCGAATTTATAATTTTTAAGTGTCGTGTAGTAAAAGTAGAGACTAGCATCAAAAGAATTCCCCATGCAGGATTGATAAAAAATGAAAAAAAAGCTCCTGTGACTGCTACAGCGAAAGGTATCAAAGAAATTATAATGATTCTGCTCTTATAGTGACTATTATCATAGTCACGAAATGACCATACACTTCCACAAAGAAAGAACATAAGAACAGAAAAATAGATTTGAGTTAAATGAGCCAAAATGTATGCGGTTTCGTCATCAGTAAACCATAGAGAAGCGGTAAGCAATATTAGTGGCCCAACAGAAATATATGCAATTCCTTGGATTGACCTAAATAAAACATCATGATCTTTCATGTCTGATACAATTTTATAACAAAGTTGAGATTCGAACTGTGGCAAAAAAAAATAAAAAAAGTGGAAGTACAATTTCTGAAAATAGAAAAGCAAGATTTGACTTTGAGATTTCTAAAAAGTTTGAAGCGGGCTTATCTCTCTTAGGCTGGGAAACAAAAAGTATAAGAGAGAATAATGCTCAAATTGCAGAAGCTTATACTCTCCTTAAGGATAGCGAGGCTTATCTAATAGGAAGTTATATTGATCCTTTGAAGAATAGTAATCAGGAGATGGATCCAACTAGATCACGAAAACTGCTACTAAATAGAAAGGAATTAAATGAAATAATTAAATCCACCTCTCAGAAAGGAAATACTTGTATACCAACCAAACTATATTGGAAAAATGGTCTCATAAAATGTGAAATTGCACTTGCAATAGGTAAGAAATCGCAAGATAAAAGAAATACGATTAAATCGAGAGATTGGGAACGTCAAAAAGCTCAAGAATTAAGAGAAAGAAACAAAAATTAGTTAAGTTTCAGCAGGAAAGGTATAATCATGCAGCTTTTTTGGGGGCGAACTGGCTTCGACAGTAGATATAAAACCTCAAGTGCATGTCGAGAAGGTAATAATTCTCGTTAAAAAATTATTGCAAACTTGTTAGTTGGCGAAAACGCAGACTACGCTCTAGCCGCTTAATTGGCTAGCTGTCCTTGGTAACGTGCTCGTGCGCCTCCAAAGACAGACGATTTCACGAGATGCTGAAGTTGCTCTTCTCATTAGTAATTTCTTAAGAATAAATTGAGATCGTCTTTTAATCCCTGTTTATCGGGTGTCTAAAGATTAAATTAATAGATAAAACTAAACATGTAGATCTTGTGGCAGAGTACTAGTGGACGCGGGTTCAATTCCCGCCGCCTCCACCAAAAAGTGATACCATAATCTGGAGAGGTATCGAATGTCTGAAATTAATAAAAAAGATGGTCCTATAGCAGTAACAGGTGCAAGCGGTTACATTGGGTCTAGGATAGTAGAAGACTTAGTGGGACAAGGTTACGAAGTGCATGCCTGCGTAAGAGACGCCAGTAATGTCAAAAAAGTAGATCATTTAGTTAAGTTAGGCAAGGATGCCCATAATTGCGATGTTCAATTGTTTGAAGGAGATCTCTTTAAGAAAGGAAGCTATGATGATGCTTTTTCAGGCTGTATTTCAGTTATTCATGCAGGTGCGACAGTAGGCTTCAATAGAGAAACACCTCAAGAAGTATATGATGGTTGTTTCACAGAAAATGAGCATGTAGTTGAATCTGTAAAAAAATCAGGAAGCGTTAAACGCTTTGTATTTACAAGTTCTTTTGCCGCTGTAGCGCACCCAAGGCCAGAAGGTTATGTGTTCAGTGAAAAGGATTGGTGTGGAGATAATGTTGAAGCCTATAAAGGTGCTTGGACTGAAGAAAATATCTCCAAAAATAGAGACATTGCCTATGCAATGGCTAAAGCCAATACAGAAAAGATGATATATAAAATGGCTGAAGATGATGGAAATTTTGAGGCCATATCCATTAATCCCTTACATGTCATAGGGCCATTGATGACGGAAAATCATAACCAGTTCTTTAGTTGGCAATACTTCATTTGGCAACTACTTCAAGGCAATAATTTTGGTTCTTTAGAAGGCAAACAAGTTAGAAGCGACAGAATGTTATGGAATATGGTGGATGTACGAGATGTTGCTAAGGCCCATAGAATCGCTGCAGAAAGCAGCAATGCTAAAAATGGTTCAAGATTCATCCTTTCAGCAACTGATCATTCAGGAGAATTATTCACGTGGGAATTACAAGCTAAACTCAAGGACTTATTTCCTGAAATAAAAACTATAGGTGGAGAAAGGATGGAAGATAATAAGCCAATAAAACCCACATATGATTCTCCTCGTTCATATTGTCAGAAAGCAATCCAGGAACTTGGCTTATTGACCTACTCTATAGATGAAACTCTGAGAGAAACTGGGGAATCTTATAAAAAATTGGGTCTCTTATAATTCTTATTTAGATTATGCCTTTGATTATTAGAGTTCTTTTTATAAGTTCATTATTGATTTCTCAATATGTCATAACTTCAGACAAATCATTAGAAGGTAACTGGATAGGAGCATCAAACCCCGAAATAATAATTAATTTATCTATCCAAGATGATAATTTTGTAGCGTATGAGATTGATTTTGGTACAAATCAAATGAAAGAAGAGCCTCTATTCATTCTTAACCTTAAAAATAATCTATCTCAATCTCCTGATGGAAAGAGTGAATTAGTGCTTATAAAAGAAGACACTTTAATTAATTCAGATGGCCAAATAATATATAGAGATTATAGAAACAAAAAAAATAAAATGATGTGCATGACAGATTGGTCATCGAAAGTTCCACAATCTATGTTGATAAGATTAGATGAACTTAGAGTAACTGCAGCAAGGCACTGTCTTGAATGCAACCAAGAAGCGTGTTCTATGAAAATATGGCCTCAGGGTAGTGAAAAAGAAGTTCTTCTATGTAAAAGAATATTTTGTCAGCCGGTAGACACTATAAAAAGAAATATATTAGGAGAGTTAGATAAATTTCCTTCAGGAAGAAATTACGCTGTTTTTTACTATTCGATAAGTAAGGATGGAAAGATAAAGGACATTGAGGTCCAAGAGAATATTGGTTCTATGAATAAAAATCAGGCAAATCTATATCTCAATCTTATGTTAAGAAGTCATAGATATAAAACTCTATTAATAGAGAATAATCCTATTGAACTGACTAATTTAAGGGGTGTGATAAATTGGAAACTAGAAAGAAGACAATGATTTCCATCTAGGGTCTTCCTGCTCCAGGTACATCAACTTTTACTATTTCTATCTTTCCAGATTTTTCTCTAAGAGCGGCATCAGGATCAACACCTGAACCATTTGAGGTGCAAATGAACAACGTTTTTCCATCCTCTCCTCCAAGCATGCAAGCAAATGCATTAGTTTCAACAGGAATTCTTTCAGAGATCATGCCTCCCTCGTGTACTCTAATGACTTCTGCAGTTGATGGAGAGGCGACCCATATTGCTTCCTCCTCATCTAAACACATTCCATCGGGTAATGGCACTAACCCCTCTTCAGCATTTTCCTTTAGATCTGCCCAAATTCTGCGATTAGTTAGGCTACCATCTTCTGCCTTATCAAAAGCAGTTAATCTAGCTGCGTAAGTCTCACCTACTATCAGAGTTTTATCATCAGAAGTAACGACCGTACCATTTGGAAAAAGTAATTCATCTGCCGCAATAACTGGATCTTCACCTGGCTTCACAAGTATCAAATTCGTAGGCTTTATTTCTTCTCCTTCGTAAGTATTAAATCCAAAATTTCCGATATACGCATTGCCAGATTGATCCACAACCATGTCATTGCAATGAAAACCTGCAAATTCAGATAAGTCTGCTTCCTCTTTTAAGTTGTCATCTTTGAAACTAAGTAACTTTCTGTCCTTCATAGAAACAATTAGCATTGTTCCATCTGGCATCCAGCCTAATCCTGAAGGTTGATTAGGAACTTCAACTATTACTTCATAATTTCCTTTAAGATTTAAAGAATAGACCTTGTGACTATAAAAATCGGAGAAATAGAATTTGTTGCCATACCACCTTGGACCCTCACCGAAGGTCAGGCCATCCATTAATGTTTTCAGTTCTCTTTTCATCCTTTTCTCCTGATTATGGATATATTTCCTCTACAAGACTAATCACATCTTCAACTTCGATGTTCTTCATATTATCTCTTGCGATAATCTTAGCTTTATCAGACCAAGGCTTCCAATTAATGGGATTACTTGGTCCAAATAAAGTTATAGACTCTTTATTCACAGAAGCAGCTATGTGAGATGCCACAGAATCTAAGCCAATAAAAAATTTAGCGCCTTTAATAAGAGCTGCTAAACCTAAGAGGCCTGTTTTGCCAGCAAGATTAAATACTTTATTCTCAACCATATCAGTACTCCCTAATATTTCGCTCACATAATTCATCTCTTCTTGATCCGGGCCAGAGGTTATAACAACTGAAAAGTTTTTTTTAACTAATAGATTAATTAGCTTTGCAAATTTTTCTTTATCCCACAATTTTTTTTCTCTTCTTGAAGTAGGATGAATGACACAATAAGAGTTGTCTTGATTTAGATACGGAAAACTATCGGACAGAGCTTTATATTCTAATTCTAAATGAGTTGGATCTAGAGCTAAATCCTCTTTAAAAATCTGCAATCCTAAACTCTCCAAAGCTAAGAGATTTCTTTGAATAATATGATTCTCTAAGGCTTCAGGAAAAATTGTGGAAAAAGATTTGGTCCATAGTGTTTTTCTTCTTTTTTTATCATCTACCGCTGCTTTCATTGCTTTACCTATAGCCCAACTAATAGGAACCACTCTCCATTGCGTAGTTAAAAAGAAAGCATATTTGTATTTTTTTGATCTAACTTTAGCCCACAACTTGATCTCTTTCTTTATCCTAGAAAAGAAATTCTCTTTAGAGGCATTATCTATTTCTATAATTTCCGCAATATTTCTCTCTTGCTCTAAAATAGAGCCCGTACCCTTATATACAAGAAGATCTATTTCGCCATCAGGATCATTGAGCTTGATGTTATCAACCATGGGCTTAGTAAGCAGAACATCACCATGAAATCGTAGGATTACAATTAAATACTTATTAGACATACCAGATATTGTTACTTGACACTTTGCTCTTCAGAATGCATTATGCGCGCCTCTCAGTGATATACAAGATTTATGGCAAATATTAAATCAGCAATAAAAAGAGCAAGGCAAAATGTAAAAAGAAATGCTCTTAAAAGCTCTCAAAGAGCATCTACTAGAACAGCAGTGAAGTCTGTTCTAAACGCTATAGAAGCAAATGACAAAGAAGCAGCAAAAAGTGCATTGGCTGGAGCAGAAAAGACACTTGATTCTATGGCCGGTAAAAAAGTGATCACCAAAAACAAAGCTTCTAGAACTAAATCTAGATTATCAAAAAAAGTTAAAGCCCTTTAACTTAAAACTAAGTTATTACGATGGATTACCTCTGCTTGGGTGAGGTAACCTAGAGTACTATATATTTCTTCGGAATTAAGGCCTTTAATAGCCTTAACCTCTTCATTGCTAAAATTTATGAGTCCTGTAGCAATTTCATTTCCGCTTTTATCAGTACATCTTACTAAGTCACCTTTATTAAAATTACCGACTACATCAGTGATGCCAACAGATAGAAGGCTTTTGCCTTTACTTAATAAGGCTTCAGATGCTCCATCATCCAACTTTATGGTACCTGAAACAGAACCAAATGAAGAAATCCAAAGTTTTCTAGAAGATAGAGTAGATTTCTTTGTATTTATTTGAGTGCCAACCTCCTCTCCATTATAAATCTTCAACAAAGTATCGTCTCCTAATCCGCTTGCTACCCATGTTGCAGCTCCAGAGTTAAGAGAAGTTCTGGCAGCTTCGATTTTTGTTTTCATGCCTCCTCGACCTAAAAGGCCTGACGTACTATTTAATTGTTGAGAAAGATCGATATTTTCGTCATCTAAGTCTATTAGATCTAATAATTTAGCTTCTTTATTTTTTGAAGGATCATCAGTAAAAATTCCATCTTGATCTGTTAACATCACGAATCTATCTGCTCTGATCAGTCCTGCTAGAGCTGCTCCCAATCTATCATTATCACCAAAAGAAATCTCTTCTGTTGCGACGCAATCATTCTCATTAACGATAGGAATGATTCCAAGTTCCAAAAGAGCTTCTATGGTATTTTTGGCATTCAAGTATCGTGTTCTATTAGCAATATCATCATGTGTTATGAGTACTTGACCAGTAGTGTATCCAAGCTTTTCAAAGGTTTTTTGGTAAATTTCTGAGATACCTCTTTGACCAACTGCAGCACAGGCCTGAAGCATTGCCAGCTGATCAGGTCTTTTTTCTAAACCTAAATCATTCATACCTTTAGCGACAGCTCCAGACGAAATAATGATAACTTCTTGCTTATTCTTTCTTAAAAAATCTATTTGAGAAGCTAATTGAGATATAAAATCTATATTTACACCTTCGTGATTGCCTGATACCAGACTACTACCTGCCTTTATTACCCACTTATCATCTTTATTCATCAGATGTCTCCATGAATTCTCCAATATCTCGCATAAGTTGTTGCGTGCCTTCTTTTTTAGCAGCGGAAATACAGTATATATTTAAATTGTCCTTATATTGATTATCTAACTCTGATTTTAATTCTTTAATACTGTCTTCACTGATTAGATCAATCTTGTTTAAAGCTAACCATTTAACTTTATTTATTAACATCTGATCAAAATTAGTTATTTCTTTTGAAAGCTCTTTTATCTCCTCTATTATCTCGTTAGGTCCTTTTTCATATACATCAACTATCTGCACAATAACTTTTGTCCTAGACAAGTGTTTTAAGAATTGGATCCCTAAACCAACTCCTTCAGATGCACCTGCTATCAGTCCAGGAATATCGGTGATAACAAAACTAGAGTTTTCAGAGTAATCTACTACTCCTAAACTGGGATGGAGTGTGGTGAAAGCATAGTCTGCAACTTTAGGTTTTGCACTAGAAACTGCCCTTACAAGTGATGACTTACCGGCATTTGGTTTTCCAAGTAATCCGATATCTGCCAATAGTCTGAGCTCTAATCTTAATGAGAGACTTTCTCCTAACTTACCTTCAGTAAATTTTGTAGGAGATCTATTTGTCGAACTCTTATATCGTAAATTTCCTAAGCCTCCTTTTCCACCTTTGCAAATAAGAAACTCGTCTTGATTATTGACTAAATCTATTAGGAGGTTTTCTGTTTCAAGATCAAACAAAAGAGTGCCACATGGAACTTCTATAATGAAATCTTTTCCATCTGATCCGGTTTTATTTTGACTCCCACCTCTTTTGCCATTTTCAGCTTCAAATTTTCTTTGAAATCTAAACTTTGATAAGGTGTTGAGATTGTTGACAGCTCTGAAAATTATACTCCCTCCATGTCCTCCATCACCACCGTCAGGTCCACCTTTAGGAATATTTTTAAGACGCCGAAAGCTTGCGAGACCATTCCCGCCATCACCGGCTTTCACATCAATAGTGACTTCGTCAATGAACTTCATTGATTTATTGAATTGGGAAGTTAAAGAGGTACTTTTATGAGTTAAACAGGTTCTACGTTTACAAACTGCCTTAACTTAGGACCTTTTTTGACAAAAGAGACTCGGCCATCGACCTTCGAGAAAAGAGTATGGTCTTTACCACAACCAACATTCTTTCCTGGATGGAATTTTGTACCTCGTTGTCTAACTATAATTGAACCAGCAGTGATTAATTCACCACCATAGCTCTTAACTCCAAGTCTCTTAGACTGGGAATCTCTTCCATTTCTACTGCTTCCGCCAGCTTTCTTATGTGCCATCTTATTCTCTCAATTATGAAGTTATAGACTCTATATGAATTTCACTAAAATTTTGTCTATGACCATAGGTTCTTCTATAGTTTTGCCTTCTTTTCATCTTAAAAACACGAATTTTGTCGTGTTTACCATTTGAAACTAATTTAGCAGTAACTTTCGCATTATCAACGTAAGGATTGCCAATCTTAGATCCATTTCCATCTGATATCATGAGGACTTTGTCAAATTCAATGGTCGAACCTTCATCTGCAGATAAAAGTTCTACTTTAAGGCTTTCGCCCTCTGAAACTGTGTGTTGCTTTCCTCCGCATTCTATTACGGCAAACATATGTATCTCCTAAGAGGAATTAAAGGATGTGCACTATACGAAAAAGATGAAGTATTCGCAATATAATTCCTCGATTAACCTTACTTAATTTAAAATACACAGACTGATGGAATTGTTATATAAAAAAATCATATTTGATGAATTAGAGAAACTAGAAATTACTCTAAGTGAATCTATAAACTCTGATATTGAATTAGCCACAGAGGTATCTGGTCATATTGTTAAATCTGGAGGAAAAAGAATAAGACCTGCGATATGTATTTTAGTTGCAAAAACCTTAGGATATTCTGAGTCGGATCTAATTCGGCTTGCAAGCTCAATTGAACTTCTTCACACAGCCACCCTAATACATGATGATGTGGTCGATGAAAGCCTTATTAGAAGAGGTAAAGAGAGTATTCAGGCTAAATGGGATGATGCTCATGGAGTATTAGTTGGAGACTTTGTATATTCCAAAGCTTTTCAATTGATGGCCAGTTTTGATAATCCCAACATTATAAGAGAATTGGCTAATGCAACTAACAAAATCTCAGAAGGTGAAGTTTTACAACTCTCGATGAAAAGGCAATCTAATCTTTCAGAAGAAGATTATTTCAATATTATTGATAGAAAGACAGCAGAACTTTTTAAGGTATCTGCAGTGACGGCAGGTATTTTATGTGAATGTTCTCAACCTGAGCTTGATAGTCTAAATAATTTTGCCACTTCGTTGGGTTTAGCCTTTCAAATACAAGACGATATTCTGGATTATTATGGGCAGGAAAATCTGACTGGGAAAAAAGTTGGAAAAGATTTTGAAGAAGGAAAATTTACTCTACCTATTATTGTGTCTCTCAAGACTATGAATCAAACAAATAAAACTAGATTATTATCACTCTTTAAAACTAGAAAAATTGAACACTTTGCTGAGATAATTGCTCTAATGGAGAGTGAAAAGACAACTGAGCAACTTAAAACTATTTTCACTCATCATTCTGATGAATGCATAAATGAGTTAGAAAAATTACCTCATAATCAATACAGAGATGCGCTTGAAAATATAGTTAGAAATCTTGACTCTAGATTAACTTAATTTTTTGTTATCAATTTTAATGTATCATTAATCTATTACTTGGAAGATAAATGTCTTTTTCACCTAAAAATAGTTATAACAAGGAAGAAATACTTGACTGCGCACAAGGCAACTTATTTGGAGAGGAAAATGGTCGCCTACCTACCCCAAATATGCTCATGTTTGATCGTATTACTGAGATTAATGTTGACGGAGGTAAATTTTCAAAAGGCCAAATCATAGCTGAGCTAGATATAAATCCGGATTTATGGTTTTTTGATTGTCATTTCAAAGGCGATCCTGTGATGCCTGGTTGTTTGGGATTAGATGCAATGTGGCAACTGGTTGGATTTTATTTATGTTGGATGGATAATCCTGGCAGAGGCAGAGCATTAGGCGCTTCTGAAGTTAAATTTTTTGGGCAAGTTCTCCCCTCAGCCAAACTCGTGACCCTTAAAATTGATATGAAAAGAATTCTTAATCTTGATCTAACAGTAGGAATTGGTGAAGGGTCTATGCTCGTAGATGGTAGAGAGATTTATAGTGCAAAGGGCCTAAAAGTTGGTCTTTTCCAAGATACGTCTAGTTTTTAAATGCGTGAAGTAGTAATAACAGGAATAGGTATTATATCTAGCTTAGGAAATGATATTTCTGAAGTAACAAATTCTCTGAGAAATTTAAAATCAGGTATCTCAAAAAATATAATCAATAAGGAGCTTGGTTTAAGAAGCCATGTATCAGGCTCTATTCAAAATTTAGATCCTAAAGAACTAATAGATAGAAAACTATATAGATTCATGGGGGACGCTGCAGCATATGCATACTTGAGCACAGAAGAAGCCATAAAGGATGCATCTTTAAACGATACTGAATTATCTAATCAAAAGACTGGTTTAATTATGGGTTCTGGAGGGGCTTCTTCAGAAGATCAAATAGATTCTGCCGATATCCTGAGAACAAAAGGATTAAAAAGAATAGGTCCATACAGAGTTACCAAAGCTATGGGTAGTACTGTTTCAGCCTGTCTTGCAACTTCTTTCGGTATCAAAGGCATAAATTATTCGATTTCATCTGCTTGCGCTACCAGTGCTCACTGCATCGGTTCAGGAATGGAGCAAATTCAATTAGGTAAACAGGATATTGTAATTGCTGGAGGTGGTGAAGCTGAACATTGGGGCATGACAAGTTTATTTGATGCAATGGGAGCATTATCAACTAAGTACAATGAGGAACCTGAAAAGGCCTCTAGAGCTTATGATAAAGATAGAGATGGATTTGTAATCGCTGGAGGAGCAGGTTCGATGATCCTAGAAGAAAAGCAACATGCAATTGAAAGAGGAGCAAAAATATATGCCCAACTAACTGGTTATGCTGCAACATCTGATGGAGTAGATATGGTTAGTCCTTCTGGAGAGGGTGGAGAGAGATGTATGCAAATTGCCTGGGAAATGAGTGGTAATAAAAATATAGACTATATCAATGCTCATGGCACAAGTACTCCGGCCGGAGATATCACAGAATTAAATGCAATTAAAAATGTTTTTGGAGATAAGGTTCCCTGGATAAGTTCTACAAAGTCCCTTTCAGGTCACTCATTAGGTGCTGCAGGTGTTCAAGAAGCTATCTATGGCTTAATTATGATGAATGAAGGTTTCATAGCTGGTTCTGCAAATATTGAAAACCTTGACGAGGGCGCTGAAGCTTTTCCAATAGTAAGAGAGAATATGTCTACAGAATTACAGAGTTTTTTGAGCAATAGTTTTGGATTTGGTGGAACTAATGCAAGTCTTATATTTGAAAAAATTTAGAACGGAATATCGTCATCCGTGATCCCGCTATCAGGCAAATTTTGAGAACTCATATCTTGATTAGTATCTTCATAAGAAGAGCTGTCTGATGAAGAACTACCCCTACTATCCAAAAACTGCATATCCCTGCCTACGACTTCTGTAGTATATCTAGTTTGTCCATCCTGTTCCCATTTTCTAGTTTGAAGTTGCCCTTCTATATAAACCTTTGATCCTTTTTTTAGATATTCTCCAGCTATTTCTGCTAATCTTCTCCAAAGTACTACTCTATGCCATTCTGTTTTCTCTTGATCTGATCCCGTATCTTTATCTTTCCAAGATTCTGATGTAGCCAAACTTAATGTCGTGACAGCAGCCCCTCCGGCTGTGTACTTTACTTCAGGATCTTGTCCTAAGTTACCCACTAAAATAACTTTATTGATTCCACTTCTAGCCATATATATTTTTAATTTTAGTTAATATTACTAACACCGATTATAATCACTTTTCTAAACATAAGTTCCAAAACATTATTTTTTTTTAATGAAACACATCAAAGTAAGAGGTGCCAGACAACATAATCTTAAAAATATAGATATAGATATACCCAGAGACAAACTTGTTGTCATTACGGGTTTATCTGGGTCAGGTAAATCTAGTCTAGCTTTTGATACTCTTTATGCAGAAGGGCAAAGAAGATATGTAGAGTCTCTATCTGCGTATGCAAGACAATTTCTATCTATGATGGAGAAACCAGATGTCGATCACATAGAAGGTTTATCTCCTGCTATTTCAATTGAGCAAAAGACTACTTCTCATAATCCCAGATCAACTGTTGGAACCGTTACAGAAATTTATGATTATTTGAGACTGCTATTTGCCAGAGCAGGTACACCAATGTGTCCTGATCATAATATCTCCTTGGAAGGCCAAACTTCTAATCAAATTTGTGACAAGATCTTAGAGCTACCGAAAGAAACTAAGCTTATGATATTGGCTCCTCTTATTAAGGAACAGAAAGGTGAGCACTTACATATTTTTGAAGAGCTCAAAATGCAAGGCTATGTAAGGATGAGAGTAAATGGGATTACTGTTGATGTAGAAGATAGTCCCAAATTAAATAAAAATAAAAAACATTCGATTGAAGCAGTAATTGATAGATTGGTCCTTCCAAAAGAGCATGATGAAAATTTTCAATTGAGACTCGCAGAGTCAGTGGAGAATGCTCTTAGCTTAGGCGATGGAAATCTGATTATTTTCTTGATGGATTCGAATGAAGACATTACTTATAGCTCAAAAATGGCATGCCCAACTTGCGGTTATAGCATCCCTGAATTGGAACCTAGACTTTTTACTTTCAACAATCCTGCTGGTGCATGCCCGGATTGCGAAGGATTAGGTGTTAAACAATACGTTGATGTTTCCAAAGTAATTCATGAACCTACAGCCAGTTTAAGTGAAGGAGCAATAGTCGGTTGGGATGTCAGTCATAGATATCATTATCATCTGATCAGATGTTTATCAAAAGAGTATGATTTTTCATTAGAAACTCCATATCAAGACCTAGAAAAAGATATACAAGATCTTCTACTCAATGGTAGTAAAGGTAAACCTGTTGATTTCAGCTGGAGAAATAAGAGAGGTAGCCTTGTTGAGAGAATTTTTGCTTTTGAAGGGATATTGAATAATATTGAAAGGCGATATAAAGAAACTGAATCTAGTTGGAGTAGAGACAATTTATCTAAACTTATATCCCTTTCAACTTGCAAAAGTTGTGATGGCACAAGACTAAGAAAAGAAGCAAGAAATGTATTTGTAGAAGATGTAAACCTTCCTCAAATTACTTCATATACTATTGATCAAGCATTTAAATTCTTCTCAGAGCTAAGCTTAAAAGGTTCAAAAAAGGAAATCGCAGATAGAATAATCAAAGAAGTTAACGAAAGATTAGAGTTCTTAATTGATGTTGGTCTCAATTATCTGACACTTGATAGAAGTGCAGAAAGTTTAAGTGGAGGAGAAGCACAAAGAATAAGGCTTGCAAGTCAAATAGGGGCAGGTCTCGTCGGAGTGACGTACATCTTAGATGAACCATCTATTGGTTTGCATCAGAGAGATAACGAAAAACTTTTAAAAACACTTAAAAAACTTAGAGACTTGGGAAACACTGTCATAGTTGTAGAGCATGATAATGAAACAATGTATGCATCGGATCATGTAGTCGATATAGGTCCGGGTGCAGGCGTTCATGGTGGAAAAATATGTGCCGAAGGAACTGCCTTAGAAATTTCAAAATCAAAAGACTCTATAACAGGTCAATTCTTATCTGGAAGTAGGAAAATTGAAATCCCGAAAAAAAGAAAGAAGCTTGAAACTAAACGTTTAGTAAAACTTTCAGGTGCAGACGGCCACAACCTCAAATCAGTTGACTTAGATCTTCCTCTTGATTTGTTTGTATGCGTTACAGGAGTTTCGGGTTCTGGGAAATCTACTCTCATAAATCAAACTCTACTCCCTGCAATTTCAAATGAAATATCTAAAGCAGAAAAAAAAGATACAAAACCATTTAAGAAACTTTCAGGCATAAATGATATAGATAAAATCATAGAGATAAGTCAAAGCCCTATTGGCAGAACACCAAGATCAAATCCAGCGACTTATACAGGTCTTTTCACTCCTTTGAGAGAGCTTTTTGCAGGAACGCAAGAAGCAAGATCGAGAGGTTATAAAATAGGAAGATTTAGTTTTAATGTTAAGGGCGGTAGATGTGAAGCTTGTCAGGGAGATGGTGTAATAAAAGTAGAGATGCATTTTTTACCAGATGTTTATGTTAAATGTGATGTATGTGACGGTCATAGGTATAACCGAGAAACTTTAGATATTAAATATAAAGGTAAAAATATTTATGAAGTCTTAGATATGACTGTTGAAGATTCTTTGGAATTCTTTGATTCTATTCCATCTATCAAAAAGAAGTTAGAAACATTGATGGATGTAGGTCTGGGTTACGTAAAATTAGGGCAACAGGCTACCACGCTCTCAGGAGGTGAGGCTCAGAGAGTTAAGCTAGCGAAAGAACTCTCAAAAAGTGCCTTGAATCATACATTATATATTCTTGATGAGCCTACCACGGGGCTTCACATGCACGATGTCCAATTACTACTAAAAGTACTAAAAAGGCTAAGAGATAACGGAAATACAGTTGTTGTAATAGAACACAACATGGACGTTATAAAAACAAGTGATTGGATTATTGATCTAGGTCCCGAAGGAGGATCAAATGGAGGAGAAATAATAGCTACAGGTTCACCAGAAGACCTATCAAAGATCAAGGTCTCTCATACTGGAAAGCATCTTAAAAAAGAACTTTAATCTTAAGCTGTTTCTTCAGTTAAAGACTCAGGTTCTTCTGAATCTGAAACGTTTTCTTTAACAAATTCAATTTGAGCAGCTGGAGCTTTATCACCGGGTCTAAAACCTCTTTTGATGACCCTTAAATATCCACCTGGTCTATCTTTATAACGCGGACCAAGCTCATCAAATAGCTTTGCAACAGCCTCTTTAGATTGCAATCTTGAGAAAGCAAGTCTTTGATTAGCAACTGTGTTCTTTTTAGCAAGAGTGACCAACGGTTCTAGAAAACCTCTTATTTCTTTGGCTTTTGCTAAAGTGGTCTTAACAGACTCATGTTCGATGATAGAAATGGCCAACCCTTTCTTCAGGGAAGCTCTTTGAGGGCTATTTCTATTTAGCTTTCTTCCAGATTTCCTGTGTCTCATTTTTTTCTCTTAATTATTTTCTGGTGGCCAGTTATCGAGAATTAAACCTAACGAAAGACCTCTAGACAAGAGAACTTCCTTAATTTCATTTAAGGATTTCTTTCCTAAGTTTGGAGTTCTCAAAAGATCTGATTCCATTCTGGTAACTAAATCACCTATGTAATGTATATTCTCAGCTTTCAAGCAATTTGCAGACCTAACTGTGAGTTCTAGTTCGTCTACAGGTCTTAACATAATTGGGTCTATCTTCGCTTCCTCTTTTTCTTCAATAACCTCTTCTAATCTTCCAAGTTCAGCAAAAGCGGATAATTGGTGTTGGAGAATAGTTGCCGATATTCTTAAAATCTCTTCAGCTTCTAAAGTTCCATCTGTATCAATATCTACAGTAAGCCTATCTAAATTAGTTCTTTGCTCAACCCTGGCATTATCTACCTGATATGTCACTCTTTTAATAGGTGAGTAAGTTGCATCTAATCTTAGAAGTCCGGTTTCTTGGCCTTCGTCTTCGTCAAGAGGCCTAACAGGTACAAAACCTCTGCCCCTTGTTACTTTCATTGTCATATTTATAGAGCCTTCTTCATTTAAAGTAGCAATATGATGATCTGGATTGATAACTTCTACTCCTGTTGATAATTCTATATCAGCAGCAGTTACAACCCCACTTCCAGATTTTGATAGAGTTAATACAGCATCTTCTACTTCAGTTAGTCTCACTGAAAGGTCTTTTAAGTTTAATAAGATATCGATCACATCTTCTTGCACACCCTCTATAGTGCTATATTCATGAAGCACTCCATCAATTTTAACCTCTGATACAGCTGTACCAGGCATAGAAGATAATATAATTCTTCTAAGAGCATTCCCTAAGGTATGTCCGAAACCTTGTTCAAGAGGTTCAAGTACTATCTTAGATCTTGTAGGACCTGATTCTTCAACTACTATTTCAGTTGGTGTTAAAAAATCTTTAATAATATCGTAATTATCTGTCATTTCTTTTCCTCTTTTATTTTGAATAAAGCTCTACAATTAGATTTTCATTTATGTCGGTATCAAGTGAAGATCTTTCAGGAATATTTTTGTATGTCCCTGAATAATTAGATGTATTCACATCTACCCAATCACAATCTTCTCTATTTTTTGCAATTTCTATGGCCTGTTGGACTCTGTTTTGGCCTTTTGCACGCTCTGTAAGTGAAACCACATCACCCGGCGCAATCATATAACTAGGTATGTTTACCTTTTTATCATTGACCAAGATTGCTTTGTGACTTACGAGTTGTCTTGCCTCAGATCTGGTAGAAGCGAAACCCATACGATAGACTACATTATCCAGTCTGCTTTCAAGAATTTGGAGTAAATTATCACCAGTAACTCCCTTCATTCTGGCTGCATGCTTATAGTAAGTCTTGAATTGTTTTTCCATTACACCGTATATTCTTCGAACTTTCTGTTTCTCTCGAAGTTGAACACCGTAGTCTGAAATTCTTGGGCGTCTAGTTCTTCCATGCTGACCAGGTACGGTCTCAGATTTACATTTCGAATCATGAGATCTTATGCCACTCTTTAAAAGGAGATCTCTGCCTTCTCTTCTGGATAATTTACATTTAGGTCCTATATATCTTGCCATTAGACTCGCCTCCTTTTGGGTGGTCTGCAACCATTATGTGGTATGGGGGTAACGTCGGTTATTTTGGTTATCTTGAATCCTTTTGAATTTAAACCTCGTATAGCTGACTCTCTTCCTGAACCCGGACCTCTAACTTGAATTTCCAAGCTCTCGATGCCTACCATTTTTACTTTATCTCCAACTGCTTCAGCAGCTCGTTGAGCAGCAAAAGGAGTACTTTTTCTGGAACCTCTAAAACCTTGAGCGCCTGAACTGGACTGAGCAATTGCATTGCCTTGCTTATCTGTAATACTGATTAGAGTATTATTAAAAGATGCGTGAATGTGTGCAATACCTTCACTTACTCTTTTTTTAGTTGTCTTTTTTGTTACCATATTTTTATCTTCTTATTGGACGTTTAGGCCCTTTTCTTGTCCTTGCATTATTTTTTGTTTTTTGACCTCTTACAGGAAGATGTCTTCTATGTCTGATACCTCTATTTGTACCTAAATCTTGTAATCTTTTTATGTTAGTTGCTACTTCTCTTCTGAGATCCCCTTCAACAAGAAATTTTCCAACTTCAGCCCTGATAAGCTCTAATTGGTCTTCAGATAAATCTGAAATCTTAGTTGATGGATCTATACCAATAACACCACAAATATCCTGTGCCCTAGTCTTACCTATCCCATAAACATAAGTTAATGAAATCTCCGCATGTTTATTATCTGGAATATTTACACCTGCTACACGAGCCATTACTTTCTCCTTTAACCTTGCCTTTGTTTATGCCTAGGTTCTGTTGAACAAATAACAAAAAGTGTTCCTTTTCTTTTCACAATTTTGCAATCTCTGCATATTTTTTTTACCGAAGCTCTTACTTTCATTTTTTACCTTCCACCTAAAGGATTTCCGCCGTATCCTTTTAAATTTGCTTTTTTGAGAAGTGATTCATATTGATGCGACATAAGATGTGATTGAACTTGAGCCATAAAATCCATTACAACGACTACGGCAATTAATAATGATGTACCTCCTAAATAAAAAGGTACATTTGCAGAAACTATTAAGAACTGAGGCATAAGACATACCAAAATTAAGTAGCCTGAGCCCCAGACCGTAAGACGAGTCATGACACCATCAATATAATCGGCCGTTTGATCTCCTGGTCTTATCCCAGGCATATAAGCTCCAGAGCGCCTTAAGTTCTCTGAAATTTCTTTTGGATCAAACTGGAGCGCTGTATAGAAAAAACAAAAGAAAGCAATCAAAACTGAAAATAGAATGACATACAAAGGTTGTCCAGGACCTAGAGCCAGTGCGATTTCTTGCAACCACTCAAACCCTTCCCCTTGACCAAACCAAGTAGAAGCAGATGCAGGAAAGAGTAGCAAGCTACTGGCAAAAATAGCAGGTATAACTCCTGCCTGATTAATTTTCATAGGCAAATACGATGCTTGCCCTTGAACCATTTTTCTTCCTTGCTGTCGCTTGGCATAATTGACAGTAATCCTTCTTTGTCCTCTTTCTATCCAGACAATAAAGGCAATAGCAGCAATAGCAACTAGAGCAATTGAAAGAAGCATAATTAAATTTATATCACCTTGTCTTGCACCTTCAAATGCTTGTCCAACAGCTCTTGGGAGACCTGCAACAATACTTGAAAATATTATGATAGAAATTCCATTACCGATTCCTTTTTCAGTTACTAGTTCACCAAGCCACATTAAAAATACAGTCCCTGAAACTAAAGATGTCACTGCAATGATTTGGAACATTAAGCCTGGCTCTAATGCCAACCCTTGATTCTGTAAACCTAGTGCTAGACCACTTGCTTGTATTAATGCCAAGAAAACAGTTCCATATCTAACATAGGATGTTCTTAATCGCCTGCCTTCTTCGCCTTCTTCTCTGAATCTTTTTTTCAATGAAGGTGTCGTACCTTCAAGTAAACTCATGATTATTGAAGCAGTTATATAAGGCATTATATTTAATGCCATGATGCTCATTCTTTCTAAAGCACCTCCTGAGAACATATTGAATAGATCTAATAGAGTTCCTTGATTTTGCTGGAAGATATTAGCTAACTTATCAGGATCTATACCAGGGATAGGGATATGTGTTCCTATTCTATAAATGATTACAGCCATAAAAACAAAACGAAGTCTTTTCCACAACTCGGAAAGACCTTTATTTTGTCCTATAGCTGAAGGATTGACTGACATATTTAGACCTCTACAGAGCCTCCTGCTTCTTCAATTAATTTCTTAACTGAAGCTGTTGTATGTATACCCTTAAGATTCATCTTTGTAGACGAATCGGTATCCAAAAATACTTTTACTTTTTTAGTTGAATTTCTTATTAAGTCGGCCTCGATTAAAGTTTCTATACTTACTTCCAATATGCCAGAAGAAACTAAAGTGCTTAAACGAAGTTGCTCGGTATTTCTATTCTTTCTAGACGTAAAACCAAACTTAGGAACCCTTTTTTGAAGCGGCATTTGACCGCCTTCAAAGCCAATTCTTACTCTTCCACCTGAACGAGATTTAAGACCTTTGTGACCTTTACCACTTGTTTTACCAAAACCACTTCCGAGACCTCTACCGATACGTTTACTATCCTTTACTCTTTTCGGATTTGGTTTTAATTCATTGAGTTTCATTTCTCTACCTTTAGTTAACTTCTAGTAAATGAATAGCTTTATTGATCATTCCTCTATTTTCAGGAGTATCTTGGACTGACACAACTTGCCCTAACTTAGACAAGCCTAATCCTTTAACAGATTGTTTCTGATAATCTTTAGAGCCAATAAGGCTCTTTTTAAGTTTTACTGTAATATCTTTATCAGCCATTCCTAACCTCTACCTAATCTTTTTGCAACTCTTGCGGGAGATTCCATCTCCCTTAGAGCCTTTAGTGTTGCCCTAACAACGTTAACTGGAGTAGTAGAGCCATAACACTTTGCCAGGACATCTTTTACACCTGCTAATTCAAGAACAGCTCTCATAGCACCACCAGCTATAATTCCCGTTCCAGGAGCAGCAGGCTTCATATAAACAACGGAGGCACCAAATTTTGTTTTTATTGGATACTGAATAGTGTCACCTTTCAATTCAATACTAACCATATTTCTTCTGGCATGGTCTAAGGCTTTTTGTATAGCTATAGGTACTTCTCTTGCCTTTCCTCTCCCAAAACCAATTTTCCCGTTTCCATCACCAACAACTGTTACAGCAGTGAACCCGAAAATTCGGCCTCCTTTGACAACCTTAGCCACTCTATTTACTTGGACTAATTTTTCTTCTAAAACTTCTGATCCGAGATTATCTGTTACAGCAGTATTTTCCATATTCTTTCCTAAAATGAGAGACCAGCTTCGCGAGCCGATTCAGCTAGAGCTTTAACACGACCATGAAATTTATAACCTGATCTATCAAAAGCTACTTTGTTTACACCTTTTTCTATTGCCCTTTCTGCGATTAATTTACCTACTTTAGTGGCAGCTTCTATATTGCCGTTGTTTCCGGCTTTCAAAGAAGCTTCAGTTGTAGAAGCACTGGCAATTACCTGTGATCCATCAAAATTTAAGATTTGTGCATAAATATGCGTATTAGATCTAAAAACAGTAAGTCTGTTATTTTCAGAGAGTTCAATCTTAGATCTACTCTTTTTAGCTCTTTTCAGTCTTTTTATATTTTTTATAGCCATCTTTTATTATGCTTTCTTAGATTCTTTTCTAATTATTCTCTCATCGGAATACTTAACGCCTTTACCTTTATAGGGTTCAGGTGGTCTGTAATCCCTAATCTCTGCAGCAACCTGTCCAACAAGTTGCTTATCCATAGATTTAAGAATAATCTCTGTATTACTTGGCAGCTCTGCGGTCACTCCTTCTGGCAAGTCATGTTTTATTGGGTGAGAGAAACCCAAGCTCAAATTTATAGTATTACCTTCAAGAGCAGCTCTGTAACCTACTCCATTAATTTCTAATTTTTTTTCAAACCCTGTAGCCACTCCTTGCATACAATTAGCAGTTAAAGCCCTCATGGTTCCAGTGATAGCCAGAGATTCTTTTGTCTCCTTATTGGGGCTAAAACTAATAGTGCCTTCATCTTTATTAATATCCACATCTTGATGAACCTCTAAAGATAAATTTCCTAATTTTCCTGTAAAAGTAATAACACCTTGATTATTTTCAAGAGTAACTCCTTCAGGTATATCTAGAGCTTTTAAGGATGTTCTTGCCATAATTTTATAATTTTTAAAAAACTGAACAAATTAATTCCCCACCAATCTTTTCTTCTCTGGCTTGTTGATCAGTCATTAGTCCTTTATTTGTTGAAACAATTGCTATTCCGAGGCCGCCATTTATTTCAGGCAGTTCTTTGTAGTTAGAATATCTTCTTAATCCCGGTTTACTAATCCTTTTCAGCTGCTTGATAACAGGAGAGCCTTCGAAGTATTTAAGTTTAATCTCTATTTCAGGTTTAGAGCCTTCAGAAGAAGTGTAAGAATGTATATACCCTTCTTGCCTGAGCATAGATAAAAGTGCGATCTTCTTAGACGAGGAAGGGACTTTCACAAACTCCTTATTCCTAGCTTGAGCATTATTTATGCTTGAGAATAGGTTTGCGATTGGATCTTGTATACTCATATTATTTTTACCAACTTGATTTAACTAATCCTGGAATATCTCCTTTCATAGCCAGTTCTCTTAATTTATTACGTGCAAGGCCAAATTTTCTATACACAGCGTGTGGTCTCCCTGTAATAGCACATCTTCTTTGCATTCTTACAGGGCTAGCGTCTCTAGGCAGTTTTTGTAGTTTGATCTGTGCTATATCTTTCTCTTCTTGAGAGAACTTTGGACTACGAATAATTTCTTTCAATTCTGCTCTTTTTGCAGCATACCTTAGAACTGTTTTTCTTCTTCTTTCTTCTCTTGCTTTCATTGATGCTTTAGCCATAACTTATCCTTTAACTTTTAAAAGGGAACTTCATTGCCCTTAGAAGAGCCTCACCCGACTCATCATCTATTGCTGAGGTAGATATACATATATCCATTCCTCTAATTTTGTCTACCTTGTCATAATCGATCTCTGGGAAGATTATGTGTTCTTTGATTCCCATAGAATAATTTCCTCTTCCATCGAAGGATTTTGTCTCTAGGCCTCTGAAGTCTCTTTCTCTAGGAATTGCGATTCCTATAAGTCTGTCCAAAAATTCATACATTCTGTCACCCCTTAAAGTGACCTTGCAACCGATAGGCATCCCGTCTCTAATTTTGAAATTAGCTACAGATTTTCTAGCTTTCGTTACTAATGGTTTCTGACCGGCGATTAGGGTCATGTCTTCAACTGCCCGTTCTAAAAGTTTTTTGTCATTCATAGCCTCACCGACACCCATATTGAGAGTTACTTTTGTAACTTTTGGAACAGCCATTATTGATTCAAGCCCTAATTTACCTTTGAGTTCAGAAACCACATTTGTTTGATAATGTTCTTTTAATGGCATCATAGTTATATCTCCTTACCTGAAGATTTATAGACTCTTTTTCTTGAACCATCTTCTTGAGATTGAATAAGTACCTTGTCAGCTTTTTTTGTTGATGGATTGAAAATAGATATATTTGACATGTCTATTGAGGCCTCCTTTTCAACAACACCACCGGCAATACCTGCATTGGGATTTGGCTTGGTATGTCTTTTGACCATTTGAACTCCAGAAACAAAGCATCTTCCGTTTGAAAGTATCTTGGTTACTGAGCCTTGTTTGCCTTTGTCCTTACCTGCTATGACAATAACTTGATCACCTGTCTTTATCTTATTCATGACTATAAAACCTCAGGAGCTAGTGAAACTATTCTCATGAACTCTTCACTACGGAGTTCTCTTGATACAGGTCCAAAGACCCTAGTTCCTATTGGTTGTTTTTGAGCATTAATTAATACAGCTGCGTTATCATCAAACCTAATTGCAGATCCATCGGACCTACGAAGTTTGTTTTTTGTTCTTACAATTACAGCATCAACAACTTCACCTTTTTTTACTCTTCCAGTAGGTATTGCTTCTTTAATAGTAACTTTTATTACATCACCAACCTTAGCAAATTTCTTCTTTGATCCACCAAGGACTCTTATGCACATGAGCTTCCTGGCACCACTGTTATCTGCGACTTCTAAATAGCTTTGCTCTTGTATCATCTTTAAATTATATCTCTTGAGATTTCTCTTCTACTTTCAATAAGTTCCAAGATTTTGTCTTGGATATAGGCCTACACTCTTGAATTGTGACAACGTCGCCAGCATTACAGATATTGTCTTGATCGTGTGCCTGTAACTTCGAAGACCTACGCATAATCTTTTTATACAAAGGGTGCTTGACCTTTCTTTCAACAAGAACAGTAATGCTCTTGTCTCGAGAGGAACTTATCACTCTGCCTGTTTCTGTTCTTGTTCTTTTATCCGTCATTATTTTCTTGTGCTTCTTGTTCTTTATTTAGAGTCTTAAGTTGTGCAATTGATCTTCTTATCTCTCTAATTTTATGAGTTTCTTTTAGTTGTCCTGATGCATGTTTAATTTTAAGTTCTAGCAATTCTTTCCTAAGCTTTCCTTCTTCATCAAGCACATCAGTTGATTTACTTCTTAATCTATCTAATAAGCTCTCTTTTGCCATTAGACTCTCCTGATAAAAGTTGTTGAAATTGGCATTTTTGCTGAAGCTAAGGCAAATGCTTCTTTAGCTAGCTCTTCATCTACACCTTCCATTTCATATAGAATTTTTCCTGGTTTTATTGGACATACCCAGTATTCAACATTTCCTTTGCCTTTGCCTTGTCTAACTTCCAAAGGTTTTTTAGTTATTGGTTTATCAGGAAAAACTCTTATCCAAATTTTTGCACCTCTTTTAACATGACGAGTCATTGCTCTCCTGGCAGCCTCTATTTGTCTTGAGGTTAATTGTCCTCTTTGAGTTGCTTTTAAACCAAAGGTGCCGAAACTTAGGGTAGCTCCTCTCTGAGCATTCCCAGTATTTCTACCTTTTTGCTGTTTTCTATATTTTGTTCTTTTAGGTTGAAACATTATTTTTACCTTTTAGTCAGAATCTTTATTAGAGGTATCTAGTACCTCTCCTCTGAAAACCCATGCTTTAACACCAATAACACCATAAGTAGTATTTGCTTCAGCTAGACCATAATCTACGTCAGCTCTTAATGTATGAAGAGGCACTCTTCCTTCTTTCTGAATCTCTGCCCTAGCTATTTCAGCTCCACCAAGTCTTCCTGCAACTCTTATCTTGACACCCTCTGCACCTTGTCTCATTGCATTTTGGACTGCTCTTTTCATTGCCCTTCTAAACATTACTCGTCTTTCAAGTTGCTGTGCGACACTCTCAGCCAAAAGTTTAGCGTCTAGATCTGGTTTTCTAATTTCTTGAATACTGAGAGTTACAGGTATACCCATCCTGTTAGTTATATCTTCTCTCATTTTATCTATATCTTCGCCTTTTTTTCCTATCACTATGCCTGGTCTTGCAGTATGAATAAGAACTCTTGCATTATCAGCTGTTCTCTCTATATCTATTCTGCTCACGGAGGCATGAGAAAGTTTTTTAGTTAGATGCTCTCTTACTTCAATATCTTTAAGTAGATTTTCAGTATATTGAGATTTCTCTGCATACCAATTAGAAGTATGTTGAGTAGTTATTCCTAACCTAAAACCTATTGGATGTACCTTCTGTCCCATTATTTACCTTTTTCCTCTAATGTAAGTGCTATATTGCAGCTTCTTTTAAAAAATCGATCAGCGCGTCCCCTTGCTCTGGCTCTTACCCTTTTCATGGTAAAGCTCTCATCTACAGCAATAGTTGATACAAATAATGAATCGATATCTAGTCCTTGATTATGCTCAGCATTAGCGATTGCTGATTCAAGAATTTTTTTAATAATATGAGCAGATTTTTGAGGAGCAAACGAGAGAATACCAAGAGCTTCTTCAATATGTTTTCCTCTAATTTGATTAGCTACCAGTCTAGCTTTTTGGCTAGAGACTCGCGCACTTCTAAGTTTTGCTGATGCTTGACTCATTATTACTTTCTATCTCCAGAGTGCATTTTGAATGTTCTTGTTAAGACAAATTCACCAAGTTTGTGGCCCACCATATCCTCTTGTATGAAAATAGGAACATGTTGCCTGCCGTTATGCACAGCAATATTTAGGCCAACCATGTCAGGAGTTATCATTGATCTCCGAGACCAAGTTTTAATGGGCTTTTTATCATTAGTCGCCACAGCTTGATCTACTTTCTTAAGTAGATGTAAATCAACAAATGGTCCTTTCTTCAATGATCTTGGCATAATTCTAGTTTCTTCTTCTTACAATCATTCGATTGCTGGATTTATTTTTCTTACGAGTTTTGTATCCCTTTGTGGGAACACCCCATGGAGTAACTGGATGTCTTCCGCCCGAAGTCTTACCTTCTCCACCACCATGTGGGTGATCAACAGGGTTCATAGCAACACCCCTGACTGTAGGACGAATTCCTAACCACCTTTTTGCGCCAGCTTTACCTATGGAACGAAGGGAGTGTTCAGAATTAGATACGCTACCTATAGTGGCTCTACATTCAGATAAAACTCTTCTAACTTCTCCACTTCTAAGTCTTAAAGTTACATATCTACCTTCTATTGCTAATATTTGTGCAGATGTGCCAGCACTTCTTGCCATCTGCGCACCTTTTCCTGGGAATAATTCAATAGCATGAACGACAGTACCAAGAGGCATATCTTTAAGTGACATGCAATTTCCTGGAGAAATTGGAGAATCTTTACCGGAAAGGAGCGTATCACCGACATTTAGTCCGTCAGGAGAGATTATGTAAGTTCTTTCTCCATCTGCGTATAGTAATAATGCAATATTTGCAGATCTATTAGGATCGTACTCAACTGTTTCTACTTTGGCTGGTATACCGTCTTTTAATCTTTTGAAATCAATAATTCTGTAATGTTTTTTATGCCCACCCCCGCGGTGTCTTGTAGTTATTCGGCCTTGATTATTTCGGCCAGATTTCTGTTTTTTCGCTTCTAGAAGAGGAGCATAAGGATCTCCTTTATGAAGATCGTCTCTTGAAACCCAAGATCTGAATCTCCTTCCAGGAGAAGTAGGTTTTGATTTTTTTATTTGAGTAGCCATTATTCTGAAGTAACCTCTATAGATTGACCATCAGCTAATCTTACGTAAGCTTTTTTCCAGTCGGATTTCTTCCTGATTCTGTATCTAGACCTTTTGGTTTTTCCTTTAACTTTAATTATATTCACATCTTCAACATTGACAGAAAAATAACCTTCTACAGCCTTTTTTACTTGAAGTTTAGTTGCGTTTATATCCACTTTAAAAGCATATTGATTTGACTCACCCATTAGAGAAGAAACCTTTTCTGTTAAGTAAGGTGACTTAATGACTGAATAAAGTTCAGTTTCCATTATGAAAGCACCTCTGTTAATTTTTCTAATGTTGCTGATGTTACAACCACCTTTTCAGCTTGAATCAGGGCTGATGGATCTATTGAACTGATAGTTTGAACTTTGCATTGAGTGAGATTTTTTGAAGCTTTATTCAAATTATCATTACTACTGGATAGAACAATTAGAGCCGTACTGAGACCTAAATCTGAAAGTATAGTTTTTACTTGAGAAGATTTAACTGGCTCATCTATTTTTAGATCATTGACCGCTACAAGCCTATTCTCTTCAGCTAGCTTAGACCAAATTGATCTCATAGCAGATCTATACATCTTTTTGTTGATCTTTTTAGGTTTGATATCACTGTAGGTGTGGGCAAATGTCATACCGCCGCCTCTCCAAATTGGAGACCTTATTGTTCCAGCTCTTGCCCTTCCAGTACCCTTTTGCTTCCAAGGCTTTTTACCTCCTCCTCTAACAGCCGATCTATTCTTTTGTCCTTTAGTTCTCTGGTGACTATTATGGATATAAGTATTGACTAGTTGATGAACCAGATCTTGGTTAAATTCTTGATTGAATACACTATCAGCCAGAGAAACTTTCGAGTCTCCGGAACCATTCTGATTTAGTACTTCTAGTTCCATATTATTTTACTGTAGGTTTAAGGATTACATTAGAACCTGTAGGGCCTGGTATGGCTCCTTTGATAAGTAATAAGTTGTTCTCCATATCTACAGAAGCAATTTTAAGGTTTTGTATTGTCTTTTTCTCATCACCCATGTGGCCTGACATTTTCTTTCCTTTCCAGACTTTACCTGGAGTTTGGCACTGTCCTATTGAACCAGGTGCCCTATGGGAAATTGAATTTCCGTGTGTAGCATCTTGCATTTTGAAATTCCATCTTTTAACAGTTCCAGCAAAACCTTTTCCTTTCGACTTGCCCTGAACATCTATCTTTTGGCCTTCTTCAAACATATCAATGTTCAACTGGCTTCCAATTTTTAAGTCCTCGAGATCTTCGACATTTACTCTAAATTCCCAAAGTCCATCTCCAGGATTTACTGACCCCTTTTTGTAATGACCCGATAGAGGTTTAGAAAGATGTTTGTCTTTCTTTTGACCTGTTGTCACTTGAACAGAAGAATAACCATCAACTTCTTCAGACTTTATTTGAGTAATAATATTTGGATTGACACTTACAACACTAACTGCAAAAGCATCACCTTCAGGTGTGAAAAGCCTCGTCATGCCTTGTTTTTTTCCTATCAATCCTATGCTCATTTTATTTGTTCTCGTCTAAACTAATTTGCACAACCACTCCAGCAGATAATTCTAACTTTGTTAAAGCATCAAGTGTTTTTTCTGAGGGTTCTAGGATATCTAGCGTTCTTTTATGAGTTCTGATTTCGTACTGGTCTCTGGCGTCTTTGTCTTTGTGAGGAGATATTAGGATAGTAGTCTTATGTTTCTTTACTGGCATTGGTATAGGACCTTTGACCTTTGCTCCAGTACGTTTAACCGTTTCCACTATCTCTTTAGCAGAACGGTCAATAAGCTTATGGTCAAAAGCTTTTAGCCTAATTCTAATGCTTTGATTTTGCATGTTTTTCCTTTCAAGCCCTAAAATACAGAGCGTAAAAAAACCCCCCTACAGTGTAGGTTGATTTATTAAATTAATTCGCCTTAACCCCAGAATATTCTAGGTGTAAGGCCCCTCCAACTAAACGAGCGGTGATTCTAGTTTTGTGACCCCTTTGTGTCAACTAAAAAAGTAGAAAAAACCTATATTAAAAGGGGTTTTAACTAACTTTATAACAAGAAATACTAATCGTTTTTACTTATTATCGCTTCAGCAACATTTGAAGGAACTTCTGAATACTTCAAGGGTTCCATTGTGAAGGTTGCTCTACCTTGAGATGCAGACCTTATATCTGTTGCATATCCAAACATTTCAGCAAGGGGAACTTCCCCTGAAACTATCTTTCCAGAGGGTCCTTCCTCCATCCCATGAACGACTCCTCTTCTTCTGCTTAAGTCGCCGACTACATCTCCCATATACTCTTCGGGAGTGACTATTTCAATACTCATTATAGGTTCAAGCAATACAGGATCTGCTTTTTGAGCACCACCTTTGAAGGCCATTGAACCTGCTACTTTAAAAGCAACTTCACTAGAATCAACATCATGATAAGAACCGTCGTATAGTGTTACTTTTACCTTCACAAGAGGATACCCCGCGATAACACCGGCTTCCATTTGTTCGCGACAGCCTTTATCAACTGCGCCTATGAATTCCCGAGGTATAGCTCCTCCAACTATCTCATTTACGAATTGATAGTTTTCATCCTTATCATCATCTTGTTCTTCTAAGGGCTCCATCTTGATGTAGACGTGACCATATTGTCCTCTTCCACCTGATTGGCGAACAAATTTAGCTTCTTCTTCTACATACTTCCTTATAGATTCTCTATAAGCCACTTGAGGCTTTCCAACATTTGCCTCAACACCAAATTCTCTTCTCATCCTATCCACTAGGACATCTAGGTGAAGTTCTCCCATACCCGACATAATTGTTTGCCCAGATTCTTCGTCTGTTCTTAGTCTGAAAGATGGATCTTCTTGAGCTAATCTACCTAAAGCAACGCCCATTTTTTCTTGATCTTCTTTAGTTTTAGGCTCAACTGCTACAGAAATCACAGGTTCTGGAAAATTCATAGATTCAAGCGTGATCTTATTCTTTTCATCACATAAAGTTTCACCCGTAATTGCTTCTTTTAAACCTATTACTGCACAGATATCTCCAGCTCTTGCTTCAGAGATTTCATCTCTTTTATTTGAATGCATTTGAAGCATTCGACCAATTCTCTCTTTCTTGCCTTTAATTGGAAGATATACTGAATCTCCAGTATTTAAAACACCTGAGTAGACCCTTACAAACGTAAGGGAACCTACAAAAGGATCAGTAGCTATTTTGAAAGCTATACCGGCAAAGGGAGCTTCATCATCAGAGTCTCTACTGCCTTCATCCTCATTGTCTAAAACACCAGTAACAGCTTTTACTTCATTTGGTGCTGGAAGAAAATCTACGACTGCATCAAGCATTGTTTGAACACCTTTATTTTTAAAAGCTGAACCACATAGACAAGGAACTATTTCATTTTCTAGGGTTCTGATTCTCAAACCAGTTTTTATGTCTTCTGGTGATAAATCTCCTTCTTCGAGATACTTATCCATTAGCTCTTCGTTGGCTTCACCTGCTGACTCTACCATCTTTTCACGCCATTCTTCAGCTAGAGATTTGAGGTCATCCGGTATGTCTTCCTCCGTGAAGGTTGTGCCCATATCATCACCATTCCAGTAAATGGCCTTCATTTTGATGAGGTCTACTACGCCCTTAAAATCATCTTCAGCACCTATGGCAAGTTGTACAGGAACAGCATTAGCTCCTAATCTAGTTTGCATTTGATCAATAACTTTTAAGAAATCTGCTCCAGCTCTATCCATCTTATTGATAAATGCAATTCTTGGAACCTCATATCTATTAGCCTGTCTCCAAACAGTTTCAGATTGGGGTTCAACCCCAGAGCTACCACAAAAAACTACTACTGCACCATCCAAAACTCTGAGAGAACGTTCGACTTCAATAGTAAAATCAACGTGACCAGGTGTATCGATTATGTTGAATCTATGCTGCTTAAATTGTTTAGCTGTACCTTCCCAAAAACAAGTAGTTGCAGCAGATGTGATAGTAATACCTCTCTCTTGTTCTTGCTCCATCCAATCCATGACGGCAGCTCCATCATGAACTTCACCTATTTTGTGAGATATGCCTGTATAAAAGAGAACTCTCTCAGTTGTAGTAGTTTTTCCTGCATCAACGTGCGCGCAAATACCAATATTTCTATACAATTCTAGCGGAGTAGTTCTGGCCATAATTTTTTTAAAAGTAATTATTAAAATCTAAAATGGGAAAAAGCTCTATTTGCCTCTGCCATTCTATGTGTATCTTCTTTCTTCTTGACTGCTTCACCTCTTCCTTCACAGGCATCTAAGAGCTCATTAGCTAATCTAAGTGTCATATTCTTTTCTGATCTAGATCTAGCATAAGTTGCTATCCAACGCATAGCTAGTGCGCTTCTTCTTGCAGGTCGAACTTCCATGGGTATTTGGTAAGTAGCACCACCGACTCTTCTCGCTTTTACTTCAACCATAGGGCCAACTTCCTCTAAAGCTTTTTCAAAAACTTCTACAGGTTCTTTGTCTGATTTCTTGGATATCTCGTCAAATGCTCCATAGATGATTTTTTCAGCAACAGACTTTTTTCCATCCGTCATGATTTGATTCATAAACTTAGCAACTTTTAAATTGCCGAACTTGGGATCAGGTAAAATTTTTCTTTTGGGTGCTGCTTTTCTTCTAGACATATCTACTTAGGTTTCTTTGCGCCATACTTAGAACGGCGTTGTTTTCTATCATCCACGCCAGCAGTATCTAGAGTCCCTCTAACTGTGTGGTATCGAACTCCTGGAAGATCTTTGACCCTTCCTCCTCTAATAAGCACAACAGAGTGTTCTTGAAGGTTATGTCCTTCACCACCTATATAGGATATCACTTCAAAGCCTGAAGTTAATCTTACTTTGCAAACCTTTCTTAAAGCAGAATTTGGTTTTTTAGGAGTTGTTGTATATACCCTGGTGCAGACTCCTCTCCTTTGAGGAGAACCTTTTAATGCAGGTACATCTGTTTTAGAGACTTTTCTCTTACGAGGTTTTCTTACTAATTGATTAACTGTTGCCATATTTATTTTTCTAAAGGTCGCGAATTGTAAAGAGAGGCATGTTCCACGTCAACGTATTACTCAGCTTCGTTGAGCGCATCGCTTAGTGCCTTTTCAAGATCTATCTCAAATTCTTCTTCAACATTTTCAACTTCAGAGTTAAGTTTTGCTAGACCAGAACCAGCAGGAATTAACCTTCCTACTACAACATTCTCTTTAAGGCCCCTTAAATGATCTACTCTTCCTGTAGTGGCTGCTTCCGTAAGTACTCTTGTTGTCTCTTGGAAAGATGCAGCAGAAATAAATGATTCAGTAGCAAGTGAAGCTTTTGTAATTCCGAGAAGGATTCTTTCAAATTTTATTTCAGCTTTTTTTGCTTCTCGCAACGATAGGTTAATTTCACTTACTTTAGAAAATTCTGCTTGCTCTCCAAGGATTAATTCAGAGTCGCCAGGATCTGTTATCACGACTTTTCTAAGCATTTGATTTAATATCACCTCAATATGTTTATCGTTGATACTGACACCTTGAAGCCTATAAACTTCTTGAATGCCATCTACTATGTATTCTGTGAGCTCTTCAAGTCCTCTTAAGGCTAAAATATCATGTGGACTCATCGCACCATCAGAAACTATGTCTCCTTTTTCAACCCTTTCACCTTCAAAGACATTTATATGTCTCGTTTTAGGTATAAGAGTAGCATTTTCGTTTCCATCTTCATCAGTAATGATTAATCTCTCTTTGCCTTTGGTTGGTTTACCCCACGATACGATTCCAGACTCTTGGGCTAAAATTGCTTGTTCTTTAGGCTTTCTAGCTTCAAATAGATCTGCAACTCTAGGAAGACCACCTGTGATATCTTTTGTTTTAGTTGATGCCTGAGATATTCTTGCTATTACTCCTCCAACTTCAATGTCTTGACCATCAGTAAGCTGTAAAAATGCATTGCCAGGTAAGGTATAAACAGCAGGAGCTTCAGAATCAGGTAGAGTCTTTTCTTTACCTCTCCCGTCAACTATGTGAATGGCAGGACGTTTATCCTGAGCTTCTCCTTTAGGTCTTTCGGTAACATCTATAATTTCAATGTTACTCAATCCAGTTATATCATCTTGTTTAACTCTAGCAGTTATACCATCTTCAATATCGACAAATTTTGCCTTACCAGCCACTTCTGCAACAACAGGTCTTGTAAGCGGATCCCATTTAGCTAGTACATCCCCAGCCTCGACTTTACTGTCAGAGGAGTAATTAATAACTGTACCGTAGGGAACTTTATGACTTTCCACTACCATTCCTCTGTCGTCAATAACATTTATTTGGGAAGACTGAGCTAGAGTAATGAAAGTACCATCCTTCTTCTTGACAGTTCTAGTGCTATACACAACTTTTCCAGGAAAATTAGTTTCAATGTTGTCTTCAGCTGAAGTTCCGGAGGCGGCTCCTCCTATATGAAATGTTCTCATAGTAAGCTGAGTGCCTGGCTCTCCAATTGATTGCGCTGCAACAATTCCAACTGACTCGCCAATATCAACTTTGTGACCTCTTCCGAGATCTCGTCCGTAACATTTCGCACAAATACCATGAATTGTTTCACAATGAATGGCAGACCTTACCTTAATCTCATAGATATTTTTTTCATCTAAACTATCGACGATATCTTCATCAATTAAAGTCCCTTTCTTTAAAAGAACGTCTTTACCATCTTGTGACATGACATCAACAGCAACAGTTCTTCCTAGAACTCTGTCCCCAAGAGGTACAAGAACTTGGCCTCCATCGATTATAGGTCTCATTAATATGCCATTCTCAGTTCCGCAATCTTCTTCGCTCACGACCATATCTTGAGCTACATCAACTAAACGTCTAGTTAAGTATCCAGAGTTAGCTGTTTTGAGAGCCGTATCAGCAAGACCTTTTCTAGCACCGTGAGTTGAAATAAAATATTCTTGAGCGGTAAGACCTTCTCTGAAATTAGAGGTCACAGGAGTCTCAATTATCGATCCATCTGGTTTAGCAAGTAAACCTCTCATGCCAGCTAATTGTCTTATTTGAGCTGGTGACCCTCTAGATCCAGAATCTGCATACATAAAGACTGAGTTAAATGAATCAGAAAGAATTTTATTACCTTCTGAATCTTCAACTTCCTCTTGAGAAATATTGTCCATCATAGACTTTGCAATCATTTCATTTGCTCTCGTCCATATATCAATGGCTTTATTATATTTTTCGCCTTTTGTGACAAGTCCGGAAGCAAACTGCGATTCAATATCTTTAACTTCTTGTTCGGCCTCGCCGACAATTTTTTGTTTATCATCTGGAATAACGAAGTCGTCTATCCCGATAGAAGAACCTGATTTAGTTGAGAATTCATATCCCATATACATCAGTCTATCTGCGAAAATAACTGTACTTTTCAAACCAGCTTTTCTATAAACAAAATCGATAAGTGAAGAAATCTGTTTGCTGTCCAATGTTCTGTTTACAAGATCAAAGGACATACCTTCAGGTAGAAGTTCATAGAGAAGAGTTCTTCCAGTAGTTGTTTCTACTATCTGAGAAGGTTCATCATCTAGTTTATTTGGTTTTAATCTAACCTTGATCTTAGCCTGAAGACCAACGGTTCCAGAATAATAAGCTCTATTGACTTCATCTGGACAAGACATGATCCTTCCTTCACCTAGATCATTGATCTTTTCTCTAGACATATAATAAAGACCTAAAACTACATCTTGTGAAGGATCGATGATGGGCTTACCATTTGAAGGTGAGAGAATGTTGTTTGTAGCCATCATCAAAGCTCTACATTCAAGTTGTGCCTCTAATGTTAAAGGAACATGCACAGCCATCTGATCTCCATCAAAGTCAGCGTTATATGCCTTACAGACTAATGGGTGAAGTTGAATAGCCTTACCTTCCACTAGAACTGGTTCAAAAGCTTGAATACCTAATCTGTGCAATGTAGGTGCACGATTGAGCATGACAGGATGTTCTCTGATAACTTCATCTAAAATATCCCAAACTTCAGGTTCTTCTCTGTCCACCATACGTTTAGCAAGTTTAATTGTATTAGCTAATTCTAATTGTTGAAGTTTTCCAAAAACAAATGGTTTGAAAAGCTCAAGAGCCATTTTCTTAGGCAATCCACATTGATGTAATTTAAGAGTGGGTCCTACTACTATTACTGAACGACCGGAATAATCTACTCTCTTGCCAAGAAGGTTTTGTCTAAACCTTCCCTGCTTGCCTTTAATCATATCTGCAAGAGATTTTAAAGGTCTTTTATTAGAACCAGTTACTGCTCTTCCTCTCCTTCCGTTATCCAATAGTGCGTCAACTGATTCCTGTAGCATTCTTTTTTCATTTCTTGTAATGATATCTGGAGCATTTAGATCCAGAAGTCGTTTCAATCGATTATTTCTATTTATTACTCTTCTATACAAGTCATTTAAATCTGATGTTGCAAATCTTCCTCCCTCTAAAGGTACTAAGGGTCTAAGGTCAGGTGGTAAAATAGGTAGAACTTCTAGAATCATCCACTCTGGTCTATTACCTGATTCATTAAATGATTTAAGTAATTTTAGTCTCTTAGCATACTTCTTCAGCTTGGCTTCTGACTTTGTTAAAGGCATTTCCTCTTGGATGTCTTTAATTGAAGCCTCTAGATCTAATTCTTTCAATAAAGTTTGGATAGATTCCGCACCCATTCCTGCCTCAAACTCATCACCCCAAGTCTCTAAAGCTTCATAGTATTCTTCATCTGTTAGTAGCTGACCTACTTCTAAATCTGTCATTCCCGGTTCTGTTACTATGAATGATTCAAAGTACAAAACTCTTTCTAAGTCTTTGAGTGTTAAGTCTAATGCTAAAGCAAGCCTAGAAGGTAATGACTTTAAAAACCATATGTGAGCTACCGGAGCAGCTAATTCTATATGACCCATTCTTTCCCTTCTTACTTTTGAAAGTGTCACCTCAACACCACATTTCTCGCACACCACTCCTCTGTGCTTCATTCTTTTATACTTACCGCATATGCATTCGTAATCCTTGATAGGTCCAAAAATTTTAGCGCAGAATAAACCATCTCTTTCAGGTTTGAAGGTCCTGTAATTAATAGTTTCTGGTTTCTTAACTTCTCCGTAAGACCAAGATCTAATTTGTTGAGGTGAAGCCAAACCAGCTCTTATTGAATTGTATTCAACTCCATGGCCTTGTGTTTTTAATAAATCTACTAAATCTTTCAAATTATTCTCCTAGTCAATCTGTTCTAAATCAATATCAATTCCTAAAGATCTAATCTCTTTAGTAAGAACATTAAATGATTCAGGAACGCCTGTTTCCATTTCAAAATTTCCGTCAACTAAGTTTTTATAAACTTTAGTTCTACCCGCAACATCATCTGACTTAACAGTTAACATTTCTTGAAGTGTATGAGCAGCTCCGTAAGCCTCGAGAGCCCAAACTTCCATTTCACCAAACCTCTGCCCGCCAAACTGAGCCTTTCCTCCAAGAGGTTGCTGAGTAACAAGACTATAACTACCCGTAGATCGAGCATGCATTTTGTCTTCAATTAAATGATTCAATTTAAGGATGTACATGTAGCCTACAGTAGTTTTTCTATCAAACTTCTCACCAGTTCTTCCATCAAATAGTTGTGTTTGTCCACTTGAAGGTAAACCGGCAAGTTCGAGCATAGATTTAACTTCAGACTCTTTAGCACCATCAAATACTGGAGTAGCCATTGGCACTCCCTCTCTGAGGTTTTCTGCTAACTCTAATATTTCCTTATCTTTTAAAGAACTAAGATCTTGAGATCCGTCTTTTTCATAAATCTCTGAAAGAAGTCCTCTAATCTCATTTGCTTTCACTTCGGAATCGATCATCTCTCCAATCTTAGTTCCTAGTTCTTTTGCAGCCCATCCCAGGTGAGTTTCTAAGACTTGACCCACATTCATTCTAGATGGGACTCCTAATGGATTGAGAACAATATCTACTGGCTGACCATTTTCATCAAACGGCATATCTTCCTCAGGCATAATTACAGAGATAACACCTTTGTTTCCATGTCTTCCAGCAAGCTTATCTCCTGGCTGAATTCTTCTCTTGATTGCTAAATAAACTTTAACTATTTTGAGAACCCCAGGTGCTAAATCATCACCATCTGTGACTTTAGATTTTCTTTTTCCAAATGCTATGTCCAAATCTTCTTTATATTCCTCTAAGCTCTTAGCAATATTTTCAATTTGTTTATTTGCATTTTCATTATCAAGTCTAACCTTGAACCAATCATCTTCAGGAATTTCTTCTAGATCAGAAGTTTTAATAGTTGAACCTTTTTTTAACCCTTTGCCTGATGCAACTTTTTTTCCAACTAAAATAGACTCCAGACGAGAGAGTGCAGCTTGTTCAAGAATTTTTAATTCATCGTCTATATCTTTTTGAATTTCAGCTAATTGTGATTCTTCTATAGATTCTGCACGGCCGTCTTTTTCTATTCCATCCCTTGTAAATACATGAACATCTATAACTGTACCGTCAGCGCCTGAAGAAACTCTCAAGGAACTATCCTTTACATCGGAAGCTTTCTCGCCAAAGATTGCTCTAAGCAGTTTTTCTTCTGGGCTTAATTGTGTTTCACCTTTTGGTGTTACTTTACCTACTAAAATATCACCTGACTTAACCTCGGCTCCAATATGTACAATTCCAAATTCATCTAACTTTGAGAGAGCGCTATCTCCAACATTAGGTATGTCAGCTGAGATTTCTTCCGGCCCTAATTTAGTATCTCTGGCCACACAAGTTAATTCTTGTATATGTATACTAGTAAATTTATCGTCTCTGACCAGCTTATCTGAAATAAGAATTGAGTCCTCAAAGTTATAACCATGCCAAGGCATGAAAGCAATTCTTATATTCTGGCCTAGCGATAATTCGCCTAAGTCAATTGAAGGGCCATCAGCCAAGATATCATTCTTATCGATCTTATCTCCCAAAGAGACGATCGGTCTTTGATTTATACAAGTATTTTGGTTAGAACGTGTATATTTGATTAAGTTATATATATCAACTCCTGAATCGCCGGCTTGGATTTCTTTTTCATTGACTCTTACTACTATCCTACTTGCATCTATACTTTCTATCGTACCTCCTCTTGAGGCTGTGACACATGAACCTGAATCTCTAGCAACAAGTCTTTCAACGCCTGTACCAACTAGAGGCTTTTCGGCTTGTAAAGTAGGTACTGCCTGTCTCATCATGTTAGAACCCATTAAAGCCCTATTTGCATCATCATGCTCTAAAAAGGGTATAAGAGAAGCAGCAACTGAGAAGGCCTGCTGAGGAGATACATCCATGAAATCCACTCGTTCAGGAGGCATGAAAGAAAATTCGTTTTTATATCTTACGGGCACCAGTTCTTCTGTAAAATTATTGGAAGAATCCAATAAGGCGCTTGCTTGAGCTATTACATAATCTCCTTCCTCTATCGCTGAAAGATAATGGAAACTATCAATAACTTTTCCGTTCTCAGCCTTTCTAAATGGGCTTTCTAAGAACCCATACTCATTAGTTCTTGCGTAAGCAGCTAAGGAATTTATCAAACCTATATTAGGACCTTCAGGCGTCTCAATAGGGCAAACCCTACCATAATGAGTTGGATGAACATCTCTTACTTCGAATCCAGCTCTTTCTCGCGTGAGGCCTCCTGGACCTAATGCAGAAACCCTTCTTTTGTGTGTTACTTCAGATAAAGGGTTATTTTGATCCATAAATTGGGATAATTGACTTGATCCAAAAAACTCTTTGACTGCTGCAGACACAGGCTTCGCATTAATTAAGTCTTGTGGCCCTAAATCATCAGCTTCAGCGGTTGCTAATCTTTCTCGCACAGCTCTTTCAACTCTCACAAGTCCTATTCTGTACTGGTTAGAAACCATTTCACCTACTGACCTAATTCTTCTATTTCCGAGGTGATCAATATCATCAACATTCCCTTGTCCATTTCTAATAGATACCAATGTCTTTAAAGTATTTAAAATATCATCATCACTTAAAATACTACTCCCTTCAAGATCTTCAATTCCTAACCTTTTATTAAATTTCATTCTTCCAACAGCAGATAGATCATATCTTTCGGCATTAAAAAACAAGTTATTAAATAAGGTAGTAGCAGCTTCTTTAGTTGGTGGCTCTCCTGGTCTCATCATCCTATAAATTTCAACTAAAGCTTCGATTTCGTTGGTGGTTGAATCTGCTCTTAGGGTATCAGCAATATAGGGTCCTGATTCAATATCATTAATGTACAGTGTCTCGAGTTCTGACAAATTTAATTCGTCAAGAACAGGCATAGTATCTTCATCAATAATTGTATTAGCTTCAATGATGATTTCACCTGTGGACTTATCCAAAATATCTTTAGCTATAACTTGACCAAACATTGCCTCTTTTGGCATATCAAGTGATTTTATTTTTGCACTTTCAATTTTTCTTATATGCCTAGCACTAATCCTGTCTCCCTTTTTGACGATTACTTCACCCTTCGACTCGATTTCTACGGGCGAAACTCTTCCCATAAGTCTTCTAGGTATGACCTGTAATTGAAAAATATCATTCTTTTTATTTTTGTAAATTTCCGTCTCATAAAATCTTTCAAGGATTTCTTGATTAGTTAGTTTCAGAGCTTTTAAAAGGATGGTAGCTAATAACTTTCTTCTTCTGTCTATTCGAACATAAACTAAATCTTTTGCATCAAATTCAAAGTCTAACCAAGAACCTCTGTAAGGTATGACTCTCGCACCGTACAAAACTTTTCCAGAAGAGTGACCTTTTCCTTTATCGTGATCAAAAAATAATCCAGGAGATCTGTGTAGCTGAGAAACAACAACTCTTTCTGTTCCGTTGATTATAAAAGTTCCATGATCGGTCATAAGAGGAACAGTACCCATATAGACGCTTTGAGACTTTCCTTCCTTAAGCTTTCCTGAGTCTTTATCTATAAAAAAGAGATCACAGTTAATATGCAAAGATATTTCGTAGGTTATACCTTTAAGCTTGCACTCTCTTTCGTTAAAAATAGGTTCGCCTAAAGTGTAACCAGAGTACTCCATCCTAGCGAAACCATTATGGCTCTCAATAGGAAAGATCGAATTTAGGACTTGTTCCAGACCAGCATTCAATCTTTTTTCACTATCTACGTATCTTTGTAAAAAAGCATCATAAGACTGGACTTGAGTTGCAAGTAGATTTGGAAGCTCCATAACACTGGAGATTTTTTCAAAACTCCTTCTAACTCTTTTTTTCTCAGTATATGAAAAACTCATAAAGACCTCTTTTTTAATTTATTTATGTTTTTAGAAAGTTTGTTATTTTAATTCAACAGTTGCACCAGCATCTTGTAATGCCTTTGCATGCTCGTCGGCTTCAGCTTTATTTACGCCTTCTTTTATAACTGAAGGAGCTTCATCGACCATAGCTTTTGCATCTTTAAGACCTAAACCAGTAATTGCTCTTACTGCTTTTATTACATCTACTTTCTTATCACCGACTTCGGATAGGTGAATATCAACAGGAGCATCATCTGCTTCCGCTTCTCCACCTGCATCACCACCAGCTGCTACTGGAGCTGCCGCTGCTACAGGAGCTGCTGCAGATACCCCAAATTTTTCTTCCATTGCTTCTATAAGATCAACAATGTCTATGACGCTCATTTCGGCTATAGCGTCCAATATTTCTTCTTTACTTAGTGCCATTTTTATTCTCCAAATGTTAATTAATTAAGGTTATGCCGATTCTTTTTGTTCTTTCACTGCTTGTAAGGTTCTGACAAGTTTAGAAGGTACTTGATTAAGAATATTTACGAATTGATTCATAGGTGCATTTAATAAACCTGCTAGTTGGCTTAAAGCCTGTTCTCTAGAAGGCATATTCGCTAATGCAGAGAGCTTTGAAAGCTCTAATAAAGAATCTCCTAGGGAAATTCCTTTTACTGCAAATTTACTATTGATCTTTGTGAAGTCATTAACTAGTTTAGCTGCACTTGTAGGATCCTCTAGTGAGAAAGCCAACATAGTTGGGCCTACTAACAAGTCTTCAAAACAAGAATATTTTGTGTCATTTAAAGCTCTTTTTGCAAGAGTATTTCTAATAATCTTCAGATGAACTGAGTTCTCTCTAGCATCTTTTCTGAGTTTGGTTAACTCAGTAACGGATGCACCATGATAATCAGCAGCTACAGCTGAAGTTGCTTTATTAGCTATGTCTTTAAGCTCGTCGACAGCAACTTTCTTGTCATCAATGCGCATTGGCATCTTCCTATCCTCCAAATACCAATAATTGGTATTATCTTTTTGGCTATGACTGCAAGCAGTCAATTACCATCTGCGTAGGTCAAAATAATTAAGCAAGGAACCTTTCCTCGCACCTACGGTCTTCGATGGGCGAATAATCGCACCATACTGAAGAAACCTTTTATCTTTATTAATCTTTAAAAAACTAAAGAAGATAAATCAATTTCAACTCCAGCTCCCATAGTGGAAGAGAGAGTTGCTTTTTTAATAAAAACTCCTTTAGCTGAAGGGGGCTTATTCCTCTTCAAGTCATCTAAAAGCGTTTCTAAGTTCTGTTTAATCTGTTCAGGTGTATAGCTTATATCCCCGATTCTTCCATGGATAATTGCACCTTTATCTGTTCTATATCTGATTTGTCCAGCTTTTGCGTTTTTTACTGCAGAGCCTACGTCTTTAGTGACTGTACCTGTTTTAGGATTAGGCATAGTTCCCTTAGGGCCCAAAACCTTTCCTAAAGGACTAACAATTTTCATCGTATCTGGTGTAGCTATGATGACATCATAGTCAACTTCACCTTTTTTAATTTCTTCTGCGAGGTCTTCCATGCCAACAGCATCAGCACCGGCTTCTTTGGCGGCTGAAGCTTGGTCGCCTTCTACAAAAACAGCTACTCTACAAGGCTTTCCTGAACCTGCTGGTAGAGTTGTAGCACCTCTAACATTTTGATCTGACTTAGTAGGATCAACGCCCAAATTGATGGCTACATCAATGGATTCATTGAACTTAACTTTTGGTGAAGCTTGGATAAATTCCATTGCCTCTGAAACATTATATTTTTTTTCTTCTAAAGAATTGATGTATTGCTTTCTTTTACTCTGATTCATTTTAACCTTCTACTTCTATACCAGCGCTTCTGGCACTTCCAGACAATGTTCTTACGGCAGCATCCATATCAGCAGCAGTAAGATCTGGATCTTTTATTTTTGCAATTTCTTCTAATTGAGCTCTTGTTACCTTTCCAACTTTTACACTATTGGGGGTTCCGCTACCTGATTTAATGCCTGCAGCTTTTTTGATAAGTACTGATGCCGGTGTAGTCTTAATAACAAAATCGAAGCTCTTATCTTCATAAACGGTTATCACTACAGGACAAGGTAATCCTTGTTCTAAGTCTTTAGTTCGTGCATTGAATGCATTACAGAAATCCATTAAAGGTAAGCCGTGTTGACCTAATGCAGGACCGACAGGTGGGCTTGGTGAGGCCTGACCGGCTGGGACTTGTAGTTTTACATACGTTTGTATTTCTTTTGCCATTATCCTTTCTCGATTTGATTGAATTGCAATTCAACAGGTGTTGATCGACCAAAAATCAATACAGCTACTCTTACCTTACTTTTCTCGTAATTAACTTCTTCAACAACTCCACTGAAGTCATTAAAAGGTCCATCGACTACTCTTACCATTTCACCAGGTTCAAAAGATACTTTTGGTTTGGTGATGTCTGATCCCTGTTCAAGTTGCTGCATAATTCCTTGCGCTTCAACATTTGAAAGAGGAGATGGTTTTTCTTTCGTACCTCCTATGAACCCCATAACACGAGGTGTGTCTTTTACAAGATGCCAACTATCATCATTAAGTTCCATATTTACCAAAACGTAACCAGGGAAGAATTTCCTTTGAGTTTTCCTCTCTTGACCGCCTTTCATTTCAACGACTTCTTCGGATGGAACCATAATCTCCCCGAATAGATCATCCATTCCCAATCTTTCTATTCTCTCAATTAGAGCTTCTCTGACTTTGGTCTCATATCCAGAGTAAGCATGTATTACGTACCACTGTTTATCCATATTTATCCCAATAAAGCTGCTGTTGCCCAACCGAATAAGGAATCAAGTCCCCATAAGATAAGAGCTGCTATTGTTATGGCCACCAAGACGATGAGAGTAGTTTGAGTTGTTTCTGTCCTAGTAGGCCAAACTACTCTTCGAATCTCAGTTCTTGAATCTATTACAGTTTTAAGGGCCTCTTTTCCTTCTTGAGTTGTAGTTAAAATGAAGAGACCTAAACTAGATAAAACGATCACTCCTATTACCCTGTAAAGAAGTGGTTCTTGAAAATAATAAGAATTACCGTAAACAGCTAGTCCCACAACAGCGAGTCCAGCAATCCAACGGATATAATTTTGCATTCTTATACTATTTCCCATTTTATAAGGCTAAGCTTTTTGGCTGAGTGGCAGGCCAGGAGGGAATCGAACCCCCAACCTACGGTTTTGGAGACCGTCGCTCTGCCAATTGAGCTACTGGCCTACTAATCAATAATTTTAGTAACTACTCCAGAACCAACTGTTCTTCCACCTTCTCTTATTGCGAAGTTCATTCCATCTTCCATTGCAATTGGAGAAATTAGTTCAACAGTCATATCTATATTGTCTCCAGGCATAACCATTTCAACACCATCTGGTAGCTCTACGGCTCCTGTTACGTCAGTAGTTCTTACATAGAATTGTGGTCTATATCCTTTAAAGAAAGGTGTATGTCGTCCGCCTTCTTCTTTAGATAAAACATAGACTGTAGCTTCAAACTTAGTATGAGGATTGATAGCTCCTGGCTTAGTGAGAACTTGTCCTCTTTCAACAGCATCTCTCTCAGTTCCTCTTAAAAGGATACCAACATTTTCTCCTGCCTTACCTTCATCAAGAAGTTTTCTGAACATCTCTACTCCAGTACAAACGGTTTTGGTAGTTTCTCTAATACCGACTATCTCTATCTCTTCGTTTACTTTAATTTCACCTCTTTCTATTCTGCCTGTTACAACTGTTCCACGGCCTTGTATTGTAAATATATCTTCAATAGGCATTAAGAAAGGTTTGTCAGTGTCTCTTACAGGCTCTGGGACAAAATCATCCAATGCCTGGACTAGCTCTTGTATTTTTGCAGCGTATTCTGCATCTCCTTCTAGAGCTTTCAATGCAGATCCTACAATTACGGGAGTGTCATCACCAGGGAAGTCATACTCTGTTAATAGCTCTCTAACCTCCATTTCAACTAATTCGATTAATTCTGCATCATCGACCATATCAGCTTTGTTTAAAAATACTACAATATGAGGTACTCCTACCTGCCTTGCTAAAAGTATGTGCTCTCTTGTTTGAGGCATGGGACCATCTGCAGCATTCACTACTAGTATCGCACCGTCCATTTGTGCGGCACCTGTGATCATGTTTTTAATATAGTCGGCGTGACCAGGACAGTCTACGTGAGCATAATGTCTTGATTCAGAATCATATTCAACGTGAGAGGTAGATATGGTTATACCACGTTCTTTTTCTTCTGGTGCGTTATCAATACCATCGAAGGCAATTGCTTCTCCACCTAGAGCTTCAGCTTGAACTTTCGTTATCGCAGCAGTTAAAGTTGTCTTACCATGATCAACGTGTCCGATTGTTCCTACATTGACATGGGGTTTGGTTCTTTCAAATTTTTCTTTAGCCATTTTTTTTTCCCTAAATTTAAATTACTGTTAACTGGAGCTCATAACCGGAGTTGAACCGGTGACCTCTTCCTTACCAAGGAAGTGCTCTACCTCCTGAGCTATATGAGCAAAAATCTATATTTTTGCTGCTTTTATAGGGTGTAGAGTATTTTTTCTGATAATCAGAGAAAAGAAATAATCTATAAAATCTAACGAAATAAAACCCACAACCCAAAGCTCGGAGCGCTTTTATAGTATTTTTAGGCTTCTAATGCAAGTGTTTTCGCATCTTTTGGAGAGATTTTTTAGTGGTGGAGGGGGAAGGATTCGAACCTTCGAAGCACGAGGCGGCAGATTTACAGTCTGCTGGGTTTGACCGCTCCCCAACCCCTCCTATAAATTAGGTTAAAAAACAGCGCGCAATTCTGTAACTGCGAGCTTACTATGTCAACTTAAATTACTTAAATTTCCAAAATTTTTAGGTTATGAACAACAACCACATTCCTCTAAATATAGATTTATTAAAAGATTTCCTAGAGAAAGATCTATTAGATTCAAATATCGAAATCTTTATATCTCAATCTACAGGTTCCACTAATGATGATGCAAAAAATTTTTTGTCAGAGCAATCATCTCCTTTATCAATCCATACATCCGAACAGCAAATTGCTGGAAAAGGCAGAAATGGTAAGAAATGGATTAGCCCCAGAGGAAAAAATATATACCTTTCTATCGGATGGCTGTCTAACCTAAAGTATTCCCAGCTTGATGGTCTAAGTCTAGCTATTGGAACTATTCTTGCATCTAGCCTTAATAAATTTACTCAAAATAAAGTTGGGATTAAGTGGCCTAATGACTTGTTGATTGAAAAAAAGAAGATATCAGGAATCTTGATTGAAACTATTGATTTAAAAAATCAAGTAGGCGTTGTAATAGGTATAGGCATAAATGTGCATATGTCTAAGGAAGAAGGTAAAGAGATTAATCAGTCTTGGATTGCTTTAGATGAAGTAACTGACTCAATTAATAATAGAAATGAAATTATAGGAGATATAGTAAATAAAGTTTTTCAACTCACCTCTATATTTACCAATGAAGGTTTTAAAGCCTATAAATTAGATTATGAATCATTGGATCTGCTCACAGGAAAAAGATGTAGCATAAACATTGAAGGCATTGATAAAACTATAGAGGTCCTAGGTATAAATGACAATGGAGAAATGCTTGTTAAAGAAGGTTCAGAATATCTTACTCTTCGTTATGGCGAAGTTTCAATAAGAGAACTATAATGCCTGTCGCGCTGGCGTAGCTCAGTTGGTAGAGCAGCTGATTTGTAATCAGCAGGTCGTAGGTTCAAATCCTATCGCCAGCTCCATTCTTGGAGATGTATCGTTCCTAAAATCTATTTCTGAATTTTCTATCAGCGTTTTCGAAATATTTAAAATCTAAAACAAACTTATACGTATCTGTAGAAAATCTTTGTTGATAACAAGAAAACTTTGCTGTTTTTCCATTAAGAATTAGCCTTCTAAAACTTTCTACATCATTTTTTGTTTTTCTATTATCATCAATTCTTAAGCTCTCCCAGCCTTGACCTTGATATAGTCCAATAGGAAGAATATCTCCATTCTCTTTTTTTATTCTGCAGGAAATCCTATTACTATCACTATAAATACCTTTCAAGGGATTATTTCTATCATATTCATAAAATTGGAAGTAAGGACTTTCAACTGAACCGTTTGATAGAATCATCTCTACTCTTAAAGGAGAATTAGTAGTTGCTGAATTCGAGAATTGACCTTTCACTTCTAATTTTATTAACCCTTCTCCTGTTTTATCCCCAAATTCATCTACAAAATATCCAATACTCCAATCTCCAAGTTTGTTTTGCTCTTCACGAATTTTTCTTTCCCTCTCTTCTTCATCTAATTTTAAAGAACATTTTTTGTCATACTCTTCGATTTTAAGGTCCGTTAGATTTGAATAAAAATTTGTTTTATATTTTGATTCTAAAGATTTAAGCTTCTTGTAACCTTCTAAATTAGCACATGGTTTTGATGCGGGAATTACCTTAACCTCTTTATAGGTATCATCGATTATAACTTTTACTTCTTCTTCGCTGGGGGAACACCCAATAACTAGCAACAAGGTTAGTAAGGTGATGGTTAGGTTTTTCATTTAGTAGATGCCTTGTCTGTGACAGATAGCCTTAGTTCTTTCTTTTTCCATTCGTTTTAATTCTGATTTATCTGCAACTAAACAATCTATATATCCCTGAGAACTTTTAGGACCACCAATGATTTCACAGTTAGTCCATGTAGCTTCAACACTATGTGCTTTCATGCATCTACTAAGTTCAGAACAACCACCAAGGATAAGCAAGGTTAATAAGGTGACGGTTAGGCGTTTCATATTTTAATCATATCAAAATAGATAAATTTATGTGTTTTCTCCAATAGGTCAACCATAGGTCAACCAAATGCAAAGTTTCGGGGATTTCCTAGGTCAACCATGGGTCAACCAAAAGCAAATACTCGAGAGTAAAGTCAACCAACAGGTCAACCATAAGATTGTTGATTTAGTAATACTTTGAAGAGATTTTAATAGTAGAGCAGCTGATTTGTAATCAGCAGGTCGTAGGTTCAAATCCTATCGCCAGCTCCATATGTGATGGAGAGAAAGTATTTTATTCTTCAATTAGGTTTTCTGCCTGAAGCAGAACCTCTTCGGGAAGACTAAAACTTCCTCTTTTTATATTCCAACTTTCAAATATTTGGTTAGTCATTAATTTAGAGTAAAGATGAGGAAAAGCACTATTTCTTTTCCCTTCATTAGGATGAGAAGATTCATAGATTAGTTGAGTTTCATCTATCTTATCTAAATTTAGTTGCAAGAGTTGAAGAGAATCTGAATCCTTGAAGAAAAAAGCTAATGTGGCAGCTAGTTGAGAAGCAGTTGATAAATGAATGAATCCATCTTGCTTATCTAAAGCCGTAGTAATTTGACCTGATTCTTTAGCCTCTTCCCATTCATATTCTCTTAATATTTTGTACACATTATTCATAAAATCTATCTCGAATCTAAAATCATAAATCTCTCTTGCAATAAACGAACAGCTTAAAAATGCAAATGAATAATAAAAGATTCTTAATGAGTAACATTAGCCATATCCATAATCATATTCGTCATAAAAGAATTAAGTTTTATCAACTTTTCCATATCTATAGAGTCTGGCCATATATCCTCTGGATGATGAAAAAGAGGATTGCTTCCGAGTAATGAAATAAATTGGCCACCTCCATCATAGATATTTCTTGCTTCTCCGAGGGGCCTAGATGATACAGGCCAAGATATGATTTCATCTAAGTCTAAAGCCTTAAGTTGCTCCAAGCCTTTTTCCATAAATTCTTTTGTGGAGGCTTGCCATAATACCTGACCTTCTTTGGCAGCAAAATTAGCTCCTAGATGAACCCATGAAAAAGCATCTTTGACTAATGACGAATTTTTTTCTAAAAAATGATCTAGTCCCAGATGGCTTAATTCATGTCCAGTATTTGCAGTAAATATTACATTGCGGTTGGGCTGATTTTTGGATAGATATCTCACCGCATTTAACCAAATAGTTATTCCACCTCCTCTTTCTGAAGTACTAGTCCACCAGCCACTCTTCGGTGTCATGACAACTAAAGGGCTAAGCGATTGATCTTTTCCTTCTATCTTAGTTTGAACATTTATGGCATCGGATTTTTCATCAATTAATTCGACAGATACGCTTATCTGTTCATCTGCTTTTAATTTCATGAGCCACTCTCCCTCTTGCGTCGCTACCTGAAGGACAGGTGGTCCATATGGTTTTCTATAAGATTCAGCATTTAGGACAGCAAGCCCTGGAATGTTAGGAAAAACATCTGCAATAGCCACAATTGCAGGATGTTTATTTTTCTCTCTCGCTTCATTTAGATTTATAGAGGACTCGTCATTAGTTGAAGAGCCATATTTAGTTATTGCAATGACATCATCCGTATTTAAAGATCCATGCGGGCCTTTAATTCCATTCGAGGAAGTGCTTCCACCGTCAAACATAGGCAATCCAATAGCAGTATGAGTGCCATTTGTAACCTCGCATTTACCAGGAGTTCGCTTAATAAAATTAAAGGAATCTACTTCTGCAGTAAGACCGCATTTTTTTATCTCATCGGCTAGCCAATAGGCAGTTTCATTATCACCCTCAGTACCTGTTCTATGAAGTTTTATAGAATCCCAATTTATAAGATCCTTTTCTATATTTTTTTTTATATTACTCAATTGAAATTTATTCTCTTTAGAGTCTAAATTGAAGATCAATCCTGCCGATAAAAGAGTGATAAATTTTAAGAAATTTCTTTTAGTCAAAAGAAGATTACTCTTCATTCAGATATTCTTCAGGTTCTTCATTTAAGCCGCCATAATCCAAGATCGGTGCAGCATCTATTTCTTCTGCATCTATAAATCTTGCTACCCTCTGTAAACAGGACACGATCATGCTTTGCTCCCAGTCATTTAAGCTAGAAAATTGTTCTTTGAATTTATCTTGCAGAACATCTGGCGATGATTCAAGTATCTTCAGTCCTTCTTCAGTGATATTTAAATATTGAATCCTTTTATCATTTATACCTTTCTCTCTTGTTATTAGATCTCTAGATAGAAGTTTATTGATGACCGTTGCAATGGTTGTATGTCTCAAAGTTGTTATATATGAAATATGACTTGGTGTGGTGTGTTTCTTATTAGCAATGATCTGCAGAACAATGTGCTGCGTTGGGGTAAGCTGTGATTTCTTTGCTAAAGACAATGAATTTATTTCAGTAGCTCTCATTACCCGCCTAATTGCGACTAGCGCTTCCTCTAGATGATTATCTTCCATGTAAATCTTCCATTTTTTTTGAATCGTATACTTCTATATAGACTCCTCGCAACAAACTCAATGTTGCAGATATCAATATAAATACAAATGGCAATGCCATTGATATTGCACCCGACTGAATTGCTGATAAAGCATAAGAGCCACCTCCAACCAATAACACTATCGCTATTAAGCCCTGAATTATTGCCCAGATTACTCTTTGTTTACTTGAATTATTATCTTGCCCTCCAGAAGTTATCGTATCAATGACCAAAGAGCCTGAATCAGATGAGGTCACAAAAAAGAGAACCAACATAAAGAGGGCAAATAAGCTTGTTAAGGTGGGTAAGAATAAATTATCTAACATATAAAAAAGTACTAGGGAAATATCACTTACGGGCTCACTTAACATGCCAATTCCTTCTTCAAATTGAGAAATTGCTGCTCCGCCAAATGAAGAAAACCAGATTAAATTGAATATTAGAGGTATAAACATAACCACAGATAAAAACTCTCTTATTGTTCTTCCTTTTGAGATACGAGCAATAAACATTCCAACAAAAGGAGACCAAGAAATCCACCAAGCCCAATAAAAGATTGTCCAATCTTGATACCAATCACGATCTTCAGATCTATTCCAGTTACTTAATGGAACTATATCCTGAAAATATGCTATTAAATTCGCCCCATAAGAAGAAATTATTTGATATGTTGGTCCAGCGAGAACTACAAAAAGTAATAACAATAAAGCTAAGGCTATATTTAAATTACTCAATATACGTACACCCTTATCAAGACCTCTATAAACCGAAAAAATTGCTACAGATGTAATAAAGATTATGACCAAAGATTGACTGACTAAATTATTGGGTAAATTAAATAAATAATATAAACCAGAAGATGCTTGTTGTGCACCTAATCCTAGGGAAGTAGCTAAACCAAATAAAGTAGCCAAAACAGCTATTATGTCTATTAAGTCTCCCTGCCATCCCCAAATTTTATTACCAAGAAGGGGGAAGAATATTGAACGAATGGTTAAAGGCAATTTCCAGTTGTAACTAAAGAAAGCAAGTGACAGTCCTATAATTGCATATACAGACCAACCATTTATACCCCAATGAAAAATTGTGGCGCTAAAAGCTAATCTCCTCGCTTCTTCAGTCCCCGGGGTAATATTTAATGGCGTTCCAAAGACTCCTGTATAGTAAGAGAGAGGTTCGGCGGCTCCATAAAAAGTCATTCCTATACCCACACCTGCTGCAAATAGCATGCAAATCCATGATAAGAAACTAAATTCTGGAGATGAATCCTTTCCACCAAGTTTAATCTTTCCAAAAGGGGAAACTATTAAAAAGAGAATTATGAAAGTAAAAGACAACATCGAAACTGTAAATAAAGTATCAAACCTACTGACAACAAATTGCCTACTTCTTGTAAGAAAAGTACTTGAAGCCTCCGGAAAAATTAGTACCAAGCAAGAAAAAAGAATTGCCAGTCCAGAGCTGATTAAGAAAACCGGTAAGTTAACGTCTAAACCTAAAAATTTTACGTTCTTCATAGGTCTGATTATAGAAGTTGAGGCATTATTAAAATTATGATTCATATAATCTTCTATTCATTAATATGGATAATATCTTCAGACTTGAGAAGATCTTTATCTAGAGTTTTAACTAGGGGTTTTAAATATCTAGCATAAGGTTTCCATCTTCCCATGCCTTCTTTATTAACAGGTTTTCTGACTTGCTCGGAACTAGCAGTCCTTACTGATCTCTCAGTTTCATAAAAGGAAATACATTCCTCTTCAAAAGGTAACTCAAGAAATTCAAGGATGTTGGAAACTTGTCCTTCAAGATCTTCAACTATATCTTCATTATTTACTCTTAATATCTTGCCGGGCAGAACCGATTCCCAATGATTCATTAGTTTGACGTAACTATTGTAGTAGCTGCCAGCTTCCTCAAGTCCGTATGTGAATTCTTGGCCCTGTGCAAAAAGCTGTTTAAACATACTGAAACAACAATCAAGAGGGTATCTTCTTGCATCAATAATCTTTGCATTTGGCATAATCAAATGAATTAATCCGATATGCCTAAAATTATTAGGCATTTTATCGGTAAAAAAAGGAGCATCTTTTCTGTGCATTCTCGTATCTTCAATGAAGTTTCTACCTAATACTTTTCTTTGATCAGGCGTCATAGACTTCATACTTTTTGGATAATTGCCAAGTTTTCCATAGATATCTTCACCTCTTAAACTTTGTGCAATTGAGAGAATATTTGGAAGTTCTAATGTGCCATCAATCATCGAATGTGATGCTAAGATCTGTTCTATTAAGGTAGATCCAGCTCTGGGAAGACCCAGTATAAATATTGGGTCTTTAGTTTGATATCCTCCATCGCCTAAGTCAGTGAAGAATGAATCATCGCAAACATTCATTTGAGCACTTAATTCATTGTCCATTCTCTCAATAGAATATTGACTTTGATCTTTTTTAATTTGGTTACCTCGAACTAAATGATGAAAAGCTTCCTCAAATTCACCCTTTACCTCACATCCTTGAGCAAGAGCAAAATGAAAATATGCTTTATCTCTCAATGATAAATCTATTCTTTCAACTTGTGTTCTCATGTTATCTAATTCTTGATTTGTAAAAGAGTAAGTCTTCAAGTTCGCTAGGGAAAAGAATGCTTCTCCATGATCAGGTTTAATTTGATAAGCAGATTGATAACTTTCAATTGCTTGATCTGTCTTACCTAATGTTTTTTGCGCATGACCTCTTGAAGTAAGCGTACTAAAGTTATAAGGATTCTTTTTAAGAATATCATTGAGTAAATTTATAGCTTCCTGATGATCACCATTTTGCATGATCTCACTTGCTTTTTGTGCCTTATAATTTAGGTTATTAGGGAACTTCTCACAGAGTATTTCAACTTGCTCCATAGTTTTAGAAAATTTTTGTTTTTTCCTAAGTATTTCTGCATATTTCGTTCTCAAGTCCCCATCATCTGGACTAAATTCAACTGCTTTCTCAAGTAAGAATTCGGCGTCATCGAAATATCCCAGTCTATTTGCTATTTCAGCAAGAAGGGACATAGCATATGTATGTGTGGGATTCTTTTTAAGAAAAGCTCTGCATTTTTCCTCAGCCAATCCAAGCCTGCCTTCATTGAGTATTTGACTAATATACAAAAGCAATGCGGGTAAAGATTTCAACTTTTTGAGTTGTTCCTCTGCATGATCTGCTGCAGGTTTATTTTTATATTTCGTAAAGTATTGGAAAAGAAAATTCCAAGAAGCTACAAGAGCGGGGTTAAGTTCGCAAGCTTGTCTATAGTGCATCACAGCTTTTTCTTCGTTCCCTTGATCTCTGTTTAAATGTCCATATTCCTGATAAGCCCGACCCATATCGGGAGCATTTGACAATAAATCCATAATGTAACTTTTAGATTCATCAAATTTCTTAAGGAATCTGCTAGAAACAGCCGAAAGATATAAGGCATCGATATTATCGGGCTGATCTTTAAGAATTCTTTTTAACAATAAAATAGCATCTTGAAATCTATTTTCTTTGACAGCTTGAGTCGCATCACTTAGATCCAATGAGATATTGGTATCATCAATGTCTACCTTATTTTTATCCATAAAATTGCTTCTGTTCCCTCATTACTTTCTTGAAGGAAAAAAGGGAGCAAAAGCTCCCCTTTAATTTTCTATTTATAGCCTAGAATTTACGTTTAAACCTAAAACCATAGTTCATTGGTCTGATAACAGCTACACGCTGTCGATCAAAAACAAAATTATTACTAATTTCTGCTCTCTCATCGGTCACGTTATCGACATACATCTCTGTCATCCAATCATCATTGCTTATACCCGCACGTAAATTAACAAAACTATAACTATCTTGTTTTGCTTTGTTTGGTTCAATAATGTCTGAAAAACTTTCATCAGACCAATTAACTTGAGCTTGAACATGACCTTGATTGCCAGCGGTAAGCCCCCACTCGTATCTAGCTACCAAATTCGCCTGCACACCAGGAGCAAAGGCTAACTCTTGCCCTGCAATAACATCGGTAGTGGTTAAGGACTTCTTGATCTCAGAATCTAGCAAAGAGAAAGCACCTGAAATCATCAAACCTTCAATATTGGGGTAATATAAGAAATCACCTTCAATACCTGAAATCTCAGCATCTGCAGCATTATCTGAGAAGAAAAGGTTTGCTATGCTTGGATCAAATATTGTTGTTTGTAAACCTGAAATATCTACAAAAAATACACTTCCGTTGAACCTTAATCTTCCGTCATTTAATACAGACTTCCATCCGAATTCATAATTTGTTACTTCATCAGAATCCGTTACAGGTCTGACAGTGTAAGAGCCATCTGGTGTTGATTGTCCCGCTGGACGATTTAATAATCCTGGTCTAAAGCCTTCAGACCATGTCACATAGTACATAGTGTCTTGTGTTCTATTCCAAGATAAAGTGGCTTTACCTATAACACCATCTGTTTCTGCTTTGTCAGGATAATTTAGAGCATCTAGTAGAGCATTGCCGGACACTGCTCCTGGTTCGTCGTATTGAACAGAGAGATTAGTTCCAAATCTCTGTTCATCTGGTCCACCAAAACCATTTCCGAATGAAGCGTTTGCACTACCTTCAAGATCAACCTCAATGTCATACCACCTGGCTCCAAGAGTCAATTCAATATCATCATTTATATCTATGCTCAATTCACCGAAAACACCTTGCTGTTTATCAGTTCTTCGAACGTCATTAACAAAAACGACTGGGAGTTCATAAGGCCCTCTTCCTGAATGCCAACCTGCTCCAGCATACATCTTGGACTTACCATGATCTGGTATTCCAGTAACTGAAATATCAGTCAGAGCATAGTTCGTTTTGAATCCGATATCACTTACTGGTGAGCCTGGATAAGTGAACATATTGTGTTCCTTTAACTCTAGATCGCTAAAAAATGCACCTGCAGTCAAACTCATATTATCAGCCACAGGAGTGTTGATTCTTATCTCATGTGTTTTCACTTCAGTATCTGTTATGGAATCAACAAACATATCAGGTGCGCCGCAATTTCCGGTTGGGACATTACCTGGTGCGAATTTTGTATACGTAACATAGTAGTCACAGATGTAATAAGGTAAATATTGACCTACAAAAAGATAGTCTGTGTAGTCGATTATCTGATCCGACTGTCTGTCAGTGTAAGCGCCTGTGTAAAGGATTTCCAAATCACCAATTGAGCCTTCGATAGTTAGGCTAGCATTATCAAATTCATCTTTAAGACTATCATTATGATATCTCTGAATTTCCAGATCATCTAAGGCAGGATCAGTAAAAAATACTCCATCAGATTCTAAAGTTTGTCCTGAAACCGTAACAAGAGCTTCCCAATTGTCGTCTATCTCATGAGCTATGCTTGCTCTGTAACCTTCATAAGAAACTTCATTTATATTTTCTTTAACAATAGCATTTGCTTTAGGCATTGTGACACCTGCAAGGTCAACGCCGGCCTGAAAACCTTTTCTTGCAGCAGAAACAGGTAGTCCGTTATCTCTAACTGCCCCTTCGAGTCTAAAGCGCGCAGATTGGCTCACATCTACTGAGCCTGCAACTTGATCAATATAACCACCTTTTCTATCTCTGTAAGCAACAAATCTCATAGCGGTTGATTCACCCAAAGGTATGTTTGTAACTAATTCAGCCTTTCCACCTGGATCTCCCTCGCCCATGCGCCTTGTTTCAAGCTCTAGGTTCAATTCAGTTTCCCCTATCACGGGCTTATTAGTAATCATTCTTACTACACCGGCTTGGGAACTAGCTCCAAAAAGTGTTCCTTGGGGTCCCTTCAATACTTCTATACGACCAATATCTGCAGCATATACATCTAGATTTCTTCCAGGTTGAGCCAGGGGTTGCTCATCAAGATAAAATGATACGTTTGGGGCCAAACCACCAACACCTGCTGTTGTAAGATTAGGGGTTGTGGATGCAAGACCTCTGATGTAGATAGTACTTGTTCCTGGACCAGCTCCACCAGCTGTGACGCTCGGAAGCTGAAGTAAATAATCTTCAAAAACATTTACACCAAGTTCTTCAAGAGAGCTCTCTCTAAGAGCCGAAACAGACAAGGGTACGTCTTGTAAACTTTCTGCTTTTTTTCTTGCAGTAACTACAATTTCTTCTAAAGCATCTTGAGCCATAGCATAGCCACCGAATGCAGAAGCATTTAATAAAACAAAAGTTGAAAGATAAAAGGTTAACTTTTCACGAATTTTTCCAAACATTGTTGGTCCCCCCATTAAGCAAATATGCTTAAATAATTTAGATTACTACGTAAAGTGTAGTATGTGGTCAAAAATAATCAAGCAATCAATTGAGGCTTCTTTTCAAAAGTCAACCTTTTCGTTTATTTTCCGTAATGATAGCCCTTGGTAACCTTTATCACTGATAGATTACGAGAAGTAGCAGCGGAAGAATGAGAACTGCACCCAGAAGTGTAATAATTTTACTCGGCTTCAACGCCACTATTAGGCAGATAATAAATATGAAAATAGCAGCGATGAAAGATGAAAATTCCATGGTTATTCCTTTTCTATAAGCCTAGTAAGTAAGTTACCTTTCATACATGAATCAATATAAGCCGTTTTCTTATCATCAGAAACTCTAAGTATTTTAGCGCCTTTAATGTTAAGTAAATCTATTTCTGTTTTCAGATCGGAAACCTGAAATATCATTTCTGCAACTCCATCACCTCGTTGTGCTAATGAATTTCTATAAATACTGTCCTTTTCGGCCTGTATCAATTCAAAAAGTATATTACTGATATAGAATTCTTGAGAGGTTATTTTCCATTCTTTTCTGACCTTCTTTTCTTCAATAGTCTCATAACCCAGGTTGGAGTAATAACCAGAAGCAGACTCCAAATCATTAACACATATTCCTAATCCTAAAAATTTCCATTTATTCACTAGAGGATGTGATTCATTATTTTTTCGCCAAGATTTTTCCCAAGTATCTGCTGGCGGTCTCAAAGAAATCATTAAATCTCCATGTAATCTAGTATCGATGTAGTTTTCTACAGTTTTGCCGTTAGTTGTGACATTAAAAACTAAATCGCAGCCTCGATCTAAAAAGAATTGAGTATCTCCTTCAATATCATTCGTATTAAAAGCTATATGATTAATTCCATCGCCTTTCTTTTCTAGATATCTGCTAATGAACATGCCGGGTCCGGGCTGCATGGGATAAACTTCAAGCTGACAATTTCCAATTTGCGATTGGCCATCTTTAAAGTTATGCGCTCCCCCCGTTTCGAATTTATGAGAGACAGGTTCGCCGTCCAGCTCTTTAAAAAAAGTTATTTCTCCTTCACCTTCTATGTATGGCAATAGAGGTTGAGGTCCTACGCTAACTCCAAGTCCAATAGACTGATAGTAGCTCAATATTTCATCTCGATCAGTGACCATCATCCCAAGATGATTAAATTCCCAGTTAAGCATCATGCCATGTATCCGCCATCAACATTTAAGATAGTACCGTTTACATAACTAGATGCATCAGATGCAAGAAAAACAGCCGCATTCGCCATTTCATTAAAGGTAGCAACACGACCTAAAGGAATATTTTCCGGTCCGGTAGACCATACTTCGAATTTCTCTTTTTCAGATATTTCTTTTTTTACTTCTTCTTTAGTAGTTTTTTTATTTTCTCTATTTTCTTGGCCCGGAAATTCTTCCCACTCGACTAAAGAAGGTGCAATAGCATTAACTCTTATATTATGAGGTCCAAGATATCTTGCATACTGTCTTGTCATCATTGCTATACCTGATTTAACTATTGCATAGTTTCCCATAGCTTTATCAGCATGTGCCTTAAGTCCGCCTCTCGAAGTTAGGTTTATTATGCTTCCACTTTTTTGCTTCTTCATTATTGGGGCTACTTCCTGAATAGTTAGCCAGTAACCTTTCAAATTTACATTACTCAGCATATCCCAACTTTCTTCATCCAGATCAGTCACAGGTTTCATGTGGTACATGACAGCCACATTCATCAAAATATCGATTCGTCCGAATTCCTGCTTAACTTGATCTACCATTTTTTTTACATCTAGCTGAGAAGATATATCGGTCTTGATGCAGATAGAATTCCTGTTCATCGCCTTGATTTCTTCGCAGACAGCATTGAGTTGACCTGATTCAGTATTTAGATCTGTGACTGCAACATCAGCACCTGCTTCAGCAAGTCCAAGAGCAAAGCCCTTCCCCATATTCCTTCTTGCTCCAATTACTAAAGCTTTTTTACCTTTTAATGAAAATTCTGAAAGAGACATAAACCAATAAATAAAAATGAATAAATATTTACATTAGAGTCTTTTCAAAAAAGTATCAACAGCAACCGCACGAATTAAGATTAGTAGGTAGGATTAATTTGGAATTTACTTTTGAAGAACTACTCAAATTTTCATTATTTGGATTATTATATTCTTTAAGCTTCTTGTTTAAGTCTTGTTCTTCTAACTTTGATAAATAATAGCCTGTCGTTATTTCAAAATTATGATTTGCTACTTCGGTATTAATAGTTATTTTTGAATTATCGATGATTTTGTAATCTTTAAATACTTTACCATCACATAAAACATCAATGGAATTTGAATTAGGTAGATTGAAAACTTCTACAGTTGTACTTCGATTAGTCTTAGTTTTATCACCGTCGCATATACTGAAATGTAATCTTCCTTTCTGGTCATCATGAAAAGCCTTTTCAACATATAAAGATGGAAAGTCAATCCCTTGAATGCTAGGTGAATAGAACTTAGTTAGATTAGGATTATTGAAAAGATTTTCCCATGCATCAGGTTCACAAACTTCTGCACACATGGCTAATGCAGAAAGCTGCCCTCTCGGCCAGTTTTCTCCAAAGTTAAACCAAAATCCAAACTTACTGTCATTAATACCAAAGAATTGTGGTTCAAAATTTTCTTCTGCATATTTTTTTAGTCTCTCATAAGTAACCTGATCGTCAAATTCTCTAGACATAGTCAATCCAAGCGCAAACATTCTTGGATCAGATATATATTCATTTGTAATCGGAATAGATGGGTTGTCCCATCCTAGAAAATTAATGGCACCTCGATAAAGAAGTTCAGCAAAATGAGGGTCTTGTGGTTTTGCATAAAACGCTACTGCAAGACCATGAGTAGGTAATGTTTTGTGATGATGATCGTTAATTTCATCGAAATACATTGTGACCCATTGCAAAGCACCACTCTTATCAAATCCATAATATTTATCTTTAGTAAAAGATAACCAATTAGAGTATGAACTATGGAAATTATTATCAAAAATTTTGTCATACATCATTAATCCTAATCCAGCAGCTGACAGACAAAATGGCCAAGCTTTAGTATTTTCACAATGAGGTCCCATAGGAGTTTTAGACCATTGCTGATGCAGATGGTCAGCTAATTGATGTTGAGTCCATTCGAATCGTGAATTATAAGCGCCGGCAACACTAAAGGAACTAGACCACTTATCATAACCACTAACATAAGTATGCAAAGATTGAGTTAAATTGAGCCAGCCTTTAAAAAATAAATTACCATCCGCACCAATAGGATCCATATGAAATCCCCACGGCGCAACGCCATTAGCAGTCCATCCGGGGGCGTCATAATTACCCCAAAATTCTTCTGGAATAAGAGTACCTTTCCATGCTTCGGGATAATTTTGCCTATTCGGATCATGACCAAATTGAGATAGCCAATCAACAGCTGCCCAGTAAGTAATTGAACGTTCAGCGATTTCATCAAGAATTTCTGAATAAACCTCTCTCCAAGCAGGAGTCTTATCGGCCATCAACCCTATTGCATAGGTTGACTCTTGAAGATCAAAACGGGGGAAAGAGCACATTGGTGGTGTTGATGTCTGATCCCACCATTCATTTGGAGTTCCTGCTTCTGACCAATCATCTGATGTAGTTGCCTTTTGATGTAAAAAATTTAGCCATCCTTTAGCTCTTTCGTTCAGTGCAGGATGATTGTTTTGCATTAGATTATTAAATTGATGAACTAGGTCTTGATAGTATCTGATTATGCCATCTATGCAGATTTTTTAGACTCTCATGAGGTTTAAGCTCTACCATACTCGAAGCAAAGTCTATAGCTGATAAAAGAGTAATGTCTGCAACTGTATACCTATTTCCCGCCACATATTCTGAAGATGAGAATTCATTATCTAATCTTTTGTAGTAAGAATTAACATTATTATCACTTGCTTCTTTGGCAGCTGGAATCTGCTTAAATAAACCCATAGCGCCAACAATTGGTCCATTAACCCATGAAGTTCCGATCTGAGTCCAAAGTTCTAACTCTATGTGTCTATTTCTACTTTCGATAAATGAAGTCTCAAAAGCATCTTCTCCAAATAAGTTAGGTTCTGGCTCGAGACTCTCTAGATATCTGCAGATAGGTATTGATTCTGATATGCATCTTCCATCTTCTAGTTCTAATACAGGAATTTTTCCACTAGGGTTCTTTTTTAAAAATTCTGGTGACTTATGCTCTCTGCTTGCCATATCACAGTTGACAAGCTCTAAGGCTATTTGCTTTTCTTCAGCAAATATTTTTACCCTTCTTGGGTTAGGTGCTTGAGGAAAATCATATAACTTCATCATGAAATTGCAGGAGCATCTGATCCAAGAAGATCATCTCTTAAGTTTCTTTTTAAAACCTTACCAGTAGCATTTCTGGGCAGGGCATCTATAAACTCTACTGAATTTGGTACTTTAAATTTTGCGAGGTTATTTAGACAATGCTGGATGATATCTTTTTCTTCCAGCATTTGTTCCGGTTTGAGGCTTATGAAAGCTATACCTGTCTCACCCCATCTTTCATCTGGAACACCAATAATTGCTGCCTCAGCAATTTCCGGGAGTTGATAAAGAACATTTTCAACTTCCGCCGGATAAACATTTTCTCCACCTGATATATACATATCTTTCCAGCGATCTACAATATAGATAAAGCCTTCATCATCAAATCTAGCAGCATCACCAGTTTTAAGCCAATCGTCTTCGAAAGAGTTCTTTGTAGCTTCTTCATTATTCCAGTAACCAGGTGTGATATTCGGACCTCTAATATAGAGCTCCCCTACCTCTCCCCAAGGGAGTTCCTTACCTTCATCATCAACTACTTTAACTTCTGTATGTAGCAATGGTTTTCCCGCAGAGCCTAACTTTCTTTCTGCATCTTCAGCGGGCAGTCCTATTCCTCCAGGACTTGTCTCAGTCATACCCCAACCTTGAATCATTGATACTCCCCTATCAGACCAGGTTCTAAGAATCGCTTCAGCGCAAGGAGCACCTCCAATTCCTGCAACTCTTAAATTTGACAGATTAGTACTATCAAACTCAGGATGATTCATCATGAACTGATAGGGAGCTGGAACAGCAAAAAAGTGAGAAACCTTATATTCATCACTTCCTAAGATTGATAATGCTAAGCCTGGATCAAAATCTCTTATGAGGATTAATTCTCCTCCTGCATGCAAAACAGGATTTGCATAGCAATTCATTCCGCCTGTATGAAAAAGCGGTAAAACTACTAACTGCACTGTATCCGTTGCTACGAATGCAGGAGAGGCAAGATTTATCGCGTTATAAAGTTGCATTTGATGATTAATCATTGCGCCTTTAGGATGACCAGTTGTTCCAGACGTGTACATAATCATTATCAAATCTTCTTGATTAATATCAGGTTGAACAAAGTCATAGCTAGACTCTTTCAAAGAAATTTCATACTCGCTTTCTAAATCTTCCTTATCAATCTCCAAAGAGCTGGAAATATTACAGTCTTTTACTAATTCGTTTGAGATGTCAGAAAAAGATACATCATAGATAAGAACTTTAGGCGTGCTGTCATTAAGAATATATTCAAGTTCAGGTTTTGTTAATCGCCAATTTAAGGGTAGCTCGATAGCTCCTATTTTTGCACAAGCAAATTCTAGTTCGAAAAATTCAGCACAATTCTGAGATAAAATTGCGACCCTATCGCCCTTTTGTACTCCCTTTCTTTGTAACCAATTTGCCAAGAGACAAGCTCTATCATCAAGCTCTTTGTAAGTAAGACTTTGTTTTGCACTCAAATCACGAATCGCTATCTTAGTTGGCCTCACATAAGCGTGATATGCAGACCAATCATAATGTTTGACAGACATAATTTTCCCCAGTTATAAAAAAACAACCATGAATAAGTAGAATACTATTACTGCTCCCCAAATATTTAATAAGAAACCAATTCTTCTTCCAACTTGCTCTCCTTTCGAATATTGCCAAAGAAAGAATAGAAGGCTTATAAATATTAAAGAAATAATAATTCCAATATGCATAACGCAACTTTAATAGCTAAGTTATTAGCAAGCAACCTTGTCCTAATACAAAAATCACTCTTAAAGAACTTAATGATTTAAAATACTCTACGAAGTTAAAAGCAAAATGCTTAACAGAAATCCATCCATTGAAAAAATCATACAAACAAACCTCTAAAGCGTTCAGAGGGATTGTAAAAAAATCTAATAAATCTAGAGGATTTTATGTCGATGATTCCAAATATGATTCCCAATTTAAACTTGGAAAGAAAGAACTATTTAAAGCAATGCCTGGAGACTTAGTTCAATTTTCTCTTACTCCAAAAGGTTGGGCAAAAATAGATAAAGTCATTACAGAAAATACAAGTGAGTTTATTGGGAAGATATTTAGAAGAGGCAAAAGGTTATACACAAGTCCCATGGGCTACGAAAATGATTTAAGAGTTTTAATCAAAGAGCCGCATCCTAAAATGATAAAAGATGGTGGCATCGGTAAATTTTCGATGCATAAACAACCCAGTCTAGAAGCACTGCCTGAAGCAAATCTTATTTCTTTATTCGATTTAGATAATGAATTTAGTTTGGCATATGAGATGGCTGTAACTAATCATAATCTTAAACGTGAATGGCCTAAGGCGGTAATTAATGAATCAAGAAAGTTAAAAGATAAGAATTTTGATATTGAATCCGTAAAAGATCTCAGGGATAAAACTTTTGTGACTATAGATGGAAAAAGTGCAAAAGACTTTGATGATGCTGTGCTAGGAGAGAAGGATGAGCATGGAAATCTAATTTTATACGTAGCAATAGCCGATGTTGCACGTTATATAGATGAAGGAAGTCATCTAGACAATGAAGCTTTTGATAGAGGAACCTCAGTTTATTTCTCGCAGAGAGTAATTCCTATGTTGCCTGAGGAATTAAGCAACGATTTGTGCTCACTAAAACCTGATGAAGATAGATTCTGTGTAGTTTGTAAAACTACAGTCTGTGCGGATGGTAATCTCTCTGACACTTCTTTTTTCGAAGCAATAATCAATTCTAAGTCTAGATTGACTTATCCCACAGTTACACGGGAAATACAGAAAAAACAATTTAAAAAACCCTATGCGGATTCTTTAAGGGTTCTATTAGAAATTTATAGAAGATTAAAGAAAAATAGAGTTGAAAGAGGCTCGTTGGAGCTCGAAGTACCTTCATACATTCCCAAGGTAGAAAATCAGAAAATTGTTCGATTTATTGATTCGCCTAGAGAGATATCTCATATGATGATCGAAGAATTCATGCTTGCTGCAAATATATCGGCAGCTGAATTATGCTTAAAACATAAAGTACCTTCCGTTTACAGAGTTCACCCAAAGCCGGATATATTAAAAATTAAAACTCTTGAAAAATTTTTAAGAAGTAGAAAGATTAATGCTGCTTTGGACGATGGAAGCGACATAAAAAAATTAACAGCTCTGGCGGAAATAGCTAAAGATAGAAAAGATAAAAGCATCATTCACTCACAGATTTTATATTCTATGAGCTTGGCTACTTACGAAGCTGATGTTGCAATCCACTATGCCCTTAATTACTCAAACTATTCACACTTCACCTCTCCAATAAGAAGATATCCTGATTTGCTAGTTCATAGAGCAATAAAATCTTTAATAAGGTCGAATGATGGAAATATTAAAATAGACGAAAGTTCTATAAAGACTAAACCTGTTTACAGCCATGAGCAGTTAATGGAGTCTTCAAAAAGTTGTTCTATAAAGGAGAGGGTTGCAGAAAAAGCTGAAAGAGAAGCGTTAAATCACCTTAAGTGTGCTTTTGCTTCAGAGAATATTGGAAATACTTTCAATGGTCAGATAATTGGTGTTACTAATTTCGGTTTATTTATTCACTTAAAAGAGATAAATATAGAAGGCCTCTGTCACATAAAGTATTTACCTCGTAATGAGTATTATGTCTTCGATGAAGATAGTAAAATGTTACAAAGCAATAGTTCAAGACATTCATACTCCCTTGGAGATGAGGTTAAAGCTACGATTGAAAAGGTGGAAGTCTTTTCTCAGAAAGTGGATCTTAGATTAGTAAAATGAGCTCAAATCCTGATCAAGAAATGGTATGTGGCTTAAATGCTGTAAACCAAATAATAGTCTCAAGGCCTAAATCGGTTAAGTCTCTTTATTTTAGCGAAATAACAAATACTAGGATCGAATCTGTCGTAGAAGAGGCTAAAAAAAATAAAATAAAAATCAATAAAAAAGATCCTGAATTTTTTGAAAAAGTATTTAAAGATATCAATCATCAAAGCATTGCAGTGTCCTGCAATAAGAGACTAGAAGAATCTGAAGCCTTCATAGAGTCGATAATTGAAAGGCCTAAACTTACATTTCTTATTTTAGATGGACTCTCTGATCCACATAATGTTGGAGCATGTTTAAGAAGCGCAGCAGCAGCAGATGTGGATGCAGTAATAGTTCCAAAGAATCGATCTTGTCATCTCACTCCTTCAGTTAGAAAAATATCCTGCGGAGCTTCAGAACTTATTCCATTTGTAATTGTCACTAACATAGTGAGAACAATTAATAATCTGCAAGAGATGGGAGTGGCCGTTTATGGTAGTGATTTGAAGGCCTCATTAGGATATAACGAAATCGATTACCCCGAGAAGGTGGCATTAATAATTGGTTCTGAAGATAAAGGCATTAGAAGGCTTACTAGAGAAAATTGTGATGAACTTATCAAAATAAAGATGTCAGAAAAAATGGATAGCTTAAATGCATCAGTAAGTGCCGGAATAATGCTGTTTGAGATCAAAAAACAAAACAATTCTTTTAATTAAAATTTATCTATAGAATAACCAAATGCTTACCCAAAGAACTCTGCAGAATCCCATTAAGGCATTTGGTGTAGGTTTGCATACAGGAAATCCTATAATACTCAAGATTCTTCCTGCTCCAACAGATACAGGGATAATTTTTAAAAGAGTTGATTTAGATCCTGTTGTCGAAATAAAGGCTTCCGCCGAAAATGTTGGAGATACTTCATTGTCAACTTGTTTAATGTCAGGTGATACAAGAATCTCTACCATAGAACATCTCATGTCTGCTATTGCGGGACTAGGAATAGATAATGCCTTTGTGGAAGTTAATGGTCCTGAAATTCCTATAATGGATGGGAGCGCAGCACCATTCGTTTTCTTATTAGAATCCGCAGGCTTATTGGAACAAGACGAAATAAAGAAATTTATAAGAATTAAAGATACAGTAAAAGTATCTCATGATGATGCCTGGGCTCAGGTATCACCTTTTGAAGGGTTTAAAGTTGATTTTACAATGCTATACGATCATCCAGTTCACAAGGACCATGCCACAAAGGCTTCTGTAAACTTCAATAGCACTTCATTCGTAAGGGAAGTAAGCAGAGCAAGAACATTCGGGTTCATGAGCGAACTCGAAACATTAAATGAAAATAATCTTGCCTTAGGGGCGAGCGTTAAAAATACAATCGCCATAGGTGATGACTGCATTCTAAATGAAGATGGTTTGCGAGTTGAGAATGAAATGATCAAGCATAAAATCCTTGATGCTATTGGAGATTTATATTTACTTGGTCATAATTTGGTAGGCTCTTTCGAAGGCTATAAGTCAGGTCATAAAGTAAATAATGCGCTTCTAAGAGAACTCATTGCAAGGCCAGATACATGGGAAGTTAAAACTTATGATGATCCAGTGAATTCACCCATCAAATACCTCGAGCCTATTATTGATCCTAGTTCAGGATAATTTTTTTATCTGATATTCCTTAGCAGCTGTTAGAATTGCGCCTAGCAAATTTTTATGGGTTTATTAGATAAAATATTTGGTTCAAAAAACCAAAAAGTATTAAAAAAAATTCAACCTTTGGTGAATTCTATCAATTCCCTTGAGGAAGAATATTCACAGCTCACTGACGAAGATTTAAGGAATAAGAGAGTAAATTTTATACAACGCCACAACAATGGAGAATCTTTAGACGCACTTCTCCCTGAAGCCTTTGCGGTTGTTAGAGAGGTAAGTACAAGACAGCTAGGTTTAAGGCATTACGATTGCCAGCTTATAGGCGGAATAGCCCTTCATAATTGTCAAATAGCTGAAATGGCAACTGGAGAAGGCAAAACACTTGTAGCCACCTTACCTTCATACCTTAATTCCATAACCGAAAGAAAAGTTGTTTTAGTAACAGTGAATGATTACTTAGCAAAAAGGGATGCAGAATGGATGGGTCCAATATATGAAAATCTAGGAATGTCTGTTTCTTTTATTATTCCAGGACAGCAACTAGATGAAAGAAAAACTGCTTATGAAGCAGATGTTATATACGCAACTAACAATGAGCTTGGATTTGATTTTCTGAGAAATAATATGGTTGTGAATACAAATGATAGGATGATGAATGACTATTATTTTGCAATCATTGATGAAGTAGATTCTATCCTTATAGATGAAGCAAGGACTCCTCTTGTTATTTCTGGCCCAGCAGAAAATACAGCTCAAATCTACCAAAAAATTAGCAAATTTATTCCTAAATTAGAGGAACAACCTATTAATGAGGCAGATGAAGAGGAAGACCAAGATCAAGATAAAGAAGATACGGGTCATTTTGTTATAGATGAGAAATCGAAGCAGGTTGAGCTTACTGATTTTGGACATGATTTCATCGAGCAGCTATTAAAAGATGATAATCTTCTTGAAGAAGATCAAAGTCTTTACTCTTCTGGAAATCTAAGACTTCTTCACTATATTCAATCGTCACTAAGAGCTCACTTTCTTTTCAATAAAGATGTTGATTACATGGTCCAAAATAATCAAGTAGTGTTAATTGATGAAAATACAGGCAGAGCTATGCCGGGAAGAAGATTGGCTGATGGTTTACATCAAGCGATAGAGCAAAAAGAAAATGTACCCATACAAATGGAAAGTCAGACTTTGGCATCTTGTACTTTCCAAAATTACTTCAGGCAATATGAAAAATTATCTGGAATGACGGGCACAGCAAGTACAGAAGCAGAAGAGTTTGCTGAAATCTATGGTCTTAATGTTCTGGAAGTACCAACAAATGAACCTATGGTTCGTGATGATAAAAATGATCTTGTGTATTTGACCCAAGGTGAAAAATACAAAGCTGTAATAGATGAGATAAAGGAATATAGAGATAAGGGTAATCCCATACTGGTTGGTACAGCATCTTTAGAGAGCTCAGAGCTCTTATCGAGCCTTTTAAAAAAGGAAAATATTGAACATCAAGTTCTGAATGCAAAAAATCATGCAAAAGAAGCTGAGATTATTTCACAAGCTGGTAAGCCTAGTGTTATCACTATAGCTACTAATATGGCAGGAAGAGGAACAGATATAGTTTTAGGCGGAAACTGGGAAGCAGAGTTTGAGAAGCATTCTAAGGATGATTCAAAAAAAGAAGAATTGGAATCTAAATGGAAAGAGCTAAATTCGGAGGTTATTAGCTCTGGAGGTTTACATGTCATTGGGACAGAGAGGAACGAATCAAGAAGAATGGATAATCAGCTTAGGGGACGTTCAGGCAGACAAGGTGATCCTGGTTCATCTAGATTTTATATTTCTCTTGAAGACAATCTGATGAGAATATTTGCATCCGACCAATTCAAAAATATTATGCAAAGAGTAGGTTTGGAGGAAGGAGAATCTATAGAGCATAGGATGTTAAGCGGAGCGATAGAAAGAGCACAAAAAAGAGTTGAAGGAAGAAATTTCGATATCAGGAAAATGCTACTTGAATATGATGATATGGCAAATGAGCAAAGACAAATTATCTATTCGCAAAGAAATAATATTCTCGAGGCTGATGTCATAACAGAGCTACTTGATTCCATGAGGGAAACCATAATTTCAGATGAATTAGATTCTGTTTCTCTTGGAGATTTAGAGCCTCACGAATGGAATACAGATATATTGGAAAGTTCTCTATCGAATATATTTGGACTGCAAATTCCAATTAAACAGTGGATTACTTCAGATAGTAATATGACACGAGAAGATGTAGAGCAAAAGATACTTACATCTGCCAATCAAGCTTATAGCGAAAAGAGTAACAGCATAGGTCCAGTCATGAGAGATTTTGAGAAGCAAATACTTCTTCAAATTATTGATAATGCCTGGAAAGATCATTTAGCAGAAGTAGACGCATTGAGACAAGGTATTGGCCTTAGAAGCTATGCCAGTAAGAATCCCAAACTTGAATTTAGAAGAGAATCATTTGAACTATTTGAAAGCCTTTTAAATAAAATAAGGTTAGAAGGAATAAGATTCTTATCAAGGGTGGAGATTGAACTGGAAGATTCTGGGGATTTGAACCTTCCGAAACAAAATCAGGCTCAGAATTTAGATCACCAAAGTCCTGAATCAGCATTGAATCCCGCCAGGCAAGAAGAGTCATCTTCACAAGATCAAGGTAACAGAAGACTTAGAAGAGCAGAAGCGAAAATGGCTAGGAAAAATGCCAGAAAGAAATAATGCCAAAAAGAATACATAAGATTGAAGGCATAAGCTTCGGTACGGCTTCAAGTAATACACGATATGGGAAGAAAGAAGATAGCCTGATAGTAACTCTTCCTCAAGAAGCAATACTTAGTGGAAAATTTACCTCCAATAAACTCAAAGCTGCGCCAGTTAAGTTAGCTATTGAAAATTTATCTTATTCAAAAAAAGCCAAAAAGGTTTTGTTAATTAATGCTGGAAATGCGAATGCCGCTACAGGGCCTAATGGTTTAAAAGATGTTAGGAAATACTGCAAAGAAATTGCTCAAGATTTCAAAACTAGTCAAGAGAATGTTATACCCTTTTCAACCGGTGTCATTGGAGAGCCACTAGCTGTAGAAAATTATCTATCCGCTTTTAGAGAGGCATCAAAAAGTTTAAGTGAGAATAAATGGAAAAAAGCTTCTGAGGCTATTCTAACTACCGACACGAAGCCGAAAATAATTTCTAAAAAAGTTAAAGTTGGCAAGACTTCTTATTTTGTAACTGGATTTGCAAAAGGTTCAGGAATGATCAGACCCGACTTTGCTACATTATTAAGTTTTGTATTCATAGATGCAAAATTAACTCAAAAATCTCTAAATAATATCCATGCTAATGCTCTCAAAGTTAGTTTTGAAGCTATTACTGTTGATGGAGATACTTCCCCCAATGATTCTTCTTTATTAGTTGCAAATGGTAATAAAGAAAAATCTATAAAAGTAGGTTCTCTTGAAGAAAAAAGACTTTCTATTGCAATTACAGAAATCTTTAAAGAGCTTGCTGAACTACTCGTAGAAGATGCAGAAGGCGCAACAAAAAAAATTAAAATTAAGGTCGGTAAAGCTAAAAATACTGATCAAGCTAAATCTATAGCGTTCACAATAGCTGAATCACCTCTAGTTAAAACAGCTATGTTTGGAAGTGATGCTAATTGGGGAAGAATACTTTCCGCAATAGGTAGAAATAAAAATATTGATAGAATCGATAAAGTTAAGATTCAATTAAATGGAGAACCATTGGTGAGGCAAGGCTATATTGATGCTAAATATTCAGAAAAACGCGCATCAAGAGAAATGAAAAAAAAGGAAATTCTAATCGAAGTAAGTCTCGGACTGGGTAAAAAAGAATTTGAGGTGATGACTTCTGACTTATCTGAAGATTATGTTCTTATCAATAGCGATTACAGGAGTTAATGACGCGTTTCAAAATCTTCTTCTGGTTCAAAAACTTTCTCTCCAGCTATTTTTCTATCTTCACTTGCCCAAGCTCCTAAATCAAGAAGTTGGCAGCGACGGCTGCAGAAAGGTCTATGCTCATTCTTTTCTGAATATTCGGCTTGTTCACCACATTCAGGACATTTCACATATCTCATATTTCTGTAAGAATTTTTTTATGAAGTTGGTTAACAGCTAACTTAAGGTCCTCAAGACTGCCATCATTAATGATAACTTCATTTGCAAGCTCTAATCTCTTTTGTCTAGAAATCTGAGCTTTAATAATAGATTGAACTTGGGCTTCAGATACTCCATCTCTTTTTAAGGTTCTCTCAACCTGAGTTTCAACAGGAACATCTACCACTAAAACTTTATCGCAATAATCTTTTTGACCTGTCTCAAGTAAAAGGGGTGAAACTAAAATAGAATAAGGGCTTGTTGAAGCTTTAAGTTCATCTTGTATTTGTCTTGCTATGGCTGGGTGCAATAAAGATTCTAGCCAATCTTTCTCTTCATCAGAGTTAAAGATTATTTCTCTCAATTTTGATCTGTCTAACTCCCCTACTTCATTTAGGATATCTTGACCGAAGCGTTCAGATATTTGTTCTAAGCATGGTTTACCTTTTTCTACTACTACTCTTGAAGCTAAATCAGCATCTACTATAACTATCCCGAGCTCTTCAAAACAGTCTGAGACTGCAGTCTTACCGCTTCCTATTCCACCAGTTAAACCAACTATCATGTGATTGATATTATCAAAAGGTACTCTAAATTACTCTGAATTTAAGGTCTTTTGTAGAAAAGAAATAGCAGCATTAGCAAAAATATCATTTCTATCTCCAGCTATCATGTGAGCAGCACGATCTATCTCAATGAAATCAGCATGATCTATAGTTTCCAAGAAATCATCGACCTCTTCTTGAGTGACAACATTACTTAAAGCTCCCCTAATGAGCAGAGTAGGAATATCAACTGATTCAGCGTACATTTTTTGTCTTAACTTGTAATCATTTCTATTGCTAGTTCTAGATTCAATGAATCTGGGATCCCAATGCCAATAATATCTTCCATCTTCTTTCAATCTTAAATTCTTTTTTAAACCCGAGATATCTTTTGGTTTTTCTCGATGCGGGAGATAGGAAGCTATTGAATCAGATGCTTCTTCTAATGAACTAAAACCTTTAGAACCTGAACTCATAAAGTTAAGAATTTCATTTGATCCATCTTCATTTGGATAAATACCTATATCAACCATTACCAGTGCATTACATAGATCTCTACATTCTTTATCACCTGCGGTGCACAAAGAAACCATCCCGCCCAGAGATGCACCTATCAAGGAAGCATCTTTGCCTAATTGATGGATAATACTTATGAGATCTTCTTTATAGCTCTCAATTGCGTAATCTCCTTCATTACTCCAATCACTGTCTCCATGTCCTCTTAAGTCAATAGCTACAGCATAGAATCCTGCTTGTGATAGTTTTTCAGCTGTGCCACCCCAGGCGTGTCTTGTTTGACCACCTCCATGAAGCAAAATTACAAGAGGGTCATCAGGATTACCTAAGGCAGTTGCTTCAATATTTAGGCCTGAACTAACTTTAAATTTCATTGGTATTAATTTTTCTGAAAAGAATTGAGGAATTGTTCCATATTTAGTGAGAAAATCTATATAAGAATGCAAGAAGCACCTAAAACCTTTTTGAAAGATTAAAATTCATTGGCCCCAGTGTGGTTGTCACAGGTAGTGTTGTAGGCAGTGGATCAATAGTGATGACACCTTTATTGGGAGCGGCTGCTGGGTTTATGCTTTTATGGTGGTTGCTCTTAAGCATGTGGAGCAAACCTATCATCCAAGCAGAGATAGCGCGGTATGTAGTTGTTACGAAAAAAACATTTTTAGAAGCTTTTGCTGATATGCCTGGCTTCAAGACAACCATCCAAGGAAAAACTACTTCTTGGTTAGTTTGGTTCATGTTCATCGGGGTCATACCTTCAATTGCCGGTATGGGTGGATTAGCAGGTGCTGTGGCCGAAGCTGGCAATACAATGTTTCCTTTTCTGACAGTAGAGATATGGGTTGTAATCTCTTGTTTAGTTACTTGGACATTGTTGTATTTTGGATCATACAAAAGCTTAGAGAAGACCTTGCTTGTGATGGTATTGTTCTTCTCTTTCATGACGATGGTTATCGCAATTGCAATGCAATCTACTGATTATCAAGTCAGTGCTGTGCAAGTCTCTTCTGGTCTTAGCTTTTCTTTCCCATCGGGGTACTTACCCCTAGCTCTAGCTGTTTTTGGTTTTACTGGAATAAGCTATGGAGAAATAATGGCTTATACATATTGGTGTTTAGAAAAAGGATATGCGGAAAATAGTGGCAATAATGTTGAGGAGACAAAACATTGGATAAAAACTATGCAAACTGACGTTTGGGTGACAGTTTTTTTCATTACTCTTGGAACGCTTCCCTTTTTCTTTTTAGGAGCAGGTGTTCTTTACAACATCCCTGAATTACAACAATCTTTAGCAACAAGCTCTTTTTGGGACATAGATGTTATAAGTTCTCTTCAAAATATGTTCTCTCTCGTGCTGGGCGGTTGGGCTAAATGGCTTTTTATCGTTTTGGCATTCTTTGTTTTGTTCTCTACCCTCTTATCAGGAACTGCTGCCTTCACAAGGACCATATCTGACTATTTAATTTCTATGGGTCTAGTAAAAGAGCAAGCAGATACAAGAAAGAAGTTAATAAAGCTCATAGCTTTCGTTATCCCATTTCTTTCCGGTTTATTCTATTTTGTTTTACCAAACCCCTTCACCTTGCTTCTCATAGCAGGCATATGGGCCGCGATGGGATTGCCAATTGTTAATATAGGTGCGCTCTATTTGGTAAATAAGCTTGAACCAGAGCTGCAACCCAAAGTAACAACTAAATTAATTTTATGGGGGAGTTTAGTATTACAATTGAGTATGGCAGTTTTAATCATAGATGACATACTTTTAGCATTCTAAGGTGAATTGATGGAACAAATAAAATGGCCTTTTCTCAAACAAACCTGGGGAATAGAATTTGAAAGTTCGAAGGGAGCATACTTATACACTAAAGACGGAAGAAAAATTCTGGATGCTGCTGGCGGAGCGATAGTAAATAATATTGGTTATGGTAGAGAAGAAGTTGCGGAGGCTATTTCAAAAGCAGTAATAAATAATTCATACATACTCCCTCCCTTTCTTACTCCTGAAAGAGAAGCTTTACTAGATGAGTTGAGGAATCACTGGCTACCACCTCATTTAACTAGAATACATCTCTCATCTGGTGGATCGGAAGCAAACGAATCTGCAGTAAAACTAGCCATACAATATCAAGCAAGTAGAGGTAAGCCCGAAAAGAATATCATTCTTACGAGAAGTCTCTCTTATCACGGTACTACATTAAATATGTCAGGTATTTCGGGTCATGAAGCTCGAAAAAGAGGACTGGAAAGTTATGTCCCTTCACCAACCACAATAGAAACGCCTTATCCACTTAGATGCCCTTTAGGTAGTTTTCATCCTGACTCAAAAGATTATTATTTAGATAATCTGAGAGATACGATAAAGAGATTAGATCCAAGAAATATAGCTGCCCTTTTAATGGAACCTATAAACGGATCTAGTGGAGGAGCAATTACTCCTCCAGATGGATATTGGGAAGAGGCAGAGAAAATATTAAAGGAAAATGATATTTTACTAATTGCTGATGAGGTCATGACAGGCTTTGGGAGAGTCGGAATAGACTTCGCTAGCAATCTTTACAACACTCAACCAGATATCCTTGTGGCAGGCAAAGGAATGGGTGGAGGATATGCAGCTATTGGTGGAACCTACAGCACTGATGTGATAGCTGACTCTATTCAATCAGCAGGATATGAGGTTATGTTTCATACATTTGCAGCACTACCTCAATCATGCGCAGCTTCTGCTGAAGTCCTAAAGACCCTTAGAGAGGAAAAATTATGTGAGAGAGTTCAGCCTCTTGGTGAAAAGTTACTACAAAAACTCAATTCTGAAGTAGGACAACATCCAAATATTGCCGAGATAAGAGGCAAAGGACTTCTTGTAGGTATAGAAATTGTGGAGGATAAATCCAACTTAAAACCATTTGATGAATCTAAGAAAATTACTAGCAAAGTTATGCAAAAAGGTCTGGAGGAAGGCGTATTTCTATACCCAGGAGGTACTGGCCAATATCGAGATATTATTTGTCTGGGTCCAGCATTTATTATAGGAGATCATGAAATTGATTTAATGGTAGACGTGCTAAAACAATCAGTTGATTTTGCCGTAGAAAATCACAGCACCATCTAGTTTTTCAAATTTCTTCAACATATTTTGAGATCACTGGAGCAACTTCATTGATTGACTCTAAATTTCCTTTCGCGTATGAATCTGCGAGCCCAAATAACTCGGCAAATAGAAGATTTTCTTGATGCGCCTTTAGAACTTCTACCTGATCGGATTTTTCTAAAGTCTTCTTCCAGTAGTTTCGAACCTCAAGCCAAAAAGGTTTTGTTTTGTCCCAGTATTCCTCTCCAGCACTCCAATCAAAATCGCTCACCATTTGATATCTGGCAAGGCCTATTTCTTTAGCAAGTACTTTACCATTTAATAAAACCTTTGAATTATTCTGCTCGTGAACCCAACCAGAAGGAGTAATAGTGTGAAGATTAGTACCTGAAAGTAAATCATAGTCGTCTCTAATGGTAGTTTCTCTCCTTGGCAGAGGTCTGTTTGTTTCTTCACTAACCCAACTAGAGGTATTTTTATAATGTTTCCATTCTCCATATCCTTGATATCTAGGAGAATCATCGACCTGATAAACAGACTGAGACCATTTACCCTGAATTTCCTTGTCTGAAAGAGTTTGTTTTTTCCAAATATTATCTCCTACATAAACATTTATAGTTTTATCTTCATAATGCCAGTCCTGTCTCCAATGTTTCACCACGATTGGATCAGAAATAGAACCGTCATCTTGTTCAAAAAACATCACCATGATGTGCTGAAGGCTGATGAAATCTTCTTTATCTTCAATGACTTTCACAAATTCTGTTCCCCAAGATTGATACGGTCTTGAAGGTGAGTAAGTTTCAAAAAAACCCATTGTTTCCATAAAATCAAAATTTGCTTTATAACCTCCCTGCATGGCAAGAATGGCCAACCTATCCTTTTCAAATTTTGACAGGCCTGGGCTTTGAAGTTCAAGCCAATAAGAGTTAGGATCTTCATCTATCTCGATCTCAGGACCTGTAGTTGATCCTCCTATTGGCGTTTGCAGATCTGGGTCAGCTAAGTGCGTCCAGCCAAATACATAACCAGGTTCTTCAGTACTTACAATGCCAAAGAAAAGGATTGAAATGAGTATTACTGATAATTTCATTTTAATATGGACTATTCATTTAATCCGCACAATAAATGATAATTCTTGTAATAACTAGCATAGTTAGTTGAACCCACTATAGGCATAGAATCTCTGCTAGCTTTTAAACTGCTGTAGTAATCAGAAATTTCCCCTATAGTCCCAACTGCTCTGATAGATTTCTCGATTTTTGGCCTACCCTCTAATATTTTGTCCATATTTGGAAAAACTGCTGCGCCCCACCACGAGATAGCGGCAAAAAGAAGAACATCAGCACACGAAGGATTAGAGCCTAGTAAGAATGGACCTTCATCGCTGATGGCATTTTCTAAAAAATCAAATAGAGTTGCGAGTTCCCCACTTCCTTTTTCCATTCTAGGATTTAGAAAGTCATCTAAAGTACCTTGACCTAACATTGTTGAGTATAAGGGCGCCGTTTCCATAGAATCTGTTCCATTTAGACCAATTAAAATAGGCCAGATGTCTTCCATCATATCCATAAATCCATCCACTCTTGCCGAAGCTTCGGGCTCTTCTGGATATAGGTAATTGCCTTCAAACTTAATCAATTTACCTAGATATCTAAGAATTGCTCTTTGTTGACCAATAATTTCACCTGAGGGCAAGAGTAGAGTTGGCAGTGTTCCCCAAGGAGTTTGTGGTTTGAGTTCACTCCAAGTACCATCATCAAAAGGGGGAGGATTTTGATTCTCAGGATTTTCTAAAGGTAAAGGCAAAGGAACAAAATTATTTTCAAAGTTAATTCCGCCAAGGGCTAAAATCACTCGTATGCTCTCTCCACGACCAGGTACATTCCAATAATTTAAAGTATACGAACCTTGACTCATGTTATTTGCTCCAAAAAATTTAAAAATTAAGTATACCAATAAAAATATTGAGAAATGCTTTAGAAAGTTTCAAATTTTCTACGATTCTAATAAAGACAAAATCTTTTGAATACAGTCTTCCATTGAACCGTTATTAGTCACGGAATAATCTGCATATTTTTTGTATAAGACTAATCTTTCCATATAAGCTTCTTCAATTGATTGAGATGATTCTTTTATAAACCCTCTTTCTACAAAATCCAACACTCTCTCAGAAATATTTTCAAAGCTTACTTCTAAATATATGACATCAGAATTATCTCTTATATGCTGCATAGCCAAGGGAGAAAAAACTGCACTACCTCCAGTAGCTAGTAAAGTATGATCAAAGTTTATTGAAAGTAGAACTTCTTCCTCTATAGCCCTAAATCTATCTTTACCTTCATAATCAATAATATCCTTGGATTTTCCATATGAGATTTCAATTATTTTGTCTGTGTCTAGAAATTCATAACCAAGCTCAAGGGATAAAGCCTTTCCTATAGATGTCTTCCCTGCACCAGCCATACCTATAAGAGATATAGAATTTTTCATTGTTGAGAATGATTAACAATCAATATTTTCTATACCGCCTGAAAGCTTAACATTACAGATATAGCTTGCGTCTTCTAAATCGATTATCTTAACAGTAGTAAGTCTAAAATCAGCAGACTCTATAACGGCATTAGTAAAATTTGAATTTTCCAAATTGGCTCCGGTAAAGTTAGTGTCAACTAGATTAGTATCGCTAAAATTCGCTCCAATTAATGAACTATTTGTAAAATCAGCACTTTGTAATCTCGATCCACTTAAATTTACTCCGTCAAGATTTCTATCACGAAGAGACTGAAAACTTAAATCACAGTAAAGGCATGAATTATTATTTTCAATATCTGCCATGTTATCTGCCATCAAAGGATTTACATAAAGGTCCTGTTCTATCATGGTATTTACTTCAGGATCTAGTTCCATTTGGGAAAGTAGGTCAGTGAGGGTGCTGAAAACCATTCCCATCATATCAATTGAGAACTGTGGCATCTTGCTCTTAAACGATCTACCGGACTTACTATTCAAAAAGTTGTAATAAGCGTTTATCTCATCCTCTGTAAAAGTTTCTTTATATAAAATTCTTACATTTCTTTTTATATCTTTTATATAAGTTTCAAGATAAGGCTCTGTTATTTTATTTACCTCATCTAGTTCTTCAGCAGTCATACCTGAATAAGATAAGCTTTCCATAGAAGATTCTATAATTGTATTAGTAACTTCCTCACCTAATTCTGAGTCTAAAATAAAGTCAATTTTTTCATCCAAGGAAGTCGAACTAATTATTGATGAAGAATAAACAAAGCAAAGTACAAGATAAATTTTTCTCATTTATTCACTATACATGAATAAGAAACTAAGAAATATTGTAATGGTGGAGCCAGTCGGGATCGAACCGACGACCTCATCCGTGCAAGGGATGCGCTCTCCCAGCTGAGCTATGGCCCCACTTAGGGATGCGTAGGTTACCAAAAACTTAGAACTAAGTAAGTCTTTTTTTAAATTTAGAAAGGATTAGCCATCTCTGCGATAGAGTCATTTATTCTTTTAACTACATCTTTTTGATCTAGATCTTTTGTGAGTTTGTAGTGAGGATGACTCAAAGTTGCTAAGTCTTTAGCTACTTCAAGAGCTTTTGTCATGAGTTCTTCAGGCTCGACAACTTCATCTAAATACCCAGCATTCACAGAATCAGATATGGGGTAAGCTTCTGCGTTTAAGATTGCTCTATACCAATGATTCTTAAGAATCCTAGACTTAGAAATTTCTAAAATTGGAGTCGGAATAGACATGCCATTTCGAGTCTCATTCGCTTGCACGATGAATTGACCCGATGCTCCAACTCTGTAATCAGCACAGCACAAAAGGAAAGCACCTAAGGCGATTGCATGGCCGCTAGACGCCGCTATAACAGGCCTTGGAAAGTTGTAAATTCTGCATAAAAGCTTAAAACCCGCTTGTGTCATTTCGAGTGCAGCCTTGGGATCTCCTCCTGAAATAGTTTTTAAATCAAAACCAGCGGAAAATAAACCTTCTCGACCAGTAATTAATAAAGAACCTTTGTCATCAGGAACTGAATCTAAAAGAGAATTGATTGTATTACTCATATTAGTTGAAAAAACATTGGCCTTTCCATCATCTAAGGTAATAATTGAAACATCTCCATCCTGCGTTAAAGTTGCTGTTTGATCCGTCATAGTTTTTCCTTTTAATTTATCTGGGAACGTATAATCTTATAAGTAGTCGAATAACTCAAATATTTTAAATATGAAAATCTTCAAAAAACTTTCTAGATCGGTTAAAGGAAGAGTTGCAATCATTTCAGGTGCAGGAAGCGGTATGGGCGAAGCAACAGCTAAAGTTTTTGCGGCAGAGGGAGTTAAGGTTATCGCTACTGATGTAAATCAAGAGGAAGTCAATAGAGTTTCATCGGAAATAATAACAAGTGGCGGGGAGTGTATGCCCTTTCTTTTAGATGTAACCGATAGTGCTTCAATAAATAAATGTATAGATGCAACCATCGAGACGTATAAAGCTATTGATTTCATTATCAATAATGCAGGGATATCTTCTGTCACTGCTGTAGATGACGAAAATTTTGAAAATTATTGGGATGATACTTTAAATGTAGTTCTTACAGGTCAAGTTAGATTGATTAGAGCATCACTTCCTTATCTTCTTGAATCTGATAATGGAAGAATAGTAAATATATCCTCTACTGAAGGTTTTGGTGCATCACCATTTCATAGTCCATACACGGCTGCCAAACATGGGGTAATAGGTTTAACTCGCTCTCTGGCGCTTGAATTAGGTCCAAAAGGTGTAACAGTAAATTGTATTTGTCCTGGTCCTATCAATACGAACATGACCTCAGCTATAGACACTAAAGACAAAGAAACTTACGCAAGAAGAAGGGTTGGTCTAAAAAGATATGGTGAACCTGAAGAGGTTGCTCATGCTACTCTAAATCTATGCCTCCCCTCTTCTTCCTATATTAATGGCGTTTATTTGCCTGTAGATGGCGGTCTTTCTATAAGACGGGCTTAAATACCCTTGTATTCAAAATCTTGAAGTAAATCATAGATCTCCATCCTATCTATATCTTTTTTTCCTACTTCAGATCCCAGTACCTGCCACTTACTTTCTCCAGGTAATAATTTTTCCCATTCTGGCAGCTCTTCTGAATTTGGATTTCCTGATTCAGCAAAATTTGTCCAATAAGAAAGCATAATATCTGAAAGTTCTTGATTTTCTATAATGCCCAAACCTCCAACTCCGAAGACATAGCTTATTTCGTAGGCATGGAAAGATCCTAATATTTCTCCAGCTTTACCTGAGGGTTTCTGATTAAAATGATAAAAATAAATATCTTCAGATCGTTCAGCCATAGATTTAGAGGCGAAGAAAGATGGTGCTCCAAACAAAGAGTCTCCCAATAACCTCTTGCTTGATTTGATCATCTCTTCTTTATCAGAGGCTGGATAGATAGATAGAATTTTTTCAGCTTTTTCTTCAAATTTATCCAAAATAACAAGCTTATATTTTTCAATTGAATTAACAGGAGGTGCGACATCAGCTAAAGGGCTTCCCCAATAAAGTGCGGTTCCTTCATCGGCGTTGGTCCCAATTATTGTTGGGACTTTATGGTTTAAACCTTCTTCAAAACTCTTCATCACAGGTGAGAGAATGGTTTTATCATCAACGAAAAATGAAGAAGAAAATCCAATTTTTCCCACCTCAATTATCTTGTCTATAGTTAATTCTCTCATCAGCTTTAACTGATCATCACTACTTGGTATATCACAAAATTCTCCAAATCTTGACCCAAGATCAGCAGCAGAAAAACCATTACTTGATTTATCAGATGAATGTAGGGCCATTCTTGAAAAACCTCCACTTTGAACAATGGCTTTGTGAAACAAACCTTTGGATAGAGGAGAAACTAAAAGTGCTGCAACCGAAAATCCTCCAGCAGATTCTCCAAATATAGTGATATTAGATGGATCACCGCCAAATTTTTCTATATTTTCTCTCACCCAATGCAAAGCCTTAATTTGATCCAGTAAGCCGAAATTAGTTTTAAATTCTTCTTCGCTATTATTTATTGATGGATGAGCAAAGAAACCTAATTCTCCTAATCTATAATTTATAGTTACAAGTATTTTTCCTTTCGAAAGTATTCCATCTGGTAAATAATTATCTCCAGATCCGAATCTTAAAGCTCCGCCATGAATCCAAAACATAACGGGTAACTTTTCTTTAGGATCTAAATCTCCTGAATAGATATTCAGTCTTAAACAATCTTCTGATTCTTGCGGCGGTTCCTCTTCAGGTAATTCAATTTCGTAAGCATTCGCAATTGAATCTCTAAATCCCCCCTCTCCTCTTCTAAATTGAGGACATTGTGGTCCAAATGAACTGGCATCAAAATTTTCTATCCATGGTTCAATATCTTGAGGAGCACGCCATCTGTTATTGCCTGATGTATCAGCTGCATAAGGAATACCTCTGAAACTGTAGCCCTTAATTCCATTAAATTCTTCAATTAAACCTTCTACTGGTCCGCTTTTAGTTTCGACAACTGGTCTCATAAGCATTTCTCCCTATTACTTATTTAAAGAGTTAACATATCACGAAATATGAAAAAGAAAATAATAATTGATACTGATCCAGCAATGGGAACAAAGGGTGGTGATCCAGAAGATTGTTTTGCAATTATGCTTGCGATGAATTCGCCAGAACTTGAAATACTGGGAATTACAACCGTGCAAGGAAATGTTCCTGTAGAGAGAGGTTTTAGTAATGCTACCTATTTAGTTGAGCAGCTTGGGAAAGATATACCTGTTCACACTGGAAAACCTGGAACATATAGTAAGGATAGAAATGAAAAAAGAAAATGGCTTGGCCAAAGGGGGGAAATGGAACAATTGACTCCAATACTATCAATTGAGAACGATAAGAAAGGTGCCCCAGCTTTTATTGCCGAAACAGCAAAAGAAAATTCTGGTGATATTGAGCTTGTGACTATAGGCCCTCTAACTAACATCGCTCAAGCTTTAGACTTAGATCCTGAATTGCCAAATCACATAAATAAAGTAACCATGATGGCCGGAGCATCTACTGTACAAGGAAATGTTACGCCAGCTGCAGAGTTTAATGTATGGGCTGATCCTGAATCAGCCGCTCGAGTCTTTGGCTCTGGCATTCCAATAAGAATGGTTCCACTAGACGTATGTCATAAAACTAGATTTGGCAGAGAGCAGTTGAATTTAATTGGAGAAAATGAACATCCTTTTTGTCAATTTGTGCAGAAATCAGTAGATCCATGGTTAAAAATAAATCCAAATAAAGAAATAATTGATCAAGGACTTCATTTATATGACTCATTAGCAGTTGCCCTCTCGTTTATGCCTGAAATAGCAGATTTCAAAGAAGCCTATGTATCTGTAGAAACTAAAGGTGAATTTACTGATGGACAAACAGTTAGCGAATTCAATGAATCTATCATGGGACAGATCTTCAAACCTAAGCCCAACTCTGAAGTTGCTTTAGATTTAGATGTTGAAGCTTTTAATTCCTTATTTAAGGAGAGGGTAATAGGTTTTTTGGTAGAACTATAATTTATCCAAACTTTAAGACTTCTTGGGTAGTTGGCATAGAAGACGATGCACCTTTCTTTGTCACAGAAATAGCAGCAGCTTTATTAGCAAAGACAGCAGCCTCTAATAAATCATGCTTCTCAGACAGGCAGCTTGCTAATGCTCCGATAAAACAATCTCCCGATCCAGTTGTATCAATGGCATCAACTTTATGACTCTCGATAAACTCATATTGATTATTTTGATAGATATAGACTCCATTTGATCCAAGAGTTACGACTATAGATTGTTGATTATTTAAACTCATGGATTCAATACTTTCTTTGATAGATTCCAAGCAATCCATTTGAATAGATTTTTTTGTTAAAGACTCTAACTCAATTTCATTAACTACAAATAAATCAGTCTCAGAAAAAAGGGAGTTACTCAATGTCAAAGCTGGCGCAACATTTAATATACGATAGCAATTTCTTTCTTTAGCCCTTAAGAATAGTTTCTCAATTTCTTTGGATTCAACTTCCATTTGAGAAATAAGGATATCCGTAGATGAAAGCACCTGATCACTCATCTGTTCGGATCTTGTATGAGAATTTGCTCCCGGGACAACTATTATTTGATTTTGAGAGGTACTTTCGACGACATTAATTAAAGCCACTCCGGATTCTCCATCATGCAGTCCCAATAATTCTGTATCAATATTTTCTGAGTTAAGTTTTTCTCTAAGCAATTCACCATAGAGATCATTACCGACTTTCCCAACGAACGACACATTTGAACCAAGTCTTGAACAGGCTACTGCTTGGTTGGCACCCTTGCCTCCAAGAAAAGTTTCGAAGGTTTTTCCCAAAATTGTTTCACCGTCTTTGGGTTTGGTAGAGCTATAAACCACTAAATCCATATTGATGCTGCCAAAGACTGCAATCGGATTTTTCATGAAATTTAACCTAGGTCAGCTAAAGAGGAAAATTTATCGACAAGGGTACATGTTCTTTTAACTAAGCTATCTAGATCGAGTTCTCCAACTCCGGCAATTGCTGTTTGTACTCTACCTTGCCATGGAGATGTCCAAGATTCTGGTATTGTTCCCATATCTAAGCCAAGCAATCCTCCTACTGTTGCACCTGTGCAATCTGTATCCCACCCACAACAGATGGTTTCTCCGATTGCTTCATCAAATGAATCCTGAAATGACAAAAATGCCCATACTACTACCGCTAAATTGTTTAAGCTATGAACAGGAGACATATCTCCATAATATTCGTGAAGATTAGAGGCAGGTTCATTCTTGTACTTAATTCCTACTTCAACAGCCTCATAAGCAAGAGAATCTTTTTCAATTAGGTCTAATGCAGCTTGAACAGCATCTTCTCTTGAAGAAGAAACGGGAACTAAGGCACACAATGCAGCGATATAAGCTGAGGCCTCAACAGCACAGGACCTATGCGATAGCATTGCGTCTCTTCTAGCTAAGTCTGCAGCTAATTTTGGCTTCCCTGGTAGCAGCCATCCATACATATCAATCCTGATCTGAGCCCCTATCCAGTCATTATATTCACCATCATTTATTTCCTCTAAATCAAAGCTACGCGGGCCACCAAATTGATATGCCATATTTGATTTTTCAATGAGCTTTAAATACGAATCTCTTTCTGCGGTAAATGTGGCTCCGACTGGCAACAAGTTAATCCATGATCTTGCAACATCATCTGTAGTTAAATCTAAACCATATTGCTCCATCATCATTAAAGCTAATACCAGATAGGTAATGTCGTCATCAACTTCAGCCCTGTCCATCATTCCTAAGCAACATCGCTTATTAGCACCCCTCAGTAATTCATGCTCCATATAGTTAACATAGTTTCTAAGAGGCAGTGATCCTGAGTCCTGTAAAAAGGTGTTTAGGCCTTTGGGCCCTTCTCTCATAGAAATCATTTCTACTGGTTTCCCCAACAAGCAACCTGATATTCTCCCTTGCCAAGCTGCTCTAATTCGTTCTTCGTTCGTCATAATATATCCTCAAATTAATCTAATACTTCTTCCTCTATTTCTTCAAAAATCATTTCATCCTCAAACATTAATGTCTTTATGTCTTTCATTCTATCTACATAAAGTTTTCCAACTAGATGATCCAATTCATGTTGAAAAACTGTAGCTAGAAAATCTTCAGCCTCAATAGATCTTGATTCCGCATTTTCATCTAAATAATCCACTCTTATGCCTCTTGGTCTTTCGACAAAACCTCTTAGCCCTGGAACACTAAGGCAACCTTCCCAGAAGCCTTGCTCTGTCTGATCTAGTACGGAAACTTTTGGATTGAAGATTATATAAGGTTCACTGTCCTCCATATTTGGATATCTATCTGATTCTTCAGATAGCTTTATTACAGCAAGCTTTTTTAAGACACCTATTTGAGGAGCTGCTAATCCAATTCCACCAGCGACTTCTAAAGAATCCCACATATCTTCAAGTAATAATTTAGTTTCGGGACTTTTGATTTCTTCAATAGTGAAATCGTCAGCCTCTTTTCTTAAAAGAGGGTTACCCATTTTTAATATTTCTTTTACGCTCATAAAATCTACTTTATAGAGTATCTGAGAATAAATCTCATTAGTAATTTTATCTATAATTTATGTTACTTTTTTTTTATGAATAGTCCAAAAGTAGTTCAAAAGTTTCCTTATAAAGTTACCGTTGAGTCTGAAAAAAGTTACTGGTGGTGTAGTTGTGGAAAAAGTTCTAAGCAACCTTTTTGCGATGGCTCTCATGAAGGAACTGAATTCTTACCATTGAAAGTAAAACTTGATGAAGAGAAAGATGTTTTCTTTTGTGGATGCAAGATGAGTAAAAACGGTGCATTTTGTGACGGAACTCACAAAGATCTTTAAATTTATTCGGGATCAGCTATTTTAAGAAGTTGCTTGCCTTTATTTTGACCCGTATAGAGCCTCAATAAAGTTTCAGGTGCATTCTCGATGCCCTCCTGGATATCTTCTTGATATATTATTTTTCCTTCCTGAACCCATTGCATTAATTCTCCAATTGCTTCAGGGAATCTATCCATATAATCCAGAACAATAAATCCTTCCATCTTGGCTCTCTGAATTAAGAGAGCGGTATAGTTTGATGGTCCAGGAGCTGGTGCCTCATTATTGTAGCCTGAGATGGCTCCACAAATTGCCACTCTTGCATTTTGATTAATGCTCAAAAGTGATGTGTTTAAAAACTCTCCTCCCACATTATCAAAAATAACATCTATGCCTTCTGGACATAATTCAGGAATAACTTCTTGTAAATTTGCAGTTTTGTAATCTATTGCAGCATCGATTTTTACTTCCTCAGTTAACCATTTACATTTCTCAACTCCGCCAGCAACACCTATGACACGACAGCCTTTAATTTTAGCAATCTGTGCAACGATTGATCCTGTAGAGCCGGCTGCTCCAGATACAAGAACCGTTTCCCCTTCTTTAGGTTGTCCCACATCTAATAAACCAAAATAAGCTGTCAGCCCTGTAATGCCGAAGACACTCAGAGGTGCGGTAAGAGATGCTCCTTCTGGAATGACAGTAGCATTCAAAATACCCTTTCCATCTGAAATGGCATACTCTTGCCATCCAAAGGTGCCTTGAACTTTATCACCAACGGCATAATCAGGATTATTCGATTCAATGACTTGGCCAACAGAACCAGCTCTCATTACCTCTCCAATTCCAACTGGTGGAACATAGCTTTTTCTATCTTCCATCCAACCCCTTTGAGCAGGATCAAAACTTAGATATAAGTTCTTAATAAGAAACTCTCCATCTTCAATATCTCTTACTTCTTCCTCTTCATAGGAAAAATTATGTTCCCCAACCATACCGACTGGTCTGTTTGCCAAGGTCCATTTACGGTTTCTTAAATTTTTCATATTAGTCACTTTACATTAAAGACGTGCCTTAACCCTCTATTAAATAAAGCTCCAGTTATGGTGAAGTGTGTCTCATCTTCTAAAATTAGACCTTTTAGTTTTAGGCTTGGGTAATTTCTGCCATTGAGCTTTTTTATCATTTGTTCAGTATATTCAGCGGTTTTTGCTTTGGAGAAGATCTCAACCATTACTGGATTCATTTTTTCCAGATAAGGACCAATAACATCTTCCTCCGCTCCAGATGCCATATATACAATAGCTTCCATATCTTCATTATTTTCAGCATATTTTTCTTCAAGATCGAAAGTATTAGGATAACTCCATTCTTGCCAAGGACTACCAATCACATATCTCTTAAAAGCCTTTGGATGATGAAACAATGTGTAGAGGCCAAATAACCCGCCCATAGAATCTCCAATATATGTCGTATCATCGGAAACATTAAATCTCTCTGAAACCCAATCTCTTAATTCAGTTGTCAAAAACTTGAGGAAGTTATCAGCACCCCCGCCCTTGACTTGTCTTAGAGTCATTTGCTCCATTAATTTTTGATTTTCGATATCCTCAACAGGCGTGAATTCACGAGTTCTGTTGGTAACGAACTGCATAAAGTCCGGTTCGTCACCAAGCTTGTAGCGTATACCTACAAAAAGAACTGGTGGAATTTCTCCGCCTAGGTATAAGCTATCAATAGTATTGATATAACCTCCTGAAGATATATTTGCATCTGTGCCATATATAACTGGTAATGGCTCATCTCCAAACAAAGAAACAATATTAGGATCGGGTTGTTTGACTAAAATTTCAAAAGTTTCTCCAATTATTTCTGATTTAAGTTCGTGTATTTCTACATCGGGAAATTCTAAATGTTTCATGATCTATCTTGGATACCTAATCATAGGATGTGCAGGAGGAGAATCTCCAATTTGGACTTTTTTCATGGTTTCAAATCCATGTCTCTCATAAAGACTCATATTCATAGGATTGGAAGATTCTAGATATGCGACCTTTCCCTGTTCATCTGCCTGTTTTAATGATTCCTTGAGAATCAAAGAACCTATGCCTTGTCCTTGTTTTGAGGGATCTAAGCCTATAAAAGGGAGATACCAATGATCTTCTTTAGGGTGACATTCATTGAATTCTTCAAACATTTGTAAGGCACTTTCAAGCCTAAAATCAGGGATATCTTCCAGTGTTGGAGCCAAAACATCAGAATCTAAATGGATACCAGGAGGATGCCAAATGGCACCACCATAAAAGTTTTCGTCTGTGAATATAGAGTCTGATTCAAGTGCGGGTTTGGAAAAAGCATCCATCCAAAATGCAAAATTTTTGAGATATATGTGAGGATCAGGAAAGAACCACCTTAAAAACGGATCGGCCGCAAATCCTAGAGTGATTGCACTTTTGACTTTCTCAACGTTCGATGAATCTGCTTTTATAATTTTTGGCGGTTCCATTCCAATCTCCCCTTATCTAATTCAAACTTACAATGAGTGTATATAATAAGACAATAGCAATCCAGCCCACCCAGAATGTTCGTGCTAACTGTCTTAGTGAAGGAAGATCCATGAACTTATCATCATCTCGATCCTTCGGTCTTTTTGCAAAGTCATAGATGATGGCTACCCAAAATAAAAGAAATAAAGAATATAAAATTACAGAATACAAATTTTTATCTCCTTAGACATGTGCCTTCTTTATCCTTCAAGTCTAAAGCAGCCAACATAGCATAATAAATGTCAGTATTATCGAGTGTACCTGTAAAATTTTCTGATCCTGGTCCGAAAGCATAGACTGGCACTGGAACACCAGTATGAGTTCCACTTCCTACAGCAGTGTTAAAAGAAAACTTAACATCATCAAGTGAATTATCTATGGGATTAGCAGGTTCTATTAATAAACCACCGACCTCATGATCTGAGGTGACTAAAACAAGAGTATCTTCCCTTTCCTTTGCAATTTCCAAGGCTAGATCTACTGCCTCATCAAAATCTTCCATTTCCCTTATAAGATAATCAAAATCATTTACGTGGCCTGCCCAATCTACTTGAGAGCCCTCGGCCATGATGAAGAAACCTTTGCAGCCTTGATTTATCAGTAAGTCTGAGCGTGTTATTGAGTACTGAAGCATTTCTGCTAATGAGGGTTCAAGATTATGATTTTCTTTTTTGTCTTCGTCTCTCAAATGCTCATCAGCAAAAAGACCTAATACTTGCTTATCAAGAGAGTCTGAGACATTTGATAATTGATTTTTTTCTGTAACTAGAACGTGAGATTCTTTAACCTCATCTAATAGGTTTCGTCCATCTTCTCTTTTTCCACCTTCTTCTTCTGGAGTAAAGAAGAAGCGTCCCCCGCCCAGGATAGTAGCTACTTTAGAATCAATCATTTGTGCACTTATAAGATCTGTCTTCCATCTTAAATCTACGTGAGCAGCAAATGCAGCTGGTGTAGCATGTGTAACTTCTGATGTACTGATTAAAGAGCTGACAAATCCGAATTTGTCGATAGTTTCGGTTAAATTTTCCAATTCATTGAGATCCGGATCTAAACCAAGCGCGCCATTATTTGTTTTAAAACCTGTGCTATATGCCGTAGCAGATGATGCTGAGTCAGTAACGGCTGCATCATAGGAATGTGTCAAAACAATTCCAGAGTAAGGGAATTTATCCATTGAGATACGTTCATTAAGACTACCCTGCATCATTCGATAGGCTGTTATTTGACTAAGACTCATGCCATCTGCAATGAGCAAAATTATATTTTTAGCTTTATTATCGATATAAGTTAGTTCTTTCGGAGAAGCAAATACGCCGTCTTCTATTTCAGTCACATAGACATCCTTTTCGTCAAGCGTAGCAGTATCAATTGGAAGATTTTCCATAATGTATTTAATAGCGAATGTTTCCGTTAATTTGAAACCAATGAAAGAGCCTAGTAAAAGAGCAACTATCACTAAAAAATATCTATTTTTTAAAATCATATTCTTTTCCTTTGTAACTCAAAACAGTTTTCCATGCTGATTCTTGTAACTTTCGTTGTATCTCACTACTAATTCCATAATCGTAAGAATTGTTTACTGGTGAAACATTATATATCGATGAATAAATCACCGCCGCCATCAGATATGTACCCGCCTTGCTCGGATGCCTCTTGTCTGGAGTATAAAGTTCTATTGAAGGATTTTCCTTTTGTGAAAGGTCAAATGCAAGACCTACAGGAAAAACAGCTATTTTATTTTTATTCCCTGCTGCGATGTAAGCTGAAGCAAGTCCTTCCAGCATATCTGGCTTATCTTTATAGGCCCATGTCATTAAAAGAGAAGGTTCTACATCATTGTTGCGTAGTGTTTTACTATGCTGATCGACATAAAAATTAAATAAATCTTTTCTATCAGGATGAACTGGGCATTGACTACAATCCATCATGATTGCTAATTCATAATTTTCTGGCTGATACTTCTTGTATTGATTTTTTGAAGTGATGGAGAAAGAACCTATCTTGTCATTAGTCACATAAGATTCAACATCATGCCATTCTAAAGAAGAGCTGTTTATTGTGATATTTCTAAATCGATGCCCTTTACCAAGATCTGGATTAGCTTTAACCATGCCAAGAGTGGGCTTATGAACCCCATTGTTATAGTAGAAAAAGCTATTTCCAATGAAAACTATAGACTTAGGATTTTCTACTAATGGACTAGTCAGCAGCGGTTTCTCTTCAGCAAATAATCTCTCTTGTGAAATCAGGAAAATAGTGCAAAAAAGTAAGCCTAATTGATAAATTTTTCCTTGCATCTTAGATATAGAATAGCAAAGATATAGTTAAGGGGAGAAAAACTATGGAAAAAATTGATACAGGTACTGATCACCTCATTTTTGAAAAGGCTAAAGGCGTTGCATTACTGACAATGAACAGACCTGAAGCAAGAAACGCTATGTCAGGAGAAATGAATCAAGCCATGCAAGAAGTTCTGGCCGAAGTCGAATTAGATAAAGAAATAAGATGTGTTGTTCTAACTGGTGCTGGAAAAGGTTTCTGCGCTGGAGGAGATGTAAAAGGAATGGCATCTTCAGGAGATGGGACAGTTGGGGATAATACGATTGACTCGGCTATTCATAAGCAAAGAGTTCATCAAAGAGCGACGTCGGGTAAATTATTTAAAATGCCAAAACCAACTATTGCTGCTCTTCCAGGAGCCGCAGCAGGAGCAGGACTCTCTTATGCTTTAGCATGTGATTTAAGAGTCATGTCGAGTTCAGCAATCATGACTACTGCATTTGCTAAAGTTGGTTTTTCAGGAGACTATGGAGGCTCCTACTTCATGACCCAACTCTTAGGGTCAGCGAAAGCAAGAGAGCTGTATTACCTGTCTGATCGAATTACCGCAGATGAAGCTCTAAATCTTGGATTAACAAACTGGGTTTGTGATCCTGAAGAGTTAATGGAAAAGACTATGGAAATCGCAAATCGACTTGCTTCTGGTCCTTCAGTTGCATATAGGTATATGAAAGAAAATCTCAATAGAGCCATGAATGGTGAAGTAGATGATTGCCTTGATTTAGAAGCAACTCATCACATACATTGCGGTCAAACTGAAGACCATAGAAATGCTACCAAAGCATTTGTAGAAAAAAAAGAACCAGTTTTTAAAGGCAGATAAAAGAGGAAGAAAAAATGGAAAACAAAATTAAAAATAATTTAAAAATAGATAAACGAATACGTGCAGTTTTTGGAGAAGTGGAACTCGGCTCTGTTACATCAAGCCCAGCCTCAACTCGTGAAGGAATAATGGCTGATCAAGAAAGTGAAGAAGCCAAACAAGGTAGAGCCATTTTAGAAATGGTCAATAATGCCGCACATTACAAAGAAGTTGTTCCCAATACAGGCTTATTAACATCCACAAAAGAATTTATTTCAGATCCAGACGGTAATACGATCAAGATCCAGTATATTCGACCAGATACAGAGGAAGAATTACCCTGTGTTTACTATATCCATGGTGGTGGCATGATGGTCAGTTCGTGTTTTGATGAGCTTTATGCAGCATGGGGAAGGTGTATTGCCAGGCAAGGAGTTGCGGTAGCGATGGTAGATTTTAGAAATGCTATGTGGGCTTCGTCTGCTCCTGAAGTCGAGCCTTATCCCGCAGGACTGAATGACTGTGTTTCTGGTCTTAAGTGGGTGCATGCTAATGCAAAAGATTTAAACATAGACAATAGCAAAATCGTCATAGCTGGTGAGAGTGGAGGAGGAAATTTAACTATCGCCACAAGTTTGAAACTCAAACAAGATGGAGATATTGGATTGATAAAAGGTCTATATGCATTATGTCCTTATATTGCAGGGCAATGGCCTTTACCGGAAAATCCCTCGTCTGAAGAAAATGAAGGTATTTTACTTTCGCTTCATAGTGAACATGAATACTCTCATGGAGCAATTATTTATGGAGTAGATGCTTATATAAATAAAGACCCACTAGCTTGGCCAAGCTTTGCAACTGAAGATGATGTTAAAGGTCTTCCGAAAACTTATATCTTAGTCAATGAAATGGATCCTCTAAGAGATGAAGGAGTAAATTTTTATCGTCTACTACGTGAAGCAGATGTAGATGCTCAGTGCAGACAAGTGATGGGCTCAGTCCATGGAACAGATATATTTCTTGGATGTCCCGAGATCAGCGACGAAACGGCTTTATCGATTGCAAACTTTGTAAGAACTTAATTAGTATTTTCTTCTGTATTATCTGAAGCCAAGAGAGTCTGCTTGGCTTCGATAGTCATTACATCAACAATAACACCTATCACCATGTTCAGAAGAACAACGGCGTTAATGATAATAAAACTGACAAAGTAAACCCAGGCTAAAGGATAGACTCCAATCACATCCCCCATTATGGCTCCCCAATCGTCGTAGGTTGCTACCTGCATTAATGTCAACATAGCGACGCCAATATTTCCCCAACGATCCGGTTCAAGTTCACCAAATATCAGGGTTCCTATAGCGCCCCAGATATAGATAAAGATAAACATCAAAAGTGCTATAAAACCTACTCTTGGAATAGTCTTGATTAGGGCTTCAATAATATGTCTAAACGCAGGTACTACTGTAACTATCCTTAAAATTCTTATGATGCGAAGAAGACGAGCTACGAAAACACTTTCTGCACCACCCACTGGAATCAAACTGATAGTGACGATAATGAAATCGAATATATTCCACCCATCTTTGAAGAACCTAACCAATGATTTTTCGGCAATCATACGAATCAATATCTCTATGGTGAAAAAGATAGTGATGCCATAGTCAAAAAATTCGAGGAGATAAATGTAGTTTGATGGAATATCGTAAGAGGAAACACCTGCATACAAAGCCGATGCTAGGATCACAGATATAACGAGTGTATTAAAAAACTTACTGTTTCTGATCTTTAGAAAAAAATCTACAAAACCATTCATGACTATCTCCTGTTCTTCATTATAGTTGAAAGAATTAATTAACTAGCAACCGCCACTTATACAAAGCAGATAAATACCCTCTGCAACATAAAAATCATTTGCACCACTCGTATCAGCTGAGCCAGATTTATAAAGATTTACATCAATAGTCCCCCCAGTTTGTTCAGGTGAGGTGTCTCCAAAGAATTGCCCAGCTACAGAAGCTCCACCCTGCCAAGCATTGTCTAAAATATCAGTTGAATCAGCACCATAAAAAGTACTTGAACTTGGATCAAGTTCAAAAGAGAAAGATGTAAAGCCTGCATTACTTACTATCGGGTTATCTTGATCAAAGTTACTAACAGTAATAGTTCCCGACCAGCTGCTAGAGCCCCAATTAAAAGTTGCAGCCACATCAGCCGCTGTTTGATATCTTTGAACACCATAGTTAGAACCAGATTGACCGTAGCGATAAGCTACGTCCATCAAAGCAGCTCCATTCATACTTGCAGAGCCAGAAGTAGGAAGATCGCTGAATGAAATTTGCTCACCTCCCACCCAAAAACCATTATTAACCGAAGCACTAACTGAGTCTGTGACACTGGCAGCATCTGAGGCAGTCAAGCTCCAGAACCCCCAAGTTGAGTAGCTCGTATTCTCTGGCATAGATTGGTACAAATCTACTTCAGTTAAATCAGAACTGTTAAAGCTTACAAATACTCCAGACATACTGTCTGCATTACCTGCAAAACCTCCATCAATCTGAGCACCATTATCTTGGAGATTCATGCTGAATTCAGACCGAGAGGTATAGGTGACTGGAGTGTCAGTAAAAAACTCATCTCCAAAACTTAGCGTCCAGTTACCAGTATCAACTTTGTCCCAATTTGTTGTGAAGTTATTTGACGGAAAAGCTGTAATGCCAAGTGATCCTTCTAATTCTACATCACTGACAGATGTCCAATAGATAACTTCTGGTAAATTACTAACTTGAGATCTAATCGAGGCAAATTGATTGTTCTCTGATTCGTCATCCTGAAATCCAATAATACCTCTCATATAAACATCAAAACGACTTGCAGTGCTTTGCATGCCAGTTGAACTTCCTCCAGAAGTGCCTGTTGATGAGGAACTACTGCTACCAGAGGAACTACTGCTGCTTG
>CACLEZ010000002.1 GCA_902606175.1 uncultured SAR86 cluster bacterium | reverse complement strand
CGGAAGTTGCTAAAAAATTTACTCCTGAACTCCGTTCTTTGATTGGCTATTCTAAGGGAGGATATGTTCTTGGATTCTTTACAGATCCCAATGACAAAGAAGGTAGATTAGAATCAGTATCTCCTGAAAAGTTATTTGGTGATTCGAAGGACAAATATGCATCTTTAGCAACACCTGAGAAACTAGTAAAAGAATCTTCAAGAAAATAAGCTAAAGGATTAGTGGATAACAGAACCCAAGAGTTCCTTACAAAACCTATCGTGCCATTGCTGATTAGAATGTCAGCACCAAATACCATAGCTTTTTTTATCCAAGCAGTAGTCGTACTTACTGAAGTTTGGTTTATCAGTAAATTAGGTACAAACTCTCTTGCTGCAGTAGCGCTAGCTTTTCCATTATTGATGCTTACTCAAACTATGTCAGGTGGCGCACTCGGAGGAGCTATTAGCTCAGCTATAGCTCGAAGCATGGGGGCTAATGATATTGATCGAGCAGAAAAATTAATTTGGCATTCAATAGTTATTTCTCTTTCTGGAGCATTTACCTTTTTAATTTTATTCTTGATATTTGGAAAAGATCTTCTTTATTTACTGGGAGGAAGAGGAGAAATTCTTCAAGAATCTTATATGTATTGCTCGGTTCTTTTTTTTGGAGGAATACTTATATGGTTATCAGGAAGTTTAAGTGCCGTCTTAAGGGGGATGGGTAATATGCGCTTTCCTGCAACACTCATGATCATTGCTTCTCTTCTACAAGTTATTCTCTCTGGAGGATTTATTTTAGGATGGTATGGATTTCCTAAACTTGGAGTCTCAGGTGCCGCTGTAGCAACCTTGATCAGTAGTACCATTATGGTAACGATAATAATCATGAAGCTTTTATCTAAATCCGTTCCGGCGATGCTAAAAAGAGAACAATTAGTTTTGAGCAAACCCTTATTTTCTAATATTTTTGAGGTAGCTATTCCAGCATCAGCCTCTCCACTTCTAACTGTAGGCACAATATTAGTTTTGACCGGTTTAGTTGGAACTTTCGGAACAGAAGCTCTTGCAGGTTATGGCATTGGTTCAAGGGTAGAATTCCTTATGATTCCTCTTATCTTTGGGATTGGAACGGCAATGACATCTATTGTGGGGGCGAACATAGGCGCTAATAATATTAAGAGAGCAGAGCGAGTTGGCATCTATGGTGGATCAACGGCAGGTTTAGTTTCAGTGCTTATCGGTTTTTCATTAGCGTTGTTTCCTGACCTATGGATTCATTATTTTACTGATGACCCAAAAGCCTATGAAATCACAAAAAAATATATTCAAATTGTCGGCCCTTTTTATGCCTTTCAAGGGATAGGTCTTTCTTTATATTTTGCATCTCAAGGCGCTAATGCAATGCTTTGGCCAACAATAGCGACTATTGCAAGATTTTTGATAGCAGGACTAGGAGGAAGTATTTCAGTTTATATCCTAGGATTTGGAATAGAGTCGATTTTCTTATCTTCTTCGATAGCAATGACGATTTTTGGAATTATGATCTTTGTCTCACTAAAAAGAGGAGCCTGGAGAAAGCACAGCCCTAAATATTCTTAACTTGTCCAGATTTAAGCATGGCTCTATTTTTTGGTTGATAGGTAACTATATATGCCCTTCTCTCTTGATTAGATCGATTAGGTTTCGAGCCATGGACTATATGCTGATTAAAAAAGATTAGAGATCCTGCAGAGGCTATTAAATCAACTGAATCATCGATGTTAAATGAATTTTGGTCTGTATAGAATCCTCCTAATTGAGAGTTATCGAATGTTCCAGGTAAGCAACCTTCCTTATGACTGCCTTTAATAACACTGAAGCATCCATTTGATTCGTCAGCATCATCTAAACAGATATAAACATTAGGCAAAGTTTCGACATCTTCACTATCATGAATCCAGTATGGTGAATCTTGATGCCAGCCAAACCCTGAGCCAATTTTTGGTCTCTTAAGGTTCAGCTTATCAGTCCATAGACTAACTTCATCTAGAGACAAGATAGATCTTATTGGATCCGTTAATTTTCTATCTGCAATAATCTTTTCAAGATCTAGATTAAGAGAATGCGCTGGTTCGATCACTCTTAAGAACTCATGATGAGGTTCTGGTTCAAATTGAAGAGTCAAGTAATCAATATCAACAAATCTCTTTTTATCTAAGAAATACTCTTTACCTTCTCCAGCGATTGAGTGAGCTTTTAAAACAGTGGTCTCAAAAAATTCCCTAAAAATATCTATTTCAGCTGAAGAAAACTGATTTTCTCTAAGGATATAACCATCATTCTTATATTGAAGTTTCTCTTGATCTGAAAGGAAATACGTCACCTCTTTTTAAATCAACGAAATAGCCATCATTACTAGACAAACAATAGAGACTCCCCAAACTAATGTTCTGAGATACAAAATACCAAACATATAAGTGAAGTAATAGAGTACCCGTGAACCTATCCAAAACATCGCTAGATTATAGTTATCAACTTCCAAAACTATAGACAGAATAGCTAGCGCTAAAAATGCAGGTAGACTTTCCAGGATATTAGACCCTGCTCTTCTAGTTCGACCAACAATGGGGGCCTCTTCAACAGACCCTTCTCTATTTGATATGAGAAAATCTAAGTTTTTGCTATTCAGAACTGCTGGAGTTAAAAGTTGAATTAAGGTTAATAATAAAGAGAGAATAATTAATGTGATCATTATAAATTTCCTATGTTAATCTCCTGAAGAGATTAAACTAGATTCAATTTAATTCAAAACATAATTTAGAGGTTACATGAGATTTCTGAGAAGAATTTTCACTATCAAAGAAGTGCCGTCTGTGAATTGGAGTTCTGACTTTCCACTCAATACTAAGCCGAGATTTTATACAGTCATTATGTTGGTTACTGGACTTTTCTTCTTTGGTTTAGGAGAGGCAATTATCATAGGAAGTGGATCTGGCGTAAGTCCTTGGACTGTTTTAGCACAAGGCATTTCGATAAGGACTGATCTTTCTGTAGGTACTACAACTTTCCTAATAAGTATTGGAATACTTATTTTCTGGATACCTCTTAAGCAAGTCCCTGGAATTGGAACCATTCTTAATGCAATTATTATTGCCTCTACCATAGACTTAACCTTGCCTTATTTACCCCAACCAAATGAAACTTACTTAAAGCTATTACAAGTATGCATAGGGATATTTATTGTAGGTCTGGGAAGTGGAATTTACTTGATCAGTAATCTTGGACCCGGACCAAGAGATGGCTTGATGATAGGTCTACAAAATCAGACTGGTACTTCAATACCGCTAATAAGAACCATTTTAGAATTATCAGCTGTTATTTCGGGATGGCTCCTTGGTGGAGTTGTAGGTATTGGGACAGTTTTATTTGTTTTTGGTATTGGCCCTTGCGTAGGAATAGGACTCACACTTGTAGAAAAGATTTCAAAGAAACCTTGAATTAAAGACTTGAAAATAAGGTTATTGTTCCTTCTAATGGTCTAATAACTTTTAGAGATAAACATGAAAAGAACTGTAACCATACCGGCAACATTTATAAGTATAGCCTTAGGAGTCCTTATTGCTCTAGCGGGCAGTCAAGGGTCAGAAATCTACAATGGGGTGGCACTATTTGCTCTATGTGCAAGTGTTAGCTATGTGCTGCACTGGATAATATTCATACCCTCTTATATTTATCAAACAGAACATTATTTTGACCTAACAGGTTCTATTTCTTATCTTAGCGCTATAGGTTTGGGTTTTTATCTCAATCCATCCATGGACCCTAGGGACTTACTGATTGGTGTTTTGATAGTGATTTGGGCTGTAAGACTTGGGACATTCCTTTTCTCAAGAGTTAAACAAGATGGGAAAGATGGAAGATTCACAATTATGAAAACTCAATTCCATTGGTACATCATGACTTGGACTATAGGTGGTCTTTGGGTCTTTCTAACAATGGCAGCAGGATTAGCTGCAATTACATCTAATGTGAATATTCCTCTTGGAATTTTGGCTTATCTGGGATTGGCCTTATGGATTCTAGGCTTTTCGATTGAGGTTATTGCTGATAAACAAAAAAGAGATTTCAAGAAACAACAAAATAAAGAAAAAGAATATATTACTTCTGGTCTTTGGGCTTGGTCTAGACATCCCAACTATTTTGGAGAAATTACCTTATGGGTTGGACTAACTTTAATAGCCCTTCCAGTATTAAGCGGGTGGCAGTTAGTTACTCTCATCTCTCCAGTTTTTGTCTATGTTCTCTTAACAAGAATAAGTGGCATTCCAATGCTTGAAAATAGAGGAATGAAAAAATGGGGCTCTGATCCAGAATATATCGACTATTTGGAAAGAACGCCTTCATTGCTTCTTAAAAAACCCGGTAAATAGTTTTTTCTCACATTGAAGCCCACTGATCTTTATTCCAACTTGATTGCAGATGGACAATTAAGCTTTGATGAAGAGCAAAAGTCTCTCTTAGACAAGCTAGATAAATTAAATGGAGCACTAATAAAGCGCTCTAAATCTTGGTTTAAACGCAAAACTATTAAAGGATTATACATCAGAGGAGAAGTTGGAAGAGGCAAGACTCAAATGATGGATATCTTCTTTGAAACTTTAGAATTAAAGAAGAAGAAAAGAATTCATTTCCATAGATTTATGAAATTACTGCATGAAGATCTTGATGAACTTTCAGGACGGAAAGATCCCCTAAAGATTGCAGCTGAGAATATATCTAAAGATACTGAAGTGTTATGTTTTGATGAATTTTATGTTGAGGATATTGGTGATGCCATGCTTCTTGGTAGATTCATTAATGAGCTATTTGAAAAAAAAGTAACATTAGTTACTACTTCTAACACGCATCCTGATAATCTTTATAAAGATGGTCTTCACAGAAGTAGATTCCTCCCCGCAATTGAATCAATTAAAGAAAATTGTGAAATTTACGAATTAGATTCTGAACAAGATTATCGTCTTAGAACTCTAGAACAACTAGAAATATTTGTTATTGGAAAAAAAGAGGAAGGCATAAGAGAACTTGAATCAAATTTTGCGGAACTCACAAATAATGACTATCTTGAAGGAAAAAATATTCAAGTTCTTGGAAGAAAGATTAAAACAATAAAGCTCTCGCAGGGTTCCGTTTGGATATCTTTTAGAGAGATTTGCGAAGGTCCAAGAAGCGCGAAGGATTACATTGAAATTTGCAGTGAATTTCACACTCTCTTTATATCTGATGTTCCGGTCCTTCAATCATCTAATGATGATTCGGCACGAAGGTTTATAGCTTTAGTTGACGAATGTTACGAGAGAAATGTAAACCTAATCCTTTCTATGGAGACGGGATTAAATAAAATGTATGTAGGAGAAAGGTTATCTGAACCTTTCAAGCGAACTATTAGTCGGCTTGAAGAAATGAGGTCAAGAGAATATCTCTCAAGACCTCACATCATATAACTAGACTGATTGAAGCATTTTTATTTCTGGCGCCCCTGCCATGAAAGCACCCATTTTTGCACCTAGCTCTCTGAAATAGTCAGTTTTCCCATGAGCATCTTGTGCTTCTTGATCTTTGTACCTTTCAAGAAAAACATAAGTTGTGTCATCTTCTTTATATAAATCGTAATAGACCACACCATCTTCATTTGCATTCACTTTCTCAACTAATTGTGAAGCAACAGCTTCAAAATCTGCACCAGAACCTTCTTTAATTTTTAAAGTAGCAACTACTCCTATCATTTTTTTCTCCCTTATTTTTAAATAAGATGTAGACTTTAGATAGTTTCAAACAAATAATCGAGAACTTTTTTTAGCATGGAAAACTTACTTATTATTGGAGCCGGACAATCCGCTATCCAATGCATTTCGACTTTAAAGAAAGAGGGTTATTCTGGCTCGATTACTTTAGTTGGAGAAGAAGAACACCTTCCATATCAAAGACCGCCTCTGTCGAAAGGGTTTCTTGAAGATAATATCGGCAAAGAAAGATTATATTTTAAGAAACTTGAATTTTTTACAGAAAATAAAGTTCAACTCTATCTTGGGTTGGCTGCTGAAAAATTAGATATTGAAAATCAAAAAGTTTACCTCTCAGATAATTCAGAGCTAGAATTTGATAAATTAGTTTTAGCTACTGGCAGTAGAGTTAGATATTTAAACTTTCCGGGCAGTGAGCTTAAATCGATATTCTATTTAAGAAATCTAGATGATGCCGAGGCAATAAAAAAAGATTTAGAAACTAGTGATAATTTAGTCATCATAGGTGCCGGTTATATTGGTCTTGAGGCAGCAGCAATCGCTGCAAAAAAAAATAAAACAGTCACTGTTATTGAAATGGCTGACCGAGTAATGAATCGAACAGTTGATCCTCAAATATCTGAATATTATTTGAATCTGCATCAAAGCTATGGAGTTAAATTCCACTTTAATACGAGTTTAGAAACTATTAATAAATCATCTGATTCATTGGAGGTAGTCTGCTCTGATGGTACTGAAGTGAAGGCAGATTCGGTACTTATTGGTGCTGGTGTCATTCCTAATATAGAACTTGCAGAAGATTCTGGTATCTATTGTGACAATGGAATAATCGTAGATGAGTTTGGTCAAACTAACTTTAAAAATATTTATGCTTGTGGAGATTGCACAAATCATCCTAATAAAATTCTAAACAAGAATCTTAGATTAGAATCAGTTCATAATGCTATGGAACAAGCAAAAACTGTAGCCTCCTCAGTTTTGAATAATCCGATGGAATATAGTCAGGTACCGTGGTTTTGGTCAGATCAGTATGATCACAAACTTCAAATTGTAGGACTTTCTGGTGATCATGACTTGGTTACCATGAGAGGTAACACTAATGATGCCAAATTCATGCTTTTTTATACAAAAGATGAGGAATTGATAGCTGTTGACGCAATAAATAATCCAAAAGAGTTCTTAATTAGTAGAAAGCTAGTAGCAAATAAAGTTAAAATAAAACCCGAAGTGATTTGCGATCTGAATACAAACTTAAATGATTTAATTTGATGAAAAAAACTATCGAGACCGAATACGCACTTGGACAAGTTGTTAAGCATAAATACCTCGACTTTAGAGGAGTGATTTATGATGTCGATCCTGAATTCAATAATACTGAGGAATGGTATCAATCAATTCCAGTTGCTATAAGACCTAAAAAAGATCAGCCTTTTTATCACGTATTCGCTGAGAATGATCAAGTATTTTATTCTGCATATGTTTCTCAGCAGAATCTATTAGTTGATGACAGTCATATTCCAGTTGAACATCCTGATGTTCCAATTTTCTTTGGGGGCTTTGATGGAGAGTCTTACGAGATACTAGAAAATAGTAAAAACTAGACTTTTACTGGGCCTGTTCATAGGCTAAACCTATACAACATAAGAAAACATCCATAGCAATATCTAGCTCATCCAAAGAACAGGCTGTAGGAGCTATTCTAATAAATTTATCTTCTTCATCTAAGCCATAAGGATGAGTGGCTCCAGCTGGAGTTAGTTTCAACCCAAGCTCTGAAGCCAAATTAATAATTTTTTTTGCTAAGCCTTTGTCAGCTTCAAAAAGTAGAAAATAGCCACCTTTAGGTCTAGTCCAATTACCAAAATTTTGTGACTCTAATTTATTGATAACAAGATCAAATTTAGGCTTGATTATGTCAGCATGTTTTTTCATATGATCCTTTAAATCAATCTGACTAAAAAATCTTACATGTCTCGCTTGATTTAATTTATCAGGACCTATCATTAAGGAAGAATAGAATGGTAGAAACTCATTTTGATTATTAAGCGACATAGCAATGAATGCTATACCTGCACCAGCAAAAGTAATCTTAGAACTAGAACCAAACTGGATAACTACATCTTCGCAGCCTTTAGTTTTTGCCATGTCAAATATGTCATCAAAAGATGAGTCATCATGAAGATCATGAACAGCGTAGGCATTATCCCAGAATATCAAGGTTTTATTTTTTGTTTTGCTAAAGATTTCAAGTAAGCCATCTATCGTCTGATGACTATAAACTTCTCCAGTTGGATTTGAATATTTTGGTACACACCACATCCCTCTAATAGAGTCATCTGAATCAATTAATCTTTTGACTTCCTCTAAATCAGGTCCACTGCCAGTCAAAGAAACTGGGATCATATTAATACCAAATTTTTCGCAGAGATTGAAATGTCTATCATAACCAGGTACAGGACATAATACTGATACCCTTTTCTTACTGTTCCAAGGCCCTTCTCCAATCCCTTCTACAAATAGAAAAGACAAAAATTGGGACATTAAAGATAAGCTACTATTGCCTCCAGCCCATACATATTCTTTAGAACATCCTAAAATCTCTGCTCCTAACTCACGACAAGAATCTAAGCCTTTAATTTCGCCATAATTCCTTAAATCGACACCATCAAGGAAAAAGTCATTTTCAGAAGAATTTATCATCTCATTAGACAGATCAAGCTGATCTGATGATGGTTTGCCCCGAGTAAGATCTAGAGAAAGTTCTTTAGATTTGAGCTCTTCAAACTTTGAAAAATAGTCCATTTATTTGAGTTGGATATAAAAAAATGTGATTTTAACATTGGCTTTAGTCGATAGATATATAAAAGACTTATGATCAAATTTCATACAATCACTTTTCACGCTGATAATAATTGACTATCGAGAATTCGTTAACAAACTTATCCACATTAATGGGGGATAAAGATCAGATTCCGTGAGACATATTTTAGAGGAAATAGTACAATCTACTTCTAGCAAAGACCTTTGAATAAGAAAACTTCTCTATATCAAAACCACCTGGAAGCCAAAGCTAAAATGGTAGACTTCCATGGCTGGGACATGCCAATTAATTATGGCTCTCAAATCGAAGAGCACCATGCAGTAAGACAAGGTTGCGGTATTTTTGATGTTTCTCACATGACAATTCTTGACTTTGAAGGCAGCGAATCCGAACTTTTCATCAGAAAGCTGATTGCAAATGACGTAAGGAAACTTTTAGAGAATTATTCTGGTCTTTATTCTGCTATGTTGAATGATAAAGGTTATGTAATAGATGACCTAATAGCTTATCGCATGGACAATGGATTTAGATTAGTTGTTAACTGTGCAACAAGAGGTGAGGACTTAAAATGGATATCAGCGAGAGCTAAAGAATATGATGTAAACATGCTAGAAAGAGATGATCTATCAATGGTCGCTATTCAAGGTCCACAATCTCCAAATGTCCTTAAGAACTTTCCTGCACCAATAGATTTTCTGAAAGAGAAAAAGAGACAACAAGGAATTTTTCGTGATGATATCTTTGCAGCAAAAACTGGTTACACTGGGGAATTAGGCTTTGAAGTGATACTGCCTAATGAAAAAGCCATAGATCTCTGGAATATAGCAATCAGTGAAGGAGCCAAACCGATCGGCCTTGCAGCTAGAGATACACTTAGACTTGAGGCTGGTATGAATTTATATGGTTTTGAGATGGATGAGACTATCTCGCCTTTCGAATGCAATATGGGCTGGACAGTTTGTTGGCAAGATGACCAAAGAGATTTTTTTGGTAAAGAAAGCTTAATAAAACAGAAAGAATCAAATGATCTTAAAGAACTTGTTGGTATAATTACAGACGAAAAGGCGATACTAAGGCAAGGACAGAAAATACACCTTGAGAAAGAAAATCATGCACGCGGAGTTGTCACCAGTGGAACTTACTCACCAAGCCTAAAGAAGCCTATAGCATTAGCTAGATTACCAAAATGTGAAAGTACTTCATGTTTTGCAGATATTAGAGGTAAAAGGGTAAAAGCTATAATAGGTACGCCAAAATTTATTAAAGAAGGAAAGCTGATTTTCAAGGAAAAAGTATGAGTTCAGATAACGAAGTAAGATATTTATCCAGCCATGAATGGGGCAGAATTGATGAAGATGGGATTCTTACAGTAGGTATCAGTGAACACGCACAAGATCTTCTTGGAGATATAGTATTTGTTGAGCTGCCAGATATTGGTGATATGTTAGAAGCTGAGGGAGAGTCCGCAATAGTGGAATCTGTCAAAGCAGCCTCTGATGTCTACTCACCTCTTACTGGTGAAGTTATTGAAATCAATGAAAAGCTCATTGATGAACCGGAAATAATCAATAATTCTCCATTAGAAGATGGTTGGTTTTTCAAAATTAAAATTGACGATGATCATCAATTTAAAGGCTTACTAACAGAAGAAGAATATAATGATACTTGCGAAGACTAAAATTATTGGAAAACTTAGATAAAATAAATCTCTTTTCAAAACGCCACCTGGGTTCAGGTGAGACTGATATTAACCATATGCTTCAGGAGGTTGGATACAACTCCATGAGCGCTTTTATTGACTCAGTTGTTCCTGGATCAATCCTCAAAAGAAATGCGGTTCAAATAGGCGAAGAAAAGACTGAAGAAGAAGTCTTGGAAGAATTGAAAGCGATTGCTTCTAAAAATAAGGTATTCAAAAGTTTTATTGGTCAGGGTCACTATAATAATTTCACACCATCTGTAATTCTTAGAAATGTTTTTGAAAATCCTGGGTGGTACACCTCTTATACACCCTATCAGCCAGAGATATCTCAAGGAAGATTAGAAGCTTTAATTAACTTTCAAACAATGGTTAGTGATCTTACTGCCATGGAATTGTCCAATGCTTCTTTACTTGATGAAGCAACTGCAGCCGCAGAAGCGATGACATTAGCTAAACGCTCATCTAAATCAAAATCTGATTCTTTTTTCGTAGATGAGAATAGTTTTCAAAATACAATAAATGTTCTTAAAACTCGAGCTGAGCCTTTGGGGATAAAGCTTATATTTGGGAACCCTATTGATCTTTCAAAGCATGAAGTCTTTGGTGCATTCCTTCAATATCCAGGTTCAGACGGAAAAATTACTGATATGAGTCAGCATATTAAATCATGCCATGACCAATCTGCTTTAGCCGTTATAGGTTCTGATCTTTTAGCATTAACAATTCTTAAACCCCCAGGTGAAATGGGTGCAGATATTGTCATTGGTTCTTCTCAGAGATTTGGTGTTCCGTTGGGATGTGGAGGACCGCATGCAGCTTTTATGGCAGTTAGCGACAAATTGAAAAGATCAATGCCAGGCAGAATAGTTGGAGCATCAGTAGATTCCAATGGAGATGTTGCCTATAGATTAGCGCTCCAAACAAGAGAACAACATATAAGAAGAGAAAAGGCTACGAGTAACATCTGTACTGCTCAGGCATTATTAGCCATTATGGCAAGTTTTTATTCGATCTATCATGGCAAAGAGGGATTAATTGAGATAGCAAATAAAGTTAATTATCTTACTTCTTTGTTAAAAAAGAATCTCGAAGTGAATGGTGTAGATTGTCTTGAAGATAACTTCTTCGATACCTTAATAATTAGAACTGGCCAACAAACAAAAGAGATACATGAACGCTCCTTGAGCATGAATATCAATCTTAGAAAAATAGATGAAGAACATATAGGTATCTCATTAGACGAAACCGCCTCTATGAAAGATATAGAAAATGTCATAGAAATATTCACAAATCAAAAAACAGATTTAGATTTAAATTTTAAATCATCAATTCCAGTGAATCTAAAAAGAACTTCTTCCTTCTTAGATCATGAGGTATTTAAAAGATATAGGACAGAAACAGAGCTTGTAAGATACATTAGAAAACTAAGTGACAAAGATATAGCACTCGATCGAGCTATGATTCCTCTTGGATCTTGCACAATGAAACTAAATGCTACTTCTGAAATGATTCCAGTAAGTTGGCCAGAGTTTTCAAAAATCCATCCTTTCGCCCCTAAAGATCAACTCCAAGGATATGCAGAGTTAATAGAGGATATGGAAAAGATGCTTGTTGACCTTACTGGATATTCTAAAATTTCTTTGCAACCTAATGCGGGATCACAAGGAGAATATGCTGGCCTTTTAGCGATAGATGCATTTCATAAAAAAAATAATGAATCTCATAGAAATATTTGCTTAATACCAAAATCTGCTCATGGCACTAATCCTGCATCGGCTCAAATGGTAGGCCTTGAAGTCATACCGGTTGAGTGCGATGAAGAAGGAAATATCGACATTGATGATTTAAAACAAAAAGCAGAGATTCATGAGGAAAATCTTTCTTCTCTCATGATAACTTATCCCTCAACGCATGGTGTTTTTGAAACAAATGTTAGTGAGGTTTGTGATGTCATTCATTCAAAAGGTGCCTTTGTCTACATTGATGGAGCAAACTTTAATGCAATGGTTGGAATTTGCTATCCGGGATCCTTTGGTGGAGATGTTTCTCATCTAAACTTACATAAAACCTTTTGTATTCCACACGGGGGCGGAGGCCCAGGTATTGGACCAATTGGTGTCGTCGAAAAACTAAGTGATTTTGTCCCTTCACATCATGATAAAAGTAATCCAGCTGTAGGTCCTGTCTCTGGCACTGATTGGGGAAGCGCAAGTATACTTCCAATAAGTTGGATGTATATGAAGATGATGGGTTCTGAAGGATTGACTCAAGCAACTCAACTGGCCATTTTAAATACAAATTACATAGCTAATAGGCTCAAAGATCATTATGAAATCTTATATAAAGGTTCTAATGATTTAGTAGCTCATGAATGTATTATTGATGTGCGTCCATTAAAGGAAACAGCAGAAGTTGAAGTAGAAGATATTGCTAAAAGATTAATTGATTATGGATTCCATGCACCAACAATGTCCTGGCCTGTAGCAGGCACTTTAATGATTGAGCCAACAGAGAGTGAATCTCTTAGTGAAATAGATAGGTTCTGTGATGCAATGATTTCAATTAGAGATGAGATAAAAGATATAGAAGATGGAAAGGTTTCTAAACAAGACAATCTTTTAAAGAATTCTCCTCACTGTGCAAAAACTCTTATACAACAAGAATGGAATCATCCCTATACAAGAGCTGAAGCTGCATTACCTGTAAAGGGTTTACATGAAAATAAATACTGGCCACCTATAGGAAGGGTTGATAATGTTTATGGAGATAGAAATTTGATATGTAGTTGCCCTTCTATGGAAGACTACGAGTAGTATTTCTTCTGCCTTCAACTATCCACTTTCTTTCTTCGGCAACTTTAAGTAATTTCTTATCAGGGCTTATAGCCGATGGTATGTCTGAAAATTCAAGTAATGGTAAATCATGAATAGAGTCAGAATAAGCAAATATCTTCTCAAAATGATTAGATTGCATCCAAATATTGATTCTTCTAACTTTCTCCTCAGAAAAGTTAGGTCTTCCTTCAACCTTGCCCGTAAAAACATTATCTTGGTACTCAGGATCAGTACCAAAACAAGTTTCAATACCCATTTTTTGTCCGATAACTTTCACAAGAAAAGTTAAAGAGCCAGATGTAAGGATTTTTATATCGTCCCGATGTTTTAATAATAATTCTTCAGTCAACTCATCAGTAAGCCTTTCAATAACATCGGAGGTAAATATATCGATTTTATCCTCTAATTCTTTGAGATTTTTTCCTACTAAAGGGCTGAGTAAGAATTCTGAATACTCGTCCACATTTAAGTCACCCTGCCTGTAACTTTTTCCAAAACTCTCCATTTCATTGAAAAATTCAGGATCTTGAATGAGTCCAGCCTGATCCATATATTTCACCCACTCACCTTCAGTGTCTCCATCAAAAAGAGTGTCATCTAAATCAAATAAGGCTAAATTCTTTTTTTTCATTATTATATGCAGAACAAGACTGAAGTATGGAAGCGACATTATACAGACCTAATGCTGGCATTATTATTTTTAATAAAGAAGGTCAGCTACTATGGTGCAAAAGAAAAACTGGAGATGGATGGCAATTTCCTCAAGGAGGAATAGATGAAGGAGAGACTCCAGAAAATGCTATCTACAGAGAAGCTTATGAGGAAGTAGGACTTGGAGAAGATAAGATCAAAATAATCAAAGAAAATGAAAAGTGGATAAAGTATGACGTCCCTAAAGATAAAATACCTCGATATTTTTCTTTTAAAAACAGAAAATTTAAAGGTCAGTCTCAAAAATGGTTTCTAGCTCAATTTCTTGGGCAAGATAAAGATATTGACCTAACTGTCCATAATCAGATTGAATTTACAGAGTGGACATGGGCTAGTTACTGGCATCCCGTAGCGGCGGGTGTGGAATTTAAGAAAAATGCTTATAGACAGGTGCTCACAGATTTTCTTCCCTTCTATAAAGATCACATGAAAGCTTATTAGTCTTTTACACTAAATGAGAAATCGACACGAGTCCCTTCTATACCCTCTTTCTGATAAGTGAGTTCTGAAATATTGATCAAACCAGACGGTTCAGACATAAATACTGTAGTGCATCGAGTTCCATATATAGGTGATCTTATGAATCTAAAAGGAATTTCCTCTCCGTCCCTAACTTGAAGTTCTTTTTTAGTTTTTTCATGAAGATTTCCATACTCTTTTCTCATGATATGAAGACCTTTATCTATTGCAAAACCCTCATGAAGAATTTGATTAAAATCATTCTTAATTGACTCAATTTTTTTTGTTGAGGAATTTAAAGTTAGATTTCCTAGTGCATGGATTCCTTCAGAAATAAAAAATATACCTTCTAATCGATTGCACAAATAAAATAATCCACTCTTATCTCCAATAATTAGATTAAATCCAGCGTAATTCTCTTTGTTAGGTTCTAGTGCTTCAAGGTAAGACTTTGCGGATAGTTGAGACTCTAGAAATTCCGTTACAAGTGATCCTCGTGAATTTGAGTACTTAATATCAGTTTCCTCTTTTAGGTTTGTAATTGCACCAAACTTGCCTTCTTTACTGACACCAAGCCATGTTCCTCCAGCCTCTTCATCTCTTCCTGCAAGCACAATATTATTTGACCACCATTTCATTCCGCTAGTTGGTCTTTCATGATATTCATCGCGATTTGCAATTATCTTGTAAAAATAGGAATCTTTACCACTCCAGTCTTTATTTTTTTCAACAGATAAGGCGATTAAGCACATAAATTAGAGAGTGTAATTACACTTGATGTTAAAATAGGTTTTTGGAAATTCTATTATACTTTTTACTTGGAACATTCTCTGGCATCTTGGCTGGTTTATTCGGTATTGGTGGAGGGATAATTATAATTCCAACTTTCTTCTATATATTCTCTTATCTGCAATTTCCTGACCAAATTCTATCACATATGGTTCTTGGCAGTTCGCTTGGAGTAATAGTCTTTAGCTCCCTGTCTTCTACTTTCTCTCACAACTTTAGAGGGGCTGTAGATTGGGGTCTCATAAAATTAGTAGCGCCAAGTATAGTGGTTGGATCAGCGATTGGTGGAATCACAGCTGGTGCCTTAGATAGCGATACGCTTCAGGGATTGGTTGCCTTATTTCTTGTGGTTGCATCCATTCAACTAATCTTTGAGTTCCCTCCCCCACCTCAGAATCCCAGAACTAACTTAATTGGCCCAGTATTAGCAGGAGGAGGAATAGGATGGCTATCGGGAGTATTTGGAATCGGAGGTGGCATATTTTCAGTGCCGTATTTCTATCATAGAGGTTTGCTGATGATGAAGGCCATAGGCACCTCAGCAGCTTGCGGCATACCTATTGCTTTAGCTGGATCCCTATCTTATATGATCATAGGGTATGAAAATGTAAATCTCCCTGAAAATAGCATTGGTTACGTCTATTTACCTGCCACTATAATCGTTGGATTAGTGAGCTCACTCACCGCAAAATATGGTGTAAAAATAGCCCATAGAATGAAACAAAAAAAACTTAGGATAGGATTTGCCTTTTTAGTTATGCTAATGGCATTGAACCTCTTAATGCGTTAAATGAAAGATAAAACTCAGAAGTACTGGAAGGCAAATTTAAAAATTGTTTTTTCACTTCTAGTAATCTGGTTTATTGCTTCCTTTGGATTTGGAATCATTTTCTCCGATACTCTGGATCAAATAAGATTAGGCGGATTTAAACTAGGGTTTTGGTTTGCTCAACAAGGTAGCATTTATATATTTGTAATAATCATATTTCTTTATGTGTGGTTGATGAAGAGGCTTGATAAGAAACTTTCTGAAGAAGAAGAGATATGACTACCCAACTTCTTACATATATTTTTGTAGGTGCTACCTTTGCCCTTTATATAGGAATTGCTTTATGGTCGAGAGCAAGATCGACAAATGATTTTTATGTAGCTGGTAAAGATGTCCATCCAGTTGCAAATGGAATGGCCACTGCAGCAGATTGGATGTCTGCGGCTTCGTTTCTTTCTATGGCGGGTTTGATTGCATTCCTGGGCAAAGATGGCTCCGTATATCTAATGGGCTGGACTGGAGGTTATGTATTATTGGCACTTCTTCTTGCGCCGTACTTAAGAAAGTTTGGAAAATTTACTGTCCCCGATTTTATAGGTGAACGTTATTATTCCAAGACAGCCAGAAAATTAGCTGTTGTTTGTTTAATATTCATCTCTTTTACCTATATAGCCGGGCAGATGAGAGGAGTAGGAATAGTTTTCTCTAGATTTTTAGAGGTCGATATTAATACAGGCGTCATAGTAGGAATGGCCATAGTTTTCTTTTATGCGGTTTTAGGAGGCATGAAAGGCATTACATATACTCAAGTAGCTCAATACTGTGTACTAATTTTTGCCTACTTAGTGCCGGCTATATTTATTTCAATATTAATGACCGGCGAAGTTATTCCACAAATTGGCTTTGGAAGTACTCTAGTTGACAGTCAAGTTTACCTACTCGATAAACTAGATCAGGTTACAAATGATCTAGGTTTCATCGCTTACACTGAAAATGCTAAAAGTAATATTGATATTTTTTGCATAACAGCAGCTCTAATGTTTGGTACTGCGGGATTGCCGCATGTCATAGTGAGGTTCTTTACGGTTCCTAGTGTCGGTGCAGCAAGACAATCAGCTGGTTACGCATTAATTTTTATAGCATTGTTATACACAACAGCTCCTGCTGTTTCTGCTTTTGCAAGAATGAATTTAATCGATTCGATTCAAGATCAACCTTATAGCTCTTCACCGTCTTGGTTTAAGAACTGGGAAGAAATAGGTCTAATTGCATGGATGGATAAAAATGCAGACGGAAAAATTCAATATTCATCTGGGAATGCTTTGGAGAATGTAAAACCTATATATCAAGAACTTAGAGGACCTAAAGGACAGAGACTCCTCGAAAATGAACCCAATTTATCTAATGAAAATGAGATTTATATAGACAGAGATATAATCGTTTTAGCAAATCCTGAAATAGCTCAACTGCCAGGCTGGGTCATAGCCCTAGTGGCTGCTGGAGGTCTCGCAGCGGCTCTTTCAACCGCAGCAGGGCTCCTACTAGTTATATCTTCATCAGTTTCGCATGATCTTTTAAAGAAAACCTATATGCCTCAAATTACTGAAAAACAGGAACTCAAATATGCAAGAATTGCCGCTGCTGTCGCCATAGCCATCGCAGGCATTTTTGGTATCTATCCTCCTGCATTTGTAGCACAGGTTGTGGCATTTGCCTTCGGACTCGCTGCAGCAACATTCTTTCCGGCACTGTTTCTGGGTATTTTTTACAAAAGACTTAATAAAGAAGGTGCAATTACCGGCATGCTTGGAGGTCTATTATTTACTGCTTCTTATATTATTTATTTTAAATTCATTAATCCAGACATCAATAATTCAGACTATTGGTTCTTAGGTATCTCGCCTGAGGGAATTGGCTGTATAGGAATGATCTTGAACTTTGCCCTCGCATTAAGTATTTCAATTTTTACTAAACCTCCGCCAAAAGATGTTTTTAATATGGTAGATGAAATAAGGCAGCCATAATGTTAATTCCTGAATTAGATCCTGTAGCAATACAATTAGGGCCTTTAGCAATTAGATGGTATGGCCTGACATGGCTCGCTGCCTTTTCAACTATCTACTTCTTAATCAAGAGATGCCAAAAGGACTTAAATGTAGATCAAGTCAGTGATCTAATGTTTTATAGTTTTTTAGGTGCGATATTAGGTGGAAGAGCAGGCTATATTTTCTTCTACTCGATAGAACAATTTATATCTAACCCTTTATCTATTTTCTTTATTTGGCAAGGTGGATTGTCATTTCATGGAGGTCTTCTGGGAGTTTTGATTGCTTGCTTCTGGCTATCAAAAAGTTGGGGTGTTCAATTCTTTTGGTTGATGGATAGAGTGGCTCCATTTGTGCCCCCAGGACTAGGGTTTGTAAGATTGGGAAACTTTATGAATTCAGAACTTCTAGGCAGGCCAACTGATATAAGTTGGGGAGTTATATTTCCTTCAGATCCTTTAGGAGTAACAAGACATCCATCTCAGTTATACCAAGCTTTTGGAGAAGGTATAGTACTTTTTATTTATATGCTTCTTATCTCAAGGAATTCGAAACCTAAAATGAATATTTCTGGACACTTCCTTTTAGGATATGGAGTCATTAGATTCGTCTCTGAATTCTTTAGAACACCGGATCAACATATAGGATTTATTTTTGAAATTCTTACAAGAGGGCAACTTCTTTGCCTGCCAATGATAGTAATTGGTGTCCTTCTAATTTATTATTCATACAGAAAAAATACATGAATTAATGGAACAATATTTAAATCTACTTACAGAAATAAAATCTAAAGGAACTAAAAAAGAGGATAGAACTGGAACAGGAACAATCAGCATATTCGGACATCAAATGAGATTTGATTTGAATGATGGGTTTCCGTTAGTAACCACCAAAAAAGTAAATTTCAATGCCATCTTGCATGAACTTTTATGGTTTATAAAAGGCGAGACAAATATTGAATATTTAGTAAAAAATAATGTAAACATATGGAATGAATGGCCATTTCAAAGTTGGTTGGAGAGAACAAATCAAAATGAAGGGTTAACCATGCATTCAAAGGAGTGGAAGGATAAATTACAAGAATTTATTGATCTAGTAAAAAAAGACAATTCCTTTGCAAAAGAGTATGGAGATCTTGGACCAGTATACGGTAAGCAGTGGAGAGATTTTGAAGGAGTAGATCAACTAGCTCAGGTAATAGAGGATTTAAAGAATAACCCGAATTCTAGACGTCATATTGTCTCGGCTTGGAATCCAAAGGAGATTCCAACCATGATTAAGTCAGGCTTACCACCTTGTCATACACTCTTCCAGTTTTATGTTGCTGATGGAAAGCTCTCTTGTCAGTTATATCAAAGAAGTGCCGATGTATTCCTAGGTGTTCCGTATAATATTGCGTCTTATGCCCTTCTTACTTGCATGATAGCTTCGGTCACAAATCTAGAGGTTGGAGAATTTGTTCACTCTCTAGGTGATACACATATTTATCTGAATCATTTTGATCAGGTTGAAGAGCAACTTTCTAGAGAGCCGCATCAGCTGCCTAAAATCGAGATAAATAAAAAAGATGATCTATTTGATTATAATTTTGAAGATTTCAAACTTATAGATTACAACTCTCACCCTTTTATTAGTGCTCCCATTGCAGTTTGATGGAAATCGTACTGATTGCAGCTGTTGATAAAAATCTTGCAATAGGCAAAGATGGAAAAATCCCTTGGGAAATAAAAGAAGATCTAAAGTTCTTTAGAGAAAATACGGAAAATACCGCCATCATAATGGGTCGTGCAACTTACGATTCAATAGGCCGACCCTTGCCCAAAAGAAAGAATATCGTAATGACTAGAACATTTAAGGAGAGAGAGGGGATAATTGAAGTAAACTCAAGTAAGGATGCTCTAAAGCATGCAAAAAGTTATTCTGAAAAGATTAATATCATTGGCGGAGAATATATCTATAAAGAATTCCTACCCTTAGCATCTAAGCTTCTGATAACGGAAATAGATATTGAAGTGATTTCACCAGATGCATTTTTCCCTGAGTGGGATACAAATCAATGGAAAGAAATTTCTAGAAAGCAAAGCTCTGAAAATGGACTTGATTTTAGTTTTGTTGAATACCAGAAGTATTAGACGCCTAAAGCTTTTCTTTTCAACTTAAGAGCTTCGACCCTTTCTTCTTCACCTTCAGTATATGTCACCCACTTCCTAGCCTGGTCTTGTACTCTTTTCTTTTTCTCTTTTTGCTTTTCTTTTTTATCATCAAATTGTCTTTCAGCTACATCTATGCATTTTCTGAAGGATTCAATGGCAGATTCCCATTTTTGGTTTTCAAAATTTATCTGCCCCAAGAGCATATAAGCAGCAGCTTCATCTTTTAGCTTACCTTTGTTTATACCATCCGAAATAGCTTCTTCAGCTTTATCAAATTCATCTAAACTAAAATGAACTTGTCCTAAAAATATAAATAGCTCACCTTCCTTAGATTTTGTTGCTGCTTGCAGGTAATAAGGTTTTGCTCTTTCAAGCTCCTTGGCTGCATGCCAATATTGAGCAGCAGCTTTTAATGTCTTCTCTTCTTTTTTAACTATTCCTCGATTTAAGCCTTCTTCTATGACTTTGGCAGCTTTACGCGGATTCTCAAACATAAATAGAAGTTGCGATAATGCGGTGAACTCTCGTTGTTTATCTAAAAGATTATCATCATAGGCAGCTTCAAGGGCACCCATTTGATCCATTTGTCTATCTCTTTGTCCATAAAGGCCTGACAAGTTAGTCCAGTATCTCTTTTTCGGATAGTATTGAACAAGAATCTCATAAATTGGTAAGACTTCGAGATCTTTCTTTAATTCTGAGTAAAGAGCCATTTTTAGTAAATAATGATTTTCTTTAGCTACTCCTTTTCTTGTTTCACCTGTCTCAATCATCTCACCTGTTTCATTGCCTTCAGCATCAAGAACTGCAACTTTAATGGGTATATCTCTAGACTCTTGAATTTCTATTGCAATATCTATAGCTTCAACAGATTTTTGAAAGTTTTCAATTTGATAGTACGCTTGTGCAAGAAGTCCATATCCATCAGAACTTGGCTCTTCTTCATTATCAAGCCACTCTAATAGATAACTTATTGATCCTTTGTAATCTTCTGCAATATATCGGAGTTGGGATAAAGAATATATTGCTCCCTGTCTTTCTTGATCACTAGAGTCTTCTTCAGCAATCAAATTTTTATAGGCTCTTTCGGCAAGACCATATTTTTCTTGTGAAAAATAGATATATCCTCTGTAATAAAACATCTTGGCCCTATCTGTACTGGTAAATTTTGAATCTACTACAGCTACAGGCTCAAGTGTTAGAAGAGCTTCTTCCCATTGTTCATTTTCAATAAAAGGAACAAGACCTTGTAAGATTCTTTGCATTTTCTTACTAGGCAATTTGGTACGTCTTCTTTTCTTTTTCTTCTTTTGATCATCTTCAGCTGCTTCCAGAGAGGCGCCTTTGTAATCTAGGGGTGATACTCCTAAAGTAACTGGTAACAAACTTATTACAGTTGCTAGTAGAAATAACTTTAAAGGATAGCTTAATTTTAATTTTTTCATAACAATCTATGCACAACCTTCTGGAACATAATCCGCCGGTTTACTGGGGTCTTCAATTTTAAATACTATAATTGTTCTAACATTTGGTACTTCAATGGCCTCACCATCTCTTATTTGAGGTTTATATTTATACTTTAATGCAGATCTCATTGCAGCTCTATCAAAAATTCCTGGAGGCACAGACCATTCAACTTCAGGTTCTTTTGTAGAACCAACTTTTGTAACAGTAAATTTAAGCATCACACAACCTTCAATACCTCTCTCCAAGGCTCTTCTAGGATATACAGGAGGAACTTGGAAAATTGGTACATACGAACCGTCAGCAAATACCCCTGCCTTCTTTCCTTTGAAACCTAAGTTTGGTCTGGCTGCAGAAGTGTCTAAATCAGCTGGAGGGGTCATATCGAATTCAGGCGGCATTGTTTCAGGCGGGGGCTCCTCTTCTTGAGGGCGCTCCATATCCATCATAAGCTCAAGCTCTCTTTCGGGCATCATTACATCAGCTATTTTTATTGACTTATCATTTAGCTCGACATCACCAACATCTATTAACCATTGCATGGCATAAAAAATGGCAACTGTAAGAAACAAAGATCCACTTAAAGTGGCCCCAAGCATTTTAAGATTTTGTTCCGCAAAAAATCCCATAGAATTTAAAATTTCGGTTCAGATGCTAATGAAATTGCATACACTCCAGCTTCTCTAGACTGATCCATAACTTGTATGATTGCATCAGCCTGAGCCTTTTCATCAGCCTGAATAACAACTGAGCCTTGAGGGTTATCAGCCAACAGCTTAGTAATATTTGCCTTAACTTGTCTTACATCTACCCTTCTACCATCTATCCAAATATCATTTGTAGCGCCTATAGCTATCAGAATGGCTGCGTTCTCTTGAATATTGGAAGTTTCAGCATCTGGCCTGTTAACTTCTAAACCAGGTTCTTTGATAAAATTAGCTGTTACGATAAAGAAAATCAGAAGAATGAAAACCACGTCCAACATTGGTGTTAAATTTATATCTTCTTCTTCAGCTACAGCACTACTAATTGGTGATCTTCTCATAATTAAATTCCTATTCTGCGACCAACTGATCAACCAGTAGATCTTTTTCTTTTTGGGCCCTATTAACTAGAAATTGATTTGCCAACGTTCCGGTTAAAGCAACTGCTAGACCTGCCATGGCAGGTATTGTAGATCTTGATACTCCTCCGGCCATAGCCTTAGCATCACCACCTCCAGTTACCGCAAGTAAGTGGAAAACTTCAATCATTCCGGTGATAGTTCCGAATAAACCAAATAAAGGAGCTATTCCAACACACATCTTGATAAGGCCTAGGTTCTTATCAATTCTTATTTCATTCTCTGAAATTAGCATATCTCTTATGGCTTTAGAATTCCAAGAGCTTTTATCTTGTCGTGAATCCCATTCTGTCATTGAAACTCCAACATAGTTCTTATGGGTATAAAAATAAAACCACATTCTTTCAAAAATAAGAAACCACATGACAAAAGCCAATAGTCCTATGAGATAGAGGACATCTCCACCTCTTTGCATAAAGGCAAAAAGAGCATCTGAAAAGTTATAAAAAAATTGCATCCTTAGCTTTCTTTATATTTTAACTAGTCCCCTCTGAACGTTTGGCGGCCATTCCAGTACTTGACTCTTCAATAGTGCCTAAAATTCCTCTAGAAATATTATTTACTGTTGCGTACATAAAGGTAGTCGGAATAGCGACCATCAAACCAAGCCAAGTAGTAACAAGAGCTGTAGATATACCGCTTGCCATTGTTTTTGGATCTCCAGTACCAAATAATGTGATCATCGTAAAGGTTTCAATCATACCTATAATTGTTCCAAACAGACCCATTAAAGGAGCTACAACTGAGACAATCTTCAGTACCCAATTTAAGCCTTCAACTGTAGGCCGTTCTTTAAGTATTTGCTCGGCCATCTTTAGTTCTAACGTTTCAGTATCAGCCTCTTTATCGTCTTCGGCAATCTTTAGGATCCTTCCCAAAGCATTGTCATTGCTAAGCATTGTATTTCCAGACTGAGCTATCACACCACCTCTGATGTTCCATAATTCATAGAATCTCCATATGAATAGTAGTGTCGCAAGCAGACCTATTACCATCAACATGTAGCCCACTGGACCACCTTCTTGCATCTTGCCCCAAGTGCTTGGCATGGATATCAAGCTTGCAAGTAAGGAACCTCCTTGAGGCCCTGTAGGATCAACAGCGAACTGAACAGGAAATGAATCCCCATCCAGAATATCTGAGGTTTGAGACGTATATCTTCCAGCAGGTTGTGACGGAAGTTCTGAGTAAGCACCTCTTGAAGGAGAGTAAGTAAGATACTGACCATCGGAAACTACATTAAAGTTACCAACTCTTACTACATCTCTATTCTCAACATTACCATCGGTAGTAATAACTTCGGTATTGAATTTGACAACCTCACCAGATGCATTAATTTCTCGTTGAAGTTCATACCACAACGTTTCAAGCTCTTGAATTGAAGCTAATTTAATGCCCTCATTCATTTTAGATCCTAGAGCAGTCATGAATTCTTCTCTTTCTTTACCAAATTGAGCAGCCGTTATTGACTGTTCCATGATATTTCTAGCTTCAGTAGTGTTACCTGCCAAGTGACCAAATATCTCGTTTAATGAACCGAGTCTTTCTCTTAATTGCTCTTCTGCCACAACTAATAAAGCCTCATTGGCTTCAAATTGTTGTTCTAGTCTTGCAGCCTCTCTCTCTAATCTTGCTCTCTCATCTTTGGCATCTGAAAGTAGTTTAGCTTGTTTATTTTTTTCATTTCTAAACTCTGTCTCTCTGTCCCTTTGTTCTTGAGTATCAGCAAACTGACCTTGTTTTACTATTTCTAGTAATTCTTGGGGATTTGACGGCTGAGCAGCCTCTTCTTCACCTTCTTCAGAAAAAGTAACAGAGGATAATAGCCCGAAGCTTATAAGGAATATAAAAAGTTTAATCTTCTTCATTTTAGTTAGCCTCCGTTGCTGATGGCAAAGGTAGTTCCATTAAATCAACCGTTGCTAATTTGTTTGCAATCCTTAGACCTCGTCTTGTTGGATTCCTATAACTGTTATCAAGTTCTTCCCACGCCCTTGAAGAGTTATTCCATGCATGAGTTTGAGTTTCGTCAGCGGTTTGAAAGACCATAGCGAGTCTTCCGACTCTTAATACATTACCTTCTATTAATTCTCCATCTATAACAATGCTGTCTTTATATGCGTCTATTTTTCTGCCGTATTCTGCTTCAACATTAAATGCCTCTAGAACTTGTCTCAATCCTTCAGCAGGAGAAACAGTTGGATTATCTAAGGCGGCTTTAGCAAAGGCTATTCTCTCTTTCCTTTCTGCTAGATGAAAAGGAAGGTCTAACTCAATAGATGTTTCCACACCAGCCAACATCCTGCGAGTGAAAGGAGGTATTTGTCTTTGCATTACCTGTGCTTCTTTTAAAGTTCTATCAATCTCTTTTAAACGCTCTTCTTGACGTTGGATTTGCTGTCTCATTTGAGCGTTATAAACTCTTAAACCTTCAATTTGTTTGCTAACAGTTTTGAACTCACTAACGATCACTGAAGTTTGTTCATCCATTTCATCAATTTTTGATTGAGATGTTTTTTCTGCAACTTGTCTGGCAGCCCCTACATCTAATAGAGGTTGTATTTGATCACTAAATCCTAGACTGGTAACTGATATTCCAGCCAGCATAAAGACAATTTTACAAAGACGCGACATAGCTATCTCCTAATATCTAAATTCCTATTTCTTATCTATTCGCAAAGTAGATGAATATAATGAGATTTGCAAGTACATATTTGGTACAAAACCACATAATATGTGGATTTACCCCACATTACTTCACCGTTCCCCACAGCGAACGGTTAAACTATAGAGAGAAATAAGATTCAATGCAACGACAAATAAATGTTACTTTGTGAAAATTTAAAAGATGTCAAATTTTGAATTTTTAATAATTTTATTATTTTGCAATTCAATCATATTAATTGGATTAGTTTTAAGAAGCATTAAGAAGAAAAGTCCTAGAATTATTCTTAAGTTCTTTTTCTTACCTGTTATCGTAAGTTGTCTATTTGGTCTTTTTATTCAAGAAGTATTTCAAGTTTCAGAAATTTCAAATAGACAACTTATGGCTAATTTTTTACTTGTTATATGGTGCTTGAAATCTTTCTATTCATATAAATCTATAAAATCTCTATTGTTGGAAGACTTTCTTGCATTTATAAGGCGCCAAATTTCTGATAAGAAGTATCTAGCCCTACTAACCAAAGTCGTCAAGGTTTCCTCAATTCAAATTATATGCTTCAGCTCTGTTTTTTCTTTAAATTACTTATCAGGGTATTCTCAATTTAGTTTCTCAGACATTATTGGGATAATTTTGTGTTTAATTGGTTTATTTATTGAATTGATTGCTGATAAGGAGATAAAAACTATGGAAAAAGATAAGTACCTCACAAAAGGGCTAAGGTCCTATGTCCTACATCCAAATATTACTGGTATTATTTTCTTCCTTACAGGACTTCAAGTTCTTGCTTTTGGAGGTGTTGGTTCAGAATGGTCATTTATAGGTCTATTAATTGCAACCTTTATCATTTATAAGATTTTAATGCCTAAGATCGAAAGCAATTTATTAAAGAAATATCCTAATTATTCTTCTTATCTAAATAAGATGCCTAAAATATTTTCTTTCAAAAAAATTATATGATGCAAAAGATGATCCCTCATATTTTTCTAACACTCATAGCTGGAGCATTGGCTGACTGCAAAATAAAAATCATCAAGAACTTTTTAATAAGAACTTTTATAGCCCTATATAAACCAAACCTTGAAGAAGTAATGTTTAAAGATATAAATAGTTACAGTTCTTATAATGATTTTTTTACTAGGAAATTAGCAAATGAGTCGAGGATAATTGAATTATCAGAAAACAGTTTCATCTCTCCTGTAGATGGTGAAATTGTAAGTCATGGCTTTATTGAAGACGGGAAACTTTTGCAGGCAAAGAAACATGACTATGAACTAGATGAACTTGTAGGAATAGATTATCAAAATAAATATAAAGAGGGCTATTTCATAACTATTTATCTAGCTCCAACCGACTACCACAGAATACATTGTCCGTGGGATGGGGAGATAATTCATTCTAATCATTTTGGATCTTCACTATATAGTGTCAATAAGAAAGCCCAAGAATCCATTCCACGTCTTTATATAAAAAATGAGAGATCCGTGATGCACATCGTCTCAAACAGCCTTGAATACGCTCTGGTATCAGTGGGTGCCTCTGTTGTAGGGAGTATTGTGCCCTTTTGGATTGATAACAAAGATTGTTCAAGAAAAGAATTAGTGGAAGAGTGGAAAATAGGTCCGCCCGAAGATACTAAAGTTAAAAAAGGAGATGAATTAGCTTATTTCCGAATGGGATCAACAGTAATACTAATTTTTAAGGACTCATATAAGATAGATTTAGATTCCTTGAAAGAAAATAAGCTTGTAAAATTCGGAAATAAATTAGTCTCTTTAAAAAATATATAGGAAGAAATCTTGGTATCGTATTCTACTAGTGACTTCAAAGTTGGTTTAAAAATAATAATTGATAACGACCCTTGCGTGATTATTGAAGAAGAATTTAATAAGCCTGGTAAGGGGCAAGCTTTCAGTAAGATTAAGTTTAGAAACTACCTTACAGGAAGGGTCGGAGAAAAAACGTGTAAAGTTGGGGAATCTCTAGAAGCAGCAGATATTGAAGAATTAGACATGCAATTCCTATACAGCGATGGAAGTGCGTGGTTTTTTATGCATCCCGACACTTATGAACAAATTCCAGTAGCTCTAAATATAGTTTCTGAACTCGAGAAATGGGTTACCGAAGAGGATATTTGTAAAATACTTCTCTGGAATGAAAAACCAATATCTGTAGTTGCACCTACTTTCGTAGATCTTGAGATTATACAAACTGATCCTGGTGTAAAAGGGGATACTGCGACAGGAGGCTCAAAACCAGCAACTCTTTCAACTGGAGCAATAATAAAAGTACCTTTATTTGTATCAGAGGGTGAACTCGTCACAATTGATACGAGAAATGGAGAGTATCAAGGTCGAAAATAAACTGTCCCATGAAAGAAAAAATTAAGGAAAGCTTGCACAACATTATTGTAGATTTGTATGGCAGTTCAGAATCTATTCACAATGAATTTGAAATAAGCATCCAAGATAATAAAGAAAAGGAATATGGTGATCTCGCCAGTAACATAGCTTTAGTCCTAGCCAAGCCCCTAAAAAGAAATCCTCAACAGATTGCAGAAGAAATTAAAGGCAAATTTATAACTGATAAGGAAATAGTAAAAGTTGATGTTGCAGGCCCTGGTTTTATTAACTTTTTCTTATCTAAAGAGTCGCATGGTGCAATTTTAAAAGATATCTCTATTCAAAAAAATAATTTTGGAAAGTTTGAATCGAATAATCAAAAAGTTCTCATTGAATATGTCTCAAGCAATCCAACAGGTCCTTTACATGTAGGACATGGAAGAGGTGCAGTTTTTGGATCTGTATTATCGAGGCTTCTGAAAGAAGCAGGATTTGAAGTAGATGAAGAATATTATGTAAATGACTTTGGGAGACAAATGAATATTCTTTCCGTGAGCTTATGGATTAGATATGCACAGATATTTGATAAGAACATAAAAATGTTAAATAACGGTTATCAAGGCGATTATCTTATTGCCATTGCACAAAATTTAAAGAAATTCAGGTCTGATGAGCTGTATGAAAATGATGAGGAGATCAAAAGTCTCCTAGAAAATGAGAACGAAGAAGCTGAAAAACATACTGACGAGGTCATCGACAGCATCAAATCTAAGCTAAGTGATGAATTCTCTTATGTGAGAGATTTTGCTCTCAGAGAAATATTAGAGTTAATAAAAGAAGATCTATTAGAATTCGGCGTCGATCATAATCACTGGTTTTCAGAATCTGCACTTTATAAAAGTGAACCGCATGAACTAAGCAAAGTTGATCAATCTATTGAAAAACTTTCATCTAAAGGTTTTGTATACGAAAAAGAAGGTGCTATTTGGTTTAAATCTTCAGAACTTGGAGATGATAAAGACAGAGTTTTAAAAAGAGGCAATGGTGAATTTACTTATTTTGCCTCTGATGTTGCCTATCACTTAGATAAATATGATCGCGGATACGATAGGATAATCAATATTTGGGGTTCAGATCATCACGGCTACCTTCCAAGAGTAAAGGCTGCGATGGAAGCAAGTAAAAAGAATGTAGAAAAGCTTGAAGTAGTCTTTATTCAATTTGCTAATTTAATTAGGGCAGGAAAAAAAGTGACCATGTCTACTAGAAGTGGGGAATTTATTACACTTAAAGAACTCATAGAAGAGGTTACATCAGAAGCAGCAAGATTTTTTTATATTAATAGAAAAGCTGATCAACATTTAGACTTTGATTTAGACCTCGCGAAAGAGCAGTCTAAAGATAATCCTCTGTACTATATCCAATACGCACATGCTCGCATATGTAGTGTTTTACGTAAGTCCAATGCTAGAGAAGAAGAATTGAACACATCAGAACTTGGATTATTAGATTCCAACAAAGAGATAGAAATACAGAAAATTCTTAAACAGTACCCCCCTCTAATTGAAAGAGCAGCTCTAGCAAGTGAGCCTCATTTAATTTGCTATTACTTAAAAGACTTGGCTAGTATTTTTCATAGTTACTACAATACCGAAAAATTTATAGTTGAAGACCAGAAGCTTATGAACTCTAGATTGTTCTTGCTGAGTGGAGTAAAGCAAGTTATTTATAATGGACTAACTGTTCTGGGAATAAACGCTCCTCATGAAATGTAGAAAGTGATCTCCAGCAACTTACACAAGATTAACCAAGATATTGAAGAAAATTGTAAGCTTTCTGGCAGAAAGACCGATGAAGTAATCTTGATAGGTGCAAGTAAAGCACAGACGATCGAAAGTATAAAAGAGGCTTATGAAAGTGGTTTAACACATTTTGGTGAAAATTATCTTCAAGAGGCTGAAGAGAAAATTGAAAATTTATCAAAAGATTTAGTCTGGCATTACATAGGATCTATTCAGTCAAGAAAAGCAAAAAGAATAGCTGAAATTTTTGACTGGGTACATACTGTAGACAGTGTAAAAGTGGCTATGAAACTTAATAATGCTCGACCTAAATCAAGAGGTTTTCTAAATGTGTGCCTCCAAATAAATATAGATAATGAGGAAAGTAAGTCTGGTTTAGATTTAAAAGAGATTGATAGTTTTATCGACCAAACTAAAACTTTAGAAAATCTAAAAGTAAGAGGATTGATGGTAATACCTAAACCAAGGGAAAATCTAGGAGAGCAGAAAGAGGTTTTTGGAATGGTGAAGAATATATTTTTAGCATTAAATGAAAAAGGAAATAGCTTTGATACCCTATCAATGGGAATGTCATCAGATTATGCTGCAGCTATTCAGGAAGGAGCTACAATGGTAAGAGTAGGTACAGGTATATTTGGTCCAAGAAAATGAAAAATCTTAATGAAACTATAGGATTTGTAGGTGCTGGTAATATGGCAAGTGCACTTATATCTGGCTTAATCAATAGTGATCATAATGCCTCTAAGATCATTGCCTCTTCACCAGAACGAGAACATATAGAAAAACTTTCTAAGGACTTCGGGATAAAAACTACAAATAATAATCTCGATGTTATAGATATTGCCGATATCCTCATTCTCGCAGTAAAACCAAATATCGTCCAAGCTGTAATCGATGAAATAAAGGATATAGCTATAGATAAAGATATTCTGATAATCTCTATAGCAGCTGGAGTAAAGATTGAAAAGATAGAATCTCAATTAGGACCCTCCATTAGAGTCATAAGGGCTATGCCGAATACCCCTGCAAGTATTATGAAAGGTGTGACTGCAATCTGTCCTAACAGTAACGCGCAATCAAAGGATATAGAAAATGCTAAGATTTTATTTGAATGTGTGGGAAAAATTGCCCTGATTAATGAAAAAGATATAGATATCTTTACAGCTCTAATTGGATCAGGTCCAGCATATGTTTTTTACTTAATTGAGTCTTTGCTGGACTCTTCAAAAAATTTGCATTTATCGGAACAAGAAAAGAAAAATTTACTGGCATCGATGATTTCAGGTGCTGCAAATCTAGTCCTTAAATCAAAAGATCCCCCTAGTCTATTAAGAAAGAAAGTTACGTCGCCAGGAGGAGTAACCCAGACAGCAATAGAGGAGTTTGAGAAAAAGGGGTTAAAGGAAATAATAAGCAAATCTATGATGGCTGCTGAAAAGAAATCAATCGAATTAGGAGAAGATTAATGTCAGAAGCAACCTTCTTCCTTTTCAAAGCTTTAATGGATGTTTTTACACTTGGTGTAGTTTTCAACTTTATGTTTCGTCTTCTTAAAGTTGATTATTATAATCCTTTAGTCCAAGGAATAATTAGGGCAGTAGACTTGCCAAGTCAATTTCTTAGATCAGCTATTAAGCCCTTCAGGAACATAGACTTAGCCTCATTCCTAGTAGCTGTTTTTATTCAGGCAGGAGCCTTTTATTTAGCTGTCATGGCAGGATCAGTTGATTATGATCCTGTAAAGATTTTAATGTGGTCTACTTACTCAGTTATTTTATTAATGCTTAAAATGGTTTGGTGGATTTTATTGGGAGGAATAATTTTAAGTTTTGTGGCTGGGAATAATTTTCATCCAGCCATAGTTTTAATTAGACAAATGTCGGATAAGTTTTTCAGTCCATTTAGAATATTCTTACCCCCTATGGGAGGGCTAGACTTTTCACCTATATTCGCATTCATCTTATTAAACTTCTTGCAATCAATATTTGTACAGTTTGCTATTGAATCTGGATTGCCAGTTTGGCTATCAGTTGGTTTCTAGAGATAGATTCAATATAATAGTTTTTTCGCCGATTTGACACAGCTTGCGGGCGTTTAATTGAAATACAGCTAATGCATTAAATTAAACCTGTTGTGCCGAGGCAAACAGGTTTTTTTATGAGTGATTCGATAGGAACAGTAAAGGCACAAAAAGTTACTCTAGAGGGTGAATTTGAGCTTGAGTGCGGCCAAAGTTTCAATGATATAGAACTGGTCTATGAAACTTATGGTGCTCTTAATGCAGATGCGACGAATGCAATACTTATCTGTCATGCGTTGAGTGGTAATCATCATGCTGCTGGAAAATATGAAAACGAAGATAAACCAGGCTGGTGGGATTCGCTTATTGGCCCAGGTAAAGCGGTTGATACAAACAAATTTTTTGTAGTTTGCCCGAATAATATAGGTGGTTGTCACGGTTCGCTAGGACCAAGTTCAATTAACCATGATACTGGAGATTATTATGGACCTGACTTTCCAATTATTACAGTAAGGGATTGGGTAAATTCACAGGCCAAACTTTCTGATGCATTGGGCATTGAAAAATGGCATGCTGTCATGGGAGGAAGTCTAGGTGGAATGCAAGCTCTAGAATGGTCCTATCTTTTCCCGAAAAGAATAAAAAAAGCAGGAATTATTGCTGCAGCACCAAAGTTAAGTGCACAAAATATAGCTTTCAATGAAGTTGCAAGACAAGCCATATTAAATGATCCAGATTTTGAAGGAGGTAGATATCTAGATAAAAGTAAGTACCCAAAACAAGGCCTCAAATTAGCAAGAATGGTAGGGCACATTACGTATCTCTCTGAAGAAGCAATGAGGAGCAAATTTGGAAGAGAACTGAAAAAGGAAAAATTGAATTTTGGTTATGATGCGGAGTTCGAAATAGAAAGTTATTTGAGGTATCAAGGTGATGTTTTTTCAGAAAGTTTTGATGCAAATACTTATCTTCTCATGACAAAGATTCTAGACTACTTCGATCCAGCAAGTAATTTTGAAGGCAAATTGGTAAATGCCTTTGAGTCCATTGAAGCACAGTTATTAGTAGTATCTTTTTCAACTGATTGGAGGTTTGCTCCTGAAAGATCAAAGGAAATTGTAAATGCTCTTATCGAAGCCAAAAAAAATGTGAGTTACTTAGAAATTGATAGTCCTCATGGACACGACTCGTTTTTGTTTGCAAATGAAAATTATGTAAAGGGTTTATCGGCTTTTCTTGAAAATTAAATGAATACAATTGAAGTTATAAAAAATTGGATAGATAAAGAGTCTCAAGTTCTTGATCTAGGTTGTGGAGATGGTGAAATATTGAATATTTTATCCAAAGAGTGGGGGTCTACGGTACTAGGAGTAGAAATAAATCAAGATGATATTAATAAATGCATCCAGTCTGGTCTAAATGTTATTCATCAAAATATTGATGAAGGTTTAGAGAATTTTAGTGACAGTAGTTTTGATATAGTGATTATGAGCCAAACTATTCAAGTATTAAAGGAACCCAAGAAAGCTCTTCAAGAAGTAACAAGAATTGGAAATGAGAGCATTGTTACAATTCCTAATTTTGGTTATTGGACCACAAGAATTAATCTCTTACTATCAGGAAAAATGCCTGTGACAGGAACATTGCCAAGTGCCTGGCATGATACCGATAATATTCATTTATGTACCATTAAGGATTTTGAGAATCTTTGTAGTGAATGCGAAATCGATGTAATAGAAAAATGCTTCTTTAATAAATTTGGGAAAGAAAGTATCTTGGCTAAAGTGGCACCAAATTTATTTGCGACCACTGCCATTTATAAGATCTCTAAATGAAAATAGCTATTGCTACGAAAAATAATGGCAAACTTAAAGAGTTCGAGGAATTGGCAAGGGGCACATCACATGACTTCATTAAAATCCCTGAAAACATAAAAGATCTACCACCGGAAACAGGAAGTACCTTCTATGAAAATGCTCTAATAAAAGCTGAGTACATTTCAAAACAATTAGGCATACCTGCTATAGGTGATGATTCTGGACTAGAAGTTGATGCATTAGATGGCAGCCCTGGAATATTCTCTGCGAGATATTCTAAAACGGGCTTAGATAATGATAATTGCTTAAAATTAATTGAAAATTTAGATGGGCTTGAGGATGACAAAAGAGGTGCAAGATTTAGATGTTGTCTGGTTGGATATTTTGAAGGAAAGATAATTCAAAGCTATGGAACCCTTGAAGGCTCTATTGCCAGAGAATTCAAAGGAACGAATGGCTTTGGATATGATCCAATATTTATTACAGAGAACGGGAAGCATCTCGCAGAACTTGAGAAAGATGAAAAAAATATAATATCTCATAGATCTGAAGCTTTTAAAAAACTACTAAGCAAAGTCTCTGAATTAATTAACAAGTCTTTTGAAGAATAAGCTCATTTAATTTTCTTTTTGCTTGTAAGGCCTTCATCTCAAAGGATGTCTTAGGTAAATTTACTAAATATTCCTTAAGATTCTCTTTATGCAAAACTCTCCAATTTATATCATTATTAACCAGCTTCTTTGTTTCATCGAAGTAATGAACCCAGTCTGTTTTGAAGTAGAAGATACCGTTTTGTTTTAGTTTTTTATTTAATAAGTCAATAAAGTCTTTTTGCAATAATCTTCTTTTATGATGCTTTCTCTTTGGCCACGGATCAGGATAAAACATTAAGATTAGATCAAAGCAGTTGTCTGATACTTTATCTTCCAAAAAAGGAACAATATCTGAGTTTAATATTTTAAGATTATTTAATGACTCTTCATTTGCCTTACTTAAAAGAGATCCTATTCCAGACAGATAAACCTCAGCTCCTAAAATTAACATTTCGGGGTTTGTCTTAGCTAAATATGCAGTAGTCTCTCCTGACCCAAAACCTATATCTAAAATTGAAGGGTCTTGGTTCCAGATATTACTAAGTTTTTCTTCATTATCTAGAATGTACTTGTCCCAATGCTCCGAGAGCGCCCTTGACTGATTAGAGGTTAATCTCCCTCTCCTCAAGACAAAGCTCTTGAGTCTATCTTGTAAAGGCAAGTTATTCTCCTGCAGAGAAAGACTGCTTCACTTTTTTCATTGCGTTTTTTTCTATTTGGCGAACACGCTCAGCAGAAATATCATATTTTTCAGCCAACTCGTGAAGCGTAAGTTTTTCATCTGCTAACCATCGATCTTGAAGTATATCTCTGCTTCTATCATCAAGCTGATTTATTGCTTCGTATAATTGACTAGTATTCGTTTCATCCAAGCTATCTTTTGCAAATATGTCTGCAGGGTTGGCATCTTCATCTTCCAAATATTGAGATGGGGAATAAGAAGCTTCATCATCATCTGAATCTGCAAGAGGATCAAAAGGCATATCAGTACCACTTAATCTTTTTTCCATCTCTCTTACTTCTGAAGGTTTTACCCCTAAATCTTTAGCCATGGACTCTACTTCTTCTTCTGTTAACCATCCAAGGCCCTTCTTTTTACTTCTCAAATTAAAGAATAACTTTCTCTGTGGTTTAGTAGTGGCTATTTTGACTATTTTCCAATTCTTCAGAACATATTCATGGATTTCAGCTTTAACCCAATGCACCGCGAAAGATACCAACCTGACCCCCATTTCAGGATTAAATTTTCTTATTGCCTTCATGAGACCTACATTCCCTTCTTGAATAAGGTCTGCTTCAGGTAGGCCATATCCTGAATATGTCTTTGCAACGTATATTACAAACCTTAAGTGTGCTAAAACTAGCTTTCTAGCAGCATCAAGGTCATTTCTATAATATAAATCTTCTGCAAGTTTTTTTTCTTCTTCAGAGGTTAAAACACCAATGCTATGCACTGAATTTATATAAGCTTGAAGGTCACCACCAGGTGCTAGAGCCTCCATTTCCTGAAGAGCTGTACCTGCAGAATTTTCACTCTTAAGCTCTTTTTTAGGCATAATCTAAGAGAATTTTACAATTTAAGTGAATAAAGGTGCAAATTTTGATTTTTAAACTAAATTGAGATGACCAGAGGATGATATTTATAAAATTATGAAAGCTATAGAAATTATAGAGAAGAAACTAGAAATTAAAGACATTGAATTACCAGTAATAAAAGATAATGAAGTACTGATCAAGGTCAAAGCAGCTGGTCTGAACCGTGCTGATATTGCACAAAAGAACGGCTTATACCCTCCTCCTGCTGGTGAAAGTGAAATTTTAGGACTGGAATGTAGCGGAATAATTGAGAGTATTGGCAAAAATGTAAGCTCTAAGAAGCCTGGGGATGAAGTAATCGCACTTTTGGCAGGTGGGGGATATGCAGAATATGTAACTTGCCCTGAACACCAAGCAATTTTAAAGCCACAGAAACTAAGCTGGGCTGAAGGTGCTTCAATTCCAGAAGTATATGCCACATGTTGGCTGAATCTCTTCATAGAGGGCCATATGAAAGAAGGAGATAAAATTGTCTTTCACGCAGGAGCAAGTGGTATTGGAACAGCCGGGATACAGTTAGCCCAGGCTTTTGGTTGTGATAGTTTTGTAAGTGCAGGAACCCAAGAAAAGATTGATTTCTGTCTAAACATAGGGGCTTCAGCAGGAGAAATTAGATCAAAAGATATATTTTCAAAGATTAAAGAATGGTCTCCAAATGGAGTAGATATCATCTTAGATCCTGTAGGTGCAGAGTATTTTGAGAAAAATTTAAGTGTCCTTGGATTAGAAGGCAAGTTAATTATTATTGGTTTAATGGGCGGTGCCAAAGCAAATATAAATCTTGGGCATTTAATGATAAAAAGGCATAAGGTAATAGGATCAACCATTAGGGCTAGAAACTTGCAGACAAAGTCTAGAGTTATGGATGATCTCTCTAGCAAAGTAATGCCACTATTTGATTCAGGCACTATTAAACCTATTATCTATCAGGTTCTGTCCTTGGAAGATTGCGAAAAAGCTCATTCAATAATGGAATCAGATGAGAATATTGGAAAGATTATTCTTGATTTAGATTAACTTTGCGAAAATATCTTGCCACGGATATGACGGATCACCTGAGCAATAAAATAAAGGATTTTTTTTCTCTGAAATAAAATCATAAGTCAAAGCTTGACCATTCAAACTGGATATAAGGCCACCGGATGCTTCTACTACTGCCTGTCCGGCAGCGATATCCCATTGATAGGTTGGACCTAACCTGCTGTAAATATTTGCCTTGCCTTCTGCAACACGACACAACTTTAAAGAACTTCCAGTTGGTAGTTCTTCAACCTCAGTAAATTTCTTTTCACAGAGATTAATAAATGCCTGATCTTTTTCACTCTTATGACTTTTGCTCACCGTCACAAGACAGAATTCTTCACTCTGTTTTTGAGAAGTTATTTCAATGTTTTCTTTGCCTTGTATCTTGAAAGCTCTTCCCGCGAAACCTATAAAAGTTTCTTGAACTGCTGGTGCAGATACTACACCGAGAATTGGCGTACCGTCTTCAATAAGTGCAACATTTACTGTAAATTCTCCATTCTTATTAATGAATTCTTTCGTCCCGTCTAAGGGATCAATTAACCAAAACAAATCTTCCTTATTTTCTTCAGTGTCGCCCTCTTCAGACAATATGGGGATATTGGCATCAATAGATTTAAGGGAATTGAAGAGAATTTCGTGACATTTCTTATCAGCTATCGTTACAGGAGATCCGTCATGTTTATCCTCTACTTTAAGATCATCAGAATTATATATTTCCATAACAATATCAGAAGCCTGTTCTACAGCCTCAAGAACTAAATTTGATATTTCTGTTAATTTTGAAACTTCCATTTCTTGAATCTCTCTTTTCTTCTACAATATATCATCCGAAGGACATTTAAAAAATTAATATGGAAAACAAAACTAAGTTGATAGAGAGTGCTCAAGTGCTAAAAAAAGGTCTAGACCTGCTCAGCAGGGAAAGAAAAGTTGTGATGCCTCATAACAAAGCGTTTGATCATGTCGATCAACTAAAAGTAAAAGTTGATGAAATCATTAATTTAGCTGAAACTGTCTAGAAATACGGAGATAAAAATGGAATACACTTGCTTTGATTTAGAAATTACAAACAAAATAGCTCACATCAAAATGTCTAGACCAGATGAATTCAATACCATGAATAAAGCTTTTTGGTCCGAGCTTCCTCACTTGGTTGAAAGTATCTCAGATGACGCATCTGCGAGGGTCATAGTATTGTCAGGAGAAGGTAAACACTTTTGTGCAGGAATGGATTTAGCTAATTTCTCTCCTTCAGATAAACAACCTAATGCTCATATGGGTATGAGAAAAGAATCTGGATATCGGGTGACACTAGATCTACAACATACAATTACTTGCTTGGAGAAAGCCAGAATACCTGTGATTGCGGCTGTACAAGGCGCTTGTGTAGGTGGTGGTGTAGACCTCGCTACAGCTACAGATATGAGATACTGCACATCGGATGCTTTCTTCTGTATTCAAGAAATTAATATTGGTATGGCTGCGGATGTAGGTACCTTACAAAGAATTCCCAGACTAATACCTGAAGGTGTAGTAAGAGAATTGGCCTACACAGGCAGAAGATTCCTTCCGGAAGAAGCAATGAAACATGGTCTTGTAAATGAAGTATTTGAAACCAAAGAAGAAATGATGGAAAGAGTTATGGAAGTGGCTGCTGATATTGCCTCAAAAGGACCTCTAGCTATTGCGGGAACAAAAGAATCACTTAATTATGGAAGAGATCATACTGTGGAAGAGTCATTGAATCATATTGCATTGTGGAATACTGCAGTTGGAATTAGCGATGAAATGTCCGTAGCATTTAAAGCCAAGGCAGAAAATACAGAACCGGAATTCGAAGATATGCTTCCAAGAAGAAAATACTTAGACGGAGAAGTAGGCGTTTAGACTTTTCTCAGAAAGACAGGAGAGTTTTCTTTAGATTCCTTCTTACTAAAGCGATAACCATCAAGATTGAAGTTTTGAAGCTCATCAGCTTTCTTAATCTTGTTTTGAATAATAAATCTAGCCATTGTTCCTCTAGCCTTCTTGGCAAAGAAACTTATGATTTTGTATTCGCCATTTTTAAAATCTTTAAAAACAGGATTAATCACTGGTAAATTTATTTCTTTATTTTTGAGAACTGAAAAATATTCTACAGATGCTAAATTTACAATTGCTTTTGATTTATTTTCTTTAGAAATTTGATTTATTGAGGTATTTATCTTCGATCCCCAAAATTCATATAGATTATTACCGCGTTCAGTTTTAAATTTAGTCCCCATTTCCAATCTGTAGGGATACATAAGATCCAATGGTTTTAGTAATCCATAAAGCCCCGATAATATACACAGATTTTTTTGAGCATAGTTAATTTCTGACTTGGAAAGAGAAGGTGCATCTAAACCCTGATAAACATCTCCTTTGAAAGCGAAGATGGATTGCCTAGAAGTACCGTTTGGTTTGATAGGCTTAGTCCAATTCATATTTCTTTCAAAGTTTAGAACGGATAATTTTTCGCTTAAGCCCATTAAGGAAGAAAGGTCATCTGGGCTCTTTTTCTGTAATTCTTTTATGAGAATCTCACTATCAGAAAGATGTGAAGCAACAGAGAAATCATCAATATTTAAGTCTGATTCGTAATCTAGAGTCTTAGCAGGAGATACTAATATCAGCATTAACTCAAACCTAAAACTAATTTTGCCATTATGTTTCTTTGTATTTCATTAGAACCAGCATAAATACTAGCCTTTCTATAATTAAAATATCTAGGTGCAGCAGTATTCGCAAATCTACTACCTATAGCAGGTTCATTATTTCCGATTTCAGGACCAGGATTGTGAAATGGCACTCCATAATAACCCACCAGTTCAACTGCTAGTTCAGTTATAGCTTGGCCTATTTCAGTCCCTCTAGTTTTTAAAAGAGATGACTCAGGACCGACATTCTGACCGGCTGATAGGCTTCCTAATATCCTTAGCTCAGTTGCTTCCATTGCGTTAATTTGAACTTCTAATTTTGCAATTTCTTCCATAAAACTTTGGTCATCTGATAACTTATTACCACCTACATCTTCTAGCTCCGCTTTTGCTCTTAGCTGTTGAAGCTGTTGGTAAAGCTCTGAGGAATAGCCGTTACCTCTCTCAAACTCCAATAAATATTTTGCATAAGTCCAGCCCTTGCCCTCTTCACCAATTAAGTTTTCCTTGGGCACTTTGACATCCTCAAAAAATACAGTATTCACTTCATGATGTCCTATAGGAGTATTATCTAAAGTATTAATTGGTTGGACTTCGATTCCTTCAGAATGCATATCAATGAGCAAAAAAGAGATTCCTTTCTGTCTGATATCTTCCTGACTTGTTCTAACGAGACAAAAAATCATATCAGCATGTTGCGCCATTGTTGTCCAAGTTTTGGCTCCATTAACAAGGTAGTGATCGCCTTTATCTTCAGCTTTAGTTTTTAGTGAAGCAAGATCCGAACCAGATCCAGGTTCAGAATAACCCTGACACCACCATACTTTTGAAGAAAGAATATCAGGAAGGTATTTAGCTTTTTGTTCGTCAGATCCAAAAGCCATGATAACAGGGGCAACCATTGAAATACCAAAGGCAGTAAAGCCGGGGGCTCTTGCAGCTGCCATTTCTTTACTGAACAAATATTTTTGTGAGGCTGAAAAAGAAGCACCTCCATATTCTTTAGGCCAATTTACACCAGCCCACCCTTTTGAAAAAAGTGCTTGTTGCCATTGAACATGCTCCTCTTTAGTAACATGGCCATTGGGAGAGTTCATGAGTCTGTCTTTCATGTCTTCAGGATAATTATCCTTAATCCAGTCTCTTACTTCCTTTTGAAAATCTAATTCTTCTTTTGTAAATTGTAAGTTCATAAATACCTCCCCTCAATTATAATTGAATTTCTCGTTAACAAAAATAGATTTACCTTGGAAAACGTTAGTGGATATTTAGATAGATTTTCAGAATTGACTGGAAAGATTTGTTCGTGGTTCGTTGCAATAATGGTTCTTATAACTTGTCTAGTCGTTGTAATGAGATATGGCCTGGATATGGGTTCTGTTTTCTTGCAAGATGTAGTTCTGTATCTTCATGGCAGTCTATTCCTTCTTGGAGCTGCATTTGCCTTAAAAAGAGGAGCTCATGTAAGAGTAGACATCTTCTACAGAAATTTTAGTGAGTCCAAAAAAGCTCTTGTAGATTTACTCGGTAATATCATTTTCCTGCAACCTGTTTGTTGGACAATACTTTTGTATTCATGGGGTTACGTAGAATTTTCATGGAGAATTATGGAAGTTTCACCTGAACCAGATGGTCTTCCCTTTGTTTACATACAAAAATCTTTGCTCATCGCAGTTGCAGCCTTGCTCTCTCTTCAAAGTCTTTCTGAAATCCTAAAATCATATCTAGTTATTAAGCACCATGGTTGAATTCATACCATTGCTGATGTTTGGTGTTATTTGCTTAGTTTTACTAGCAGGATTTCCTGTGGCTTTTTCATTAGCAGGAACTGCACTTATTTTTGCTGGACTAGGAGTATTAACAGGAACCTTTGAAAGTGCTTTCTTAGGGGCAATTCCAAATAGGCTTTATGGAGATATGACAAATATGACTCTTGTGGCTGTTCCTTTATTTGTTTTCATGGGTGTTCTGCTAGAAAAATCAAATCTAGCTCAAGACTTACTTAGTAATATGGCAGAGGTTATTGGTGGGTTTAGAGGTAGTCTAGCTATCTCGGTCATATTCGTTGGAGCCTTAATAGCAGCAAGCACAGGAATAGTTGGTGCCACAGTTATAGCGATGGGACTGATTTCTTTGCCTATTATGTTGTCTAGAAACTATGATCCTAGTCTCTCAGCGGGAACTATCTGCGCTACAGGAACTCTGGGCCAAATCATTCCGCCTTCAATAGCATTAGTAATATTGGGAGATGTTCTTTCGGCTGCTTATCAACAATCTCAGCTGAGTATTGGTAATTTCTCTGCAAGAACTGTTTCAGTAGGTGATCTGTTTATGGGAGCAATCATTCCCGGCTTTATTCTGGTATTTTGTTACGCAATTTATGTAATCATCAGAGCTTATCTTTCACCTAAGATGGCTCCATCACAAGAAGTAACGATAGTCTCTGGAAGGTGGAAAATATTACTGACATCTTTACTACCTCCATTTATCTTAATAACTTCTGTATTGGGATCTATTCTTTTAGGCATTGCTACTCCAACGGAAGCAGCTGGTGTTGGAGCTCTCGGAGCTATTTTACTTGCTGTCAGTAAAAGCAGTTTAACCAGGACAAACCTTACGGAAGCTGTTGAGACTACTACCGAAATAACTGCGATGGTCTTTATGATACTTTTAGGGTCTTCAATTTTCTCATTAGTATTTAGAGGGTTTGGAGGAGATGATCTTATAACCGGTATCTTTACAGAATTACCGGGAGGAGCACTTGGTGCTGTATTGGTCGTTATGGTGATTATTTTTCTACTAGGTTTTATATTAGATTTTATTCAAATTACACTAGTTGTAGTTCCTATTGTTGGACCAGCATTATTAATGCTAGGAGTTGACCCCATTTGGCTAGGAATAATGATCGCCATAAATCTTCAAACATCCTTTTTGACCCCGCCATTCGGTTTTGCTTTATTTTATTTAAGAGGTGTAGCACCAGATACTCTTGCAACAAAGGATATATATAGGGGAGTTATCCCTTTTATTCTGATTCAGCTTGGAGTTTTAATAGCTCTAGCTATTTTTCCGGACTTGGTAACCGCTCTTCCACAGGCAGTTTACGGAAATTAGTCTCTATACAAGATGAGCTATTCTATCGGCTCTATAGGATGAACGTACCATTGGTCCAGAAGCAACTTCCAGAAAACCAATTTCAATCGCAATCTTTTTGAAATAATCGAATTCATCAGGCGTATACCACTTTTCAACTGGTAAGTGATTTATAGTAGGTCGCATATATTGACCAAGTGTGAGTACGTCTACTCCTGCTCTTTTTATATCTTCAAAAGCTATCAAGATCTCTTCTTCAGTCTCACCAAGTCCAAACATTAAACTTGTTTTTGTAATAATTTCTGGAGAGTGCAGCTTTGTAAAAGATAAGACTTCTAAGGTTTGATCATATCCAGCCCTAGGATCACGTACACGTTTAGTCAATCTACTTACCGTTTCTAGATTTTGAGCAAATACTTCTAGATTGGAGTCTAAAAGTATTTCAATGGATTTCGTATTTCCTAAAAAATCTGGAACTAATGCTTCAATGATTACCTCTGGAGCCTTTTCTTTAATGGCTCGAATGGTATCGGAAAAATGTCCAGCACCTCCGTCACTTAAGTCGTCTCTGTTAACAGAAGTTAAAACTGCGTATTTTAAATCCATATAAGCAATTGAATTAGCTACTTTTATAGGCTCATCTTTATCTAATTGCCCTTTGGGGTTTCCAGTGTCAACAGCACAAAATTTGCAAGCACGGGTGCAAACAGAACCAAGCAGCATAAAAGTTGCTGTGCCATGGCTCCAACATTCCTGGATGTTTGGGCACATTGCCTCTTCACATACAGTATGGAGCTTCTTTTCGGAGACAATACTCTTTAGCTCTCTATACTTCCTTGAGTTTTGTGATTTTACTCTCAGCCATGTAGGCTTTCTTTCGATCGGAATCAGCTTATTTGAATTTGGTTTTATGCCATTCTTTACAGCAACCACACCATTTTCTTTAATAGTTTTAGTAGGTATTAAGTTTTCCATTATGCAGCCTTAGAATCATGCTCTCTTAGTATGTTCACCAAATCTTGTTTAATTCTCTTCATTGAGACATCTGCTAGATCTTTAAGTTGCACAACCTCTAGAGAGTCAATTCCACAGGTAACTATTCCTTTAAAAGGTTTTAGGTCCATATCAACATTTAAACTTATACCATGATAGCAATGACCTTTTTTTATCTTGAGGCCTATTGAAGCGATTTTTTTTTCTTGAACATATATACCAGGAGCACCAATTTTTCTTTTTGCATCTATTCCATATTTACTTAAGAGATCAATCATTACACCTTCAAGCTCACAAATTAATTTTTTTGGACCCCAGCCCAGCCTCCTTAAATTTAAGAGGAAGTAGATCATCAACTGTCCTGGACCATGATAAGTTACCTGGCCACCTCTATCTGTTCTTATTACGGGAATATTATTATTTTGAATAATATTTCTCTCTTCAGCAGCATGCCCGAGAGTATAAACAGGATAATGCTCTACAAACCACAACTCATCTGGTTCATTTCCTGACTTTAAATTTATTGCATCCTGCATTCGCTTCCAAGTATCTTGATACTTTTCCAGTCCTATGTATTTGACTTCTAAATTCTTCAATCCAATTCTCTCGTATCTATGTATGCCTTTTCAGAAATCCTATGATAGTTGATTACTTGGTCTTTAAATTCTGTATAAGACTTATAAACCTTCTGTGCCATTGGATCATCTTCAATAAAATCTTCCATGACTTCATCAGTTATTTTTTTCAATTCTATAAGGACGCTATCTGGTAACTTCCTAAGATCAACATCATGCTTCTCAACAAGTTCTGTGAGAGCTTTATTATTTCTTGCAGTATATTCATCGAGCATTTCTTGATTAGCTGACTTAGCGGCATATTTAATTATGGCCTTTAAATCATCTGGCAATCCTTCATAGGCTTCTTTATTAATTATAATTTCTAAAGTTGAACCTGGTTCATGCCATCCAGGATAATAGTAGTAGTCAGCTACTTGATGGAAACCGAAAGTCAAATCATTATAAGGTCCAACCCACTCGGCAGCATCAACTACGCCTTGTTGCAAAGAAAGAAAAATTTCATTTCCCGGTAAAGTTACGGTTTCGGCACCTGCCCTGGTAAATACTTCACCAGCTAGGCCAGGTATCCTCATCTTAAGACCTTTAAGATCGCTTAAAGTGTTAATTTCTTTTTTAAACCATCCGGCCATCTGTACTCCAGAATTGCCTCCTGCCAATGGGATTAAATTGAAAGGTTCATAAGCTTCTTCCCAGAGTTCCATACCTCCTCCATAATGAAGCCAGCCATTCATTTCTTGTGCAGTAAGTCCGAAGGGAATTGCGGTAAAAAATTGCGAAGATTTTACTTTTCCAGTCCAATAATAAGATGCTCCATGGCCAAGTTGAACATTTCCTTGTGAAACTGCATCAAAGACACCTAAAGCAGGGACGAATTCTCCGGCTCCGTAAACTTTTATTTGCATCCTTCCGCAAGTCATTTCATTTACATATTTAGAAAAATTTTCTGGTCCCATGCCTAGTCCAGGAAAATTTTTAGGCCAAGTAGTTACCATAGTCCATTTATAATTCTTTGTTCCATTTGAAAAACATCCTTGATCTTCCACAATGGATTCTTCTGTGTTCGAACAAGAAACCAGAACAAAGAAAGTCCCTATAGCTAATAATCTTTTCATATTAAGTGCCTTATTTTATATATTTTGCAGTTTAGCGTAAGCAACCATGAGCCATTTAGTTTTGCTTGTATCAAAATTAACCTCTACTCTCGCATTAGCCCCTTCACCTTCGTAATTCAGAATCACTCCTTCTCCGAAAGCTTCATGCAGGACCCTTTGTCCTAATTTAAAGTTTGTATCCGGAACCTCACCAGATATTCTGGTTGAACCAGTTTTTGATGTTCTAGAAACATTACCGCCTGTGCGAACCTCTACGGTTAGCTCATCAGGTATCTCTCTTAAAAACCTTGAAGCAGGATTAAAATTTTCAGAGCCGTATAAATTTCTCATTTCTGCATGAGTCACAAATAATTTTTCCATAGACCTAGTCATGCCTACATAGCAGAGCCTCCTCTCTTCCTGTAACTGATTTGGGTCTTCTATAGATAATTTATGTGGAAAGAGCCCTTCTTCAAATCCGGTTATGAAAACCAGAGGAAATTCTAGCCCTTTGGCAGAATGTAGTGTCATAAGTTGTATTGCAGACTCGTGCTCTGAAGCTTGAGTCTCTCCAGCATCTAGGGCAGCGTGATCTATGAACATCTTTAAGGCACTCTCTTCTAGTTCATCAAAAGAATCAGGTTCAAAATCTCTGGCAGCACCTACTAACTCCGATAAGTTTTCAACTCTCGTCCTACCTTTTTCACCAGCTTCTTTCTTGTGATATTCGATAAGCCCACTTCTTTCAATGGCCATATCAACTATATCTCTGAGTTGTAAATCTCTCGTATCTGACTCAAGAGTATTGAAACTAGACATAAACCCTTGAATAGATTGAGCTGCTCTAGCTGTTAAGCCCTCGATGTCTATTAGTTCTTCACAAGCTTTCCATAGAGACATATTTTTCTCGGCGGCTTTAGCTCTAACTATATCTATGGTCTTAGCACCTATGCCCCTTGGTGGAATATTGATAACCCTTTCAAATGCTGCATCATCTTCTCTACCGTATAAGAGTCTTAAGTAACTCATAGCATTCTTGATTTCTGCTCTTTCATAAAATCTCAAACCGCCATAAATCTTGTATGGTAAGGATTCTCTTAAAATTGCCTCTTCAAGTACTCTGGATTGTGCATTGGATCTGTAAAGAATCGCAACTTCATCAAGACTTCTTCCTTGGTTTACCCAATTCTGTATGCTGCCGACAACATACCTAGCTTCATCATCTTCGTTGTAAGCTGAATATATAGAAATTGGCTCACCTTCTTTCTGATCAGTCCAAAGTTCCTTTCCCATTCTTCCTTGATTATTTTTAATGACTGCATTTGCAGCATTCAAAATAACTGAGGTTGACCTATAGTTTTGCTCTAGTCTGATTATTTCAGTATTTTTGTAATCAGTTGTAAATCTATTTATGTTTTCACTTTTTGCACCTCTCCATCCATAAATTGATTGGTCATCATCTCCTACAGACATAAAGCATGCGCCGCCATCAGCTAGAAGTCTCAAAAACTGATATTGGACTTCATTAGTATCTTGAAATTCATCTACTAATATGTGGCTAAACCTTCTTTGATAGTGCTTCAAGACCTCTTCATTGCTTTTGAGTAATATATAAACCCTAAGCAGCAATTCTCCAAAATCTACTAAACTTTCTCTCTCACATAGCTCTTCATAAACCTTATATACTTCGGCCATCTTTTCGGCGAAATAGTCATCTGCCACTTCTACATCTTTTGATCTTCTGCATTCATCTTTTTGCTTATTTATAAACCATTGAATCTGCCGAGGAGGCCACTTGGTATCATCTAATCCCATTGACTTAACTACTCTCTTAATTACCCTGTATTGATCCTCTGAGTCCAGAATTGCAAATTCCTTTCTGAGACCAGCTTCCTCCCAATGAGTCCTTAATAATCGATGAGAGATTCCATGAAAAGTTCCACACCAAAAATTTCCCATCTCTTCTTGGACAATGTCTTCAATTCTTCCACGCATCTCTCTAGAAGCTTTATTGGTAAAAGTAACAGTTAAGATTGAATGAGGATTTATATTTTCAGCTTTAATAAGCCACGCTACTCGATGAGCAATAACTCTTGTTTTTCCTGAGCCTGCGCCTGCAAGAACAAGTAAATTTTTAGATTCAGAGGTTACTGCATTCCTTTGGGGTTCATTTAAACTTTCGAAGATTTCTGATACATCCACCTGCATATTCTAACTAAGAATCGTTTTTCAATCTTGAGTTATTCTGTGAAAATTAGAAAAAAATTGGTCCATTTAATTTTTTTAAAGCACCTATTAATATCATATTCTTTAGGTATCATTAAGCTATGGAAAATACAGAAAAATTCTTTGAAACTTATTGTGATTTTGTAACAAAAGTAACCAGTGATCCGAGCTTAAAAATAGAAGACTTAAAAAAGTCTTTAGATAATATTCAGGATAATTCGCCTATCGACACCCCTCGTTTGCTTACTGCTGCTCTTGGTCTGGGAAGTGAGACAGGAGAATTTGTAGAAATAGTCAAAAAAATGATTCTGCAAGGTAAGCCAGCCGATCAAGACAATATCTTTCATATGAAAAGAGAATTAGGAGATGTGATGTGGTATTGGGTTACAGCTTGTATGGCTTTAGAGCTTGATCCAGTCGAAGTGATTTCAGAAAATCAAAAGAAACTTGAAGCTCGATATGGTGAACAGTTCACCGTAGACCAGAGTGAAGTAAGAGCGAAGGGAGATCTATAACTAGTAGATTCTTGAAACTGCTGTTTTTTCTGCTTCTGTAGGCTCTGCCCTTTTTAAATCCATAGATTTCCATACATCATCTAAAGCATTCAAAAAATGATCTATATCACTAGCTTCATGTCGAGGCGTGATAGTGACTCTGAACCTTTCATCACCTTTTGGAACAGTAGGATGGAAAACAGGTTGAATGTATATTCCATGTTTTTCAATTAAAAGATTAGCCGCACCTTTACATAATCTAGGATCATATAAATGTATTGGGATAATGTGACTATCATTTTCAAGAAAAGGAATTTCAAGATCTCTCAAGCCCAATCTTATTCGGTCTGAATTAAGTCTAATATTGTCCCTAAGATGTTCAGATTCCATTGCAATTTTTATACTAGTTATTGAAGCGGCAGCTATCGAAGGATTCATAGAAGAAGTAAAAATAAATCCAGGAGCAAAGCTTCTAATATAGTCAATAATGTCAGAATTAGCTGCGACATAACCACCCATTTGACCAAATGATTTAGACAAAGTGCCGTTGATAATGTCTATATCTTCTTCGAGCCCCTTCTCAGCAGTAATACCTCTACCTTCAGGTCCATAAAGTCCGACTGAGTGGACCTCATCTAGGTAAGTTAGTGCATCATACTTCTTGGCAAGTTCAATAATCTTTTGAAGAGGAGAACGGAGACCTTCCATAGAATATAAAGATTCAAAAACAATTATTTTTGGCGTATTTGCATTAGCTGTCTTTAAAAGTTCTTCCAAATGTTCAGTATCGTTGTGCCTAAAGACATGACATTCAACATTCGCATTCTTTATGCCTTGTATTAGTGAGGCGTGGTTAAGCTCATCAGAAAATACTTCTACCCCTTCAAGGTTTTTGCAGAGCGTCCATAAAGTTGACTGATTTGCGGTATATGCTGAAGGAAAAAGTAATGCTGATTCTTTCTTGTGCAGGTCTGCCAATAAATTTTCAAGATCAACGTGATAGGTCGAAGTACCAGATATATTTCTTGTTCCGCCAGATCCTGTACCAAGCTCGTTTATGACTTCCACGGATGTTTTGGTAACCTCTGGGTGCTGGCTGAGGTTCAGATAGTCATTGCTGCACCAAACTTCAACTTCTCTTTCTTGTCCTTCGAATCTCTCGGTAGCCTTAGGAAAGCTAGATTTATTTCTATTTATAGCTCTAAACTTTCTATAGAGGCCTTGAGATTTTAATGATATGAGTTCGTCTGAAAAGAATTTTTTGTAGTTCATGAATTAATTACTAAGAAAAGTTAATATAATTATGGTTGACGCGGATTGCATTGTAATTGAAATCTTTTGCGCGAAAGTAATTAAGAATAATTCTCATTTAAACCTATTTTGAAAGCCTTAAAAATAGCATCTAGGAAAAGTCCTCTAGCAAGGATTCAAGCGTTGCTTGTAGCTCAAAGAATATCAAAATCTTTCCCCGATATTGAGATATCACATCTGTATAAAAATACTCTTGGTGATGAAGATTTAACTACTCCCTTGAATAAGATGCCTGATATTGGAGTGTTTACAAACGACATAAGGAACGATCTTATCAACAGAGTTGCAGATATTGCTGTGCATTCATGGAAAGATTTGCCAGTAGATCTAGAAGAAGGCACAGAGATAATTGGTACGCTTGAAAGAGCAGATATGAGAGATATGCTCTTTTTAAAGATAGATAGCATCGGTAAAAATGATCTCACTATCCTGAGCTCTTCGCCAAGGAGAGAAAAGAATCTGTCCACCTTCTTGCCATCAGCACTACCGTTTAAGTCAAATATAAAGTTTAAAGATGTCAGGGGGAATATTCATACCAGACTAACAAAGTTGATTGAAGGAGATGATGATGGTTTGGTTGTAGCTAAAGCAGCCATTGATAGATTCATGCAAGACAAAAGTGGTGAATTTGAGAAAGATAAAAAATCTCTTCTTGATATCCAGAAAAATCTAAAATGGATGGTACTTCCTTTATCTCAAAATCCTTGTGCAGCTGCTCAGGGCGCTCTCGCAATCGAAGCCCGTCAGGATGATGAAGCAGTTAAAGGAATTGTTTCTACTATTTCCAATCAAGAAGTTTTTGATTCGGTTGAAATCGAAAGAACCATATTGAAATCATATGGCGGCGGATGTCATCAAAAAATAGGTGTTAGTCATGAAATCTTAGAAGCAGGTAGGCTAATCACAATAAGAGGTGAGACTGAAGCAGGGTTAGATCTATCGGAAAGATCACTTAGTAATAATGTAGAAAATTATTTTGATTCTTTAAATCATAAAAATTATTTCCCCAAAAATAGAGATGAGCAAAGGTTTTTCGAAAGAAAACCAATTCTTGATTCTATTGAAGTTTTGAAAAAAGTTAAGAATCAGGGGGTTTACGTCAGCAGATCAAATGCTATAGAAAATACTAAATTGATAGATGATTCTAATATCATCTGGACTAGCGGCATTGATACCTGGAAATCTTTAGCCCAAAAAGGGTATTGGGTTAACGGAACTTCAGATAGTCTTGGCGAAAATAACTCTCCAGAGGAAAGTATATTTAAAGAGGTAAGTTGGTTAAAAGTATCCCATAAAGATAATTTAAATGAGGCAAAATCGGTTTTATCTACATACGAATTAAATCCTCTCGATGTTTCTGAAAGACTTTTAGAATGTGATTACTTCTATTGGATGAGTGCAAGCTCATTTGAGTTAGCCATAAAAAAATATCCTGAACTTAAAGAGCGAAATCACGCTTGTGGACTTGGAAAGACTTTTGAGCTGATAAAAAAAATAGTACCAAACGTTTCTGCGTTTTTAGATTTTGATAGCTGGAATGAAGCCATAAGAAGCAAGATAAAATAAAATACCTCTTTTGCCTAAGGTATAATGAAACGCTCATTTTTCAATTAGTATGAACGTATCACGAAAATTTCCCCAATCAAGATTAAGACGAGCAAGATTTACTTCGTCTATAAGAAGTTTAGTTGCAGAAAACAGTTTGTCAGTAAATGACTTAATACAACCTATCTTTGTAAAAGAAGATTTAGATGGAATTGAAAGCATTGATTCGTTGCCAGGGATAAATAGGTATGGGCTAAATGCTTTAGATAAAGAAATAGAAAAAATCCAAAATAATAAAATAAAAGCTGTTGCCATATTTCCAGTTATAAACCCTGAAAAAAAAGATGACCAAGGAAGTGAATCCTTAAATGAAGACAACTTAGTTTGTACTGCCATAAAGCAAATAAAGAAAAATTCAGAATTGGCGGTGATCGCAGATGTAGCTTTAGATCCCTATACTTCACATGGTCATGATGGAGTATTAGATGAAAATGGATATGTAGAAAATGATAAAAGTCTTTCTCTTCTGATTGAACAAGCCCTGACTCTCGCCAAAGCTGGAGCGGACATGGTTGCTCCTTCAGATATGATGGATGGTAGGATAGCGGGTATTAGAGATTCATTAGAATCTAATGACTTTGCTAATACAATTATCCTTTCTTATGCTGCAAAATATAGTTCAAAATTTTATGGTCCTTTTAGAGATGCTGTAGGATCTTCTACAAACCTAGGTGCTGGAAGTAAGGATACTTACCAAATGTCTGTTGCAAACATTGAAGAAGCATTGCATGAGGTCAAAATGGATATTGAGGAAGGTGCCGATATAGTTATGGTCAAGCCTGGGATGCCTTACCTAGACGTTATTAAAGCAGTTAAAGATACTTTTAAAGTACCTACTTTTGCTTATCAGGTAAGTGGTGAATATGCCATGCTGAAAGCAGCAATAGAGAATGATTGGTTGGCAGATGAAGTCCTAGAGGAATCCTTATTAAGCTTTAAAAGGGCTGGAGCAGATTGTGTTCTCACCTATGCTGCTAATGAAATAGCAATAAAGTTAAACCAGCAAAACCTTGCCTAATAAAAAATTCATAAATGCCATAACAAGAAGGCCACAGGCCTGCCCGCCTATATGGCTCATGAGACAAGCTGGTCGATATCATGATCATTATCAAAGCTTAAAGAAAGATCATACTTTTGAAGAGCTTTGCAAAAAACCCAGACTAGCTGCCGAAACAGCAATGGGTCCTATTAACGAATTTGATTTTGACGTAGCGATTCTGTTTAGCGATATATTGTTTCCTCTTGAAGCACTTGGTATGGACCTATCTTATAACCCAGGACCTCAATTTGGGCTCCATCTGGACGAAGATAACGCCGAGAGCCTTCTTGTAAATCAAAACCCTATCAACTTTATGGAGTTTCAGGGAGAAGCCATTGAAAGAACCATTGAAAGACTGCCCAGTGATAAGTCATTAATAGGTTTTGTCGGTGGACCTTGGACCTTAATTGCATATGCATGCAACATTAGTAAAGATTCTAGGGAATTAAATTTTAGTAATTTCCAAATAGGCCTTCTAGATAACGTGATTCTTCCACTACTAAAAGAGAATGTGGAATTACAATTAAATGCGGGAGCTGAGGTGGTAATGATCTTTGACTCTAACGCACATCTGCTGGCTGAAGAAGATTTAAATATCTATCTCGATAAAACCTTTAATGCACTGGCTAAGGAATTTCCAAATAAAGTAGGCTATTACGCCAAGGATGGTATTAACTATGAGGCCATTATTGCGAAGCAAAATAACCCTGAGATTAATTTAGCAGGAATAGGCCTAGACTCTAATATTGACCTTAGGGAGTACTTTAAAAAAACTACAGATGGGTTTGTGCAGGGTAATTTTAGTGAGCATTTCTTGACTCTCCCCCATGAAGAATTCTTACCCAAATTAGATACTTTCATAGAACAAATGTCAGTGCTATCTCCAGAAGATAGATCTGGCTGGGTTTGTGGGCTAGGCCATGGAGTTCTGAAAACAACGCCTCAGGAAAACGTCAAAGAGTTTGTAAAAAGAATAAGAGCATCATTTTAATTTATGGATATTGAGGAAAAAAAATCCCTAACTTCTTCTTGGTTCAGAGAACTAAGAGATATGTTCTGCGAAGAATTTGTCGATATAGATGGCGGGAGTTTTGAAAGAAAGAACTGGGATCATAAATTTGAAGGAGGCGGAGAGATGAGCCTCATGAAAGGTGAAGTCTTTGAAAAGGTTGGTGTAAATATATCTACGGTATCCGGAAAATTTGATAATGATTTTAAATCTGAAGTTAAGGGCACAGATGAAGCTCCTAACTACTGGGCAAGTGGCATCAGTCTTGTGGCACACATGCAATCACCCAAAGTACCTGCTTTTCACTTTAATACTAGGTATATCGTTACTGGAGATTCCTGGTTTGGTGGTGGTGGGGATTTAACCCCAACAATAAAAAAAGATGATGAAATTAAGTTCTTTCACAAATGCATGAAGGAGGCTTGTGATTCGGCTGATCCAGATTATTACGAGAGATATAAAAAGGCTTGTGATGAATATTTCTATCTTCCGCACAGGTCAGAAGCTAGAGGCGAAGGTGGAATATTTATAGATCACTTAAAAACAGATGATTGGAATAAAGATTTTAGCTTTATAAAAGAAGTAGGTTTATCCACCTTAAAAGCGATTACAACAATTATCAGAAATCTTAAGGATGAGGAATGGACAGAACAGGAAAAAGAGCAACAACTTATCAAAAGAGGTCGTTATGTTGAATTTAATTTACTTTGGGATAGAGGAACTGCATTTGGCATAAAAACTGGGGGCAATTCGGACGCTATATTGATGTCTATGCCGCCTACTGCTAAGTGGGATTAGATGAATACATACTTAATTTTTAAAACCATTCATATAATCTCTGTAATTACCTGGATGGCAGCCCTCTTCTACCTTCCAAGACTATTTGTATATCACTCCACCAAGGAAATAGGCTCAGACGCTTCTGAGACCTTTAAAGTGATGGAGTCAAAGCTACTAAAGATAATAGCCAACCCATCTCTTATTTTTGTTTGGATCTCGGGCCTAGTTCTTTTAGCTTACAAAGGTTTAGAAATATGGCTAATTTTAAAAATGTTTCTTGTCATGGGTATGACTCTTTTTCACTTTTATCTGAATTTTCTCAGAATAAGTTTTGAGGCCGATTCCAACACAAAATCAGAAAATTTTTTTAGAGTCATAAATGAAATACCGACGATACTTTTACTGGTAATAGTTATATTAGTTGTCTTTCAACCAAGATTTTAAAAGCCCTCAACCTGTCCAGGTTTTAAGACTTTAAAGAAATCTTTAGATAAGCCTCGCTCTTCAAGAGCTTGATTTAAAAGCTCTGGCGGTTCCATAATCTCTTCATCTGTTAACTGAAAAGTGCCCCAATGCATTCCAAAGTTTCTTTCAGATTCAAGATCGATAGCCACTTGAATTGCTTCAGGTGGATTTACATGATTTGTTTTCATGAACCATCTGGGTGCATAAGCTCCTACGGGAATCAAGCTAAGAGAAGGAGAGCCCAGTCGTTTTTTTGTTTCAATAAAATCACCGGAATACCCTGTATCTCCTGCGTGGTAAATAATCTCTGATCTAAGGTTCATAAACCAGCCACCCCATAGACTTTTATTTCTATCAGCAATACCTCTTGCCGACCAATGTTGAACCGGAGTAAAAGTAAATTTTGATCCCTTAATTTCAATGTCTTCCCACCAAAGAAACTCCTTAACATTCTCTATACCTCTTCTTTCTAGCCTCTTTTTGTCTCCCTTGGGAACCAAGAATATTGCGTTAGGATTTGCTTTATAGATCTTCTTAAGACTTCGTAAGTCCAAATGATCATAGTGATTATGGCTAACTGTAATAACATCTATATTAGGCAACTGATCTATAGGAATTGCGGGAGGTATTAGCCTTTTGGGTCCTGCAAATCTGACGGGGGAAGCTCTTTTTGAGAAAACAGGATCGGTAAGAATAGTTAACCCGTCTTTATTAATAAGATAGGTTGCATGCCCAATCCAAACGAGATAATCGGTTGAGGTGGGAGTAAGCTCTTTCCACTCATCAGAGGAATCAATCGCTACAAGTTCAGGTTTTTTATTTGTGAAAGACCATTTTAAAAATTCTCTAAAAGACTTTCCTGCGGCATCCTCGTCAGTATTTTTAAATCTCTCATTTGGCATTATTAAACTTGAGAATAACAACAATGGAAGAATAAATCTTTTCATTTAGTTTATTCTATTTAGATAGAACTTTATCTATTTCAATAATTTGGTCCTGAGTGATTGGTCCCGTTGATTCAGCATCTAAACATTCTAAAAGTTCATCTCTATTTTTGACCCCTAAAATTACTGAAGAAACCTTTTCTACGCTCAGGGCATATCTGTGCGCAAGAATTGATGGATTCATTTTCCATTCGGAGGCTAACTTTCTAAAAGGTTCGGCTTTATCATAATCTTCGAAATCTTTTACATCAAAACCCGATGGGTGCGGCTCTCTATCCATTTCTAAAGTTAATGCTCCAGCTTGAACTGCTCTAATTCCAAGTATTGGTACTCCAACTTTTTGACTTTCTGTAAGGATTTTTTGAGGATCAAAATTTTGATCAACATATCCTATAGCACCGGCTGAATTTAAAGGATTAACAACACACTGAATAGCTTCAGGTTGAATTTCGTGGTTTAAAGCCTCGAGAATTGCTTGAGTTTGGCCTAAACCACCTATACCCCAGCTACCAATCTTGCCTTCTTCTTTTAATCTTTCAAAGGCTGGTATAACTGCGTTGTAATAACAAGAAAGTGATGTTGTGTTCGTCTCTCTGTGCTCATTGAGTGTATAAAGCTGAAAATCATCTTGCCTTAACTGTGAATGCAGCAAAAAAAGATCAACTCTATTCATATTGAGATTATCAAGGCTTTTGTTAAGAGAAGAAATTAAGCGCTCATACACTTCTTCATCTGGTAACGTTCCTAATCTGCATTTTGTAGTAATTTTTACATCACCTAAATCTTTCCCTTTAAAAACTTCACCAACAACTCTCTCGGCCTCTCCCTTTCCGTACATTGGCGCAACGTCGAGGTGAGTTATGCCTTTTTCTATAGCAAGATTCACGGTTGCAACTGCCTCTTCTCTTGTAGTCTCTCCCCAAACTTGACCCAGTCCCCCGCCGCCCAAAGTCAGAGCGCTTACAGATTCAAAAGGTTTAAATTGTCTTTGTTGCATTACTATTTCGTTAATCCCATTTCTTGTAATTGTTGGGCTGTTTCTGTTACTGATTGCTCTGTTGAAATGTAATCCCAGTTAAAAAAACTTTTGGCCTTTGTTTTATCTATATCACCTTTTCTATCTAAAGCAGACAATAGGCCTTTTAACTCACCAACAAATAAGGACATTATTTTGACAAGAAAATTAGGCATTTCTTTGGTAGGCGACTTTTTGAATCCAGCTTCATTTAAAGTTTTACCTACCTCAGCGAAAAACATTTCATTTTCACTTACTATAATTCGTTCTCCATTGGTCTTCTCTTCTGTCATTGAGAAAATATGCGCCTTAGCGACATCTCTTACGTCTATATAGCCCATATGTATCTTGGGGCACGCGGGCATAGATCCTGAGATAAGTTTAAGTAGAAAATCATTTGAACTACCAATATCATTAGTAAGCATTGGCCCAGTAACGGCAACCGGATTAATAACAGTGAGATCAAATTTCTTAGATTCTTCCAAATTCTCAACAAATTCCCATGCTGCCTTCTCGGCAAGAGTTTTGCTTTTTGCATAAGATGAAATCTCGCCATCTGTGCTAGACCAATCTCCTTCACTATAAATTTCCTTCTCTCTAGAATGCCCATACCCCACAGCAGCGAAAGATGAAGTTAATACAACTTTTTTAACATCAGCATCTGCACATGCTTTTAAGACTCTGAGAGTACCTTCAACAGCAGGTTTTATGAATACATCTTCATTTTCTGGTTCGCCTAGAAAAAATGGAGAGGCGACATGTAAGACGTATTTTGATCCCTCAACAGCTTCTTTCCACCCATCATCACTCAATAAATCTGCAATAAAGAATTCTAAGTTTTCACAATTAGAAGAATGCTTTTTCATGGCTTCCATCACTTCTTGTTTCCTAGACTCTGATCTTATAGTGGTCCTAACTTTGTATCCTTTATCAAGCAATTGTTGAAGACAATGAAGTCCAATAAAACCTGTACCACCTGTAACTAAAACTGTTTCCATAAATATTCTCTCCCTTAAACTTTAAAAATTTTTTAAGCACCCTGTCTCTTTAACCAAATCATTTGAGCAATAATACCAACTACATAAACAATGAGGAAAGCCAGATGGAAGTTCAGCAACAAAGGATCCTCAAACGAGTCTATGAAAGTATCACCTACAGGCAGTCTTCTGAGAAAATCTGTAATTGCAGGAATCATGTGAAAAAGCAATGTGGAGGTATAGCCCAATGCTTGAAAATACTTTGAGAAAGATCCAAACCACTTATAGCGCTCCATAATGTATCCACCAGCAAGAGCAATTAGTGTGAGAACCGCTAAAATATGTGCTACTCCAAAACCGCCTTGGTTATAAATACCCAGGGCCGATCCCGCCACTAGCAAAGTCACTAAAATATATACTTTTCCTGAGCTTTCTTCGAATGAAATAACTCGATATCTATATAAAGTATAAAACCCACTTAGAACGGCTAATACTCCCAAGATAGTATGAAACCACCCCAATAATGTCATCTCAGGCATTCTTATTCCCCTTTTTATTTTTTAAATATTTATCCAGTCCCCATGGAATCCAAAAGGGACTCTCTGAGGTAAATGGATTTTAGCTAAAGGCCCAGAACTTAACTCTTGTGCGTTTAAAATGATAAGATCACTTTTATCTGTATCTTGGTCATAGACAAGTGATAAAAGGTAACCCTCATCCTCATCATTTCCTCCCTCGGAAGGAACAAAAACAGGTTCTGCCCCAAAATTTCCAGAGCCATACTCGTATACTTCAGAGGAGTCATTCACAAAATCGTACTTAACGATTTCTTTAAAATCTGGTTTTTTAGAATTTGAAGATGCAAGGGCATAACCAAATTGGTTTGATTTGCTCACAAGATCCGGATGAATTCTTGGAAATTCTATAGACCTATCATCAAGTTGTTCGGATTTAGCACTCCCCGACTTGAGGTCAAGGATCCATCTTGTTAAATGTGGGGAGGATTCTGTAAATGGACCATTCCTATCTTTATCAAATAATCTGTCATATGCGGTTGCAGAGACGACAACATCTCCATTCTTATCTTCATAAGCATTAAAGGTATGAAAAAAATATGTCCTATCTATCTCAAACCACCGAACATCTTGTGACTCATCATTCCTATCAAGTAGACCTATCCTAGATTGATGATTGTCATCCCATGCAAAAGGGAAATAACCTCCACCAAGCCTTTCTAGGCTGAAAGTAACGGATAGATCTAATACCAATACATAGTTTTCTGTAATTGCACATTCGTGAAGCATTGATCTTGTTTCAAAAGGAATGGTTTGCGTCTTTTTATGAGATCCATTTTTATCAATTACGACATAATCAATAGTTTCAAACTTATTGGCGTAGTCATAACACATTGCATGGAGCTCACCTGTATTTGGATCCAGTTTTGGGTGCGCAGTAAAACCTTTATTTTCGTCTCCATAGAATGGTTTTGTGTTCAATGAATTTAATTCTTGATCTATTTCTACCGGATAACCTCCAGCTTCAACGATGGCATAAATTTTCCCAGCATGAGAAATTACGCTGGTATTGGCAATTGAATCATTGCCATCGACAGATTTATTTTTATACCAAAGTGCATTACCGGAATCTAATCTAATTCCGTGAAGCATTCCCTGCCCTATAAACCAATGATGTGTTTCTTCATTCAAAGCAGACATTGGATTTGGACCATTCCTTAGGAGAAGTCCAGAAAGGTCTTTAGGTATATTTCCAGTCACCTTCAAGTCTGTTTCATTAATTTCTTTGGTAACAGGAGCGTAGTTTCCCAGAAGATACTCGTTCATATAGATTGCGCAGTTTTTGGTTTAAAAATGTCATTATAACCTATTAAAGTAAGGTCCCATTGGTTCAAAGTTTGAGTCTAGATCTAACTTATACTAAAAAGTAATTTACTCATTTTTCATGATAATATTTGAATCGTATGATTCTAGAATACGGCCCAAGCCATACAAAAGATATATCTCAAGCTAAGGCGGACTTAGATAAATTTGGATATTGCTTAATTCCCGAAGTGCTTAGTGATGACGAAATAGAAATATCTAAGCAAAGACTTCTTGAGCAAGCCGAAGCAGAAGAAGAACTTGGTTTGTCTTTTAGAGACGGAGGCGCTGGTCAAGAGGTTAAATTTAAAGACGGCAAAGTAGATAAAGACTCTTTTAGCACTCAGAATGGAGGAGTTAATCAGAGGCTCTGGATGTTAGCTAATAAAGGTGAATGTTTTAGAGAAATGGTTACTCACACTTTAGTAGATGAACTAGTTGGTCATATTTTAGGTAATGATTTTATTTTATCTACACACTCAGCAAATATTGCTAAACCCGGTGGCGTAAGAATGGGTTTGCATACAGACCAATGGTGGATGCCTCAACCTGTAAAAGCTGGAGAAAGTTATATAAGACCCTCAGAAATAACAAGAAAGGCTGATGTAAATTTTGTTGAGCCTGACGTGTCTCTTGGCATATCGCCACCAGTTGTAGCTAATTGCATGTGGATGCTATCAGATTTTTCTCCAACGAATGGGGCTACTGAGGTAGTTGCTGGATCTCATCTTACTGGGGCCCATCCAAATCAAGAGGACCAAAGTATGTATCCCATAAATCAACCTGAGGCAAAGGCAGGCTCTTTAATGGTTTTTGATGGAAGGCTTTGGCATGGAACTGGAGCTAATACTGGTAATACAGATAGATTGGGCGTGCTTACAACTTTCTGCTCACCGCAATTTAGACAACAAGAAAACCAAACACTTGGACTTGATAGAGACCTTTGGGATTCTTGTTCAGAAAAACTAAAGTCTAGACTAGGATTTAAAGTCTGGAATGCATATGGACGAATAGAAAGCTCTATGGACTATCTCATAGATATTGAACCTAAAAGAATAAAAGAACTAAAACCAACTAAGCAATGAACCTTGAAACTCTAGAGTATCCGCCCTTAACTGAAGATATAGAAGAAGCTAAAAATCATTTAGATAAATATGGTATGGCTTTGATTGCTAATGTATTAAGTAGTGATGAAATTGATGAGATGGACCAAAGACTTAACGAACAGTTCTTAGGTGAAGAAAAATATAAGGTAGGGTCGAAAGTCAGAGGCGATGAAGGGTTAGGCTTAGAGTCATCTGAAGAGGAAAAAGTAAGTAGATTAGTCTGGAATCTAATTAATAAAGGTGATTGTTTTTTGAAACTAATCGATCATCCAAAAATACTACCTCTTATTCAGCATCTAATCGGAGAAAAAGTTTGTCTCTGTTCAATGGGAGCGCATATGAATGGAAGTGGTAATGAGAAAATGGCCCTTCACCAAGATCAATGGCCTTTGGTGCCTCATCCTATGGACTTTCCTTTCATGGCGAATGTAATGTACTTGATCTCAGATAACTCACCTGAAAATGGTGGTACTAGGCTAATACCTGGATCACATAAATGGCCGCTCATAGATTATCGCACTGCAAATGGTGAAGAAATTCAAAAAATGGCTAATTCTTTGACTGCACCAAGAGGGACAGCAATAGTTTGGGAAGGAAGGCTTTGGCATGGCAATGGTTTAAATAGATCAGGATCTATGAGAAGCAATATCTCTACAGCTTTTTTACAGCCCTGGGTGAAACCTCAAGAAAATCATCAATATAGTATCCGAGATGAAGTACTAGGAAAAATAACCGAAAAGCAAAAACACATATTAGGTTTCAGTTCTTTTGGGACTCTTGGCGGGCATGACGGATCTAGTGTTTCACCTGCAGAATTTGATCCCAAAAAGGAGTCCATAGGGATACTTAAGCCTTGATCTAGTTGCTTAATTTCCTATATAAAAAATAGAGTAAAGCAGGTAACAAAGCCGCTCCAAAAAAAGCTAAAGTTGATGAACCGCTTGATAGTGCTGCAGCTCCTAGTCCAGAAAATACTATAGCTACACCTATATTGGATAAAATCATTACATAGACAAATTTCATAAAGGGCATATTAGTTATTCCGGCTGCAAGGGTACTAAGTTCAGCAAATGCGGGAACAGGTCTAGCAAGAATTAAGCCCATAACATCGATATCTCTAGCTGACTTTTCAGCTTTTTTTAAATCATCGATACCAACTATCTTTTGAGCTAATGGTCTTGCTGCAAATCTACCTACTAGGTAGCCGAATACTGCTCCTAAATTTAGACCTATCCATACAACAACAGAAGCAAGTGCCCATCCCAAACTAGCTCCTGCTAAAGTATTTGTTAATCCATTTGGAACAGGGAGAAATACATCCGCAGCTAGAGCAATCATTACTACAATCGAAGTATAAACAGTATTCTCATCTGCCCAAGCAAGTGCTATTTCTCCATATCTAGAAAATGGTGTTTCCAAAAAGATTGCTGGAATAATAATGGTCGTAAAAAAAACTAAAATAAATGTAAGCCATTTAAATAATCTGGTCATTAAGCTCTTTCTTGAATCTGCTGCTTTATTGCTGCGTGTTCTTTTTCACCAAACTTAAATTTTTTATATAAAAGATAAGCTCCTAAACTATAAAAAACTAAAGGTACAAGGCCATAGAGACTAATCAGTGCAATTTTTACTTCCATCGTCTGAGGTTGATTAGGGATAAAACCAGAAAACTGCAGAACAAAGCCAGTTACCAAAAGCATAATCCCTGTTGCGCTTTTAAATACAAAATTAAGTGCTGCAAAATATGAACCTTCTTTCCTCTCTCCTGTTAGGTACTCGTCATAATCTATTACATCACCTTTCACAGAAGGCCCAATTGCTCCTCCACAGCCTGCGGCCATGCCACCTAATGCTGCTCCAATAAACATAACAATCAATCGATCAGTTACAGAGTCCAAAAAAGGAATAATAAAAATTCCGCCGAATGAAATGCCTGTAAAGGCAAGACTAAAAACCCATAATCTTATTTTTCCAAATCTTCTTGATAATGGTATCCAAAGAGGGACAGATAAAGCTGACGGAAGCATATAAGCAAATATAATTAAAGGTGCCCAAGCAGGAGCTTCAACTATATATTGAGTCACATAAAGGGTGAGCACTCCTATAACTGCCCCGCCTAAATTTTCAATAAATAGAACTATTATTAATATTTTTGCATGTGGGTTTATCCACACATCTCTGAATGCCTTAAATGGATTTTTATTTACTCGGTTTTGAAATTCGGGATTTTCTTTAAGTTTTGAGACTGAAAAAAATATCATTAATGACATTGCGCCAATGGCGTAAAAAGCGAGGCTACTAGCCAACTGTCTAACATCTCCATCAGGATTATTTTCTTCACTAATCAACAAACTCATAGAAACTAATGCAAGAATTGAACCCAGGGTAAAGCCTATGTGTCTTACTCCAAACAGCCTAGTCCTTTCATGATAATCTTCTGATAGTTCAGCCCCTAGAGCCATATGGGGTACGTTAAGTAGAGTTATTGCGGAATAGAAACTGAGTATTGCTATCATCATCCACAAATCAAGAGACTGGCCTTGCATAGATTCTGGTGGCGAAAAGACTGCTAAAAATCCAAACGAAATGGGGATAAAACTTATTAGCATCCAGGTCCTTCTTCTGCCAAATTTAAATGTGGTCCTATCACTTAAATATCCTGCTATGGGGTCTGATACGGCATCCCATATCCTAGATATACTAAAAATGACTCCCATTACTGCTGGAGCGATAAGTAGTACATCGGTGGAAAATTTCATGACGTATAGACTCATCAAAAGATACATATAGCCTGCACCTAATCCCGGCATGCCGTAAGCAATAGTTGTTCCTAATGGTACTTTTCTCATTTAAATCTTCTTTATTTCAGAAAGTTCTTTTATAAGATTATATGAATGCAGTTTATTCACACTATTATTCATAATTATTTTCGTAACAAAGTTTCTTATCTTTGCAATTATGGGGTTGGACACGTGATTGAATATTCCCTGAAGTTTTGATCTCTTTTGTATCCATCTACTTCTGCTATTTCGTAACCTATCATATTCTTGAACTATGCTATTCAGATCTTGTTTGTCCTTTATAAGAGACATTAGACAGTAAGCATCTTCAATCGCAAGACACCCCCCCTGTCCTAAAAAGGGAACCATAGGGTGAGCAGCATCTCCCAGAAGAATACACTTATCTCGATATAGTTTGTCTGGGAGAGGCCTTTCAAAAATACCCCACTTATAGATTTCTTGAGATGAATCAAACATGGAAAGTAAATCTTCATTCCATCCCTTAAAGGATTCTAGCAATTCAGCCTTACTACCCTTTATTTTCCAAGACTCTTCAGACCAAATTACGTTATGTTCAATTGCAATAAAATTAACAAGATCTCCTCTGCCAGTTGGGTAATGCACACAATGACCTCCAGGGCCGTAGTAAACATTGACCTTGTCATTACCTTCAAATTTAGGAAGATCCTCCAACGAGGTCATGCCCCTCCATGCCACATATTCTGTAAATTGAGGTTTCTGGTCATCAAAATATAGCTCTCTTAGAGAAGACTTAATACCATCGCAAATTAGTATCAGATCATATGTCTTTCTTTTATGAGTAGAAATTGAGATTTCACCTGAAATAGGATCAACTGCTTCAATCTCACTATCGAGAATAATACTTCCACCAAGCTCTTCAAATCTATGCGAGAGTGTTGATACAAGATCCCTTCTGTCTAGAGTGATGAAATTTTTATCAAGTTTTTTGGACTTTATGACCTTAGCTTTCCTGTAATCTCTGATGAAGGAGTCCATAGGACAATAACCCTTAGAAGACAAAACTTCCATTAGTTCCAGGTCTTGCAACAGCAGAGTAGCATTCTTGGAAAGCGTGATACCAGCTCCAAATTCTTCTATAGACTGTGATCTTTCAAAAATTTCAACTTCTAAGCCAATTTTTTTTAGTGCATATCCAACAGTTAAACCGGACACTCCTGCCCCTATCACTGCAATATTTCTTAACACTAGATTACCCTAGTCTTAATTAGATTTTTTTGCGCTCGCTCTTTTCTGCGCGTCTTATCATTAACTTTTCCGACTAGTTGTCCGCAAGCGGCCATGATGTCATCACCTCTTGTTGATCTAATGGTCGTAACATAACCCTCACCTTGGAGATATTTTTGAAACCTCTTCACTCTGTTTCCAGAAGGTTTAAGGTAATTTGATCCTTCAAAAGCATTAAAGGGAATTAGATTTATTTTACTGGGTAATTGTCTCAATAACTCTGCCAATTCTTCTGCATGGGCCAGTTCATCATTTATACCATCAATAAGAATATACTCGATTGTTGTTATTCTCTTATCGTCGCATGAATCAACATAACGCTTCACTGAATCCAGCAGCTCTTGTATAGGATATTTTTTATTAATGGGAACTAGCTCATTTCTAAGTTCATCATTAGGAGCATGTAAGGATATTGTAAGAGCAACATCGCTAACCTTACTTAAGTCATCAATTTTAGGAACTATACCTGAGGTGCTTAAAGTAACTTTTCTTTTGGATAGACCATAAGCATTATCATCTGTCATCAAATCCATAGCATTTACAACAGGTTCAAAGTTTAGCAATGGCTCCCCCATACCCATCATAACTACATTTGTAATATGTCTTGAGTTAGGCTCTCTAGGTAAGCCAAAGGAATTAGCTGCAACCCAAACTTGTCCTATTATTTCATCTAAGTCCAAATTTCTTGAAAAGCCCTGCTTTCCAGTAGCACAAAAGCTGCAATCTACCGCACACCCTACTTGTGATGAAACGCATAAAGTGGCTCTGTTCTTCTCAGGGATGAGAACCATTTCAATTAAATCTTTTTCTCCAACTTTAATTACCCATTTTTTGGTTCCATCTTTTGATGATTTTTCATATAAAACTTCAGGAACCTTTATCTCACAAATTTCTTCTAGCCTTTGACGCAATACTTTGGACAGGTCAGTCATCTGAGACACATCTGAAACTCCTCTTTGATGTATCCATTTGATTATTTGGGTTGCCCTAAATGGTTTTTCCTCAATGGAAATAAAAAAATCCTCTAACTCTTTTCTACTTAAACCCATAAGGTTAATTTTCTTAGAATGATTTTGTTTCACGTCTCTTTTAATTTAAAACTAACCTTTCTGCTCTTCTGATATAAAGAAAAAAGAATGAAAGGATAATTAGATTTATAACGCCTGACAGGCCGGCAAATGTAAACGCCCAATTATAATTTCCATAAATATCAAAGAAATAACCTCCCAAAAATCCTCCTAGCCCCATACCAATCCAGCCAAAAAAAGAAGTTAGACTCATGGCTCTTGCTCCATAGTTTGCAGGAACCATCATCCTGGTACAAACCAAAATACTCGACATAACTCCTGAATAGGTGAAACCAAATAACGCAGCCATTACATAAATTGTCGTTGGGGATATAAGGTCAGGAAACCATATGACAAAAATCGTTTGGCCTAGGGACATTAAGATATATCCTGGTAATGCGCCAATACGGTCGGCCAAAATCCCTCCAAATATTCTACCAAATGCACCGAACACCATTAAAACCATCAAAACGGATGTGGCAAACTCAAGAGAGAATCCTTGATCGGTCAACAATGGAACCAAGTGCATGATTGGAATTGCCATACAAATACAACAGAAAATAACGGCAAGACTGATCCATGAAACTACCTCTTTTTCAGAAAGTGCAAAATATCTATCATCTTGATTGTCATCCGATCTTGCGCTTATTCTCCAGGGCGACTCCTTAATAAGTAAAGAAATAGGCAAAGCAGTTGCTATATAGATAAAAGCCAAATTCATGTAAGCAGACTTCCAGCCTGAAGCTTCAATCAATATACCACTAATGTGAGGAATAAATGCCTGACCAATAGCTCCTCCAGATGCGGCCAAACCAAGTGCCAGTCCAGGATTTTCTTTAAACCAAAACCCTACGTTAGCATATAAAGGTGAAAACAAAAGAGCACTACCCATAGCTCCAAATAAAAAATATAGGAGATAAAACTGAAATACAGAATCCATATAAGATAGAAGAAAAAGAGTTAAACTCATACAGATCGCACCTACAAAACCAAACCAGCGTGTCCCAAACTTATCTGCGACTTGACCCCACATTACTCCGAATGCAGCAGACGAAAACGAAGCAACTGTATATGCAAAAGAAGTCTGGCCTCTAGTCCATCCAAATTCCAAAGAGACTGGTTTTAAAAATACAGAGATAGATGCCATTGATCCAAAAGCTAGTCCGCTCAAAACAAAGACTACCAGAACCATAACCCATCCATAGTTGATACCTCGGTCTTGAAATAAATTTTCTATGTTGCGCATGACATTTATAAAGTTATGTTTGCTTTATTCTTCCTTACTTATTTCATCAGCTACCCAGCTGATGGACCAATTATGTCCTAATTTATTTCCTTTGTATGTCTCTGGAAGTCTTGTGACCTTACTTTTGAGAATTTTCATAACTTGAGGGTCATAATCTAAATCGCTAAAGGCGCCATCTAACTCTTTAATAGTTCTCCATTGATGGAGTTCAATATTATGTTTTAAAGTATCGGGGAGTTCATAATCGCATATTGAATTTATGATGTTCATTCCTTTAAGTGGCGCAGCAATAGAGTGGATTTGTAAAGGCACATTCATGTCCCAAGCTTCAGCAAATGCTACTGCGAGAAGGCCGCCGTAGCTATGGCCAAGCAATATGACTTTATTTAAATTTGGGTTGTCATAGAATTTTTGTTTTATTAAAGCAAGCAAAGAGTTCATGGATGGATTTGGGCATGCATTGTCATCCCAACGAAAAAAAGAAACCATATTTCCTTCATTATTTAATCTTTGAAGAGGATAAATCCATTCATAACCTCGACTATTACTTCCATGCACACCTATCAATAGAGTATTTTGATCTAAAGTAACTTCTTCTAAGTCATGAAGGTCGAATGGTAAGGAAATTAAAGATTTACCAGACTCAAATACATCGTTTTCTACTTTAAAAGTATCTAATGTTGGCTGAATAGTTTCGCCACAAGATATTAAAATAAGAATGAAGGATAAAGAGATTAGTTTTTGAACACTTTCTAATTTCTTCACATATGACTTGCTTAATAAGTCCTGCTGTTTCACCAATAATTTCTCCCAAAATTATAAGTTTAAACAATTTTAGACTGATCATAAAAAAAACCCGCCATGAAGCGGGTTTTTAAAATAGAAATGCTTACTAAAAGGGATAAAAAGTCATCTCAACTGTTTCAGTCTCTAGGTTCATTACTGTCTCACAATAATTCATATTTCCGTCAGTAACTTCATCTAAGGACCAAAATTTCATGATTGCCCCTTCTCTTCTAAAAACTCCCTGTCTATTTCCTGCTTGTCTTTGTCCGTCATTAAATCCAACTCCCTTCCCAGAAAAGTAACCTTGATTCGGAAGAGCTGGATTGACTGTCACGTTATAGGTCAAAAAGACCTTGCCATATCTGCCCGCCTCAGAGGAAACATGTATAACACCCCCTCCATCTTTTATCTCTACGGAAGTAATTTTTCCAGATAAATTGAAAGATTCGCCATCCAAATCTAGTGCGAATACTGATAAAGAAAAGGTTACGGAAAGGATCGTAGCTAAACCAATTTTTAAAAATTTCATAATGTTCTCCTTTTATATATGAAAAGATATACTGACAATAACAAAATAATCATTGGAGGAAAAATGATAAAAAAAATCAGTTTAATAACTGCCCTTTTTAGTCTCATATCTTGTGGGTCTGATATGAGTATTACTGAAGATAATGGCGAGCCCCAAGTCTCTCATGCTTCACCCGAATGGCAAATTTGGGCTTACACATCTGCAGCCCCAGATTACATTGGTGATCTTGCGACAGTAATAGGAGCTGATGGAACAGTTCTAAAAGAGGGTTCTAATGGTTGGAGGTGTGAAGCCTTTATGCCTATGCCTGAAGGAGGATTTGAAAATGCTCATTCCGCTGCTCCAGCTTGCTCAGATGCAAACGCTGTTGCGTGGGCAAATGCCTATAAAGCAGGAACCATTCCAGAAATGGAAGGCGATGGGTGGATGTGGATGATTCATGGTGATTTAGGAGTTGATAATTTTACAGTTGGTACTGATGGCCAAAAGGATGCTGGTCATATGCACTTTATAGAATCAGGTCCACATATGATGTTGATGCCTAAAGATCCTGCATCTTTACAAGGTCAATCTACAGACTATACGACTGGTGCGCCCTATGTGATGTTTGAAGGCTCGCCTTATGCACACCTAATGATTCCATTGGTTGACTATTACTCTTACCAACCTGAATCATCACCAAAATAATTAAAAAATATGAAAATTAAATTAATGAAAAGAATTGGCCTTCTGGCCCTCATGACATTTTTACTTACAAATGTAAGTACTTTATTTGCCTTGGATGTCCAAGGAGATTCGTTCGATGCTGAATTTAAAATAACTTCATGGAGTGCAACAAATACGGATAGCACAATTACATCTGAAGGAATAGTCGGAGAAGGTTTTGGTAAGGTGTACCTTACCCATAACTTTAGATCAAGATCTGGTGATAATACTCAGGGAGACTTTGATGGGCAAGTGAGATCCATTAATAATGATGGAGTCATGGTCACCGCTACACTGCAAGGAATATGGAAAAGAGAAGGTAAAATTGTGAATATGTATACACTAGATACCTTTTCTGACGGAGGAATGATCTATGCTGAAGGAAAAGTAGATCTTGTTGAAGGAACCTTAAAATTTAAGGCATTTGAATTTTGATACTTCAATCAGATAAAAAAATAGGCCTAATGGCCTATTTTTTTTAACTCTTATCTGGAAGAACTATGTCATATTAAGAATTCCGCAAAGTTTATTTCCAGACGGATCTCTTAAATATGCAAGATACATTTTCATCCCCATACCCTCACGTATGCCCGGAGGGTCCTCGCATGTAGTACCTCCGTTATTAATTCCCACTTCATGCCATTCATCTCCCTGCTCTGCACTCTTTACAGAGAAACCTATGGTGCTTCCATTACCATGGGTTGCAACCTGATCATCAATTGGTTCAGAAATGAGGAAGACATTTCCATCCAAAAAATACATATATCTTTTATGACCAGTTGGGTTTACGGAAAGAACGCCTGGCTCTCCCCCTAAGACAGCGAAAGTGCTGTCATAGAATTTTTTAGACTCTTCAATATCATTCGCTCCTACCATTATGTGACTGTACATTTTTCCCCCTAATTAGTTGGTATAACTTGTTTTTTATAAAGCCTGGTTTCTGCCAGTAAATCACTGTGGTACTCATTTAAACTAATAATTTTTCCATCAGTAAACGTGTAAACCATAGCATAATTATTATTATAAGTTCCGTTAATTCCTTGCGCTTTTCCAGACACCCTTAAAACGACACTATCACTATCTCCTATAGTATCAATTACCTCAAGAGCTATTCCTTCTGGTATTAGACGACCTACTTCAGGAAGAAACTCGTTAAAAAAACTGTCAGTATCTGCTTTTGTGCATAAGGTGCATATTCCCATAAACTCGAAAGAGAAATTCTCATGGAGAAGCGATCTTGCTTCATCTGGATCGGTAAAAGCCGTATCTAAAAATTTTTGAGCTTTGGCAATATTATCTTTTCTCTTATTGGTAAGAATATTATCTCTGGTATACCCAACTCTAGTGGTTTTAAAGTGTTTAAATGGAAACCCGAGAGCTGTTACGGCTTCAAAGGCCTCTTTAGAAATATTACCGTAGATTTCTATTTCAAAACTATCTGCCAATCTGTCATGCGCACCTACATATTCTGGAATATAAGGAGCATTAAGGTGAAATAATAAAGCTTCACTATCTTCATAAACTTCACTCCAGGTAAATTTCAATGGATTCAAAGGGTCGGAATCAAAGTTATGAAACAACATACCAGGTTCAGCTGCCTGTACCGCATTATCTACGGTATCTGCTATCTCTAAATATTCATTTACCTTTCCAGGTTTAACCTGAATTCTTGCAATAAGAAGAAAAGGATTATCTCCTTTTGCCCCTTCATGATGCATTGGGTAAATGATTGTCAATGGGGCAATCATACTTATTACCAATAAAAACTTTTTCATTTATGTCTCCTATATAAACGGATGATGAATTCAAACATAATTATTTTTTAAACAAAACAATATTCTTATCTGGAAATTCTAAAGTCCAAGACATGTTAGATGCAATATTCATGAGTGTTTCTTTAGAATAAAAGGCTACATGAGTTGGGTCTTTGCGATAATACCAAGAGGCAAAATCTATATTTTCATCATAAAAATTAGTCATGATTCCTAACCATCCATCTTTTTTTAGTATTTTATTTAAATCAAAGATTACTTTTTCCGGGTTAAAGACATGCTCTAAGACTTCTGTGCAAGATATAAAGTCATAGGGTTTTGAAAAAATAGTTTCATTGGGGAAAAAATAAGGATCATATATATCCATAATATAACCCGCATCATTAAACATTTTTGCCAGTGCTGGCCCGGGTCCACATCCAAAATCTAACCCCTCTTTATGATTTGATAATTTTTCTTTCAGTGGAATGAAGAGCTTTGAAAGGAATTGTATATATTTCTCATCATCAACGAAGTTTTGATGTTGCTCATATCTAATTCGCTCATCCTTGCTTGATAGGTAATTTTTGTTATCCAGGAAAATAAGGGAGCATTTAGGACACTTATAATATTTTTTTTTATCCTCTTTATAAAATATTTGAGTATCAGGATGATTGCAGAGTATGCATTTCATCAGCTAATTATCTTTGTTGAATATGATTGCATTTAAACTAATCATACTAAAAAAAAGGGAGGCTATTGCCTCCCTTTTCTTCTTAATAAAAATTAAGCAACTCTTTCGACGCCGCGGTAAATTCCTTTACCTGGCTGAGTTGACTTACTTTCTACGATTTTTTGCTGAACGCCTCTATAAACAGTGTCAGCAGGTATTTCGCTTCCTGCGGCATTGTTTAAAGGAGCAACTTCAACACCTCTGTATTTAGTAGTCATATCGTGCCCTCCAGTTTTCGTATCGATTTCGTACATATATCTTTCGACATACACCCTTCTCAACGCGTTCCTTCGGTAGATATTCGGTCTCGTTCCCTTTCGGTACTTGCTTGCCTTTCTTTGATCAAAGAAAGAGGTTTTCCTATCTTCCTACTTCCGTCTTAACCTGCAGATTAAGATGAACGTGACTGCATTATAGTATAGATTGAATCAATGTACAAACTTTTTAGGCATCACTGAAATTAATAGTACTAAAAATTATCTATTGATTCTCGGCTACTTTCTACTTAACAGAACCAAAAAATCTTGCATTAGAATGAATATAGGCTTCGCATGATAGGCTAATAGATTTTCTTAAAATCCTTGCAAAACTTCATAATTGATTGATTTACACCGCTCACCATGTCCATATTTACAAATCCATGAATATAACCATCAAATGTGTGATGGTAGGTTTCTACATCAAAACTTTTCAGTAAGTCAGCATAAGCATCACCTTCGTCTCTCAGCACATCAAAACCGGCAGTAATAACTACAGCAGGAGGCTGGCCAGATAAATCTTTAGAAAATAAGGGAGAAACCAGTGGATCTTTTACTAAGTCATGATCCTCAAGATATTGATCTCTAAACCAATACATTGATTCTTTGGTTAAGAAAAATCCATCAGCTAGCTCTTCTATAGAATCAGAGGAAAATGTTAAATCCGTAACTGGATATATTAATAGTTGAGCTTTAGGGGGGCTTTTATTTTCAGATTGCCTTCTTATTGAAATAGCTGCTGACAAATTGCCCCCCGCACTATCTCCGCCAACAGAAATTCTTTTTGGGTCTATTCCCAGCATCTCATAATTTTGCTCTATCCACTCGAAAACAGAATCGTAGTCATTAAGTGCAGCAGGGTAAGGATTTTCTGGTGCCAGCCTATAGTCAACAGAGAAAACTTTTGCCTCTAATGTCTTTGATAAAAATCCTGTGAATATATGATGATCCTCAATACTAAATAAAACCCATCCTCCTCCATGGAGATAAATCAATGCAGGGGCATTTTTATTAATCTCATTTGTTGAATATTCTCTAACTCTAATAAAATCGTCTCCACTAGCCACTTCATGATCTACATAACTCACTCCCTTTGGAAGAGACGGATTTAAGGCCTTTGCGGGCTCCTGGGCTTCTGCAAGCTTTCTTCTAATTTCTGAGGCTGATGATGAAAAATCAACTTTTTCAGAAAAAATACCTCCCAAACGATTTAATAGAAATTGAAAACCTGGATCAAGTTTCCTGTCTCCTTTGGTGATAATCTGCTCTTTACCAGACAGCCAGATTAGAATCTTACTAGGAAGCTTCAAAAATAGAGTTATTAAATATACGTAAAGCATTTCCGTATCTCTTATTATTTGACTGAACCAAAAAATCTAGCATTAGAATGAATGTAGGCATCGGGATTGGGGTGTTTTGCCCAAACTTTTTCCCATTCCGGATCTACATCTAAATTAGCGAAAAAGGAGTCTCTTTCTTCTCTGTTTTTATATTTTGCGACCCAAGTGATATTTGGCTGTCCATTTGGAGAAACAATAGGATTAGTTCCTTCTACTATTGCTTCTTGTCCTGTGCTTACCCAAAAATCAATAATTTCTATTCTGTCATTTCCATAGGGCATGAAATGATTTTCAGCCCAATAAACATATTCATCAAACCATTCTGGTTCTATGGTGTAATCCCTGATTTCGTAAATTTCTGCCTTCAGACCAAACGAAATTAAAAAACAAATAATAAGTAGTTTTTTCAAGTCTTTTCTCCTTAAATTTAAAGAGGTAATAATATCTATTATTCAGACTGATAGGTAGGCAAAGAAAGCTGTAAAGCCCATTAGATAAGCCCCCGGAAGCTTCAATAATGCGCGATGACCGGAAATACCAAGTACTAAAAACATAATAGAGCCTAGCAAATTTGTACCTATTACTGGATATAGCATTAAGGACAGGCTTGAGTTAAATGCGACTAGAATGCAGGTAGCAAAACTTACCAAAAGAAATATCGTAAAAATATGCCAACTCACTAAGCTGAGAGACTGTGTTAATGCCTCAAGTTCACTTTTATATATGTTACCCATATATATTTTTTGTCCGACAATTCCGTGAAATAGCATTCCTGCTAAAGATATAAATGCGGCAACCATTAAGTACAAAAATTCCATAGTATCTATCTCCTAATTATGGGCCAGTCTCCTAAGCCCTGAAACAAATATAAAGATAATTATTTGAGGAAGTTTAATGACATGAATCACAATCTACTTCTCGGCAAAGTTTGTAGTTTTTATAATGCGAAAAAGCAACAAGCGACGCGCCAATAGTAGTAAAAACTATTTCTCCACTCTCATCCCAAAGCTCGACTCCCATAGTAACCGCAAAGATTAAACTAATGATCCCAACTAGACCCATGACTAAGTAAGTGAAATTTGAATGATTCTTGGCCCCAGTAATTAGGGCATAAGTACTTACAGGTATCGCGATTAGTAACAGCAAATAATGAACGAGTTCGTTTTCATAAGAAAGTGTGAAATATCCTGAAAGGATAACTAAAAATGAAGGAAACACTAGACAATGTATCAAACATATCATTGATAAACTGATTGCAGTTTTGTCCGAAAATTCTTGCATTACTTTCATTCTAAATTAGAGGCAATGCACTTTAGATTATTGGCTCTGATAATACAAATTTAATTTGTTTACTAAACAAGGTTGCTATCAATAAGAACAGCGATTAGTAATGCTGGTTCAGTACCATTATTTACCCAAGCGTGATTTGTCCCTCTTTGTACAACAACATCATGCGGTTGAAGTGCGACCTCCTCTTCATCCAAAATCAGAGTGACATCCCCTTTGAGGAGGATAATATAATCAATGGTATGGGTCTCATGCATTGCTGCATTTCGTGAGGTATCAACCCTATGATGAGCTGCTCCCATTTTTTCAAAAGCCTCTGCAGTAGCCGCCTCTATAATTTCCTGTGGAACTCCTTCTGGAATTGGATTGATCTGAAAATATCTAAATTTTGTTCCATCTTTCACGGGTGACAACATAATATCTATATCTGCTCTGTCATCATCTGACTTAGTTTCGAACCCAGATCCGTCAGTATTCCAGATTTCAAATAATCCTCCAGCATCCTCCCCCATCGATCGGGCAGGAGGTCCGTCTATTGAAATGATGGATTTTCCATTTTCATTGTGGCCAGTAATTATTCGTCTCATTGTATTCTCCCTTTTATGTTTATTGACTATGTTCCAAAAGAAACTGAATGGAGTCTTGCATTGATGATCTCCTTGCTTGCCAGTTACAACCCAAGTGGGCCCCTATTTTTGCCCTATCTTTAAATAATTTTGTTCTCTCTTCTGGCTCATTCATCATAGTTTTTTTTCCTTCAATATCTAGATGATAGTGAGTGCCATCTTTTCCGACAATTGTGTGTCTTCTCCCAACTGCTATTGCATTAGGTACGAATACTACTGGGTCTACAGAATCAAAAGAATGATGGCTATCTTCATAAGTAATTATCTTACTATTCCCTCCGTTATCATTAATGGCCGGAGATAATTCTTCTATCAGAATAGATGGCGTGTAATCATCGTCTCTTCCAATCAAAGTTAAAATGGGTGCATTACTCCAACGCATTTCTTCAGGCCACATAAAGGCACCAGGATAGAAAGCTAAGTGTCCTGCAAATCTTTCACCTGTCGGGGCTAATTTTTCAGCTAAAGGCTCCCAGGCTGAATAAATAGCCGTACTTCCTCCAAGACTCCATCCTGCTATGTAGATTTGATTAGAATCTATATCAGGATGATCCGATAAAAGTTTCAGCGCATTAAAGCAATCAGCCAGAACTGTAGCTAAAGTTACTTGTATTTGGTCTTCCACAATAGAGACGACACCTCTAGCATCAAAGCTATTTACCCGAAATACGGCAAAGCCATTATTGAGAAAGTTCACTGAGTGTTCATGGTGGTGTCCTCTCCAGCCCATACTGCCATGCATGCAAATAACAAGAGGATATTTCTTCTTCTTTTGCTCAGGAAAGATAAGAGAGCCAAACATCTGTTGTTCTTCAGATGGCTTAGAATTCAAAATATGAAAGAACTCAAATGGATTTGATGACTTGTAAGTAATTACACCCTCATCACCTGATTGAAATCTGTGCGTCGTCACTAGTCTGATTGTTTCTTGAAGCGTTCACCGCGCTCTTTTGCTAGTTTGAAAGCAGCTTGTGTTTCAGCCTTAACCTCATCATTTTGCTTTTGACGTAACTCAGCATATTCATCAGCCCACCAACGCCTAGTTACTTGCGGAAAGGTTCCCATACGATTTACGCTAGCATTTGCACCTCTGTCTCTTCCAGACTCGTAGCCTGCCGCGCCTAGAGAGTCAGCTTCAGATTTACCGAAAGGAACCAGATCTCCTTCCATTTTGGGCAATAAAAAATAAGGCATAGAAACTCTAGTTTCTCCTTCGGGTATCAAGGTTGTATTTACACGATGCAGTGTGGCTGAATATCTCCCTTCGCTTAGGTGCATTAAGGTTCCACCAGTATTAACGATGACTGACCCCGGAATAACTGGCACATGGTAGTCACCGGGTGATGTTTGGCAGGTAACGGGGGCATCGATCCATTGTCCTTCTCCTGCAACAACTTGTAATCCAGGACGATCGTTTATCAGCAGAGCTATAAATGGTGGGCCATCTATGTGGGCACCTACTTTATCACTTGTGAATTTTTTGTACTCTTTTCTGACATTTTCTTGATCCTTTTCGGCAAAGGCATTGATACTATAATTATGATTAAGACTTGCTGCCAGATCTGGATTATCAAAATCAAAATATTCGCGAAATGATTCAACGTCCTCCCCCAAAGATTCGACAATAGCCTCCCCTAGTTCATGAGTGAGGTGGTGATAACAATCATTGAGTTCATCTATTAAAGGTCGAAAGCCCGGCAATGATTCATCTTCAGGCCAGGTGTTGGGTCCACGAAAGAGTCTGCGGTGAATTGGTTGAGATTTATCATCGTAGTCACATAATGATTCTTGTTCGAATCCATACTGGAAAGCTTCTATGACTTGACCAAAGCCTCGATCAGCAGGAGTAGGCAAGCTATAACCCCGAAAATAAGGAGTATTGGATATATGAGCAGTTTTCTTTAACTCCATTGGTGAATCAAAAAAGCCACGTACTTCTCGAAACGCACGTTTTTGAAATTCGTCTGACAATCCAGGCGCATTAGTAAGGACCATAAATCCAAATTCAGATAATGCGTAAGATAAGTCCTTAAAAAACTTTTCCGGATTTGACTCGCGATCAAGCCAATCAACTTCAGGTAGCTCTAGGCTTGCGGCTTTACTGTCTATGTTTTCTTTCATCTTATCTCCCCCAGATTCAAATATGATCGATTTCATCCATGTTTTTTTATTAAGTTAATTGCCCACTTCTTAACATTTGGATTTTTTTCAATATCCATGATAAATTCTTGGCCAAATCCTCTATAAAAAACTGTGGACTCTTCTTCATTCTCCCACTTCATTCTATTTAAAAAAAGGTCTTTTGAATCTTTAAAGTATTTGGAGGGTAACTTCCATCTTGATCTTGTTTTACTTTTTTCAGTCAAAATTAAATCATCATGAGTCCATTTAAATAAACCATAGCCTCTGTCAAAAATTTTTCTTTTGTTAAGTTTTAATTTATTTTTGGCTATGTAAATTGTGTTATTTGAAAATCTTGAGACATCTCCATATCCGTGAGGGTGTTGAATATTATTCTCACGAAGATATCTTTTAATCTCTTTTGAACCTTCTATTATTTTCTCTATTTGCAACCAACCAAATAAATGATGCAAATCTCTGCCATTTGCTGAAAAATTTTTAAACCATCCAAAAAATAAAAACAAATCTCCAGAGCTTACATTATTATTCTTTAATTCAGTCTGAGATGCACTTGCTTGGCCAAAAATGCCAATTTTTTCGTTTAACATTGGGTCATTATGGCAATAATCCGTTTCTCTGACCTTGGCTGAAACTTCTTTCAATAATTTAGAACCTGAAATGCCATTAAAATCTAGGTCTTTGTATTTTTTTGGTGAGGGATGGTGTTGAGGGATAGGTATAGAAAAAAGACTTCCGTCATTAAATATAGGTGAAGCGCTTCCACCCGCCTTCGAGTCAAAACCCTTTCTGCTTAATATTAATCTCCTCAATTTGAGCTATTCCACAGTGACTGAGTTTTTGAAACCATGATTTAAAGGTCTAGCAGTGGATTTCTTCCCCATTTATTTTCAGCTTCTTTTGCCGGGAGCATGAGTAAAACAAATATCACGAATATGCCAATAATAGTGATATAAGATAATTGCCACCACCCTGAAATGCCCCTATCTTGAAGTCTTCTTGACGCTACTGATATCGAAGGAATAATAATTATCAGCTGAAGTAATAAAGTGAGAGGACCTGTCTCTAGTTCATAACTGTAAATGCCTATGGACATTTCTAAAATTGTTAAAACTATTGTTATGATGAATATAGAAAGAAAAAAGTACCAATACTCACTTCTGCACGCTCTTCCGCTAAAATTTAACCAATTTGAAAAAACTGAAATAAACGAATCTTTTATATTCATAGTTCTCACCTTTTAAATCAAAATCTAAGCTTACTTTACAGAAACCGATTGATTTAGGGTAAATATTAAAACAGTACTTTGAATTAAAAACATTGTAGAAAACATAAATACATTTAGTGGAATCCCAATTATGGAAGGTTCAGGTATGCCCTCACCGGTTGCAGCTCCTCCATAAAGTGACATAGTTGCAGCAGAAAAAACAAAGCCTAAGTGTATACAAAGACTAAGCAATCCAGGCAATACCTCAATTTTTTTCACCCATAACAAATATACGCCTAAACCAAAGATAAGGAAGTTAGTTGAAAGTCTCCATACTTCATGAACTCGCGCGTGTGCATCCCAGTCAGGGTTAAATAAGTGGCTGGAACTTATATCAACTATTATTGGCACTATTCCTCCAACAATTAAGCATAGGGTAGTTATATATTTGCTCATCTATTTAACTCTGTACTCGATTTACCTTTCTAATCAACTGCACCGTAACTGACTATTCTTAAAAAGTGATTTGATTTATTTATTTTGAATATGAAAGGTACTGGGCAAAATTGCTATGAGTATTATTAATGTTCCCCAATAATCACCGCCTAATGATTTGCCGGATAGGCGATCATTAATACCGTATCCAATTAAGAGAAACAAAAAAAATAAATTAAGGTACAGCAAAAACCTTTTAACGGTTAATTTTTTCATTCAATGTTCTGAATTACTCCACGGTCTCTGAGTGTTTTACAACAGTCAATTAGTTTTCGAGGGATTGTTGTTTCGTATCTTTTTTCTTTGCCCATTTTGCGATCAAAATCCAAGAATATGCTGTCACCGCAATCGTCAGAATTAACCAAATGTAAAAATTTATTTCCATAATTATCTCCTGTTAATTTACTGTTGTGAATTACTCCACTGTAACGGAATGTATTTAAACAGTGAATAAACTTTCATTATGTTTTTATCCAGTTAAGCATGTCTTCAACATACATATCGCCACTTGGTTCAAAGTCTTGAGGATTGTCTAAGCTACAAATTGTGACATAAATATATTTAGGATACTCGTCAAGAAGACAGGTTAAAGGAGTTCCACAATCTTGACAAAAGTACCTGGTACCTTGATTAGAGGAAATTAGTTTTTTGGGATTACCTTTGCTGTATTCAAAGACGGTTAATGGAATAGCCATCCAAGAAAGAAAAGGAGCCCCTGAAGTACGTCTGCACATAGAGCAGTGACAATTCGAAGAGGGGTAATTATCGGATTCAAAGCTGTAGCGAACTGAACCACAAAAACACCCTCCCTCTGTGACATTATTCACTGTTTTGTTCTACTCCACAGTCACAGACTTTGCGAGGTTTCGTGGCTGATCAATGTCGGTGCCTTTAAGGATGGCAACATGATAGGCAAGTAGCTGTAATGGGATGGAGTAAATTAGAGGAGCAATCAGCTCAGGGACTTCAGGCAGTTCAATGAACTTAGTTATTGATTCATCTTCCTGATGAGCTGCAGAGTGTCCAAATACATATAGCTTTCCTCCTCGCGCTCTTACTTCTTCTAGGTTTGATTGAAGTTTTGCTAGCAGATCATCATTAGGAGCAACCGCAACAACAGGCATTTCTGAATCGACAAGCGCCAATGGTCCATGTTTCAGTTCTCCGGCTGGATATGCCTCTGCGTGTATGTAGGAAATTTCTTTAAGTTTTAATGCGCCTTCCATAGCTACTGGATAATGAATGCCTCTACCTAAAAAGAGTGCATGTTCCTTTTGATCAAAATCCTCTGCCATTTCAATAATTTGATTTTCAAGTAACATCACCGAATCTAAAGAATCAGGTAGTGCTCTAAGTGAATTATTTATGGTATTTTCAGCAGCTGCGGATAGACCATGGTGCCTTCCGAGAATTAAAGTTAACATCAATAAACCAACGAGCTGAGTAGTAAAAGCTTTTGTTGAAGCAACACCTATTTCAGGACCTGCTTTCGTTAAAAATACTAAATCAGATTCTCTCGCTAAAGAGCTTGAAGGAACATTGCATATACCAAGGCGGGCTAAGTAGCCTGAATCTTTGGCAGCACTTAAACATGCTAGTGTGTCTGCTGTTTCACCAGACTGAGAAATCGTTATAAACAAAGTATTTGGCGCCACAACTTTATTTCTATATCTAAATTCACTTGCCACTTCTACGCTGCATGGCAAGCCAGCGAGTCCTTCTAGCCAATATTTAGCTACGGTTCCAGCATGGAAGCTAGTTCCACAAGCCACAATCTGAACAGCCTCTACTTTTTTGAAAATATCTGGAGCACTTGGACCGAAGATTTCTTCCTGAACACCCGAATCAGTCAGTTGTCCTTCTAACAGCCCTTTAATTTTTGATGGCTGCTCATTAATTTCTTTTAGCATGAAATGCCTGTATTCACCTTTATCAACCGTCTCTCCTAAAGACTTGGCAACTACAACAGGTCTTTCAACTTCAGTATCATCCAGATCCCAGTAGCGAATTCCTTTAGAAGTGATTTCAGCAAGATCGCCATCTTCAAGAAATACAAAATTCTCTGCAAAGTCCGCTAAAGCAAGTTGATCGGAAGCTATAAAATTTTCACCGTGCCCCATACCGATAACCAAAGGACTCCCTTTTCTGGCTGAAGCCAAAATTCCAGGTTCGTTCTCACAAACTGCACCTATTGCATAAGCTCCTCTGAGATCCTTCACTGCCGCCTTCAAGGCATCGATTAAAGTCACTTTATTCTCGCTCATTTTTGCATGAATCAGATGAGCAATAACTTCTGTGTCTGTTTCTGACTCAAAAACATAACCTAAAGCTTTAAGTGTAGTTCTAATTTCTTGATGATTTTCAATAATGCCGTTATGAATAACAAAAATATTATTATTTGAATGGTGCGGGTGAGCATTTGTCTCTGTTGGCAGGCCATGGGTTGCCCATCTGGTGTGGGCAATACCCGTATTACCATTCACAGGATTTTGATCAATGGAGTTTTGGAGCTCTGCCACCTTACCAGTGCTTTTAAATACCTTTATTTGTTCTGTTTCATCAAAAATAGCAAGGCCAGCTGAGTCATATCCTCTATATTCCTGACGCAAAAGCCCTATCAGTAGTTTATCTACTGAGGGTTTGCTAGAAGCTACTCCGATTATTCCACACATAATTTATTTCTTCTTATTCAGATTAACTTGTTTGCCTCTTGCAACAGCAAGTTTACCCTTTGGAACGTCCTTAGTTATAACTGATCCGGCTCCAGTGTAAGAGTTTTCTCCAAGAACCAAGGGCGCAACAAGTGAGCTATTAGAGCCTATAAATGTCCCATCTGCAATTATGGTTTTATGTTTATTTTTTCCATCGTAGTTACAGGTTATAGTCCCAGCACCTACATTTACTTTAGCGCCTAGTCTTGCATCACCTAAATAAGTAAGGTGTTTGGCCTTAGAGTTTTTGCCAATATTACTTCTATTAGACTCAACAAAATTACCAAGTTCGGCTCCTTCTGTTAGCTCGCTACCTCCTCTTATTCTTGCAAAAGGCCCAATCTTGCAGTTTTTTCCAATTACACTGTCTTCCAATACAGTATTTGCATAAACAATAGTGTTGTCTTTGATACTGCAGTTAGAAATGTAGCAATTAGGTCCTATGTGAACATTCTTTCCCAAGACATTGTTGCCCTCAAAAACATTATTGATATCTACAAAAGAGTTTTGTCCTATCTTGATATCTCCCCTGATGTCTATCCTTGAAGTGTCGGCAATAGTCACCCCGCTTTTAAGCAAATCTTCAGCTAATTTCTTCTGATAAGCTCTTTCAAGCTCATGCAACTCCTTTTTGTCATTAGCGCCACCAACTTCATAAGGGTCGCACAGAGTGGCCACAACATCTACTGAATGGTTATTGGCAATTTCAACCAGATCAGTCAGGTAATATTCTTTGGCTGCATTGTTGTTTTTGATTTTAGGAATCAATTGTTGAAGCAGGCTTGCTTTGATCGCTAAGATGCCAGAATTAACTTCTCTAATTTCTTTTTCCGCTGATGATGCATCTTTGTGTTCTGTGATTTTTTGAACATTTTTCCTAGAACCACGGATAATTCTGCCATAACCTGTGGGGTCATCTTTTATGAAGGTCAATAGCGAAAGTTTTCCTTTTGATGCTGATTTTATAAGTCTTTGTAATGTATTCTTTCCTACCAAAGGAACATCACCGTAAAGGATTACAGCTACAGAATTCTTTCTGATATTAGGCAGCGCTTGCTTAACTGCATGGGCTGTTCCTAGCTGATTTTTTTGTTTTACAAAACGAAGCTTTTTTTGAGAAACGAGATCTGTTTCAACCTCGTTGGCTTTATAACCAACCACAATTGAAGTTTTAGAACTCTGAAATGAATCGACCGTATTGATAAGGTGTTGTACCAAGGGTTTACCTGCTAAACTCGCAAGCACTTTAGGGGAATCTCCTCCCATCCTTGTGCCTTTACCGGCAGCTAAAATTATAAAATCTATATTCATTGGAACAATGGCGCATTCGCCCCAAGTGGTTTTTCTTATTTAACTACTTCTTACGCAGTTTCTGCAAGGCTTTTAACCTGGCAGCAGCCTCAGCTAGTTGTGCTGATGCTAGAGAATAATCCATTTCTGATTTTTGATCTTCTAGTTCTCTTTCCGCTAATTCTTTTGCTCTTTCAGCGGCGGCTGAGTCTATGTCATCAGCCCTTTCGGCAACATCTGTTAAGAGAGTTACCTCTCCGGGCTGCACTTCTAAGAATCCACCTGAAGCAAAAAATATCTCTTCTTCTCCTCCCTCCAATACTAGCTTAACCGGACCAGGCTTTAAGTTTGTTAGAAGCGGAGCATGTCTCGGTGTAATAGCAATTTCACCAGCACCACCTTCAGCACTCAATAGCTCGACGGGTCCAGAGAAAAGCTCTCCTTCTGGACTAACTATATTGCACTGGATAGTTGACATAGATTAAGCGGCCTCAGTTTTAGCCTTTTCAACAACCTCATCAATATTACCGGTCATGTAAAAAGCTTGCTCAGGTATATCGTCATAGTCACCGTTAACAATTCCTTTAAACCCTCGAATCGTTTCACTAAGTGGCACATATTTTCCTGGGGCATTGGTGAATACTTCTGCTACAAAGAAAGGTTGAGAAAGGAATCTCTCAATTTTCCTTGCTCTTGCAACGACTAATTTGTCATCTTCAGACAACTCGTCCATTCCTAAAATGGCAATGATGTCTTTTAATTCTTTATATCTATTCAGCTGTTGCTTCACGGCATTGGCAACATCATAGTGTTCTTGGCCTACGATTGCAGGCTCTAGCTGTCTGCTGTTTGAGTCCAAAGGATCAACAGCAGGGTAGATACCTAAAGAGGCAATTTGCCTGGATAAAACTACGTTCGCATCTAAGTGAGCGAATGTTGTTGCTGGTGAAGGATCAGTTAAATCGTCTGCAGGAACGTAAACCGCCTGAACAGATGTGATTGATCCTGTTTTAGTGGACGCAATTCTTTCTTGAAGAACACCCATTTCTTCTGCAAGAGTAGGCTGATATCCAACCGCAGATGGCATCCTGCCTAACAAAGCAGAACATTCTGTTCCAGCCAAGGTGTATCGGTAGATGTTGTCTACGAACAACAGAACATCTCGACCTTCATCTCTAAAGTTTTCTGCCATTGTAAGTCCAGAAAGAGCAACCCTTAGTCTGTTTCCAGGAGGCTCATTCATCTGTCCGTACACAAGAGCAACCTTATCCAAAACGCCACCCTCAATCATTTCATGGTACATGTCGTTTCCTTCACGTGTTCTTTCTCCAACACCTGCAAAAACTGAATAGCCACTGTGCTCGTATGCAATATTTCTTATAAGTTCTTGAATATTTACTGTTTTTCCTACACCAGCTCCACCAAATAAACCTACCTTTCCACCTTTTGCAAAGGGGCAGATCAAGTCAATAACCTTAATTCCAGTCTCCAGCAGTTCAGCCGTCTCAGCTTGATCTTCATAAGAGGGGGGATTTCTGTGAATTGGCATAGTTGTCTTAGCTTCAACAGCACCTTTCTCATCGATTGGCTCTCCGAGGACATTCATAATTCTGCCAAGAGTTGCTTCGCCAACAGGAACAGATATTGGATTCTCCGTATTAGTTACTGATACTCCTCTTTTTAAACCTTCTGAAGCACCCATAGCAATAGTTCTTACAACACCATCACCAAGCTGTTGCTGAACTTCTAGTACAAGCCCGTTCTCGTCAACCGTTAATGCATCATAAATCTTCGGCAAGTTTTCTTTTGGAAACTCGACATCAATTACGGCTCCAATTATTTGTATTACTGTTCCATTACTCATATTTATTTCCAGTATTAAATTGCTTCAGCTCCAGCAACAATCTCAGATATTTCTTGAGTAATTGCTGCCTGCCTAGCATTGTTATAAACAAGTTGCAGCTCCTCTATAAGAGATCCTGCATTATCGGTAGCGCTCTTCATTGCTACCATCTTGGCAGCTTGCTCACACGCTATATTTTCTATCACAGACTGATAGAGAAGAGATTCGATATACCTCTCCATTAAACCATCCAGTAAAACCCTTGAATCATCGGGTTCATATATATAGTCCCATCTCGGTGCATCTTTACCCGAGTCTTCTTCACCTTCATCATCTATCTTGCTAAGAGGTAAAAGCTGATTAATTTCTGGTTGCTGGGTCATGGTATTGACGAAGCTATTACTGGCAAGATAAACCTTGTCGATATCTCCTTCAGAGAAAGCATCTAAAAGGATTTTCATAGAACCAACAAGTTGTTCTATAGATGGGTCATCTCCAAGCTTTTCTGTAACTGAGATTACATTTCCTCCAAAAGATCTGAAAAAAGATTGCGCTTTTGTTCCAATAAGAGAATAACTAATTTCTTTACCAGAAGATGCCTGCTCTGAGGCAAAGCGAGTAACGTCTCTTAATAAGTTAGCATTGAGACCACCACAGAGACCTTTGTCTGAACTAATCACTATTATTGCGATCTTCTTAACCTCTCGTTCTTCCATGTATTTAGGCTTATATTCAGGTTGCCCTTTGGCAAGGTGACTGATAACACTCAACATGCGATCTCTATAGGGCCTGCCTTTCAGCATCTTATCTTGAGTTTTTTTCATTTTACTAACGGCAACTTTCTCCATTGCACTGGTAATCTTTTGGGTATTGCCTATGCTGGCGATTTGTACTTTTATTTCCTTGCTGTTAGCCATAAAAAATTACCAGGTTTGAGTCTCCATAAATTTATCTAAAGCTTCTTTAAAGGCACTTTGGATGTCATCACCGTACTCTCCGGTCTCGGACACTTTGTCCATAAGCTCTTTATGTTCAGAGTTCATGTACGCCAGTAAACTTTTTTCAAAGTCTCTAATTTTTTCAACCTCTACCTTCATCAGGTAGCCTTCATTTGCCGTGAATAGCATCAAGCCCATTTCGGCTACAGACATGGGTGAAAATTGGTCTTGTTTTGTGAGTTCAGTGACCCTCACTCCGTGCTCGAGCTGCTCTTTTGAAGCCTCGTCTAGATCTGAGGCAAACTGAGCAAACGCTTCTAGCTCTCTGTACTGAGCTAGTGCAGTTTTTATACCACCACCAAGTTTTTTAATGATGGGTACCTGAGCCGCACCGCCAACCCTAGAGACAGAAATACCTGGATCCATAGCCGGTTTTAATCCCGAACTAAACAAAGAAGACTCTAAGAAAATTTGACCATCAGTAATAGAAATTACATTAGTCGGCACAAATGCAGATACGTCACCGGCTTGTGTTTCAATTATTGGAAGAGCTGTTAAAGATCCTGTTTTACCTTTAACTTCACCGTTAGTATGTTTTTCTACGTATTCTTCGTTTACTCGTGCTGCTCTTTCTAGAAGTCTTGAGTGTAAATAGAAAACATCACCCGGATAAGCTTCCCTTCCTGGAGGTCTTCTAAGCAGTAATGACATTTGTCTATAAGCAACAGCTTGTTTAGACAGATCATCATAAATTATTAAGGCATCTTCACCTTTGTCTCTGAAATACTCACCCATAGAGCAAGCAGCAAAAGGTGCAATGTACTGCATAGGAGCTGGGTCTGCTGCACCGGCCACAACAACAATGGTGTTTTCCATTGCTCCGTACTGCTCAAGCGTTCTGACAACTTGTGCAATTGAGGATTGTTTTTGGCCAATAGCTACATAGATACATTTTACGCCAGTATCTTTTTGATTAATGATTGCATCGATAGCAATTGCCGTCTTACCAGTTTGTCTATCACCAATAATCAACTCACGCTGGCCTCTACCAATGGGGACCATGCTATCAACAGCCTTTATTCCAAGCTGAACAGGCTGGTCAACTGATTTTCTAGAGATCACACCCGGAGCAACCTTTTCGACGGGGGCAGTCATGTCAGTTTGGACTTCGCCCTTACCATCTATTGGTTCTCCTAAAGAGTCTACAACCCTTCCCATAAGGGCTTCACCTACTGGTACCTCTAAAATTCTACCGGTACATTTAGCTGACCCGCCTTCTGCAAGAAGTTTGTAGTCTCCCAAAATAACAGCACCTACAGAATCAACTTCAAGGTTAAGGGCCATTCCCATAACTCCGTGCTCAAATTCTATGAGCTCTCCATTCATAACTTCACCTAGGCCATGTATTCTTGCAATACCGTCAGCCAAGAAAACGATTGTGCCTTCATTGCTCGGAGTGGAGGCAGTATCAAGTGCATCAATCTTCTGTTTGATGACCTGACTAATTTCTGATGGGTTTAATTCTTCCATTGTATTATTTGATTTGATTTCTTAATTTTTCAAGTTTTCCTTTAATGCTGTAATCAGTAACCTCATCACCGCATTTGATCGAAAAACCACCTATTAGACTGTTGTCGATAACCTGTTCTACCCTTAAAGAGTCTCCATATCGACCCTTGAGCGAATCAGTAACCTTTTCTACCTGTTCTGCTGATAGTTCAAAAGCGGAAGTTATTACAACTTCGCTTGAACTTTTCGTACCAGAAAGTAGCTTTCTGTATTCTTTGCTTATATGAGGAATCAAGGATATTCTTTTTGATTCCCCCAAAACCTTTACTAAATTGCTTGTTTTACTCTCGATTTGACCTTCAAACAAAGATAAAAATACTTCTGTTTTTTCTTTATAGGCCAGCTTAGGAGAATCGATAAGCATCTGTACTTCAGGAGTCTTCAGCGCAAGCTCTAATTGCTCAAGATCAACTTCCCAACCCTCTGAGTGATCGTATATTGCTTGTGCGTAGGGTCTTGCTATGGTTTCAAAGTTCAAAATTATAACTCCTGAGCTATTTGATCAATAATCTGTGAGTTCTTGTCTTTGTCTATCTCTGAACCAAGTATTTTCTCTGCTCCGGCTACAGCCAAAGCCGCAACTTCCGATCTGAGTTCTTCTTTGGTTCTCTTGGCCGCCTGATCGAGATCACTTTGAGCGGAAACCTTTATTCTTTCAGCTTCCTCATGCGCAGTTGATTTAGCATCCTCAACGAGTTGATTTGCTCTAGCATTAGCCTGATTTACTAGGTCGGCAGCTTCTTTTTTTGCTTCCTCTAAAATCTCTGCTTTTTGTAGGTGGGCCTCATCTAGCTCTCGCTTACCTCTGCTTGCCGCCTCTAACCCATCAGAAATTTCTTTCTCTCTCTCCTCAAGAGCCTCTAGGATATATGGCCATACATACTGCATGGTAAACCACACAAAAAACACGAAGGCCAAAAGCTGGCCGAATAATGTGGCGTTAAAATTCATTCAAAAACTCCGAACTTAATTATTTATGTAAATAGGAATAAAAGACCGATAGCTAATGAAACGATGGGTATCGCATCTACTAATCCCATACCAATTAATAATTGAGTAAATAGGTACGGTTGAAGTTCAGGCTGTCTGGCAATTCCTTCAAGATATTTTGCAGTAATTAGACCAACACCGATTCCAACGCCTATAGCGCCTCCTCCTGTTAGTAGGGCTCCTGCGACCCTTCTTATAGCTTCTGCTTCTTCCATTTTATTCTCCTTAGATAAAAATTAGTGATGCTCGTGTGCCTGTTGAAGGTAAACGAGCGTTAAAACCATAAACAAAAATGCTTGTAATATGACGACGAGGATGTGAAAAACTGCCCAAATAAAATTTAAGGCCAGGCCAGCCACTCCTGCCAAGACTCCTGTCACTGAGCTAAAGAAGCCTCCAAAAAATAACGCTATGAGTATAAATATCATCTCACCAGCAAAAAGGTTTCCGTATAGCCTTAGTCCAAGGGCTAATTGCTTTGCGTAAAAACCGGGGATCTCAAATATGACATTGATGGGAGCCATCCATTTTCCGTAAGGTTGGAATGTTAATTCTGCTAAAAAGCCTCCGAGGCCTTTGTTCTTGATACTGTAGTAGTGGATAAGTATCAAAACTCCCAGAGCCATTCCCATTGGGGCATTGATATCAGCCACCGGTAGTACTTTGAAATAATGTATTGCTCCGCCTTCTGCATTTGGTGCAGCAAATCCGTTTACAATCCAGGGGACAAGATCAATCGGAATTAGGTCCATTAAGTTCATTAGAAATACCCACACAAATATCGTAAGGGCCAAGGGCCCCATTAAAGGATTTTTGTCGGCAGTAAAATTGTCCTGCACCTGATCCCTTACTAAGGTTACTAAATATTCTACTGCGTTTTGCACTCTGCTGGGGTTAGAAGAGCTGGCGTTTTTTGCTACCCTTCGCATAAAAAATATCATTCCCATGCCCAAAAGAACCGACATGAAAAGAGTGTCCACTTGAAATGCCCAAAAACCCATTTCACTGATGTTACAGCTAGCTTCTGTCCCGGCAACTTGGCTCTTTCCGTGAACTTCAGCAAAGCTCCAAGTGCCATCAGGGCACTTACCATACGTTAAGTTGGTAAGGTGGTGTTCTATATAGTCTGTTGAGTTTAGTTCTTTACTGGCCATCAGGATTTTATTGGGCGCGGCAATTATAGTAACGGAAGGACTTTAGTGAAAGAAGAATTTGTTACTTTTTTAAGATTTTAGTTTATTTAATACACCCTCTAGAGTATCAAGGTTCTTGTAGCTTACTATTAGCTTGCCCGTACCCTTTTTGTTGTGTTTTATTTCAACGGGTGAACCGAGAATTTCTGATAGCTCTTTTTCAAGGGAAACTGTGTTTGGATCTCTTTGGGTTTGCGGCTTGGTATCCTTCTTTTCAACTCCCGACAAGCCACTCACCATGGTTTCACACTCTCTTACTGAAAGCGATTCTGAAATAACTCTCTGTGCACACTGAAGCTGGACTTCTTCATTTAAGGTTAAAAGGGATCTCGCGTGACCCATTTCGATTTTCCCTTCTTCCAGTAAGGATTGAACCTCGGAACAGAGCGACAAAAGCCTCAAGAGATTGGTAACAGTTGATCTAGATTTTCCTACTGCCGCGCCAAGCTCTTCTTGTGTAAGATTAAACTCTCTTTGAAGCCTGAACAGACCCTTTGCTTGATCAAGCGCGTTGAGGTCCTCTCTTTGAAGGTTTTCTATTAATGCTATTTTAGCTGTTTCGTCATTATTTAGGTCTCTTATAATAGCCGGAACGGTTCTAATACCTGCGAGTTGCGCCGCTCTCCACCTTCTTTCACCAACCACTATCTCAAACCTTCCTGAAGCCAGCCTTCTTACAACCAAAGGTTGAAGAATTCCTTGTTCTTTTATGCTTTGCGACAGCTCCTCAAGAGTAGACTTGTGCATTTTTGTTCTGGGTTGATACTGACCCGGAGCCAGGTCATCTAAGGGAATCTGGGTAACCGAAACTCCTTCGGACTTGGGTCTGTCTCCCAAAAGAGAGTCAAGTCCGGTGCCTAGGCTAGGTTTGTCTTTGTTCATGGACGTTATCGCTATACTGCTCTTCCATCTTGCCAATCAATTCACCGGCCAGGGCAAGATAAGCCAAGGAACCTTTGGCATTGGGCTCATAAGACAGAACAGACTTACCAAAACTAGGGGCTTCTGCTAATTTTATATTTCTAGGAATGACTGTTGAGTAAAGTTCACTAGAAAAATGTTTCTGCAACTCTCCTGTTACTTGTTGGCCGAGTTTGTTACGAGGGTCGAACATGGTCCTAACAACTGCTTTCAGTTGTAGATTATGACCGGTGCTGTCATTCAATTGTCCTACAGTCTCTAAAAGCCCAGCTAGACCCTCAAGGGCAAAATATTCACACTGCATCGGAACCAGCAAATCTTTGGCAGCCCTTAATCCGTTGAGAGTTAACAAGTTCAGAGAAGGTGGGCAGTCGATTATTATATAGTCGTACTTTTCATTAATATCGGTTAAATAATTTAAAAGGGCTCTTTCCTGGTCCCCGCCTCCTCTTAAAAAAGATTCTGCGGCTATCAGCTCCGGACCAGATGGCATAATGTCATAACCCAGCTCTGTTCCAAAAACCACCTCCCCTTGCGTTCCCATTAAAGCTGCCGCTGACCCTTTGGTTTGGTCACACTTTTTAATACCAGATCCGGTGGTAGCATTTGCCTGTGGATCAAGGTCTACCAACAGGACGGCTCTTTTCATTGCGCTCAGAGAAGCTGCCAGATTTACAGCAGTAGTTGTTTTTCCAACGCCGCCTTTCTGATTTGCTATAACTAATGTATTAACCATTATTTTGTTCTGCTTCTATTGTAACCAAGATACGCGTCTTGTCTTTCGCTTTTGAAGGAAATTTATCAATTTTTTTTAAAAGGTAACCGGGCGGTATTCTTTCCTGATCAAACTGCTCTAGGGTCTTCATGAGCTTGAGCTCTACTCCTGTTTTTTGGAGTAAGGGCGCTGTTAGTCTAATGATAAATTCTGTAGATCCAACTGCCCTGCAGACTATGTCGAATGATTCGGGAAAGGTTTTTGTTTCTACTTTTTCAATCCTTTTGTTTATGACGTTTGTGTTTTCTAGGCTCAAGCGAGAAGTGGTGTGTAATAAAAATGATGACTTCTTGGTGTTGCTTTCTATCAAATAAAATTCTTTATCAGGATTGATAATGGCAAGTGGTATGCCAGGAAGCCCACCTCCACTTCCAAGATCAATTATGTTTTTATTTAAGAAAGGGGAAATGATCAAAGAATCTGCTATGTGATCGTCGATTTTTTGGGCTTGCTTTTTGGATATTAGATTGTGGGTTTTGTTCCAGGTAACCAGATAGGCTTTATATTCTGCCAGTAGGTTTGTTTGGTCTTTACCCAACGGCCTGTCTTTCCTTTTTTAGGTAGATCATTAGTAAGGAGATTGCTGCGGGTGTAACGCCTGGCAGTCTTGAGGCTCGGGCTAAACTCACCGGTCTTGCTTCTGATAATTTTTGCTTTACTTCATTGGATAGACCAACCACTTTCTTGTAATCAATGTGTTCTGGGATTGGTGTGTTTTCGTTTCTTTGTAGTCTCTCTATGTCAATTTGTTGTCTTTTGATGTAACCCTCATATTTAACAGAAGCTTCTATTTCGTCAACGGCATTTGAAGCAAGTGTTGTTTTTCCCTGGGGCAGATGTGAATGAAGTACCTTGGGGCGTTTTAACATTTCGAAGAGGCTTGTGTTGTTTGAAATGTCCTCACCTGTTTGTTCTTTTATTTTCTTGGCTTCGGGTGTGTTTGGTTTAAGTTTGTCTTTCTTTAGTCTTAGGATTTCATGGGTTGTGGTGTCTTTTTTTTCCTTATATTTTTGCCACAATAAATCGGATACTATTCCAAGCTTTCTGCCCTTTTCTGTTAAGCGCATGTCTGCATTGTCTTCTCTAAGTATCAACCTATATTCCGCTCTGCTGGTAAACATTCTGTAAGGTTCTTTTGTGCCAAGGCTGACCAAATCATCTATCAATACCCCTATATAAGCCTCGTCTCTTTGCAGTTCAAATGTCTCTTGATTGGTTGCCTTAAGCGACGCGTTAATTCCTGCCATTATGCCCTGAGCTGCAGCTTCTTCGTATCCTGTTGTTCCGTTGATTTGGCCCGCAAAAAATAGTCCTGAAATTGTTTTTGTTTCCAGGGAGTGCTTTAAGCCAGTGGGGTCAAAGAAATCATATTCTATTGCATATCCTGGTCTTACTATTTTTGCGTTTTCGAAGCCTTTGATAGATTTAATAAGCTCTTTTTGGGCCCTTAAAGGTAGGCTTGTTGAAATACCGTTTGGATAAATTAAGTCTGAATTGAGTCCTTCCGGTTCAGCGAATATTTGATGAGAGTCTCTTTCTGAAAACCTCATAACTTTGTCTTCAATAGAGGGGCAATACCTTGGTCCTACACCCTCGATCACGCCCGAATACATGGGCGATTCATCAAGATGATTTAATATTACTTGGTGTGTTGTTTTGTTGGTGCGTGTCATATAGCAGTTTAACTGCTCGGGTCTTTCACTGGCCTGGGAAGTATAAGAAAGTAAGGGTGTTGGAGTGTCGCCTGGTTGTGGCGAAAGAAGAGACCAGTCTATGGTGTGTTTATTCAGTCTGGGAGGTGTTCCTGTTTTTAATCTGCCAACTTTTAAGTTTAGGCCTCTAAGTTTTTGAGCTAGTTTGTCACTGGAGGGGTCTCCTATTCGGCCACCCGAAGATTGCTTTAGACCGGTGTGCATTACTCCTCCAAGAAAGGTGCCTGTTGTTAAAATTACTGAATTGGAGAATATTTTCTCCCCCTTTTCGGTTGTTACAGACTTAATGGTTGAATTTTCAATATCCAAGTCGACGACTGAGTCTTCTGTAATTGTGAGATTGACAGAAGATGATAGAAAGTTTTGTATGGCAGATTTGTAAAGCTCCCTGTCGGTTTGCACCCTAGTGGCCCTTACGGCTTGCCCTTTTGTAGAGTTAAGAACGCGGTAGTGAATGCCTGCCTTGTCAGTCGCACGAGCCATCAAACCCCCAAGAGCGTCAACTTCCTTAGCAAGGTGACTTTTGCCTATACCTCCAATTGCAGGGTTGCATGACATTTCACCTATCTTTGATTTATCGTGCGTAATAAGCAAGGTTTTTACACCAAACCTGGAAGATGCTTCAGCTGCCTCAACACCTGCGTGGCCCCCACCAATCACTATCACATCATACTTATCCACAGTCTAAAAAAATTAAGTTTATTTTATTTAATTAATATATTTTAACTTATTTGTTTATTATTAGGGACCTTGATGCCTGTGGAAAACTACCATAACCCCTTAATTTCATTGAGACACACAGGAAAAGAAAGCTGTAGAAATCCAACATATATCCTCTCTATTAAGTTGTATGTTCGGTTAATAAAAAAAGACAGACCTTGATTAGAAATATTTTTCAACAACGTTTCAACAGTTATTTACCTATACAAAACTCTGAAAAAATTTCACCCAGAAGGTCGTCCGCACTCATGGGTCTAAGGATGTCACCAAGAGCGGCATGGGCGGATCTTAAGCTTTCCGCGACCAACTCCAGTACTTGCCCTTCACCCAAAGACATTAAGGCTTCTTCCAAAAAACGACCTCCACTTTTTAAAGAAATCTCATGTCTTTGTCTGGACAGAAACACAGTTTCTTCTCCCCCACCCATCCCCAATCTTACAATCAACGCTCCTAGTAATTCGTCAACCCCTTGACCGGTAGAGCATGACAAGTAGAAAGTGTTATCTGAATTAGAAAACCCACCTTCAAGCAGGTCAGACTTATTCAACACAGTAAAAGAATCACCCAGCCCCAAATCAAACTCTTTAATGTCTGTTGCGTCTTGTACCAAAAGACTTAAGTTGGACTTTTTAATAACTTCCTTTGATCTCTGTATACCCTCTTCTTCAATGGGTCCATCAGGATCAGACCTTAACCCCGCTGTATCTACAAACTCTATGAGTGCGCCACCAATATTCACAGATGTTTTTACTAAATCTCGGGTGGTTCCAGGAACTTCAGAAGTAATTGCCAGATCTTCGCGAGCCAAGAGATTTAACAAAGAAGACTTTCCAGCATTCGGTGGCCCCACAATGGCAACTGAAAAACCATCTCTTAGCTTCACCCCTTCTTTTACACAAGACAGCAATTCATTTGTCTCAGCCAGAAAGCCCTGTAGCTCTTCTTTTATAGACTCAAGAATTGAACTATCTATCTCGTCTTCAGGAAAATCAATACTTGCCTCAACAACAACTCTTGCCTTAACAATACCATCAAGCAACCGGTTTATTTGCTCAGAAAACTGCCCTGATAATGAAGAGTTAGCTGCCACAACTGCCATTTCACTTTGAGCGTTGATTAAATCAGCCACAGACTCAGCCTGAACCAGATCAATTTTTTCGTTTAAAAATGCTGTTTTTGTAAACTCTCCAGGTTCTGCGACTACTGCCCCGCGATTAACAGCCTCTTCTAATACTAAATTCACAATAGTAGGATTTCCATGACAATGGAACTCAACCACATCGTCTCCGGTATAAGAGTTTGGAGATTTAAAGAAAACAACCATACCATCATCTATTTTAGATCCGTTACGTGACTTTATAGAACAACGCTTAAAGCGCCAGGCCTCTGCTAGTTCCCCGCACATATCTTCAGCTATGCTCTTAGAAAGATCTCCAGACATTCTAATTATTGAAACACCCCCCCTCCCCGGAACCGTCGCAGGAGCAATAATTGTCCTATTTGTGCTCAAAACCGATAAAATTTAACCGCCAGTACCCACCGACCCAGTTCCAAACTTAGTGCCCCTCGAGTACCACCACTGTTGAAAAATTTGAATAATCATATTCACAAGCCAATATAAAACCAATCCCGAAGGAAACCAGGCAAAAATAACGGCAAAAATAAGAGGGAAGAATTTCATCATTTGAGCTTGCATTGGGTCTGCATTAGGTGGAGTAGGTGTCAGTTTTTGAGAAAGGTACATGCCGGCCCCATTTAGAATAGGAAGAATAAAGTAAGGATCCATGGCCGATAAGTCATCTATCCATAAAAAGAAAGGAGAATGTCTTAGTTCTACGGTTTCTAGTAAAACCCAATAAAAGGCCAGGAAAAAGGGCATTTGAGCTAACATCGGCAAGCAGCCCCCCAGGGGGTTCACACCTTCTTTTTTATACACTTCCATCAATTCTTGGCTCATTGCCTGTCTATTATCTCCGTGTTTCTCCTGCAAAAGCTGCATTTTGGGTGCCAATTCCCTCATCTTACCCATTGATACATAGGCTTTTGCTGAAAGAGGCCAAGTTAAAACCTTCAACGCAACAGTTAGAAAGATGATTGCAAGACCCCAGTTGTTAAAAATACTGTGTCCTAGGTCCAAAAACCAATACATGGGCTTGCCTAACCACCACAAAAACCCATAATCTACAGTTAAATCAAGGTTTTCTTCTATTTCAACAAGTTGTTTGGGTAGTTTAGGACCCACATAAAGAGTATTTTTTGTAGAGGCCGTCTCACCATAAGAAAGAACCGAGTCCCTGGAGGTGTATCCCAAAGAATATCTTCCAGAATTATCTCCATACCTCCCCTGGTAGAGATACTCTTCATTTTGATCTGGAATCCATGCGGACAAGAAGTAATGTTGTATTAAAGCTACCCAACCCCCTACAGACTTATTTTGATATGAAGATTCTTTTATGTCATCAAAATCATACTTTTCATAGGTATCTTTTGTTGATGAAAATACTGGACCAAGATAGGTGTACATCAACCCGCCCTCTTCTACCGCCGAGTCATCTCTTTCAATAACCACGTAGGGGGTTATTGCAATATCTTCACCCAAAACAGACTTCACTGTGTCTTCAATTTTTATCGAATAGCCCTTATCTTCGATTTCTATTTTTCTAGAAAAACTTAACCCACCAGAAGCACCTTCAAGAACATAAACCCGAGAATTTCCTTGATCTGATTGCTCTGTTATTTTTTCAAATTCTGGATTTAAATAACCCTGAGTTCGAGTGTAAAAACCGCTGTTTGCAAAATACACATTTTCTCTTCCAGAGCTGGCATCATAAGTTCTTCCAAATATGCTGAATCTCTCCTCAGAACCCTTTTCTTCTGTTATGTTTTTTAGACTTGAAACCTCAAACCTCCCTGTTCTCGATTCAATCATTAAAGATAAATCACTGTTTTGTATTTCAAAATAATCAAGCTCGTCGCTGGCAACTTCAACCTGCCCTTGACTTGCTTGAGACAGAGGAGCGAGGGTATCTGAAAGTGAGCGCTCACTATCTTTAAAACTATCTATTTCTATTTGTTCTTGAGAATACCTGTCATCGACCTCATTATCTACCGGCCACTGTAAAAGAAGGTAATAAAGAGTAAGACCGATTCCTATTATTAAGGATGTTTTAATCACGTCCATGTGTTGATTCTCCAGGTACATTGTCTATTCCACTACCGCCCCAAGGGTTACATCTAATGATTCTTTTTATGGCTAGAATTGATCCTTTATAAGTCCCATGAACCCTCAAAGCCTCAAGCGCATACTGAGAGCAAGTTGGATGAAACCTACAGTTTTGTCCCAACACGGGGCTCAAAAACCTTTGGTAAAATTTAATAATCTTTATAAGCGTTTTGTTAATCATTATTGCTTTTAAACTTTGCCCAGATTTTATCTAAATCTTTTTTTAGCTCCACTTCTTTTCCCTTTAAATTTTTTTTTACATACACAACAAAATCTTTGTGGGGTAATTCTAAAACCTTTGCGAGAAAACTTCCTTTTATTTTTCTCTTTATATTATTTCTATCTACAGCAAGCTTATTATCTTTCTTCCTAATAGCCACCCCTATTCTTGAAAAACCCAAGCCCTTATCCTTTGAAAGAATCAATATGTTGTTGGTGGAATGTTTTTGATCAGGACTATCGAAAATATCACTAAAACCTTCTTTAGATGATATCGAGCGCTTAGGGCTCATTTAGACAGTAAGGGAAAGCCTCCCCTTTTTCCTTCTGTTACTCAGCACCTTTTTACCTCCGAGTGTAGAGTTTCTCGAACGGAAACCATGCGTCCTAGCTCGTTTGATTTTACTCGGTTGATATGTTCTTTTCATTGTGCTTAAAAGGTAATTTGGGTTGCGAATGATAGAGTCTTTGTTGATCTAAGACAAGCAAAATAATTAAAACAATATATCAACAAGTTATCCACAATAAATATCTGTGTTTATTCTGTGGATAACTTTGTTAATCTATATATAATCAATCTCATGACCGAATTGCACTTTTGGGGAGAATGTAAAAAAACTTTAGAAAGAGACCTACCTATTGAAGAGTATTCTACATGGATCGCGCCACTAACTCTAGAAAAAAATAATGGCTCAAACCCCCTTTCCTACAGTGTTTTAGCTCCAAACAAGTTTATATCTGATTGGGTCGAAGACAATTACGGCATAACTATTAAAGAGAGATTAAGCGCTATTACAAGTAAGAGAGACCTTAATCTCAACTTTGAAATATTTGTTGACTACCATGATAAGCTTCCAAATGAAGACTCAAAACGCGACACCAGCGCACCTGCAATAACAACCCGAATAGCTCAGTCCGCAGAGGTGCCAAAAAAAAACAATCTAATAGAAAACTTCACCTTTGAAACATTCGTAGAGGGCAAGTCTAACCACATTGCATTGGCTGCTTCTAGACAAATAGGTGATGGTCTCAAAAATTCTTATAATCCTCTTTTTATATACGGCGGGGTTGGGCTAGGCAAAACCCATTTGATGCACGCTGTTGGAAATGAGATTCTGAAGCAAGATCCTAACAAGAAAATAGCCTATGTTCATTCAGAGAAGTTTGTGAGTGATATGGTAAAATCATTACAATTAGGAGCAATTAATGAATTTAAACAACACTATAGATCTTTGGATGCGCTATTAATTGATGATATTCAGTTTTTTGCTAAAAAGGAGCAATCACAAGAAGAACTATTTCATACTTTCAATTCCTTACTGGAAAAAGGAAGTCAGATGATTCTAACTTGCGATAAGTATCCTAAAGAAATTGATGGATTAGAGGATAGATTGAAGTCAAGACTAGGTTGGGGGTTGCCAGTTGTAATAGAGCCACCTGAATTAGAAACAAGAGTTGCAATACTCTTAAGCAAGGCCATGACTATGGATCATGAGCTTAGTGAAGAATCTGCATTTTTTATAGCACAAAAAGTAAGATCGAATGTAAGAGAGCTTGAAGGAGCTTTAAAAAGGGTAATCGCGAACTCGAATTTTACAGGAAGAGCAATAACCATTGACTTAATCAAAGATTCTTTAAAAGATCTTTTGGCTATTCAAGCAAGACAAGTAAGTGTAGAAAATATACAAAAAACTACAGCTGAGTATTACAACATAAAAATGAGTGATATTCTCTCTAAAAGACGCAGTAGGTCCGTTGCCAGACCAAGACAGATGGCGATGTTTTTGGCTAAAGAGCTGACAAACTACAGCTTGCCAGAAATAGGGGAGTCTTTTGGCGGAAGAGACCATACAACAGTCATACATGCCTGTAAAAAAATAAATGAACTTAGATCTTTTAACCTCGATATAGAAGAAGATTATAGAAAGCTTTTAAGGGTATTAACCATATAATATAAGAATGAAATTCATCACAGAAAAGGCACAAATAGTTGACTCTCTTCAAAACGCAGCAGCAGTAGCTGAAAGGCGCCAGACAATACCTATTTTAGCAAATTTAAGGCTAAAAACAGTTAATGGAAAATTAGAAGTAACTGCAACTGATCTAGAAATACAAATAAAAACGTATTCAGACTTAATTGAAATTCAAGAGGAGGGCGAAACTACAGTTTCTGCCAGGAAGATGTCTGAATTATGCAGGTCATTGCCAGAGGGAGAAAATGTTAACTTTTCTCTATCAAATGGTAAATTGACTGTAAGCTCTAGTAATTTCCATGCCGATTTTGCAACAATATCTCCTGATGATTTTCCTGAAATAGAAATTAATGAGGAGCAAACCCCAATTACTGTCGAGTCCGGTGTTTTAAAGAGACTATTATCTAAAACATCATTTTCTATGGCTTCACAGGACGTAAGATATTATTTAAATGGGATGCTTTTAGAGATAGAAGGCAATAAGATAAATGGAGTTGCAACCGATGGCCACAGATTGGCCTTTTCTTCAGCAACAACTAACGCGGCAGATTTAGATGTGAGAAATATTCTCCCTAGAAAAGCAGTTCTTGAACTTTCAAAACTTCTTTCTCCAAATGAGGGGACTGTAGAGCTTCTTATTGGTGCTTCTTATGTTGATGTTCGGTCTGAAAACCTTAGTTTTTCGAGTAAATTAATAGATGGAAAGTATCCAGACTATAATAAAGTTTTTCCAACAGGGGAGCCTTTACCCTTAGAAATTAGCAAAGAGATTCTTCAATCAGCACTTTCTAGAGCTTCTGTTTTGTCAAATGAAAAGTATAGAGGTGTTAGATTTCAGTTATCTGAGAATAAGCTTAAACTTACAGCTAACAATCCGGAACAAGAATCAGCTGAAGAAGAAGTGGATGTCATTTATAAAGGTTCTGAGCTTGAAGTTGGATTTAATATAGGATATCTCTTAGATGTTCTTAACTCTATTGAAAGTGAAACCGTTTCCTTTGAATTCTACGGCGAAGATTCTAGTTGTATTATCAAGGAAAAAAATTCTGAAGATGACGTTTATGTCATTATGCCAATGAGGCTGTAATGCCTCTTCAGAGGCTTCACCTAAAGAACTTTAGGCTTTTTCAAGATAAAATCTTCACGTTCTCCGATGGCATAAATCTCATATTAGGTGAAAATGGTTCAGGCAAAACAACGGTTTTAGAGTCATTAAATGTACTGTTAACTGGCAATTCTTTCAGAGCAAAGGAAACCAAAGAATGCATTCATTCTGATAAAGAATTTTATAATGTATCCGCAAAAGGCATTATTAAGGGTAAAACCCTTAGCCTGTTTATTGAAAATAGTCATAATAAAAGGCTTTTTTCAAAACGAATGCTTGACGAACTGCCTGTAAAAAAAGAAGAGCTATATTTTTTGCAAGTTGTCCTCGCTAAAAATCTTAAAATGATAGACGGTGAACCAGATATCAGAAGGGAATTTTTTAATGATCTTATGTTCCACGTGAAACCTGAGATTAAACAATTGAATAATGCCTATCAAAAAGTACTTAAACAAAGGAATAGATCCTTAAAGAAAAAGCTTTCAAGTTCTGAAGTCGCCTTATGGAGTGAGGAGTTGGCAGTATTAGGTTTAAAACTCAGCCTGGAGCAATACAATTTTTTTAAGGTTTTTAAAGAACATACCTTAGAGTCAATGGAAAAAAATATTGCTAATGGCTCTTTTGATTACCTTGATAAATTAAGTCTAACTTTCTCTAAAGGATGGGAGCGTTCAAAAAAATTAGAGGAGTCTTTATTGGAAAGTCTCGATAGAGATATGGCTTTGGGTTACACGTCAAAAGGTCCTCACAGAATGGACTTTACATTTACTGTAGAAAATAAAAAAGCTTCCTCGAATCTTTCTCGAGGGCAAATTAAGATATTGATTTTGTTAGTTTTTTTATCAACTAAAAGTCTTTTGGAAGACTTAGTAGATACTGAAATTCTTCTTATGATAGATGATCTAGGATCTGAACTAGATTTGAACAATCTCACATCTATAGTAATGAAGATACTTGAATCAGAGAATCAAGTAATTTTAACAGGGATTGAGGGCGAAGAGATGCATAAATCCTTAAAAAAAATGACAAACTTTACACAGATTAATATCTAATTATGTATTAAAATACATATATGCCAACCAAGAAAAAACCTTCCGCATCAAAATCACCTAAAGCCACTACAAAACCACAAAAAAAAGCCACAAAAAAAACTGAAGCTGAGTCTTATGATTCTTCCAGCATAACAGTTCTGAAGGGATTGGAGGCCGTCAAAAAAAGACCAGGAATGTATATTGGAGACACCGATGATGGAACGGGTTTGCATCATATGGTTTATGAGATCGTTGATAATTCAATTGACGAGGCACTGGCTGGTCATTGTGATGAAATAACCGTAAAAATATTGTCAGATGATTGTGTCTCTGTCTCAGATAATGGAAGGGGCATTCCAACTGACATGCACGAGGAAGGCATGTCTGCAGCAGAGGTAATCATGACAAAGCTACATGCTGGTGGAAAGTTTGATGATAATTCCTATAAAGTTTCAGGTGGTTTACATGGTGTAGGCGTCTCAGTTGTTAATGCATTATCTGAAGACTTGAAACTTACTATCTATAGAAATGGCAAAGTACATGAGCAAGAATATGCAGATGGTGCTCCAAAAGGAAAACTAAAGGTAACAGGAAAAACTGATAAAACAGGAACAGAAGTTATGTTCGTGCCATCACCTACTACTTTTTCAGATATTATTTTTCAGTATGATGTTTTAGAAACAAAACTAAGAGAACTATCCTATCTCAATGCAGGACTTAAAATTATCTTAATTGACGAGAGAAACTCCAAGAAAAAGGAATTTTTTCACAAAGGCGGATTAGCGGAATTCGTATCATTTTTGAATACAAAAAGAACAACAGTCAATTCTGTATTTCATTTCGTGAAAGAAGCATTAGACGGGATAACTATCGAAGTATCCCTTCAGTGGAATGATGGCTATCAAGAAAACATTCAATGTTATACAAATAACATTAAACAAAGAGACGGTGGGACCCACTTAGTAGGATTCAGGACAGCCTTAACAAGGACACTGAATAACTACATGGAAAAGGAGGGTATGAACAAAGAGAAGGTATCTACGTCAGGTGATGATGCCAGAGAGGGTTTGGTTGCAGTCGTCTCCGTTAAAGTCCCTGATCCAAAGTTTTCCTCACAAACTAAAGATAAATTAGTTTCTTCAGAAGTAAGACCAGTAGTTGAGCAAGAAACATATAAAGCCCTAACTGAATATCTATTGGAAAATCCTGCAGAGGCAAAGTTAATTGCTACAAAAATAATAGAAGCGGCAAGAGCTAGAGAAGCTGCCAGAAAAGCAAGAGAACTTACACGACGTAAAGGCGTATTTGAAGGTGGCGGTCTTCCTGGAAAGCTTTCTGATTGCCAAGAAAAAGACCCTGCAAAAAGCGAGATCTATTTGGTTGAGGGAGAGTCAGCGGGAGGTTCTGCCAAACAAGGACGTGATAGACATTTTCAAGCTATTCTTCCATTGAAAGGAAAAATTCTTAATGTAGAAAAAGCAAGACTAGATAAGGTTCTATCGTCAGAAGAAATTATTATTTTGATCTCCGCTCTAGGTTGTGGAATAAAAGGAGAAGATTGGCAAGAAGAGAAATTGAGATACCATAGGATAATAATCATGACTGATGCTGATGTTGATGGCTCTCACATCAGGACTTTGATATTAACTTTATTTTATCGCCAAATGCCCGAACTTATCGAAAAAGGCTATATCTATATAGCTCAGCCACCTCTCTATAAGCTTAAAAAAGGCAAGCAAGAGACTTACGTCAAGGATGATTCGGAACTAAGAGAACTTCTGGTTGCTGAAATCTTGGACGATGCAAAGCTTGTATTAAACAAGAAAGGAGAATCAATAACAGGCCAAGCGCTTGGTAAATTTATTTCGCAACACGAAAAAATACAAAGCACTCTGCGGGGGTTGACTCATATATATCCTATAGAGTTACTTGAAGGAGTTAAGCATACGACTCAGCTTGAAGGCTTAGATGATAAAAAGGCATTAAAAAAATGGACGTCCAGTATAGAAGAGTACTTAAACAAAAAGGCGGAGCAAGGTTCATCATGGAAAGTTGAAGTTATTTCTCCAGAAGGCTCAGACGAAATGGAACCCAGAATCTCATTATTAAAGCACGGCACCGAGTCAGATTGGCAGTTGAATAAAAGTTTCTTTAAATCCAAAGCATATAAAGATATTTCAAGTCATGGGGCAGACATGACAGACATGTTTAGTAAAGAAGCTCATTTTGAAATTAACGGTAAGCAGATATTTATTGATAACTTTGAACATGCTTTAGAAGAAGTTTTACAAATTTCTGAAAGGTCTTTCACAAAATCAAGATATAAAGGATTGGGCGAAATGAATGCTGAGCAACTATGGGACACCACCATGAACCCTGATATGAGAATTCTTGGTCAAGTCACAATAGACGATGCTGCGACTGCTAGTTCACTTTTTGAAGCATTAATGGGTGATGAAGTTCAACCTCGCAAAGAGTTCATAGATGAAAATGCTAAACTCGTTGTCAATCTTGATGTTTAGTTTTGTCTAAGAATTTAGCTTCTTTTCTACCCACTCTCTTACATCGATCGCTGATTTTCTTGAGTCTTCAACATAAAAAGGCTTTCCAATATTTAATATAATTTTTCCAGGTTTTTTAATAAATTTATGAGCCGGCCAGCAATCTCCTGAGTTGTGACATAGTGGCAATACCTTTACGCCATTTCTTTTGGCCAATTCAAAACTACTCCTAGCATATTGCCCGACCCTTCCAGCTTTGACTCTTGTTCCTTCTGGGAATAACAAAACATACATACCCTTTTTTAATCTATCCGAACCTTCCTCAAGTGTTTGCAAAATAGCTTCTTTTGGTTTATTTCTATTAATTGCAATTGGATTTAACATTTTCATTGCCCAACCCCAAAGAGGAATGTACAGCAATTCTTTTTTCAATAAGGTACACATAGGATGAAAAAGGTATTGCATCGAATAGGTTTCCCACTGACCCTGATGGTTAGAAACAATGACACATGGTTCGTTGGGTAAGTTCTCTTTTCCAATTATCTCTACTTTTATCCCGCAAGATAAATGTAATAACCAGTTTGCGAACTTAGGCCATTGTGAAAAAAGTCTTAATCTATTTTCCAGTCCTAAAAATGGACCAACAATACATGCTATCAAGCTAGCTAATATTCCTGAGCTTAAATAGCCTAAGTAAAAAACAGTTGATCTAAGGATAATCACTTTTAGAACTTAAAATAAATTTTGCAGCTTCAAGTAAGTTATTAAAACAGTGTTCATCAGGAGGGCTTATATCTGTGCCATAAACTTTTTTACCATAAGTATTTTTTTTGAGAAGAATAGGAACACAGCCATGTCGTCTACCCGCTAAAATATCTGTATCTTTATCACCTATAAAATACTTTCCCTTCAAATCAACCTTCATAGATTCTTCAATCTCTTCTAAAAGGCCAGTTTCAGGTTTTCTACATTTACAGAGGCTTTCTGGTCTATGAGGGCAATAGGCTATGTATTCAATTTCTCCTCCAACTTCTTTTAGCAGATCTTTCATATAGTCATGAATCTTTAATAAATCAATATCTGTGATAATTTTTTTCTCTATACAAGCCTGATTTGTAGCTATTGCAATCTTGTAACCATTTTTGTTCAGAAGTGCAATAGCCTCTAAACTACCTTTTATTGGCTTGAAATCTTCTGGTGTAGTTACATATGTCATTAGGTCAACATTAATAACCCCGTCCCTATCTAAGACCAAAACATCATTCATTTTTCTCTAAAGTTTATAATTTTGTATTAAAAATTGTCTAACTTCCTCTATTTTCAATCTTTTTTGATCCATTGTGTCTCTATCCCTTATAGTTACAGTATCATCATCAAGAGTTTGAAAATCGACGGTGATACAAGCAGGTGTACCAATTTCGTCATGTTTTCTGTAATTTTTACCGATGTTACCCGTATTTTCTAAAAGAACCCTACCTTCAACTGATCTCTGTAATTCATTTTTTAGATCTACTGATGTCTTTACTATAGAACTCTCATTCCTTTTAAGAGGAATAACGGCTATTTTTATAGGGGCAAGATGTGGTTTTAGAGATAAAACCGTCCTTTCCTTATTGTTTTCAAGGCTTTCAACCTTATATGCTTCGTTGAGAATGGCTAAAAAACCTCTGTCAACCCCTGCAGAGGGCTCAATTACGTATGGTACGACCCATTTCTTGGTTTCAAGGTCCTGGATAGCTAGTTTTGCGTTAGATTGTGTATTTTCTGCAACCTTTGCATCTATATCAAGCTCCTTTTGGCCTTTTGTATGAGATCCTAGATCAAAATCAGTTCTATTTGCTATTCCTTCCAGTTCCTCTAGGCCATGCGGAAAATTATACATAATGTCCACAGTAGCTTTAGAGTAATGTGCTAACTCATCACCAGGTACATGATATAACTCTAAGCTTTCCCTTCTTACTCCTTGATCTTCCCACCATTGTAATCTTAATTCAGTCCACTTTTTATGCCATTCCTCATCTTCACCTGGTTTTACAAAAAATTCCAATTCCATTTGTTCAAATTCGCGCACCCTAAATATAAAGTTTCTAGGCGTTATTTCATTTCTAAATGCTTTACCCATCTGAGCGATACCAAACGGAAGAGGGTGAGGGTTAGAATCTAAAACATTTTTAAAATTGGTAAAGATATTTTGTGCTGTCTCAGGCCTTAAATAAGCAAATGAATTACCATCCTCAATTGGCCCAACATTAGTTTTGAACATTAAGTTAAACTGTCTTGGTTCAGTTAAATCTTCTTTCTTACAATAATCTGGTACTTGATCTGCTCTAAATCTTTCACCACAAGACTTACAGTCTACTAAGGGATCAGTAAACGTATTTTCATGTCCAGAATATTTTAGAACTAGAGGATTAGTTAAGATGGATGAGTCTATTCCTTCTATATCATCTCTTTCGTATATCATGGATTTCCACCAAGATTTTTTGAGATTATTTTTTAGCTCAACTCCCAAAGGACCGTAATCGTAAAGTCCCTGTAGACCCCCGTAAATTTCATTAGATTGAAATATGAAACCTCGTCTTTTACATAAAGATACTAAGTCTTCCATTGAGGTATTTTTCATAATGTTAGTGAGTACTTACTATGGTTTAACTGTTATTTATATATAGAATCAAGCTTTGTCCTCTTGAATTTCTTATATTCCCAAGAATATTGTCCAGGTAACTTCATTATACATTTTTCAAACTCGTTATTCATTTTATCTACACCTTCTTGAATATTTGAAGATAGGTCAATTTTCCTATCGAAATGAATAACAAAACCTTCACCTTTTTCTTTTCTTTCACAGTACATCAAGTAAGCAACGCACCCAGTTCTTTGTTGTAATTTCGGCAAAAGAGTCATGGAATAGATTTCATTATTGAAAAACTTTGAGATTATGCCAGCCCCTTTCTTTGGGACTTGGTCTGATGCTACAGCTACCAATTTTTTATTCTTTAAAGCCGAAAGCATTTCTTTAATTCCAGTTATATTTGTATCGACCATCTTTACACCAGATTTATTTCTTGAATTAGTGATGGCTTTATCCAACGCTTTATTTTTTGGTTTTGTATATGGAACCGTACAATTTGTATGCTGGCCAAGAAAATTAATGATAATTTCTATATTACCGATGTGGGGAGTAAAAAGAAGAACACCTTTATCAGATGACAAAGCAGCTTCTATCTCTGAAAAATTTTTTATATTTATAAAGCCAGGTTTTTTTTTATAACCTTGTTTACCCCAAACAAGTCCTGCTTCAAGGATATTCATTATGCTGTGAAACAAGCTATTTCTTAATATGGAATTAATTTGCAAGGAAGTTTTGTGAGGAAAGACCAATTCAAGATTAGCCTTAGAAATTCTTTTATGCTTATTTGGCAGTGTATTTAGCAAAAGAGCCAAAACTTTACCTATATAGAATAGCCCTTTATAAGGGATTGCCTCTAAGCTTTTGATGATTAATATATATAACACATCAGAACGTGACATATATCACTTAATTTCTCCAAAAGGCTGGAGTAAATATTAAAAGCAATGTGAATATTTCTAATCTCCCTAATAACATTGCCATACAAAGTGCAAGTTTTGATCCATCGGAGATATCTTTATAATTCTCGGCAACAACGCCTAGTCCAGGACCTAAATTATTCAAAGTAGCACCTACTGCCGAAAATGCGCTTAGAAAATCTATGTTTTGAGATAAAAGAAACATTAATATAATTAGAAAAGTAGCAACATAGACTGCAAAAAATCCCCATACAGATTCTGAAACTCTGGGATCTAATGATCTTTTGCCAAACTTTATTGTCACAACTGCATTAGGGTGTATAAGCTTTGTTATTTCACTTGATCCCTGCCTTATGAGAATAAGCGCTCTTATTACCTTTATTCCGCCACCAGTAGAACCAGCACAAGCTCCTATAAAAGCCGCTATGAGAAGCATAATTGGAACAAATAAGGGCCAACTTGAATAGTTAGAAGTCAGAAAACCAGAAGTTGTTCCAATAGAGACTGCTTGAAACACACTATCAACTATCATTTCATCATATATATTATTGCTAAAGTAGAGAGTAAGGTAAGTTATCAATGCCGTGCTAGTTAATAGAGACAGGTAAAGCTTTACTTCAGAGTCATAAAAATAGTGAAACAACCTTTTTTTTGTCCATGCCAAGTAATGGAGGGCAAAATTTACTCCTGAAATGACCATAAATACAATTGCTGTCCATCTCAAACTGCTATTCGCAAAATAAGCAAAGTTCTCATCATGAGTTGAGAAGCCTCCGATAGATATGGTTGAAAATGCATGACATATGGCGTCAAACCAACTCATTCCGAAATACTTGTATAAAAATGAGCAAGATATTGTCATTAATACATAAACAAACCACAAAGCCTTTGCAGTCTGAGTTATTCTTGGTGTTAGCTTCGAGTCTTTAAGAGGTCCAGGAGTTTCTGCCTTGTACAGCTGCATGCCTCCAACACCCAGTAGAGGAAGAACTGCCACAGCCAGAACAATAATGCCCATACCTCCCAGCCACTGAAGTAAATGGCGGTAGAAAAGCAAAGATCTTGGCATTTCATCTAAACCTACCAAAACTGTGGCACCGGTAGTGGTTAAACCTGAGATCGACTCAAATAGTGAGTCTATGTATGAAACTCCTTCTAAATCCGCTAAAAAGAATGGAATAGATCCAAAAAAACCAAGAACAGTCCAAAAATAAATAGTTATTATGAAACCATCTTTAGTCCTTAGATCTCCATCCTTTTCTGAAGATAAGAAGAAAAGAAAACAACCAATAATGAAAGTTATAAAGCCAGTTAAACCAAAGTTATAAATAAACCCAGTCTCTTGCATGAAGTAAGCCAGAAACGCTGGTACAAAAAGTGCTACTCCACTGAATAACATCAAAAGTGCGCCTAGAATGCTGGTTGTATAGGGAAACTTCATTTCTATTGGGGAGAGAAGGTTTCTTTAACTTGCTTTATAACACCTTTGTCTGTTAAAAATACTATAACATGGTCGTTTTCCCTTAAATGAACGTGATCATGCGCTATCTTCCCTTTATTATCTCTTATTAGAGCACCAATGGTAGCTCCTTCTGGTAAAGATATCTCACCTAACTCCTTACCAATACTACTTTTCCTTCCAGAGGGTGATTCTTTTGCAATAGCTTCGATTGCCTCTGCCGCACCTCTTCGTAAGGAATGCACTTTTACCACATCCTTCCCCTCTATTTCTGCTATGAAAGTTCCAATTGTTATCTGGGAGGGTGCAATAGCTATATCTATGCCTTTATCTTGAACAAGATCGACATAAGCAGGATTATTAATAAGCGCTACAACTTTATGGGCTCCCATATCTTTTGCTAACAGGCATGACATGACATTTGCTTCATCGTCATTTGTTACAGCAGCAAATACGTCAGTCCCTTCAATATTCTCTTCATGAAGTAAATGCTTGTCGCAAACATTGCCCTCCAGCACTATAGATTGTTCCAACTTTTCCGATAATCTTTTTGCTCTGTTGTGATCAGAATCAATGATCTTTACTCTGTGATTTTTTTCAATTCTTTTCGCCAATCTACTTCCTATCTTGCCTCCGCCGGCTATTATTACGTTTTTATATGGTTCTTCTTTTTTACGCATTTCATTTACAACCTTGGAAGCTTCACCTTTTTTTGATATGAAAAACACCTCATCGCCAGCACTTATAGTTGTTTGCCCCGTGGGAACAATTGATTGACCGTCTCTAAAAATAGCCGCCACTCGAGAATCAACTTTGGGCATATGTTTTTTTAGATCTCCTATTTCATGTCCTATCATGGGACCTCCATCTACGGCCTTTACGGCTACTAGATTTAGTTGACCTTGACCAAACTCCATAACCTGCAAGGATCCTGGAACTTCAATCAGTCCTTCAATATGATCTGTAATGAGTTGCTCTGGGCTTATGTGAATATCCACTGGAATTTGTCCTGATTCCATTGCTTCTTTTGTTTTGCCTTTTAGGTAAGAAATTTCCCTAACCCTGGCAATGGTTTTAACAGAATTATTTAATACTTTAGATATCATGCAAGACACTAAATTAATTTCATCACTTCCTGTTACAGCTACAACCATGTCGGCATCTTTAATGCCAGCGGTAACCTGGATATTTGGATAAGACGCACTGCCAATAACTGTTCTTATATCAGCTTCCTCTTCTAACTTATGCAGTTTGACAGGATCATTGTCTACAATGGTTAGATCATTTTCCTCAGACAATAGGTCAGCTAGCGTGCTACCTACAGCTCCGGCCCCCAAAATGACTATTTTCACAAGTTTATTTAAGACAACTTTTCTTTGATTATAATCCTATTTTTTTAATAGAGAATAATTATTGGATAGTAAGTTCGAAATTTTCATTTTCTCTAATGAGGCTTATATAGCCAGCAATAAATTCTTTACCGGAGACTTTATTTTTTCCTTCCATTTGAACTTGATCTAGTAATACTGCGGAAGCATCCTTACAAAACACAACTAACTGATCATCTTTAATACTGATGTAACCAGGATCAAGATTGATATCTGATTCAAAGCTTTGGGCTTTATGTATCTTAATCCTTTTTCCTCCTAAAAAAGTATGCGTACCGTATTTTGAACTCAAAGCATTTATTTTTCTAATTATTTCTGTGGAAGAATTACCTTGCCAATCGATCTGTAATAATTTTTTATCAATTTTTGGCGAAAATGTTGCTTTATTTTCATCTTGTGCTTCATGTTTGATAGTCCCAGATTCGAGGTTATCCAGAAAGGGAACTAATTTTTTTTCACTAAGCTGGATAAACTTCTCTTCAACTGAAGAAAGAGTATCATTTTGTTCAAGTGGACATTCATGCATTTCATAAACCGGTCCTTCATCCAAGCCCTGTGACATTTCCATATAACTTATCCCAATTTTGTTGTCTCCTGACATGATTGCATGCTCCATTGGTGATGCGCCTCTCCACCTAGGCAGAAGGGAAGCATGAATATTGACGCAACCAAATTTGGGTAACTCCAATATATCCTTTGGTAAAAGGAGTCCATATGCAACCACCAGTATAAGATCCGGATCTGTATTTTTTAATTTATCAAATACCCCTTCTATTTTAAGAGATTCTGGTTGGTACACATATATGTCATTGTCTAATGCGGTTTGTTTTACTGGACTTAAATTGATCTTCTTCCCTCTACCAGATTCTCTATCTGGTTGTGTGAGTACACTCAAGACCTCATGATTTGATTGCAAGATAATCTCTAAATGTTTGGCAGCAAAATCAGGAGTTCCTGCAAAAATAATTTTCATTTTTTACCCTCCTTTTACCTTTAAGAGTTTTTTTCTAATCATTTCCCTTTTGATGTTAGAGATAAAATCAACCATCATTTTTCCATCAAGGTGATCCATTTCATGTTGAATCACAACTGCCAAAAGGTCATTTGCTAGAAGCAATTTTTTCTCTCCATCAATGTCGAGATATGAAATTTCAACTGAACCAGGCCTTTTTAGTTCTTCATAAAATCCGGGTACAGAAAGGCATCCTTCAGAAAATGTTTTTTTATTAGGATCAATAATGTTATTTACTTTGGGATTTATTAATACCAATGGCTCGTCTTTAGTCTCACTTACATCCAAAACAATAACTCTTTTGTGAACATTTACCTGAGTAGCTGCTAAACCTATACCTGATCCTTGATACATAGTTTCTAGCATATCTTGAGTTAGTTTTTTGATGGAGTCGTCAACTACTTCTACAGATTTTGCAACTGTGCGTAAACGAGGATCAGGGAATATTAGAATTTTTAATAATGCCATTATTTAATTTTAAGTATATTAGTATACAATTTTTGTTTTGGAGAAAATTGTGACTGAAACCGTATCAATAGTAATAGGATCTGAATCAGATTTGGATTTAGCAAATAAGTGTTCTGAGACTCTAGATTCACTTTCAATTTCAAATTCAATTCAAGTTCTTTCGGCTCATAGAACACCAACCCTTCTTGAAACTCATGTAAGAGAATGTGAAGCAGGTGGCACGAAAGTTTTTATTGCCATGGCTGGATTGGCGGCGCACCTAGCAGGTGCTGTAGCTTCTAAAACAGTTCTTCCTATTATAGGAGTACCTGGGGATGGGGGTCCTTTAAATGGTATGGATGCTCTTTTATCAACTGTACAAATGCCAAAAGGCATTCCAGTTGCAACGGTTGCAATAGGCTCTGCCGGAGCAATTAACTCAGCTTATTTAGCGGCACAAATGTTAGGTATAGAGTCTGCTGAAATTCAGGCAGCACTATTAAAAGTAAGAGAAGACGGAATAGAAGCAATAATAGAATCAAATAAGAAGTTAGAAAACTCTTAGAAAGATGAGCTCTCTTGGCTCTGTTCTAGAACACTTAAAGTCTGGAAAAACTATTGCCTACCCGACTGAGGGAGTGTGGGGGCTAGGATGTGATCCTAGAAATCCAAATGCAATTGAAAACCTTTTAAGTCTTAAGGCCCGCTCACCTGAAAAAGGTTTAATTTTAATAGCTTCAAAGTTCGAGCATTTTCTTGAGTTCTCTCATGTGGAAGATCACAAAAATAAACTATTATCAAAATGGCCAGGACCTCACACCTGGTTAGTTCCTTCAAAAGAAAAGTTGAGTCCTCTTATTAAGGGTAACAATGATAAAGTTGCATTAAGACTTAGCAATCATCAGACCGTATGCAATCTATGCGATACTTTTGGAGGACCAATTGTTTCTACTTCGGCCAATAAAGAAGGGCAACCAACGTTAAGTGGACCAAAAGAGATATTAGAATATTTCCCTGAGGTTAAAGTATTAGATGGCAAATTAGGTGGCCTTGAAAAACCTTCTACCATTCAAGATGTGGTCACGGATATAATTCTAAGGTAGTTATGCCAGTATTTAAAAAGTTTGCAGTAATAGGCAGTCCTATTGATCATTCTCTTTCTCCAAAGATACATTCAATTTTTGCAAGAAAATTAGGTATAGAAATAACATACGAAGCAATAGAAGTAGAACCGATGCATTTCGATTCTTCAGTAAACAGGCTTTTTGATGAAGGGTATGCAGGACTGAATGTTACCTTGCCTCTAAAAGAATTAGCTTTTAACTTTGCTGACGTATTAACAGAAGATTCTAATTTGTCTGGATCAGTTAATACGCTCTGGAAAGAAGATGGCATTATTCATGGTGACAGTACAGACGGAAGAGGTCTGATCAGAGATCTACAGGAAAAGAAAATAAATCTTAAAAATAAGGAAATAGTTATTTTGGGAGCTGGTGGATCGGCAAAAGCTATTATTCCGAGCTTGTTAAGGGAAGATCCAAAAAGAATAAGCATTGGTAATAGAACGTTTTCAAAAGCAGAGGAACTCTTAGAAAGCTTCTTTTCCTCGAAAAATAAAATGAACCTTTTTGAAATGTCTGAAAATTTAAATTTCAAGCCAGACATTATTGTTAATAGCACTTCTGCAGGTATTAAGAATGAAAATATTGAATTGCCTAGAGATCTGCTATCAAAAGATATATATGTTTATGACCTGTCTTATTCTCAAGAAGATACTCCTTTTCTGGAGTTAGTGAAGTCTAGAGGCATAGAAAATTACCACGATGGTATAGGGATGTTGATCCACCAAGCAGCTCTGAGTTTTAAAACCTGGAATAATCAAGTACCTGATACCAGCATAAGTAAAGTCGAGCTTTTATAGCAATTTTTGTTATCAATTTAACTTAAAATAAGTTTGGTTTTTGCTATTGTTTGAGGTATCTGATTGGTTTAAAATACGCGCGCTGATCCTTACGCCCACCTTAAAAATAAATATATAAAATTTAATGGCTTATATTAAAAAAGTTTATACAAGGTTCTGCCTTGTAATACCTTTCCTTTTTTCTTCGTTAACTTTTACCGAAGATTCTGACTACAACATGAAAGTCGGCGTAACAGATGTTAGCCAAAGTATCTTTGATCTCCACATGCTCATATTTTGGATATGTGTTGGTATTGGAATAATAGTTTTTTCAATAATGTTTTGGTCTCTTTGGAAGTATAGAAAATCTAAAGGCGCTGTTGCAGCAGATTTTGATGATAATTTTTGGCTGGAAATAGGTTGGACTGTAGCTGCAACCTTAGTTCTAGTCTGGATGGCTGTTCCATCTACTCAAGTAATGGTCGAGGCTTATGATGATGCTGAAGGGGAAATAAATATTCTCATAACCGGTCATCAATGGAAATGGCATTATGAATACCTAGAAGATGAAGTTGGCTTTTTTAGTAATCTTTCTACTAGCCAAGAGCAGATAGATGGAGAAGTGCCCAAAGGCGAGTTTTACTTAAGAGAAGTTGATGAGCCTTTAGTCATTCCTACAAATACGAGAGTAAGATTTTTAATTACCGGAAATGATGTCATCCACTCATGGTGGGTACCTGACTTTGCAGTAAAACAAGATGCAATCCCTGGGTTTATTAATACAGCATGGACAAATGTCCCAGAACCAGGAATTTTTAGAGGTGCATGTACAGAACTCTGCGGAATCAAGCACGCATTCATGCCTGTTGTAGTAAGAGCAGTAGAAAGAGAAGAGTTTGATGCATTTATTGCAGAGAAAGTGGCATTAGCTGAAGAAGAAAGGATGCTTACTTCCAAAATTTGGACTAAAGAGGAGCTCATGGCAAGAGGTGAGAGCTTTTATGCTACTAACTGCGCTGCCTGTCATCAAGCTAGCGGACAAGGAATACCACCTGTTTTCCCTTCTTTAGTTGGAAGTGAAATTACAATGTTTGATAGCAAAAGACATATAGAGATATTAATGGAAGGAGTTCAAGGGTCAGCCATGGCAGCCTTTGGTGAATCCTATAGCGAAGTAGATATAGCCTCTGTCATAACTTACACAAGACAGGCTTGGTCTAACGGAGAGAACGGAGATGGTGTCATTGTTACTCCACAAGATATCGTTGCATACAAGAACAGAATAGATTTATAAAGGAAATAAATTATGAGTACAGTAGTAGAATCACACGACCACGGACATCACGGTCCGGCAAAAGGCCTTTCTAGATGGCTTTTTACAACAAATCATAAAGATATAGGTACTTTGTATTTATGGTTTAGTTTCATCATGCTCTTTATTGGCGGCGCGATGGCAATGGTAATAAGAGCAGAGCTTTTTCAACCAGGACTTCAGATCGTTCAACCTGAATTCTTTAATCAGATGACCACTAACCATGGCCTGATAATGGTTTTTGGTGTAATCATGCCGGCTTTTGTAGGTCTTGCTAACTGGATGTTGCCTATGCAGATAGGAGCACCCGATATGGCCCTGCCAAGACTAAATAATTTGAGCTTTTGGCTGTTACCAATGGCTTTTGGTATTTTAATTTCTACCTTATTTATGCCTGAGGGTGGGCCTAATTTTGGTTGGACTTTCTATGCACCTCTGTCAACAACTTATGCCCCTTCTACAGTCAATTTCTTCATTTTTTCTGTTCACATCATGGGTGTATCTTCAATACTAGGTTCTATCAATATCATTACAACAATTTTCAATATGAGAGCTCCAGGAATGACTCTAATGAAGATGCCTCTTTTTGTATGGAGTTGGTTGATAACTGCATACTTACTTATTGCGGTAATGCCTGTTTTGGCAGGAGTTGTAACCATGATGCTGATGGATATCAATTTTGGAACTAGCTTTTTTAATGCGGCAGGTGGAGGAGATCCAGTTTTATTTCAACATGTATTCTGGTTCTTTGGGCATCCCGAGGTTTACATTATGATTTTGCCAGCTTTCGGAATTGTTTCTCATATTATTGAAACTTTCTCTAGAAAGCCCATCTTCGGATACTCTTCAATGGTCTATGCAATGGCATCAATTGCCATCTTATCTTTTGTTGTTTGGGCTCATCATATGTTCACTGTCGGCATGCCGCTCGCAGGTGAGCTATTTTTCATGTACTCAACAATGCTAATCGCCATCCCAACTGGAGTGAAAGTTTTCAACTGGGTAGCAACAATGTTTAGAGGCTCAATTACATTTGAGACTCCAATGTTGTTCTCAATAGCTTTCGTTGCATTATTTACAATTGGAGGGTTTTCAGGATTAATGCTCGCTATAGTGCCGGCAGACTTTCAATATCATGATACTTACTTTGTTGTTGCTCACTTTCACTATGTTCTAGTGCCTGGAGCACTTTTTGGAATAATAGCAGGAGCTTACTATTGGTTGCCTAAATGGACAGGTAACATGTATGACGAAACTCTAGGAAAATTACATTTCTGGTTAACATTTATATCTGTAAACGTTACATTCTTCCCAATGCATTTTGTTGGATTAGCTGGAATGCCTAGAAGATATCCTGACTATGCACTTCAGTTTGCTGATTTTAATGCTCTGATAAGTGTCGGTGCTTTCATGTTTGGTTTAACCCAGCTTTTATTCCTCTTTATAGTCATCAAAACAATTAGATCTGGTAAACAAGCAAAACCAGAGGTTTGGGAAGGTGCAGGAGATTTAGGTTTAGAGTGGACGTTAACTTCACCTCCACCCTATCATTCGTTCACAGTTCAACCGCAAGTAAAGTAGTTTGGAAGCAACAAGAACATTAAGAAATTTAATAGCCATCGTGGTAGGGATGTTTGCCTTTGGATGGCTGTTGGTACCTATGTATGATGTCTTTTGCGAGATCACTGGTTTAAATGGAAAGGTGACCGGTCCTAGCTCTCTTAGTGAGGAATCATTGGCCATAACAGAGCAAAGAGAACTGTTAGTGCAATTTATGACTCATAATAATGAATCAATGCCATGGTTCTTCGATTCAGAAAAATCTCAAATGAGAGTCATCACAGGAAATCAATACGAAGCAACTTTTGTATTTCACAATACAACTGCTAAAGAGATGGTAGGACAAGTTATACCTAGCGTGTCTCCAGGTAGAGGTGCTGAGTATTTCCATAAAACTGAGTGCTTCTGTTTTGAAAGGCAAGTTTTAGCTGCCGGAGAAAGAATCGAGTTACCAGTGCGATTTATAATTGATCCAGCTTTACCAGAAGAAATAGGATCTTTAAGTCTTGGGTACACATTATTTGATATTACAGATAGAGTGCAACCTGAAAAAGAAATAGCTAAGCTATAAAGGGGAGAACATGTCACAACAAGCTTATTACGTTCCTGAATCTAGTAAATTGCCTTTTGCAATGGCGATCAGTTTGCTCGTATTTATCATAGGCGCTTCAAATACCGTCATTGATGCAGGTACCGAATCGAACTCATACCTTATATTGCTTCTTTCATTCGTAATGATTTGGACAACGATGTACTTTTGGTTTAAGCAGACCATCCAAGAAAATCATGCAGGCTTGAATAATCCAATGCTAAAAGACTCGTATGTTTATGGCATGGCTTGGTTCATTTTTTCAGAGGTTATGTTCTTCTTCGCCTTCTTTTTTGCACTTGCATACATAAGAAATTTCGCTGTACCCTGGTTGGGGGGTGAAGGAGAAAAAGGTTTGGCTAATATGTTATGGCCAGGCTTTGAAGCAACCTGGCCTTTAATGATAACTCCTGATCAGGCAGTATTTGCCGGACCCGAAAAAGATATGTCTTTAGCTACTGCATACTCTTCTGGTGGCTTAGGAGGCGTTTTAGGATGGCTACCACTATGGAATACAGTCCTTTTATTAACTTCGAGTTTGACAGTACACATAGCCCATTTAGGACTTAAAAACGGAAATAGGAAACAATTCAATCTTTGGCTGGGTGCTACTCTAGTTCTTGGATATGCTTTCGTTGTAGTTCAGGGTGTTGAATATTATGAGGCCTATACACATTACGGTTTAACACTTAATACGGGTATTTACGGAACTACGTTCTTTATGCTCACAGGCTTTCATGGTTTTCATGTATGTCTTGGAGCAATAATTCTGACGATAATGCTCTTTAGGAGTCTAAAGGGACATTTTTCAACGGATGACCATTTCGGCTTTGAGGCCGGATCATGGTACTGGCATTTTGTAGATGTTGTCTGGGTCTGCTTAGTCGCTTTTGTATACGTAATGTAAAACGCTAAACACCTGGGCCAATTTGCCCGGTAATAAAACCATAAACTAGAGTTATAAATAGAACGACAGCAATAGAAACTCTGACGCCCAAGCTGTGAACAGTCCTCTTGGAAGAGCCTCCATCTTTTATAAGAAAGAAGGCACCTCTAAATAGACTAATAAACATAGCTACAATTAGAAATAATATAAAGTATTTGATCATCTGAAAGGACGTAAATTATACACTTAGGATGACAAAAAAAATATGAGTAAATTTAGTCCAGGAAAATTAATGACTGCTTTTGTAGTGTTTTTTTTCCCTATCTTAATCTACCTGGGCTCATGGCAAGTTATTAGAGGACTAGAAAAAGAAGACATAGTCAGAAAGCATTATGAAAACAAATCTCTACCAGTTATTAGCGAAAAAGAAATGACCACTTTAGATTTAGAAAATCTTATATATAGAACGGTAAACCTTGAAGGTGAATACCGACCAGAGTCTTATATATTAGACAACAGATTATATAGGCAAGAAGCAGGCTATGAAGTGTTTACAGCTTTCGAGACTTCAGAAAAGAAACTTTTTCTCATTAATAGAGGATGGGTCGCAAAAGAAAATTTTAATTATGATGAGGATATTAAATCTAATAAAGGTACAGTTTCGATTCAAGGGGTTTTATCACCTTTCAAAAGATTTGGATTAAATTTAATCAATCAAACATATCTTGATGGATGGCCAAAGCTAGTTCAGCAGGTAGATTATGAAGCTACAAAAAGTGATTTAGGTGTCGCTATTAACAATTCTGTCATTCAATTGTCTGCTGCATCTATCGGCGCACTTGAGCCCATTTGGAAGCCAGTTGATTTAAAGCCTTCAAGACATTATGGATATGCTCTTCAATGGTTTGGATTGGCATTAGTTTTAATCTGCTCATACTTTTATTACGGATTTAAAAAGGATTAAATATGATAATTAGCAAGCAAAATTCTGGAAGATTAGTAGCATCCCTAATTTTTCTAACTCCAATCATTGTCCTCTTTGCTAGTTCGGCAATGTTTTATAGTGGATATTCTCCGCAAGGGACGGTTAATAAAGGGACATTACTAGATGAACCCATAGAACTAGGAGAGCTGAAACTGGATGTTGTATCGGGACCTTTAAAAGAAGAATTTCCTGGTAAATGGTCGATTGTTCAATTCGTATCAGGGGATTGCACAGAAAAATGTTGGGAAACTTTATACTCTTCAAGGCAAATCAACATAAGGCTTGCTAAAAATAGCGATAGAGTAGTTAGGTACCTCATAAATGTTGGGACAAATAATTTATCGAATAAATCTATTGAAAGGATTAGTGAAGAATATCCTCTTCTTAATACTGGAATAATAGATTCAGATTTAGTTCCCTTATCAGTCACAAAAAAATTACAAGACTCTCCTTATATCTTATTCGACCCATTAGGAAATGGGATACTAATTTATGACTCCACCCTGCCCAGTGGTGAATTATTGGAAGATATTAAGAAGGTCCTTCAAAACTCAAAAATAGGATAACAATGGAACGAATTAAAACACTCTCACTATGGTCGGGTATTCTTGGTTTCGTAGTAGTAGCACTTGGCGCCTGGACCAGGCTTGCCGATGCAGGATTGGGATGTCCAGATTGGCCTGGTTGTTATGGCTTCGTAACAATACCGGTCAGCCCTGAAGAAATCGATATAGCAAATTCTAAATTCCCTGATACACCTTATGAGGTAGCTAAGGCTATACCTGAAGTAGTGCATAGATATTTTGCAGCAGCGCTTGGCTTTATGATTTTATGTATAGCTTTTTTAGCATTTAGATATAAGGATTTACCTTCAGACGTAAGAAAGCTAAGTTTCTTTTTAATTGCTTGGGTAATCATGCAGGGAACTTTTGGTTACTGGACAGTTAGCTTAAAGCTATGGCCACAAGTAGTAACCACTCATCTAATGTCTGGCTTTTTAACTACTGGCCTTCTTTGGTTGTTATATTTTAAAACAAAGGACCGTTTGCAAAACAGAACAACTTGGAACTTTGGAGTAAAAACAAAGAAGTTATTTAATATATCTATTGCACTTGTAGCAATTCAGATATTTTTAGGAGCTTGGACTAGTACAAACTATGCTTCTTATTCATGTGTAGACTTTCCTTTGTGTCAGGGGCAAATTCTCCCAGAGTCTAATTTCAAAGAAGGTTTTGATTTTTTTCAAAGCATCGGTCCTAATTATCTCGGAGGACAACTAGATCACGAGTCTAGGGTGGCAATTCATATCACTCATAGATTTGGAGCAGTTATAGTTACAGCTTTCCTCTTATTTCTAAGTTATCACTTATATATAAGGAGGTTTGCTCTTCTATCAGTTGGCGTTATGAGCTTCCTAACCCTCCAAGTATTACTTGGAATCTCAAATGTTATTTTTGCATTACCGCTATTAATTGCTGTAGGTCATAACTTAGGTGGGTTACTATTGATAACTTATCTGGGAGTTCTACGACTTAGAGAAACATAATATATGACGGGAGTTTTATCAAATTGGAGAGGCTATTTAGAACTGACTAAGCCCGGTGTACAGGCGCTTTTATTTGTATCTTGTGCAAGTGGAATGCTTATTGGGTCTGATTTTAGCCCTCCATTAGAAGTATTCTTTTTTGGATTAATTGGCATTAGTTTTTTGGCAGCATCTTCAGCCGTAATAAATCATTTTTTTGATAAGCAAATTGATTCGAAGATGATTCGAACTTCTGAAAGACCCTTGGTAATGGGTGATATTACAGATAAGGCTGCCATAAGCTTTTCTATTCTTTTATACGTCGTCGGTGCTTTAATGCTCTTGTACTTCACCAACTTTCTTACATGGATCTTAACCACTTTGACTTTTATATTTTATGGGTTTATTTATACAAAATATCTCAAATTCATGACAAGCCAAAACATTGTTATAGGAGGCCTTGCGGGGGCGATGCCACCACTTCTCGGATGGACGGCGATTTCTAATACTATAGAACCAAATGCGTTGTTATTAGTACTCATAATAATGGTTTGGACTCCACCTCATTTCTGGGCTTTAGCGATATATAGAGTTGATGATTATGCCGATGCAGAGGTTCCTATGTTGCCTGTGCAAAAAGGAGTTCCTTTCACTAAACAACACATACTTCTTTATACCGTACTTCTTATCGTTGCCACCATGCTTCCTTACGTAGTTCAGATGTTTGGTGAAATATATTTAATTTCGGCACTTATACTGGGACTAATTTTTTTAGTTTATTCTTTCAGGTTATATAGAGATGATACGAATGCTGTAGCCATGCCTACTTTTGCCTATTCAATAATTTATTTGGCTGCTTTATTTGCAGCAATGCTAATCGATCATTACATCTATTTATGAGTAGAGGAATATATATAACAATAGCTAGTTGTCTTGGGTTTATCGCTTTAATATTAGCTTTATTCTTATCTAGGTTTTATACGCCAAGAGAACTAACGCAGGATGAATATAAAATGCTAGGTGCATACTTTATCGATCCGCCAAGGCAGCTTGCAGAATTTCAGCTAATTGATGATAAAGGAGAGACTTTTCTTCCAAATCAATTCAAGGATAAATGGAATATTTTATTTTTTGGTTTTACTTATTGCCCTGATATTTGCCCACTAACTATGAAACAAATGTCCGATGTAAAAGAATCATTAGGAGACAATGCAGAAAAAATAAGGATTTATCTTGTTTCGGTTGATCCCGATAGAGACAAACCTGAAAATCTCAGAGTCTACTTAGATAATTTTGATGAGACATTTATAGGTCTTACGGGAGAAATTGACCAGATATATAAATTTTCAACACAAGTTAACGCGCCATTTTTCCCAGTTATAAATAACCCTGATCCTAATTACACTGTAGATCATTCTGGAAGCCTTGTTTTGATTAGTCCAGAAGCTCGATATGCTGGTTTTTTTAGAGCTCCACATGATACAGATAAGATAATAAAAGCCCTTGCTTCTGCTCTAAATTAACCTTATATTGCGCTCTCAGTTATGATCTCAAAGCAGAAACTTGCACTCATCCTAGGATTTCTTTTTGTAATCAGCTTATCAGCTGACCCAATTATTCATTCCTTCGAAGAAGAAGATGAACATCATCATGAAGTTCATGAGTCTACTGACTGCCAAGTTTGCGAGACAGAATCTTTTAAAGCATATGCTCTAACTGTTAATGAAGAATATGCTTTAGTTACAAACATTTCTATCAACTCAGAAGAAGATCAAATTATTCCTTTTTCTGCAGATTTTAGTGCGAGGGCACCACCAAACTCTTAAATTTATATAAAAAATATTTTTTAATTAAATTTAGGAGAAAACATGAAAGTTTCCTTTTACATGCTCATGGCGATGAGCTTAATTGTTACGCAAATAAATGCTGATGAACCTACACCTACTGCTACAGAAGAAGTGGATGAGGTTGTGGTTACATCTTCAATTCTGAATACAAGCAGGATACTAAACCCTCTCTATGTTATTGATGGAGACGAAATAAAGGATGATGCAACAACTTCACTGGGTGAAGCCGTCGACAGTTATTTAGGTGTCTCAATTGCAGATTATGGTGCTGCAGTTGGCCAGCCTATCATCAGGGGTATGTCCGGACCTCGAGTGAAAATTCTAAAAAATGGAATGGTTAATAGAGATGTCTCAGGACTTGGTGTTGATCATCTAAATGATGTTGATTTACATGACATCGAACAAATTGAAATCATTAAAGGACCATCTTCTTTGCTTTATGCTAATGGAACCATTGGTGGAATCATTAATGTTGTAAACAATACCATTGCTAGGGAAGATTTTGATGGTCAAGAAGTCAATGCAGGATTGGAAACTCAATCGGCAAATGATGGTGATATTCAAGAGTTCAATTACAAAAATCTCCTAGGGGGATGGCTTAATTTTAGTCTTGGCTATAAAAATACCGAATTAGGTAATTTTGATATACCTGACGGGGCTGTAGTTCATGAAGAAGAAGATCATGGTGATGATGATCACGATGAGCATGAAGAAGAAGCCCTTTCTTATGTTGAAAACTCTGATTTTGCTTCTGAAGCAAAGCAATTCGGTGTTTCGAGAACAGGAGAATGGGGATATTTCGGAATGAGTTATGAAAATTTAGAAAGCTTATATGGAATACCTTTTCACGGAGATGAGCACGGAGACGAGCACGGAGACGAGCACGGCGATGATCATGATGACGAGCACGGAGACGATGATCATGATGACGATGAACACGGAGATGAGCACGAAGGGGAGAGAATTTTCTCTACTACCGACCAAACGAGCTATAACTTAGCCGGCTTATACAATACCAATGGAGGCTTAATTAATTCTATAAGCTATAACTGGAGAGATACAGAGTACTCTTTAACAGAAGCTCATGCAGAAGAAGAAGGTCATGATGAACATGAAGAAGAAGAGCATGAAGAACATGCACCAACTGTCTTTACAAATGATGCAACCGAGTACGGCGCTATCTTTGATCTATCTACAGACTCATTTACTCAAAAAGTAGCATTAAATTTCGTTGATGAAGATTCATCAATTGTTGGTGAAGAAGCTTTTATGAATCCTGCTAATAGTGAAGAGTTCACTATTGGTTATTTCGTTAGTACAGACTTCGACCTATTTTATCTTGATGCAGGTTTTAGACTTGATCAAATAGAGAGGACTGGCAGTGTTACTGATGAAGATCATGGAGATATCGACTACTATAAAGTAGATGATGACACTAATAGTTTCGCTCTCACTCTCGGCAGAGATATAAGTGATAGTCTGGATATAAGCGTAGGTTTTGCTAGCGTTGAAAGATTGCCTTCAGTAATTGAGCTTTTCATGAATGGTCCACATATGGCAACTGGAAGACTTGAAACTGGTAACCCAAATCTTCAAAGCGAAACATCAGATAATTTTGACATAACATTAAACTTTGATAATGGAAATTTTTACGCATCAGCGAGTTACTACATAAATGATCTAGATAATTACATAACACTGCAAGACGAGCTCGATGATCATGACGATCACGGAGATGATGATCATGGTGATGATGATCACGACGATCACGGAGATGATGATCACGGAGATGATCATGATGATCATGCAGCACATGCTAATTTGATTCACGCTAATTACGTTCAAGAAGATGCAGAATTCAAAGGTTATGAATTTGAGATAGGAACAACTGTGAGCTTAGGATCCGGTGATTTAACATTCTCTTTTGGAAGAGATGACGTCACTGCAGAATTTTCTGATGGACATAATGTACCTAGAATAAATCCCGCAAGAAATATCTATTCTTTGACTTATGTTGAAAACGATTGGGTTTTCAAAATGAGCTTGAAAGATGTTGATGAGCAAGACGAAATAGGAGAGGGAGAGACTGTTACTGAATCCTATCAATTGCTAAATGCCAGATTAACAAAAACCTATGATTTACCTGGCTCAGCTGAATTAAAAGTCTCTATCTTTGGTAGCAATTTGCAGGATGAGGTTGCAAGAAATCACTCATCTTTTGTTAAGAATGAAGTGCCTCTAGCTGGTAGAAATTACGGAGCTAAATTTAATTATAAGTTTTAGTTCGAAGAGCTTCTACAAAGCTAGCCTTTTGTACCAAAGGCATTTCCGTAAAAAGGGTCAAGATACTAATCTTGACCCTTTTTTTTAAAAAATAATATAATGAATTAAAGGAATATATACGGAGAAAACTATGGAAAATTTAATTCAATTCAATGAGTCTGAAATAGACTGGAAACCTGCACCTGGACCAGATGGCGAACCTTTGGATCATGTGTCCTTATCTTTTTTGAATGTAGATGAGAATGCCAAAATTGTTGACCTCTTATTTAAATTTTCTGCTAATGAAAAAATACAAATGCATAGACACTGCTCGAACTATAGTACTTTTACTGTACAAGGCGAGTTAAAAACTTACTATCCTGATGGAAGCTTGAAAAGTGTTCGTCCAGCAGGAGTATTCAAGGCAGGCACTCCTGGAGAACCTCACACGGAAGGTGGTGGAGATGAAGATGTTATTGTTTATTTCAGCCTACGTCCTTATACAACTACCGATCCAATATATGAACTTTTGGATGAAAATATGGAAGTTGTTCAGATGATGAATTTCGAGGCTTTACAAGAACTAAATGAGGAATACTCACAGTAGTTTTATTTATTCGGGGTATTTAGTTATTACCTTTAATGGCGTAATAAGTTCCTAATAATAAAAGAAATAATTGTTCGCTCGCAAAGAGAACAGATCCTCTTTCCCCAAAAAATATTCCCCAATCTGAGTGTGCAATTAACAAAGCGAATATCATTATTACCCCAATTGCACCACCTGACATTCTAGTCACCAAGTGACCTAGCTGGACCATTGGTTTCGCCAAGATCCCACCTACTATTATTCCTAATCCAGCCAATATTTCTCCCCACGCAACTAAGTAAGCAGCTGCCTCTGCCAGAGGAACTCCCTTAGAGTCTAGATAACCTATAAAACCATCAGAAATAGGTAATTTTCCATATCCATGTAAAAAGAAAGCTATGCCAAGGCCTAGTCTTAATAGCCAATCTGCAATACCACTTAAAGGTGCTGCGATTCGGTCAAAAAAGTTATTTATTTTTTCCATTTGTTCACTCTACATTCATTATATTTAATTACCAACTTCTAAATAAATTAACCATTTCAGGACCATTTGTATTAATTTCCTTGTCAGAAGGTAGGGCATCACTCATTCCATTAAGCTCTTTAAAAAAATCATATGGATTTATGGCTCCTTCAGGAGCAAAAACTCCCTTTTTTTGAATTTTTCCGTCTATTAGAAGTTTTAAGCCACAAGCAAGTGGAATACCAGTAGCTTCACCCATACTTATCAAGCCGGAAGTTTTAAATGTTGCGGTGCAAGCTGCCTGTTGACCCTCTTTCTTTCCTGAGGCTACCGCATATAGAGGGGGAGGATCTTCAGAATTTGTACTACTAAGATCAATTCCATTTTCAATTCCTGTCTCCTCCAGTTCTTTCCTTATATCTGAAGAGAGGTTTTGAACAATACTTGCAGCTTTTTCTACAGAGATAATTTTCCAATCGACAAGCCTCATAATCCATTTGAGTAAACCAAAACCACTTCCATGAGCTAGATTAATGCTATTTTTAATGGTATCGAAGTGATGAGGAAAAGTAATCGCCTCTGGATGCCCAAAAATACGAGGTTTAAATTTAGTAAAACCAGGTAAATTAACTTCAATCTCTTTAAGGGGCTTAACCATCTTTGCCTCCCCGTTATCTTGTATTCTCACCTTTCCAGTCATTTGCTGAACGGCATGAATCATGGCAGCATTCACTCCAGATTGGGATGATTCCTCCTCTGGTGCAGCACCATCCATAGTCCAGCCCGTATATAGTGTCTCTACTTCATCTAATTCTTGTATCGCAGCAGCCCCAAGCATATTTGTAAGGCCGGGACTCGCCCCCATACCTAGAATTGCTGTTATGGAGTTATTTTCTGCCTTTTCGTGTAAGGAAAGCATTTCTAAGGTTGGTTCCCAGTCATCATTTATATCAAGATAGTGGCAGGATTTATCAATAGCAGCTTGGAGGACCGGAGGTCCATATTTATAAAAAGGGCCTACGGTATTTATCACTACATCTACTTCCTCCATTTGAGCTTTTAGTGCATCAGTATCTGTAACATCCAAACCAATACCTGAGACTTTTCCATTCATAGAGTTTGCAAATGCTATTGCAGCATCAGCATTTATGTCAGCAACAATTACCTCGCTAATATTGTCAAAATCCATACAGGTTTCTACGGCAAATCTACCCATTCCTCCACTTCCACCTAAAGCCAATACTTTCATTGCTTTAAATTATGTTGGAATTATGTCAAAAATTCTTATTGATGGTGCTGCTTCGCATAGCGAAGCGACAGCTTCTAAAGTACCGTCCTCTGTTCTGAATTGAAGATACTTTTCGTAATGTTCTTTGCTGTCCCATAATTCAGTAAAGACCCAGTTATTTGGATTTTCTGTGTTGTAGGTTAGGTCAATTCCCTGGCACCCGTCATAAGCCCTAGTAACTTTAAAGGCTTCAGTACAAATACCTGTAAAGTTATCCTTTTCGCCTTCTTTTAGGGTTCCTTCTAGCAAGACACTAACTGTCATATTGATCTCCTTATAATTAAGGTACTTATATTATCAGACCTTTAGCCATGACTAACATAAACCTAAAAGGAAAGATGATATCCTGCCTGCAATCCCCAGTTCATTCCCATTTGAGGACCATGTAAATCTTGAGTGATAGGTTTATAGAATTCTAATCCCACACTACCTTTCGGCAGCATAATATTTAAACCTATCCCAGATGTTAAAATTTTACCGCCGTAGTTTAAAGGGTTAGCGGTTTGAGCAGGGGCATTTATATTTTGATTGTTCCCTTTTATTGACTCAATATCCTGAAATTTCAATCTTAATGACCAAGCAGCAATCTGATTTAGATCTCTTTGTACCCAGAGGTTAGTTTCATAAGAATCTCCAAAATTCCATTGATCATTCTTTACATTAATTCTAGATTTTATTTGACCGCCAAATTTCCATATCTCGAAAGTTTTTGAATAAGTAAGTGCACTTAATAGGGTGTAAGACTTATCTCCCAATTGCATCCCGTAAGGCAGTATCATCTCATTGATAGTTCCCATAGGTGTAAGCACATTATCTTTCAAATTATTTTTCCCAATACTACTTTGCAAACCTAGTTGAGCATGAAATTTAGATCCATCTCTATCTAATATTTTGAATAGTAGTGACATATTAATAGAAGACAATCCAGAGGATCTTGTTGAGAAGTCTCCAACTTTATCTCTTGCCATCATCGGTTTATAAGACCTTAGATCCATAGATTTCTGTTCGAGCATAATCATGCCCATTAAGGTAATGTAATCAGAAGGGGCATACATCCCACCAAGCATGACCATATCCATATACATATCCTGTGGTACTACGCTTAGATTTTTAGGCATACCAGTGGGGTTTGGAAGCTCCAAGATATTCTGATCAAATAGTTTATTAGTACCAAGATAATTATGGTTCATATGCATTTCCATATACCTAATAGATACCATTGATTCACCCTTACGATGAAAATGATCCCCCATTAACCCTATTGGTCCATGCATCTTAGCGCTATGATTTTTCATATGATCCATATGATCCATAGGTTCAGTAGAAATATTTATTGAGAAAATTAGTAATAGAGAGAAATAAAAGGATTTGAACATAATAGATATTATCTAATATCTTTTTTTCTTAATCTAATTGATTTTGGTGTTACTTCGACAAGTTCGTCATCTTCTACAAACTCTAAGGCTTGCTCTAAGGTGTGTTCAATATGAGGTGTAAGAATAAGGTTTTCATCCGTACCGGCAGCCCTTATGTTAGTTAGCTGTTTAGCCTTAGTTGGATTTACTGGCAAGTCATTGTCTCTTGAATGAAGGCCGACTATCTGACCTATATAGACTTCAGTTCCATGTCCAAGAAACATCCTGCCTCTTTCCTGTAAATTGAAGAGTGAATAAGCGAGTGTTTTGCCAGCCGCCATAGAAACAAGTACTCCATTTTGTCTTTTGGCCAATTCTCCATCCTTTGCTTTTCCATAGTGATCAAAAACACTTGTCATAATGCCTGTTCCACTGGTCATTGTTAAAAAGCTAGACCTGAAACCGATCATTCCTCTTGATGGCGCTAAGAACTCAAGCTTGATTCTTCCTTTTCCATCTGGTTCCATATTCTGTAAGTCAGCTTTCCTCTGACCCATTTCTTCCATGACTGCGCCTTGGTGTTGATCTTCTATATCTATTACTATTTGTTCGTAAGGTTCGTGTACTTCACCATTCACCTCTTTTTGAATAACCTCTGGCTTAGAAACACCTAGCTCATAATCCTCACGTCTCATATTTTCTATTAAGACCGATAAATGAAGCTCACCACGTCCAGAGACTTTAAATTTATCGGGAGAATCACCCTGTTCTACTCTTAGAGCCACATTATGAATTAACTCTTGCTCAAGTCGCTCTTTCAAGTTTCTTGAAGAAATATATTTTCCCTCCTTCCCTGCAAAAGGAGAATTATTTACTTGAAAGGTCATACTTACAGTAGGCTCATCAACACTTAGAGGAGGTAGAGCTTCAATTTTTTCTGGGCTACATAAGGTATCCGAAATATTAAGCTTATCTATTCCTGTGATACAAATAATATCGCCAGCTTGGGCTTCAGATACTTCGACTCTTTCAAGTCCGTTATAACCCATAACTTGTAACACTTTTCCTCTTCGCTCAGAATTGTTGGAATCTATTACAGTAACCTGTTCGTTGGGTTTGATTTTCCCTCTTTTAATTCTACCAATTCCTATCACACCAACATAACTGTTGTAATCAAGAGCACTAATCTGCATTTGAAGAGGACCCTCATCATTTACCTCTGGAGGATTGACTTTCTCAAGAATCAAATCCATCAATGGAGACATATCTTCAGACATCTCATCTTCATCTAATCCAGCAACACCATTTAGTGCGGAGGCATAAATAACAGGAAAATCTAATTGCTCATCATTACCGCCAAGCCTATCAAACAGATCAAATACTTGATCTAATACCCAGTCAGGTCTGGCTCCCGGCCTATCCACTTTATTGATAACTAAAATAGGATTTAATCCTTGGTCAAAAGCTTTCTGAGTTACAAATCGGGTTTGAGGCATAGGTCCATCCACTGCATCGACAAGCAGCAAGACAGAATCAACCATGGAAAGTACCCTTTCAACTTCACCTCCAAAATCAGCATGACCAGGAGTATCTACTATATTTATTCTGTGGTCTTTCCACTCAATAGCCGTATTTTTTGCAAGGATAGTAATCCCTCTTTCTTTTTCTTGATCGTCGGAATCCATAATTCTCTCAGAATCCATATTTTTCCTATCAAGAGTTCCTGACTGCTGAAGTAACTTATCAACAAGAGTAGTTTTCCCATGATCTACATGGGCAATAATGGCTACATTTCTGAGTTTTTTAGTCGACATCGCTTTTAAGAAAGCCGCGATTATAAGCTTTTATCAAGAATCTTCTATTAGTTTTTTGAGATCATTGAATGACTCAAAGGCTCTGGGCAACAATATTTTATAAGAGCTTCCTTTAGGTCAAGGCTATCAACTTTTCTTAGCTTATCCAAATATTCTTTTGCTTTCGAATTACCCCTTTCTTCTGCTATAAGAAAATACTCTAAAGCAAGGTCAGGATCGGTGTCGGTATTAATTCCATCAACATAAAATATAGCTATATTAAAAGGAGCCTTAGAATGACCCTGTTCACTTGCACGTTGGTACCAATAAACTGCTTTCTCAACATCTTTTTCTATTCCTCTTCCGATTGAGTAATTCACACCCGTGTTGTATTGGGAGACAGAAATGCCTTGAGTTGCAAGAGAAAGGTCGTAAACAAAATCATCTTTCTCGTTTACTGCTCCTAGCTGAAGACAACAGGAAGTTAAGAGGAAAAAAAATATTTTTAAATGGAATCCTTTTTCGATCAAAAGTCTTTATTCCATAGAGACAACAACTTTTCCGAGAACCTTTCTATCTTCTAAGGTTTTTATAGCTGCAGCAGATTCATCAAGAGTATAGGTCTCTGTTACAAAGGGTTTAATTTTACCTTCTGCATGAAGGTCAAAGAGTTCCTTGAAGTTTTGCTGATTCTCAGCCTGATCAACTCCGGCAAATTGCCCCCAAAAAACACCAACTATTTGACATTCTTTCAATAGAGTAAGATTTAAAGGCATTTTTGGAATTCCAGCTGTGAAACCGATGACAAGATATTTACCATGTCTTGCAATTGCTCTCAATGCAGGCTCGGCATAATCTCCACCGACAAGATCATAAATCATATCAACTCCGCCACCTGTTACTTCTTTAATTTGATCAGAGAATTTCTTTTGAAGATCTCTATCCATATCCCTTTCATAAATGATTCCTTCATCCGCACCTTCTTTTTTGCAAAGATCTATTTTTTCTTGTGAAGAAGCTGCGGCTATAACTTTAGCACCCATTGCTTTTGCAATATGAATAGCAGTAATACCGAGACCACCTCCAGCTCCCAGAACTAGAACTGACTGGCCAGCTTTAAGCTCTCCTCTCTGCTTGAAAGCATGGTAAGTTGTTCCATAATTTAAGGGAAATCCGGCTGCAGTATTGAAGTCCATTGATTCTGGTAAGGGCATTAATTGTTGTTCGAGATAAACTCCTTTTTCCCGTAAACCTCCTGATCCTATGCTGCCCATTACTCTGTCTCCTTCCTTGTGCATAGTTACACCCTCGCCAACAGAAGACACCACGCCTGATATTTCACTTCCCGGACTAAATGGAAAGGGCGGTTTAAACTGATATAAACCTTGGACTATAAGGACATCTGGAAAGCTGATACCTGTTGCTTTGATATCAACAACTACCTGTCCAGGCCCGGCAACTGGCTCATCAACCTCTTCAACTTGATGTGAGTCTACTGGTCCGAATTCTTTACATAGAAATGCTTTCATAAAATGGTCCTTATTAAATATTTAGATGGTTAAATTAACGCCAAAATAAAAAACGTCAAGAAATCTTATTTAAAAAATCTTTTAAGTAATCTTCGAAGTTTTCCTGATTACTCTCTTCAATTTTTTTAGCTGTTTCAAGAGAATCTTGAGAGGTTGTCGTGAAAAAGTATTCATCGTCTGTTGCAAGATTATCCATATGTTCTTTATGAAGAAGTGACATCTTCATTCCATATTCTTGCAGAGTCAGATTATTAGTTTTGATTTCCTCTAAAAGGGATCCACTTAATGATTTATCAAGACTATTTATAACTTCTTTTTGATGAGTAAGAGTATCAGTCCACTTACTATCACCTTGAGATACTTCCTCACTCATGAATTCAGCGATTTCTTGCATTCCATCGAGTATTCTCACGGCCTCATCTCTGACGCTTATTTTACCTTTAAGTGTTGTAATAGATGCCTCAGAACTTCTTCCTTCATTTACAATTATTTTATGGGTCTTAAAAAGTTCATTTGACTCAGATTCTGCTATAGCTGGGCTATCAGAAAATAAGCAGAACAATATTAATAGATCTAAGAAATAAATTTGTTCTTCAGATATACCTACAAAGGCTTTTGGGTTGAGGTCTATGCATCTTAGTTCGAGATAATCTATTCCTTCATTATTTAAAACATTTATAGGTCTTTCCCCAGTTGGGCAAACCCTTTTTGGCCTTATCGTACTGTAATATTCATTTTCAATTTGAATAATAGAATCATTCAATTGAATTCGTTGGTTGTCCTTAAATTCTCCCAGTTTTTTGTAGTCTTTGTAGGAAGTTTTCAAAGCATTTTTTAAATCTAAAGTATATTGATCTATAGAGTTGTACGAAATGTTAAGACTATCCTGCGCATGGCTTATATACCCTAGGTCTCCCATTCTTAATGAAGTGGCATAAGGTTTGAAAAGATCTTCAGAATTAAGTTCATCCATATTATGACTTCTATCTTTTGCAAAAGATTTATTCGTTATAGGAGAAGATCCAAATAACAGAAGATATAGCCAGCCATATCTTCGGAAGTTTCTTGCAATTCCTAAATAGACCTCATTCTTGAATTTTTTTAAATCAATGGAGTTTATATCAGCAAAAATTTGCAGAAATTTATCTGAAAATGAAAAGTTATAATGAATCCCTGCTATAGACTGCATCATACTTCCATATCTATTAGATAAACCTCTTCTGTATATGGTTTTCATCATACCTTGATTAGAAGTGCCATAGTTTCCTATGGGTATATCGTCTTCAGAATCTATGAAACAAGGCATACTTAGAGGCCAAAGGGATTCGCCTTCTAGATTTTGATTAACAAAAATATGTAAATCACTTAAAAATTTCAAACATTCTGAAGCACTATTGAATGTCGGGGTCACTAATTCCAGCAAAGATTCTGAAAAATCAGTAGTTATGTAAGGGTTTGTTAAAGCTGATCCTAATCCTGATGGATGAGGGGTTTGAGAGATTTTTCCTGATGAGTCAACCCTTAGGCTCTCCCTCTCTATGCCTCTATTGATGAAATTGAGTTCTGAGGATGCTTTTGATTTCTTTATTTCATCTAAAGAAAATCTGATCATTGATCTTACCTTGGTCCAGCGTCAACTATAGATTTGGATACGTCAAACTTCTTAAAGTTTTCCTTAAATTGATTCACTAGTTTATTTTCGTATTCGGCATAAGATGATGGATCTTTCCAATTCTTAATAGGATTGAGAAGCGCGCTATCAACTCCTTCTACTCTTAATGGGACATCTAAATTCATTCCTTCTATAGTTTCAGTATCAGCACCAATTAGTGCACCTGATTGAATGGCAGAAATAATTGATCGAGTAACAGGTATATCGAATCGATCTCCTACTCCATAGGGTCCTCCAGTCCATCCTGTGTTTACCAAATAAACTTTACTATCAAATTCTTCTATTCTTTTCATTAAAAGATCAGCATAAACACCTGCAGCTCTTGGAAAAAAAGGAGCTCCATAGCAAGTCGAGAAAGTGGTCTTGAATGCCTCTGTAGAACCTATTTCTGTTGATCCAATTGCAGCTGTATATCCGCTTAAAAAGTGATAAGCGGCTGCCTCTTTACTTAAAATTGAAACGGGAGGGATTACTCCAGATAAATCACAGGTAAGAAATATAACTGCATTAGGTTCTCCGCCAGAATTTTCATCTGCTCTTTTTTCTATGTGTTCTCTGGGATAAACAACTCGAGTATTTTCAGTGAGGGAAGAATCAGAAAAATCTGGATCTTTTGATTCTGAATCAATAACCACATTTTCCATTACGCTACCTCTTTTTATGGCATCCCAAATGACAGGTTCATTTTTTTGAGTGAGGTCAATGCATTTTGCGTAACAACCTCCTTCAAAATTGAATACTGTACCCGGCCCCCATCCGTGTTCGTCGTCACCTATTAAGTTTCTCTCCGGATCCGCTGAAAGAGTTGTTTTTCCTGTGCCCGATAAACCAAAGAACAAGCAAACTTCACCGTTAGATCCAACATTAGAAGCACAGTGCATTGGAAGAACGTCCTTTTCAGGTAGTAAAAAATTTTGAACAGCAAACATAGATTTTTTCATCTCTCCTGCATAAGGCATTCCCGCTAATAAGACTTTCTTTCTAGTGAAATCTAATAAAACAACACCATCACTGTTGGTGCCATCTATTTCTGGATCGCATTCGAATAAAGGTGCACTCATAATCTCCCAGTTATCTTTACCTCCAGGGTTAAATTCGTGAGGCCTTATGAACATTTGTTTACCAAAAAGATTATGCCAAGCCCATTCAGTCCTAATTTTTACTGGTACATAGTAATCAGGATGCTCTCCAACATGCAAAGAACTAACAAATGTATCTCTTTGGTTCATGTATTCTTCAACTTTATTCCAAATATTTATAAAAGCTTCGCTATCGAATGGTTTGTTGACTTGTCCCCAATCAACAGAATTGATCGTTGCATCATCCTTAACTATAAACCTATCAAGCGGGCTTCTTCCGGTTCTTTTACCAGTTTTTACAAGCAGCGCACCATTAGAAGCTATTTCGCCTTCACCTCTCTCAAGAGCGGCACTAATGAGTTCTTCGACGGTTAGATTTTCGTGAATTGATGACATTAAGAATCCTTTTTAAATAGCGAGGTATTATATAGATTATATTTTAATTATGAGAATGAATTTCATTTACCTTTTTAAAGATAAATAGACAGTAAATCAATAAGAAAGTGAGTGAAATTAACACCCAACCAGGAATGCTAATACCCATAAAAGTCCATAAAATTTCAGCACAATTTCCATCACCAGTAAAAGCTAATATTAATATTTCTAAAAAGGGCAATGTGGAAAAAAGGTAATCCATATCAGGGGCGCAGCTCGGGACTAAATCTGCCGGTAGACTTTGCAAGTAAAGCTGTCTTATTGAGAGTAATGCACCACTAATAATGGATAGGAAAATTGAAGAAAGGATAATTTTATAGGTTAAGATTTTCTTGGGGTTAATTATCATCCCCAAGGCGGCAAGGATGCCAATAATAATCACAGAACCTCTTTGCATATAACAAAGTATGCAGGGCTTTAGTCCGAGATAATGCTCCATATATAAAGCCACAACAATCATTCCCACAGATGCGACTAAAAATACTAAGAATGTCGTTCTTGGATTCTTGGTAATTAATTCTATCAATGTGCCTGATCCCAGTTATCTCCAATTCCAATATCTATTTCTAGCGGTACGTCCAGATTTGCCGCTCCCATCATAGAATCCGTTATAAGACTTACGATCTTATCTATTTCATCTTTTGGAGTGTCTAATATTAGTTCATCATGAACTTGAAGAATTAGTTTTGCCTCACTTTTTTCCTTTTTTATAGCCTTATGCATATTTATCATAGCTATTTTCATTATGTCTGCAGCAGTTCCTTGCACGGGTGCATTTATCGCTGCTCGCTCTGAAGCTTGCCTTCTCATTGCATTGGTTGCGTTAATATCTCTTAGGTATAGTCTTCTACCAAACAATGTTTCCACATAACCATTTTGACTGGCAAACTCTTTGGTTAATTCCATATATTTCTTAACATCTGGATATTTTTCAAAGTACATTGCCATGTACTCAGCAGCTAAATTTCTAGAAATACCCAGCTGTTTTCCTAGACCAAAAGCGGATATCCCATAGATCAAACCAAAATTAATTGCTTTGGCATTTCTACGTAGATCTGATGTTACGTCTTTTATGCCGACATCGAAAACTTCGCTTGCGGTTTTGCTATGAACATCTTCTCCTTCTTGGAAGGCTTGGAGGAGTCCTGCATCTTTCGACATATGAGCCATCACGCGGAGCTCTATTTGAGAATAGTCAGCTGATATAAACTTATTACCTTTAGAAGGTTCGAAGGCCTGCCTAATTCGTCTCCCATCTTCTGTTCTTATAGGAATATTTTGTAAATTAGGATCTGATGAAGATAATCTCCCCGTCGTTGTTACAGCTTGATGAAATGAAGTGTGAACTTTACCGGTAGATTGAGATACCTGATTAGGTAACTTATCAGTATAAGTTGATTTTAGTTTACTTAATGTTCTGTGCTCCAAGAGAACTTTGGGCAATTCGTACTCCTCGGCAAGTTCAGCAAGCACCTTTTCATCTGTAGACGGTTGACCTCCCGGCGTTTTCTTTATGATTCTGTACTTTAATTTCTCAAAAAATATCTCTCTAAGTTGTTTAGTGGAGCCGAGATTGAATTCCTCACCTGCTAGTTGATAAGCCTTTCCTTCTAACTTCTTTATTCTACTCTCTAGGTCCTTCGATTGAGAATTAAGAATCTTTGAATTTAATATAGCGCCATTTTGTTCCATTTCAGATAACACTTCTATTAAGGGAATCTCTATTTCATCATTGAGTTTATTGAGAGAGTCTTCGCCTTCTAATTTAGGATTTAATTCTTCGTAAAGTCGCAGAGTTATATCTGCATCTTCAGCAGCATAATTTGTAGCTGCCTCAATAGGAACCTTATCGAAGGTAATTTGCTTTACACCTTTACCAGCTACATCTTCAAAAGTAGAGGTTTTATAATTTAAATAGTACGAAGACAAAGCGTCTAGATTGTGTCTGGTCGCTGAAGCATCTAAAACATAACTCATCATCATGGTGTCATTCTTTATCGAAGCAATATCAACCCCATACTTTGCTAAAACATTCCTATCGAATTTAATATTTTGACCTATGATCTTATTGGAAGAATCTTCAA
>CACLEZ010000001.1 GCA_902606175.1 uncultured SAR86 cluster bacterium | reverse complement strand
TATTCATTGCTATAGGGTATGAGCCGACTCCAGGAAGTATAGCACCATCACAACTAGCTATTTCTTTAGAAGAAGAAGTAATAATAGATTCAATATCCAGGCTATCAAGTGCATTTTTTATAGAAAAGAGATTACTCATTTTGTAATCAATTATTGCAACTCTTGGAGAAGAATTCATAACATACCCCTCAAATGCAATCCTCTTTCAAGCAAGTATTCTTTAACTTCTGGTATTCCGGAGGAGGAAATTTTTGAAGGTACTTGGTTACTTTTCAAAAATTCTGTATTCCCTTCTTTTTCATATCCTTCTAATTTCCTGTGAATTTGAATAAAATCATAATGAAATATGGAAGAGGCAGCGGAGCCACTTAGGTTTTCAAAATTTTTGCAATGTAAAAAATCCTCTTTGGAGCCAACCCCTCCGTGAGCAATAACTGGAATAGATACATTATCTATAATTTCTTCGACTAAATTTATATTTAGTCCCTTTCCTGTCCCTTCATTATCTACAGAAGTTAAGAGGATCTCACCGGCACCTAGTTTCTCTACATCGATAGCCCATTCAATAGCATTTTTACCAGTTTCGTTCCTACCATTATCTGTAAAAGCTAAGTATTCATTATTTTCCTGTTTTATTGCCTCTATGCCAATGACTATAGTAGAGGCGCCAAAGGTACTTGATGCTTTAGAAATTAAATTTGGATTGCTGATTGCCGCGGTATTTAATGAAACTTTATCTGCTCCAGATCTAAGTATTGATGAAATATCATCAATAGACTTAATGCCACCTCCAACTGTCAAGGGAATAAATATTTCTTTAGCTGTTCTTGATATTATTTCGGTGAGGTTATTTCTGCCATACAAACTTGCAACTACATCTTGGAAGATAAGTTCATCTGCTCCGTTCTCGTAATAGTACTTGGCAAATTCTTCAGGCTTTCCTAATACTCTCAACCCTTCTAAATGGACTCCCTTTACCAAATTTGGTCCCTTTATATCCAATTTTGGAATTATTCTGAATGCTACTGACATTTATTTCTCCAAAAAAATTAAGAATAACCAGTAATTATTTTAAAGAATTCCATTGACTCTTTCTGTTCATGAATTTTGCAAAGGTCTTTAGTTTTGTTGTTAATAAATGATTTGGTTTGGAGATAAAGTCCGGGTTTATAAAGTTTATCCAAGCGATCATCTATAGGTATATCCATTATTTCTAAGGAATTTATTTCATTTACTTTCAACTCTTCAAGAGGTTGAAGTAATAATTTCCTTCTTTTGGTAATTATCTCTACTCCCCATCTACCTGGACCAGCCCAATTTGCTTTATAGTTAAAAATTATATTGTCTGTAGTTTCTCCTACTCCATAAAAAATTGAAGCTTTAGGGTGCCAAGATAACAAATCTTCACCAGAAATTTTGGCCTCAATTTCTCTAGGGTAACCGCATAAATAAAAAGCTAAGTCTATTACATGCGATGAATTACATAGAGCCCAATTATTATTTATTTGTTCATGAAGTTTGAGAGCTTCTATTTTTTCTGACCATTCAGTAAATTCAAAAGAAAAGGAGGAAACGCCACCATCTTTTCTAATGATCTCTTTTGCTTTTAATGCAGAAGAATAGAATCTTCGATTATAAGCAATATAGATATTTACTCCTAAACTTTCTCCCAAATCAGCCAAAGCATTTATTTCCTTAATTTCAGATCCACCAGGTTTTTCAATCAAAAGATCTTTTATTCCTGAAGAAATTAATACACCAGCAACATGAAATAGATTAAGAAGATCAACAGCTATAATAGCTTTTTCAAATTTATTTTTGAGGATAAATTCTTCCAGGTTTCCAAATTCAGGCTTACAGTCCAAAGTTTTACTAAATAATGCTGAAGATTCTTGAGTTCTACAAAAAACTCTTGTTTTGATCTTCAAATCATTTAGAACTCTATAATAATCTTGTGCCATTAGTCCTGCACCTACAAGCAAAACCTCAGAATTATTAGGTAATTGGGCAGTATTCAACTTTCTTTCCTATAAATTTTTCGTAATGGTTGTGGAAGGTTCCTAGCATTTTGGAATGCTGTTTGTGAGATTCAGAAAAGGTTGGTAAACAGCAGTCTTTTTTATAAAAAATATCTTTCACAAATAGATTAGTTAGTTCACTTTGGTAAGGCACTTGAAAATGTTTCGAAATTATTTGATTTTCATCTCTTAATATAAATTTGCCTGCAGACTCAAGGATCTCCAGATTAAAACCTTTTCCAGATAGCTGGATTTTGAAAGTCTCTTTAGTTTGTTGGTAATTAGAGTCAAGTATTAATTTATTCCCTTTCTCGTAATCTACTTCCAACTTACCACTGAATTCAACAAAGCCGTTCCTTTTGCTATCAAAAATATTAGAATCTAAATCATTAGAGTTGATTTTTTTAACACTTGAGTTTGTTAACCACTCAAAAAGATCTATAAAATGTATGGAGTTACATGCCAAGCCCCAGTTACCTCCTTTAAGATCCAAGAAAATATTGTCTTTTCCATCTATATAATCCTTTATTTCTTTATAGATTGGCCAAGACCTTCTTGGGCAATTTACCCAAGATTTAGTACCAGCTTTGTTGAGTAATTCAGAAGCCTCATCCAAATGAGATAAATTCTGAAACAAGACCTTTTCAAAAATAATATTATTTGTTCTTGAATAAGCAAGTAAAGATTTTAATACTTTTAACCTAATATCTGAACTAGTTGCCAATATTGCTAAATCAATTTCTGTGGGCAAATCTTTAATATCACTTAAATAATGAATTGATTTAATATGTTTAGGTAATTCATGGGGTATTAGCGATCTTGCCTTAGAAATAGAGTCAACATTCAAGTCAACACAGAATATACTTACATTGAAATCACACTTCAGTAGGGCCTGTAAGTGTCTACTGCCAATTTGGCCTAAACCAATTATGCATATGGTCTTAGCGTTATTTTCATTAAGGCTATTTTTCATAGGAATTAGTTAGATTATATCAAAATAGAAAATCTAAGTTCTGGAAGTTCTTTTACTTTTATTGCTTACCCCTAGAGACTCCAACCGTCATCTATTACTATGTTTTGGCCTGTCATAAATTGAGATTGATCTGATAAGAGAAACAAAAGAGAACCTACAAGATCTTTCGAATCAAGCATTCCTTTCGAATTACAGGACTCTTCATATCTTTTTAAAAAAGATTCAGGCTGTCCATCTAAAATACCTCCTGGACTAATGCAGTTCACTCTTATATTTCTTTTTTTATAGAGCTTAGCAAGATATTTAGTTATCGAAATAACTCCCGATTTAATAGCTGAGTACTCAATAGGAGAAGACATATTTGTGCCCTCATAATGTTCAAATTTAGGAGCTTGTATACCTTGTATTGAAGATATGTTTATCAAATTGCCTTGTCCTGAATCAAGAAAATGCAGAATCATTTGTTGAGAAAACAAAATAGCCCCTCCAAGCTGCGCAAATAGATCTTTTGCTAAATTTTCTTCAAGCAAATCTTCAAAGGGAGCTCCCCAGCCATCTGAAATAGGATAAGCACAATGTACCGCAGAAGAAACAGGTTGTTGAAAATATTCTACAGACTGGTTTATAAGACTTTTAATAGATTTAACTTTGGTGATATCAGCTTTTATGAACTTTACATTAGGATCAGATAATTGACTCTCCAGTGAGTTACCTTTTTCTTCTGAAAAGTCGCAGATAACAACCTTTCCATTATTTTCAAGAATTGATCTACAAAAAGCCGAGCCTATCCTTCCTGCTCCGCCAGTAACAATGATTAATTTTTCTTCTAGCATAACTTACTCTTGATTTTTGAGGATTATCTCAGCCAAGTTAAAATCTACTCTATCATCAATATCAATTGACCTGTCTTTAGGAATTTTTATAGCTTTCACTCTTCCGTTAAATATATTGGACGTGGAAAGAATATATTCTGGACTAGATACATAGGCAATTGTAGTAAGATCATAACATGGGGGAGCGTCTTGCCTTCGAGTATATTTTTTTTCATTTTCGATTATTGTTTCCACATAACCTGAGTTATTTTCTTTAACCATATTGAAATATGGACTTCTATGGGAATCCGTCATTGTCACTACTAGATCTGTAGAATCATCAAACTTAGCTAGTGCATTGATAACATCTTCTGTATTCCTAAGAGGGGCAGTAGCTGGGAGAGATATAAAACGCTCAAAATTAATCTCATTACTTTGTAAGTATTTCACGGCATGCTTCCAAGATTCTAATTCTGGTGATGAATCAGTTGCCAATTCACTTGGACGTATAATCACTTCAGCACCAAAATCTCTTGCAACTTTTGCTATTCCTGTGTCATCTGTGGAAACAAAAATATCAGATATTTCTTTAATTTTTTTTGCAATTTGAATGGAGTAACCAATCAAGGGCACTCCATTAAGTGGAAGAATATTCTTTCCAGGAAGGCCTTTTGAACCTCCTCTAGCAAATACGAAAGCATAAGTTTTCATGAATACTTAATACTTTACTAAAAAAGGCCTATTTTTTTGTGAGGACTTATTAATATTATCTATAATTTTAAGGCATTCAATGGCAGATGAAAGAGATGAAACAGGAGGCTTATTTCTTTCTATACAATCTATAAAATGTCCAAGCTCAGTTTTGTAAGATAAATCAGGGTCAGGATCTTGTTTAAAAACGTTTCGCCACAAACCATCCCTATACAGATTAACCTCATTTAAGATACCATCCCAAATCAAAGTTCCCTTTTCTCCAACAACAGAGCACTGCCTTATTCTATCTTTTCTAATGAAATCTAAAGTGAGGTTTGCAATAAGGTTCGGTTGGCTAGTGCTTGAGGTAAACTTCATGAGAACTTGAGCTAAATCTTCCACATCAATTTTTAATTTACTTACTTGGGCCGTAAAACCGAATACCCAATCTAAACGCCCAAAGATCCATGTGAGATAATCAATTTCATGACTAAGCTCTAAGAGAACACCACCTCCTAAGTTTTTATTGGCAGAAACACTATTTCTATAGTCTGTTCCCGGCCTCCATGTTTGAAGATCTTGCCCTACCTCGGACCTTATGGAATAAATCTTTCCTAAAGTCTTTTTAGAAATTTCCTTTTTAAAAAATTGCATAGATTCTAAGAATCTTAAGTTATAACCAACCATTACTTTTAAATTCCTGTCGTTAATTATTTCCAATAATTTACTTGTATCTTGCCACTGATTTGAAAGTGGCTTTTCTATTAGAAGATGAATTCCTTTTTTTGCAAGGGGAATGGCTGTTGATATGTGCTCAGAAGCAGGATTACAGATTATTGCTGCTTGAGGATTCAAAGCAATAGCTTCTTCTAAATTATCTACAAAGTGATCTATGGCGGACTCCAACTGAAGGTTATTCTTTGAGCTAAGTGCAACTAAATCTATTTCAGGAATTGATTCCTTCAAAAGCCTGGCATGCCTCTGACCGATACTGCCCAAACCTATCAATAATATTTTTTTTACTTTGACCTTAGTCATTAATAAGGCTTTTAGCTTTATTCAGATCAGAAAGTCTACCTATGTCTACCCATTCCTCATGAAGTGGAAACATATTTACACCATTAGGAGAATCAATCTCACTCGTAACAAGATCGGGCATATCTAAATGACCACTACCTCTTACCTGATTAATGAGATTAGAATTGATTACATAAATTCCTGCATTAACAAAAAATTTATGTATTGGCTTTTCAACAATCTGCTTCACTTTAGTTTTATTAACTTGTAAAACGCCATAGGGGACCTGAAAATCATACTCAACTACACAAACAGTTATATTGCTCTTTGATTTATTATGATGATCTATAAGACTTTCAAAATTTACTTGAGTCAATATATCTCCGTTCATGAGAATAAGGGGTAATTCATCATCTATATCGGGCAGTAATTGTAAAGATCCTCCTGTTCCCATGGGCTTATCTTCGTCTAGATATTTGATCTCTATTTGCCAGTTTGATCCGTCTTCAAAATAGTCTTTTATCATTTCGGATCTATAATGAGTTGAAATATAAAATTTGTAAAAACCATATTCTTTAAACCTATTAATTATTGTTTCTAAAATCGGTTTTTTGCCAACCTTTAGTAGAGGTTTAGGTACAGAATCAGTTAGGGGTGCAAGCCTTTTTCCAAAACCTCCAGCCATGAGTAGAACTGGGTTTTCTACTTTAGAACGATAAATTTTGTATTTGGTTTCCAAACCAACTAGAAGACCTTCAGAGTCAATAATCGGCATATGCATTATGTCATTGGAATCCATAAGGGAATCTATTTTATTAGAACTCAAAGATTCTAATGCTGTTATTGGATTAGACTTCATAATATTCTTTACAGGAGTGTCAAGATCAACTTTATTTATCAAAGCTCTTCGTATGTCTCCGTCCGTGATCGTTCCTATCAACAGACCTTTTTTATCAACCACCAGAGAAATTCTCAGCCCACCTTTGTGCAGTGTTTCAATGGCATCTGATAGCTTTTTATTTTTATCAATTACAGTTTTAAGATATTCTTTCATTAATTCAAGATTTCAGGAATCTAAGATTTAAATTTCCTACCTATTAATAATTTATCCATATTAATATTTTCTTCTGTTTTTGCTTTTAAAAAACCATCAACAGTTTTTATAGTGACGTAATTTTTTTCAATATCTACAATTTCTCCAGGTGTTGTCACATCATTACTATCTATATGAACTATAGAAGATGAAACGAAATGGATTAAATGATCATCTACTTTGCTTCTTGCCATAGGTCCAGGAACTGTAATTCCTCTAATAAAGTTAAATATCTCTCTGCTAGACTCTGTCCAGTCAATCCACTCATCACCCTCTCCTCTTCTTTTGCTGTAAGAACCTACAGGGTCTATTGAATTCTGTTCAATTCTTTCAGCTTCTCCTTGATCAATCAAGATCAAGCTTTCGTAAAGGATTTCAGCACAGTATCTTTTCGATCTATCTAAAAGAGTTTGATAATCGTCTTCATCTGTAATCGGATATTTTTTTTGTAGAATTATATCTCCGGTATCTATTCCCTCGTCAATATGGTGCACAGTTACACCAAATTCTTTTTCATCATTAATAAGTACCCAGTTAAGATTGTTCCTGCCTCTATAAAAAGGTAATGCGCTCGCATGACAATTGATAAAACCATATTGTGTTAAGTTGATAATCTCACTTTTGAATATTTGATTAAACGACATTGAGACAAAGATGTCACATTCATAGCTTTCAAGAGTTTTTAAAGAGGAATCTTCATTTATATTTTTTAGAGGCAAGAAATCAACATCTAACTTTATAGACCAATCCTTTAAAACAGGATCTTGATACTTAAATCTAGGCACAATAAAAGAAATTTCAAAATTGTTCTCTCTAATAATTTTCTCTAATGCTAAGTGTGACCAAGGTCCATCGGCAAAATATCCAATCTTCATCATATAAAATCATCCTTTGAGTAATTCTTTTTTGCTTTTTGATCAAGCAAATCCCAATAACTGGAAGGCGACTTTCCAGAAGCAGGTCTTTTGAATGTCAAATTAAATTCAGTAAAGATTTCACCTTTTTTTATAGGTTTTGCTGCAACTATACTTTTTCTAGCAATCAACTGATTTTTCTTTTCCGAAGGCATAACTTGCTTTTCTCCATCTCCCATCATTTTTTCAACTTGTCTAATAGATTTTATAAGTTCAGTTAGCTTGCCAGGCTCTAAAGAAGCCTTATGATCAGGCCCTTCCATGGATCTATCTAGAGTAAAGTGCTTTTCTATCACATTTGCACCCAACGAAACAGCTACTAACGGTGCCATGATTCCTTCTGTATGGTCTGAATAACCTATAGCAACTCCAAAAAGTTCTTTCATGGATTGCATTGCATTAAGGTTTATTTCATCTTCAGGTGCTGGATATTCAGTAACACAATGAAGCAAAGTTACTCTTTCTTTTAATAACTTTTGGCCTTCTTCTAACAAAAAAGATTTTTCAAACTCTTCAATGCTAGGCCTATTCAGCTTATTGAGGTAACCAAATGCCAGAACCCCTAAAGCTAACTTTATTTCGTACAAAGAAGACATTCCGGAAGAAATAATTATTGGTAGACCTGTCTTTGCATATTCCAAGATCAAAGGTAGATTGGTTATTTCACCTGATGGGATCTTTAAACGTTTGAGTCCTAGTTCATTAACTAAAAAGTGTAAGCTTGATGTATCAAAAGCAGTCGATAAAAATTCTATCTTATTTTTTTTACAATAAATATTTAGCCTTTTATAGATATGATCTGACAATTCTAATTTTTTCAACATATCAAACTGAGAGGAATCTCCCGAAGTATTTTCTATTTGATATTGAGCTTTCATAGCATTTTTAGTGACCAATGAATCGGCTTTAAATGTCTGAAATTTTATTATGTCTGCGCCCGCATCAATGGCAGCATCGATTAAATTAAAAGCTACATCTTCGTTGCCATTATGGTTTACTCCTGCTTCAGCTATAACTAATGTTCTATTATTTATCTCAGTAGGCATGTTTATAGTATATCAATGAATTTTTTTATTAAAATTGAACCTAGTTGGCTAGAAGTTAGAATATCGACAATCCTTTTAGAGGTGTCCCCTCCATCGTAAGGATTCTCTATTGCTGTCAATGCACTCTGAAAATTTTTACTATTCAGTATAGAAAAGCTTTTATTAATTGCTTCCTTGGTGTTTTCGCAATCAATAATATTGTCTGATCTAGTCCTGTTATTTTGCCTAGAGCCTATATTAATGGCCCCTTTTTTTAAGGTTGGAGTTTCTATTAACGCGCTTGATGAATTCCCAATAACACCTGTGCAGTGCTTCATCATAGAAAGATAATTAAGGTGTCCTAATGAAGAATGTAAACATGAATTAGTAGGATTTTTATTTACAAATTCTTGGATTCTGGAATTAATTGTCATGCCGCCTGGATCAGAGTTAGCTTTGGTGAAGATAAAGGTAGAGTCTTCTTGTTCGGCTAAAGCTTCCAATAGACAACCAATCTGTTTTTCTGGCGAGGTAGATTGATTTAAAGTTTCGGGATGATAGGTTACTAGGTAATTTCTTTTTTTGAAAGATATGCCAACTACAGATTCAATTTCTTCTTTGGAGAGAAGTTTAAGAGATTTAATGTTCTCTACACCTGGAGCTCCAACATTAAAAACATATTCCGGATTTTCACCCATTTGTATCACACGTTTTGCATGCTGATTATTAGTAGTAAAATGAATATGAGACATTTTTGTAATTGCGTGTCGCATAGCTTCATCAAAAGCACCTTCAGTCAACTCACCACCATGTATATGGGCAACAGGTATATTGCTAATGAGAGCAACTGAAACACTAGCGAATATTTCATATCTATCTCCTAAAACGAGAATGAGATCTGGTTGAAATTTATCTAAAAACTTAGGTAACTTTTTCAATATCTCAGACATTGAGTGCAAAGTATCATTTGAGGAGTCATTGCTGTTTAAGATTGGCATTTTATAGTCTATTTGAAAGCCATCTTTTTCAATTTCAGTGTAAGTTTCTCCGAAATCTTTAGACAGATGTGTGCCAGTAGCCACCAAACCAAGCTCTAAATGACTTGAGCAAGATATTTCTTTCATAGTGAGGCTGAGGAGTCCATACTCAGCTCTAGTTCCTGTTATTACACAGATTTTCTTTGTATCAGTCATTATCTGGAACGCTACTGGGTAAATTTACAATCCTATCAGCTAACCACATGGTGTTATCTAAATTAACTTTCTGGTGAAGCGTATTAAAGGGTAATTTATGCATAGGTATCCAGACTGGACGCGTCATTATTAAAGCGTCGTTTGTTTTCTTAAGTATCAGATCTCTCTCTTCTTTATTTTCTGCTATTAGAGTGTTGAGCCAAAAATTACATTTAGTATTTTTTTGTTCCCAAAATAAAGTAGAGCCATTATTTTGGGCCCAATTTTTATATCTCTCGGCTATTTTTCTTTTCTGCTCAAGATAAAACTTTATCTTTTTTAGCTGTGATAAACCCAAGGAAGCGTTTAAGTTAGGCATTCTATAATTATATGCTGGCATGTCGTGATCGAAATTCCACCTATGATTAACTTTTGCTGTAGTTGTTATATGCTTAGCTTTTAGAGCAAATTGCTCATCATTTGTTATGATCATGCCCCCAGCTCCTGCTGTAATAATTTTATTACCATTAAAGCTAAGTACTCCACATTCTCCGATGGTTCCAGTATGAGATTCATCATAAAAGGAACCTAATGACTCGGCTGAATCTTCTACCAATTTAATATTAAATTCATTACAAATTGTTTCTAATTTTCTAGTTTCGCAGGGAAATCCAAAAGTATGCATTGGCAAGCAAGCCTTTATTGCTCTATTGGTTTTTTTATTGAAACAAAGACCGTCCCGTAGTTCACAATTTTCATAAAGAAAAGTCTGTAATGAAATCGGACACATTCCTAATGTCTCCTTACTGACATCGATAAACACAGGATGTGCCCTGCATTGATTAATCGCATTAGTTGAGGCTACGAATGTAAGAGATTGTGTCAAAACTTCGTCTCCTAATTCTACACCTGAAAGTTCAAGAGCTACATGCAATGCAGAAGTTCCATTCACTACTGCTACGGCAAATTTTGATCCAGTGAAATTACATATTTCCTCTTCAAATTCACCAACTAAAGGACCCGCACTGGATACAAATGTAGAATCAATCGTAGAAATTATTTGTTCTTTATCCTTATCATCGAAGTGGGGTTGATGAAGGGGTATTGAACCTTTTGTATTATATAAATCCTGAATAAAACTTATAAGTTTTTTATACATTATAAATGTCAGATTTATATTTTTGTAGATTCTGGGGATTTAAAAACCATTCAATTGTCAAATTAAGCCCTTCTTTCAAACTAAATTGCGGTTGAAAGCCAGTCAATTCTTTTAACTTAGAGTTATCACACCACAATCGCTCTACCTCAGATTTAGCTGGACGTTTACGTTCATTGTCTGTAACTATTTTAATATCTGATTTCATAATATCCTTAATCAGGTAGACCATTTCTGAAATTGAGATTTCCTTGTTAGAACCTATATTGATAATCTCTCCTACTGATTCCTGGCAATCAGCAAGAGCCAGAAAGCCCTTGCAAGTATCGTGTACGTAATTGAAGTCTCTGGTAGGGTTTGTGTCTCCTAAAAGTAATTCTTTTTTTTCAGAAGCAATTTGAGAAATGATTGTGGGTATCACCGCTCGGGCTGACTGTCTTGGTCCGTAAGTATTAAAAGGACGTGCAATAGTTAAAGGCATGTCAAAAGAATTATAAAAACTCATTGCCATGGAATCCGCACCTATTTTAGATGCGCTATAGGGAGACTGAGCTTGAAGGGGGTGATTTTCATCAATTGGTACGTAAATAGCTGTTCCATATACCTCGCTGGTAGAAGTATGAATTAGTCTTTTAACCTTATTTTTTTTAACCGCCTCACAAATATTCACTGTGCCTTGAATATTTGTATCTATATAACTATTGGGTGCCAAGTAAGAATAAGGAATACCAATGAGGGCAGCTAAATGAAATACTATATCTACATCTTTGGTAATACTTTCACAAAAGAAAGGATCTCTGATATCGCCTGATATTATATCGAGCTTTTTACTCTCATTTATATCTTCTAGCCATCCCCAATTATTGAAAGAATTATAAATTGAAAGCGCCTTAACATAATACCCTTGCTCAAGAAGCATTTCGACTAAATGGGAACCGATAAAACCATCTGCTCCTGTTACTAAAGCTCTCATCAGATTAGATGCTTAATAAATATATTTTTAAAAAATTAGGAGTCTGAGAAAATTTAGTCATACGCTGAGAATTAATGTTAAAAGAAATTAATTAGGCGGAAACATTTTAGATTCAATATGCTCACACATTGAATGGCCCAGTAATATATGAATTTCTTGGATGGATGCTGTGGTTGGACCAGGTGCTATAATTACATGATTAGCTAATGACTTCGCTGGGCCTCCATCTTTTCCAGTGAATAATATAGATTCTATTCTTGCTTCATTGCAATACTCTAGTGCTTTAATTAAGTTTGGTGAATTTCCTGTTGTAGTAATCGCTAAGAACATATCTTTCTCGCTCGCATTTGCTTCAAGTTGCCTGGAAAAGACTTCTTCGTAACCGTAGTCATTAGCGATAGCTGTAAGAGCTGAAGTATCTGTTGTTAATGCTTCAGCAGGTAAAGCTGGCCTATCATAGACAAGCCTGCTTACAAATTCTGCTGCTAAATGCTGAGAATCGGCTGCAGAACCACCATTACCTGCTAAAAAAAGCCTTCCCCCTCCTTGATAAGTCTTTAGAAGTGAATCAACAGCAGCGCCAAAAGCGGCAATTGTGTTAGTTTCTTCTAAAAAAACCTTCTTTGAATTAATAGAGGTTTCAAGATTTTTTATTAAAATGTCAGTTGAATTCATTCTTAATCAAATTTTCCTTTTTATATATTGTTCAAAATTTGGCAAATATACTCTATCTTTTTTCTCTCAAGGTTTGGGTAATTTCCAATATACCAGCCAAAATGGTGAATGTGGTCAGTATTGGGATAATTTTGTAAATTAGAATCTCCAAGAAATTTCTTCAGATAAGGCTGCCTAAGCTGATTTCCTCCACCAGCACTTCCTCTTCGGTATTCAATATTATGATTAGTCATAATCTGTTCTATTTTATCTCTCAAATGTAAATCTGGTTCTCTCAAAAAGAAATTGAGTCCATAGTTTGATTGACCTTCAAGATCAAATTCTGTGAAGTAGATTTTCGAATCTATATTGTCTAAGAATATCTTATAATTAAGATTTCTCTTCTCTACATTTTCATCAAGCCTTTTCAATTGATTTATGCCCAAAACAGCGCCTATTTCATTATTCCTAACATTGTAAGAAGGCATAGTAAAAATAAATTTCTCATTTAGATCAGGATATTGTTCCTCAAGATTCTTCCTATAGATATCATTATCACACTCTCTCGTCATTCCATGCGAGCGGAGCATTCTCAAAACCTCATATAGGTTATCATCATTTGTGCAAATCATACCTCCCTCAATTGTGCTCATATGATGGGCATAATAAAACGAAAAGTTTGACATAAGACCGAATGAACCGAGTTTTCTTGATTTGAAAACAGCACCGTGAGATTCACATACATCCTCGATTAGAGGTATATTGCGTTTCGAAAGTTCAGTTAAGAGCCTATCATTAAGTCCATTGAAACCTTGAATATGCGTCAGAAAAACACACCTTGTGTCATCATTTAAATTCTCAATGATTGAGTCAATATCCATAGCAAGATTCATGAAATTAATATCAACAAACTTTGGAGTAAAGCCCGTTTGGATAACTGAGGCTATATCTGATACCCAAGTTAAGGGAGGGACAATTACTTCTCCGCCTTCGCCATAACACTCCTTTAAAGCACTCATGGAGAGAAGATTAGCTGAAGAACCTGAATTCACAAATACACTATGCTTAACGCCTAACCAATCAGACCAGCTTTTCTCAAACTTTATTACATTATCAGATTGGGTTAAACGTGGATTAGTTTCGAGAAATTCTATAAGAACAGATATATCTTCCTTCGTAATATTGTTTTCCATCAAAGGATGTGAGAAATTAGTTTCCATTATTATTTTTCGTTATAGAAGTCTCCATATTCTACTAAAATTGTAGATTTTCCGTCTTCTCTTTCATATGCCCTTGTGTAAGATGCATATATATCCTCAGGTTCTTTTAATTGAATAACTTCAATGTTCTTAAGCATCAATCTAAACGCATCAGAGAAATCTCCAACATGTTGGTCTTGAGGATGCAAGGGCCTTTCTGATCCAACACTTGTGCGGATAATAACTTTTGGACTATATCCTCCATTTGATATATCAATAATTTTGTCTAGATGATTAAGTATCTGATTTAAGGATAAAACTAAAAAATTCCATCTAGGATATATGGATATAGGCACAAATCCATTCATAGCCATTCCAATAGAAGTTCCCATCTGAAATTCTTCGCAGACTGGAAATTCCATTAGCTTTTCCTGGCTAATGTCTACGAGAGTATTCGTCATCGCAGTTCCTGCATATTCAACTGCCTGACCTATAAAGATAGTATCTTGCTTGTTAGAAAGATAATCCATAGATCTTTTTAATTCTTCGAAATAAGTCATTTAAAACTGGACTCTCTTACCTGCACCAGCATGAGGGTATTTATTTTTATATTTATAAAAAGTGAGCTTATCGCTATTTATTGATTCCAACGTTAGATTATCTTGATTCCATGTCTTTCTGGTTTCAGTACAAACTGACAGGTCGTTATCTTCTACAATGAATCTAATGGGCAAATCATAGTTTATAGAGTATTTTATAGATTCATGTGCTATTCCTGTTTCAGCGGTCATGTCGCCAAGAAAACAATAAACTTTTCCTTTTTGCTTTTTTTTCTTTAAAGATAAAGCAAGTCCAGTTGCTATGGGCAGAACTCCGCCAACAATAGCAGAGGAGAAAATATTATATTCTGGAAAGCATAAGGATATAGACTTACCAAGTTTAATCTGCTCGAACAGCTCTTGTGGAGGCACACCTTTCAAAAGACACTGATAGTGGCTTCTCCATCCGCAGAATATCCAATCCTCCTCCTTAACAGATTGAAAGACATCTAAAATAGCCTTTTCATTATTAGAATATAAATGGACTGGGGCCTTTATTTCTGCATTATTAAAGCTCTTGGCCACCATATCTTCAAAAGCTATAAGATCTTTTTCTGTAAGATTAGTTATCAAGTCTATTCTCTCTATACCAAGTAATTGTTTCTTTCAAACCTTCTAAAAGAGTATATGAAGGTTCAAATCCTATATTATTTTTTATCTTTGCTGTGTCTACCATTCTAAAAGGTATAGTAGTAGGTTTGGTTTCATCAAATTTATAATCTATATCGAGTCCAGAAGCCTCAACTATATTTTTGACTAATTCTCCAATGGTAACTGTAGAACCATACCCTAGATTGTAAGGTTCCATTGACTCACCTTTCTCTGCCACTAGCAACATACCTTTCACTACATCTTTAACATATAAGAAATCTCTTACTACATCTGGACTACCCCAGACATTCAAAGGATTTTCACCAGAAAGAATTCTAGATATCAAAGCTGGAACAACGTGTGATGTTTCGGGATTAAAATTATCTCCAGGTCCAAACATTGCGGTGCCTCTACAAATAGAAATTTTAATATCCGAAAGATGAGACAAATGTTGCATTATTTTCTCTCTATATCTCCTACTCCAGCCATAACCGTAATAAGAGATAAAAGGTTCATCTTTCCAAAAGTCTTCTTCAGGAATAGGTTTTCTTATATCTGGATATCCTGTAGAACTGTTTAAATCACAGTAACCTGAAAGGTTATTTAATAGACTTGCTTCACACAAGTTAGTAGTTATTGTGACTTGATTTAGCGCAATTTGAAAATCAGTGGACACTTTTGCAGGATGCGCAATTTGACCTGCAACATTGAAAACAATCTCTTGATCTTTCAGAAAAGAATTGCAATTGTCTGCGTTCTCAAGATCAAGGTTCTCAATGACTTCTAAATTATCATGATGAAAGTTTAAATTTCTTGAGAACGTATTTGTTCTAACTAGGGCCCCTCTCTCAAGTAACGCCTTGATTAAGTGAGAACCAACCATTCCAGAACCACCGGCAACAGCGATCTTCTTATCTTTATAAAACATTTTTTATATAGAAGTTTGTATAACTTTTATTTCTCCGTGAAAGAATTATATCTCTTTTTAAGAGAGTCTTTATTTTCTTTGTACCATTCAAAAGTTTTTCTGATGCCCTCGCTTATGGGATTGCTTGGATGAATATCAAGAGATTGGGCAAGTTCGGTATTCATTATCCTAACTTTATCTCCAGAAGGTTTTGAAGTATCCCATTTTATTTCTAAATCCGGAATTAATATTTTAAAAACATCAATTATTTCTTTCACGGAAACTCCTTGACCACTTCCTAAATTAATAGGTTTTCCAAAACCTTTTTCTACAACTTTAATCATTCCATCTGCACAATCTTCAGAAAAGATAAAATCACGAATTGCTGAACCGTCTCCCCAAACATTTAAAGGATTTTCACCTCGTACGATTCGATTTATCAGAGAAGGTATAACCATTGCATTTTCAGGATCAAAGTTGTCATGAGGACCATAAACATTTGCAGGACGAACAATAGAGATTTCATTCCAGTCGTGTTCAATTCTGTATGCTTGAGCTTGTAATTCTCCCATTCTTTTTGCCCAACCTGCAAATCTATCGTTTTCAGAAGGAAAAGTACTCCATACATCATCTTCATTGAAAATTTCTGCAGGAGAATAAACACCTATAGAGCTCGTATAAAGGAACCTGCCTACTCCCTCTCGTCTAGCAGCCTCTAATATATTAGTATTGAACATCACGGTTGGAACAAAAAAGCTTGCGGGTTTTTCTTTCGTCATTTTTGGAGAACCTTTGACACCTGCTAGATGGAAAATACAGTCAGCACCTTTTACAGCTTCTTCGCATTGTTCTAAGTATCTCAGATCGAGGTTGATAAAATCTGCTTTACGATTTAAGTCAGGCTTCTCATCTAGGGAAACTACTTTGACATTTGCCCCGAGATCTAAAAGCTTAGAAACTAAAGGAGTTCCTATTAAACCAGTTCCTCCAGTGACCAAAACATTCTTGTCATTATAAAAATTAGTAGACATTATTTGATCTGTAACTTCATTGATTTAAAAGCGCGGATTGTACTACATATAAGGACTTAGAAGTTTTATCTTTTTTCGTTTTTAGTCTTCAAAACCAACTCTTCATTTGCCCTTTTCCTCCAGTAGCCCAGAAGATCTTCCATGCTTTCTTCGAACGAATGAATAGCTTTAAAACCTGTAGCCTTTCTAAATTTTGATGTATCAGGAATTTGTAACGTGACATCGGCTGGACGTAATAGAGATTTCTTTGTTTTTGTTTTAATCGTGGAATTAGATAAGGCTATTAGTCTTTCAAGGAATTCACCAACTTTTATCTTTGTCGTTCCTCCGATATTATAAGCTTCTCCATAGTTGCAAAAAAGGGCAGCCTCCCAATAAGCACGCATTCCATCTCGAACATCAATAATTGTTCTAACAGAATCTAGGTTGCCATGAAAAAGAGTCTTTTGAAGACCTAATTCTATCCTTGCAACTTGTTTTGCAAATGCAGAGGCAAAAAGATCATCTCTCCTAGGGTTCAAATAAGAAAACATTCTTGTTATGACTACTTTCATGTCATAACTAACAAAGTAAGTCCTGGCCAGGAGATCTTGGGTTACTTTTGAAACAGCATACGGACTAGCCGGCCTTATAGGCACGGTCTCTTTTATAGGAACCTCTTTAGGCGATACTTGACCATATACTTCTGAGGTGCTGCACATTTGAATAATTGGGTCAATTTTTAGAAACCTTATGGCCTCAAAAAGATTTGAAGTTCCTAGAATATTGTTACTCAATACCGTTGCAGGAGTATCAAAGGACGCTCTGACATTTGCGTACGAAGCAAGATGAAAGATAATATCCGGCTTAACAGCTCTCAAAGTTTGAATAACTGATGAAAAATCTCCAAGATCGCATTCATGTATTTTAATTTTTTTTGAGATCTCAGAAAGATTATTGCTTTTCGAAGTGCTGTGCCAACGCGATATTCCATGTATCTCACAATCTTTATTATTGGCAATGAACTCAGCTAAATAGCTACCTCCAGATCCACTAATACCTGTTATTAGAACATTTGAAACTTTGTTTAAATTTGGTTTTCTTTTCATTGATTTAAGTTTTGTAATATTAACGTTCTTTATTTTCTTCAAAAATTATTGATGAGCCTTCATTCTCAAAAGAAAAAGGGACATGGGTTAATTCTTTTAAAGCTTCTTTTAAGTCCTCTTCTCTACCCTCAGAAACATAAAAGAACATAAAACCTCCACCACCTGCACCAGATATTTTTCCACCTATTGCTCCATTTTTCTTAGCTTTTTCGTAAATATAATCAATATCATTATTAGAAACTTCTGAACTAAGCTCTTTCTTCTTTTGCCAAGCCTCATGTAGGAGTTGACCAAAGTCGTCTAGATTGCCATGTTCTACTATCTCGATTCCTTGATCGACCATAGAAGACATGCTGTGAATTTGAAGGTCTTTATTGGAAATATCATCAACATATGTCTTTGCCACTGTTTCTGCATATCGTGATATTCCTGTAAAAAAAAGCATTATCCTAGAATCTAATATATTTATTCTAGAATTATCAGCTTCAACTTTAGAAACATCAAAACTTCCATCTGCATTGAATTTAATATGGTTAAAGCCTCCATAAGCAGCAGCAATTTGGTCTTGAGAACCAACTGTTTCACTAATAAGATTTTGTTCAATGTGTATAGCCTCTTCTGCAAGTCTTTTAGAATTTACTCTTTCGCCTAAGAAGGCATACAACGTGTTTAAAAGACCAACAGTAAAAGAAGAGGAAGATCCTGTTCCACTTCTACCCGGTAAATCTCCATCATAATGAATTTCTAAGTCTCTCTCCAGATTAAGAAATTTAAGGACCTCTCTTGCAGACGGGTGATCTAAATCATTCCTTACTTTTACTTCTTCAACAATTGAATAAACTAACCTTAGGTTATGCTCAAAAAAAGGTGGTAAATATCTACATGATATGTAGTTGTGTTTATTGATTGTAGTTGATAAAACCTGTCCCCCATGTTTTTTATACCAACCTGGGTAATCAGAACCTCCTCCGAAAAAAGAAATTCTATAGGGAGTCTTAGCTATAATCATAATTTTTCGGTTAATTAAAAAAATTTTGGGCGTATTGATAGGATTCTGGAGTGCCAATATCAAGATGTCTACCGTCTGTTTCAAAAGCAAAAAAGCGCTTATTTAGAATGTAGGGGAAAAATTCAGTTTCCAAGGAAGCAGGTATTTTTGTAGGAATTAGATCTACTATAGAAGAATTAAGTAAATAAACACCGCAGTTTATAAATCCTGCATTTAAGGACTTATCTTTTTCCTTGAAACCGGAAACTTTCATATTTGAGTCAAAAGTGACACTACCATAGCGAGACAGGTCCTCCATTCTCTTAACTAGCATAGTAATATCATTAGAATTACTTAAGTGAAAGTCATAGAAATTCTTAAAGTTAAACTCAACGAAGTTATCACCATTCATTATCAAATAGTTATCAGTCTCATATTTTTTTATAGCTAACAGTGTTCCACCTGCGGTCCCTCTGGGAGTGTCTTCAACAGAGTACAATAAATTTATATTCTTGTATTTATTACCTATATTTTTTTTTATGTAATCTGATTTATATCCTGTAGAGAAAATAATATTTTTAATATCAAATCCTATTAGCTTGTCTAGAAGAATCTCTAAAAAGGGTTTGCCTCTAATTGGAGCCATCACTTTAGGTCTATCATTTACAACAGATCTTAATCTCGTGCCCTTGCCTCCTAAAAGCAGAATAGTAGAGAGTGATTTCTCATATGTTGGCATAGATATTAGGTCTTAAGACTGAATAACCTTTAATTAGCTCATCTATCCCTTCATCAAGAGAATTGTCTGGTTTCCAGCCTGTCGATTCCAATTTTTCATTACTCACAAGATAGTCTCTTTTATCAGGATCCTCACCTATGTCAGCAGAATGAATAAGAAATTCAGGCAAGTGATCTGAAATTTTTTCAGCAAGCTGACGCTTAGTGAGATTAGCAGAGCTTAATCCCAAATTATAAGCCTCCCCCAGCATAGAATCGTCATCGATAGCTTGAATAAAAGCTTTGACTACGTCCCGGATATGAATGTAATTTCTTCTAAAATGCTCTTCAAATAGAACAATGAACCTATCATTAAGAGCTCTGTATACAAAGTCATTAACAAGTAAATCCATTCTCATTCTAGGACTCATTCCAAAAACAGTGGCCAATCTGAAAGTTATTGAATTAGGCCTCTTCAGCAAAACTTCTTCAATTTTACATTTCGTTATACCATATTCTGATATGGGATTTAGAGGCGACTCTTCTGTGCACATTTCAGTATTAGACGAGATACCATATCCACTATTAGTATTTGGAAAGATTACCCTTTGGTTATCAGATAAGTTATTTATAAGATTAATATATGAATCATAGTTTACAAGCTGGGTTAACTGAGGATTGGCTTTGCAAGCTGGAGCACCAACCAATGCGGCAAGAGGGATTATGATATCAAAATTTGAAAGTATTGGATTTAGCTTATCATAGTCACAAACATCACCCCTGATAATTTCAAATTTCTTATTTGCGCAGCAATCCAATAAAGAATTTTGCTTGTGCATAAAATTATCATAAACAGTTACTTCGTGACCCAAATCTAATAATTTGGGTGTTAAGACTGATCCAATATAACCTGCTCCCCCTGTAACGAGTATTTTCATAGATTTACTTTTTTAGTGTTAAGAAATGTATAGAGCTATTTTATTTGTCTAGTTTTTCAGGATTATAACTCAACGAAAGGACTTCTACAAAAGAGTTATAAACTTCAAGTTCGTTATCTTTGGCGAGAAAATGATGAATTTCTTTTTTTCGAAAATTATCAAAAAATATACGTATTATCTTGCTAATAATACCTTTCAATTTATTAATGAAGTTTCTAAAGTTGGAATTGGTAACTCTTCGCTGAGAAAAGACATGTCTCTTCATCTCAATATGTTCTTGCCAAATGTTAGAGCACTGATTACGGATGTCTTCCTCGGAAACTTTATCTTTTTCTTGTTCTTTAATAATTGAGGTTAGTTCATTTATAGAGTACTTTACAGAAGCCTCCCAATAGTCTCCTGCAATAGTTTCTTCAAAGTTTGGGAGTAGAATTCTCCTCTCATGGTTAGTTCTTATTACGAAAAGATCTTCTAAGATTTTAATCTTTCCTTGAACAGCAGCCGAGAAACAAGGATGAGTTTCAATAACTATTTCCTTTTCAAAAAAATCATCTGATTTTGGCCATCTTTTAATAAAGTCAGCTGTTCTAGATAAAGAATATGCCACAACCTCATAATTGTTAGCCAAGATACTTAATCTATCGATTGGTGAAGTTTCTTCCAGAGAGCTCAGAGAGTAGTCCCTAATTGATAGAATCTTCCAAGAATCATCTACATCCAACATAAGAGCCCTACCTCCAACAGATGTATAATCAGGATTTTGATTTAGAAATTCGACACACTTGAGTAAAGTTGAATTCAAAAGAAAATCGTCATCACAAATATACATGCAGAATTCATACTGAATATATTCGATCAACTCTTGAACGACTTCAAAGTGCATCCTATTGGGATAGCTTTCATGTCGAATTCTAAAGCAAAAACTATTCTTGTTTATAAAGTTAGATGTTTCATTAAATAAGTCTAATGCACTTGAATCACCAATCAGGACTTCACCTTGAAATCCCTGCAAGTCAAGAAATTGTAGGTATTTCTGAATAAAATCAGGCCTATCAATAGTTGGGATAACTAAAGAAATCATTATGCCTCAATTAACCAAGCATTTTGTCTGTGATATATTTCTCTCTCTTTGAGTGATATATCTCTAAAAGCGGATACATTCCCAATTGTCCTCCAGTATTTACTGCTTCCAAGGGTTAAAATTTTTAATGCTTTATTATTTTTGACTGATTCTACAATTAGAGAATCAAGCTCTTCTTTATTAATATCAGAAAGTGTAGCCACATTAGAGGACTGATAATAAGGCGCTAAGCCAGACAAGCACGGTATAAATAAATACCCACGATCGAATTCATCAATGGTTTTAATATATGTAACTCTATATTTGCCTGGGAACTGATCTAAGAGAACATCTGTAAACGGGGAATTATAGTCTGTTGTTACAGTAGAAAATTCAGTCACTCCTCTATCAGAGAGCAATGCATCAAGCTTTGCAACACTTGTTCGAGAAGGAATAATGTCCTTACAAATGATATAAATATTTCGTAAAACCAATAAGATTATGAAACCTATAGATTCAAAAAAGTTATCAACTATGAATTCTGAATTTAAATTTAGGATTACAAATATTGGCAGAAAGAACCCTACATATGTGGTGAATAAAGGTAAAGCAGCTTTTGGACCTGTAGTGAATTCTCCATATAGGATTCCAGCTAAGGGCATTAACAAAAATATAACATGGCTAATTGATATATCAGATTGGTAATAAACCGTTAGGATAAAAAGAAAAGGAGAGATTAGGAATGCAAATAACTCAAAAGGAATCATTCTTAAGTAAAATAAAAAATACCAAGAAATACCTTCTTTTCCTTTTTCATAGATAACTCCATATTTTTTAAAAAAGTAATCATCATAAAGTCTATAGTGGCTTCCCCAATCCGTTTCAATTATCGAGTAATTATAAAAACCAACCAAATTCTTCGATAAATCTGGAAGTAAAAATATTAAACTGCCTAAAATAAATCCTACGAAACAAGACAATAGGTTGAAATAAGACAATGTTTGATCTAAAGACAACAAAACTGAGAAAAATATAAAGAAACAGATACAGCCTATTTTCAAAAAATATTTGGTAAGGTTTTTTAACTTTCGCTCGTAATAAGTAATACCTGTTTCTTTTCTTCCCGAGAATTTGAACCAAAGTCTATCTTGATATATGAATTTAGTTACAGTCTTATTGAATATTGTGATCATTGCCATGAATAGAACGAAAGAAATTGGCAAGATTAAAGAGAATATCTCGTAAGATGTTAAATTCAATTCAAAGAAGTGCTGAGATTCCTCTCCAATAAAAACGGAGAGAATAAGAAAGAAAAAATAAAGAGGATTGAGTTTCCTTGAAGATGCAGAAGAAAAGTTTGTTATAGCAATAAAGAATCCCGATATAAAATAGCTAATAAAGTTTTCTGAGTGGTATCCATAAAAAAAAGGCAACATAAATACCGAGAGTAGAAAAAAGAACTGAGCTATAAGCTGCAATCCTCCATGAAAAATTATCATATAAGACCAAGGAGAAAATAGATAAAGCGCAAAAATAATCAAAGAAATTTCTTCATTCAAGAATCTATCTGTTAACAGAAAAATTAAAACTGCAGATAGACAATGACATAAGTTGCTGACCATCAAGCCTGGATAAAAACTTTTGGAATCTCTAAAGATTTTTTGAAAGATTGCTGTCAATAAAATACCAACATCTTTCATCCATGCTTTATTGGTGGCAAATTTATGCATTCCTGAGGGCCAAAAACCCCATTCTTTATATTTTGATGATGCATAAGCATGTTTTTTTGCATCAGAATTGACTCCATCATATGAACCTTTCCTTAATAGATATGAGTTGATCAAGAAAACTAGAAGAGAAATACTAGGGACTGCAAAAAGCATTTTTGAAATCTATAGCAGGTTTTTATGATATTGAGCTGTTTTGCCAACGGCTTCGGAGAAATCAGTAAAGTTAAATTCTCCAAATATACCCCTAAACTTTGAATCATCGAGGATTTTTATAGCTGCACCATCTTCGAATTTTGTATTTAGTTTGAGATTGCCTGAATAACCAATAACTTTTTTTGTTATTTCTGCGGTTTCTAGTATGGAGTAACCTTTAGAATTTGCTAAATTGACTGGTTCAATGGAGAAATCAAGATCAAGGGACATTTTTATAACTTTGACTAAGTCATCAATATAACACCATTCTCTTATGGGCTTGCCTGTACCCCAAATCTCAAAATCATCGATATTATCTCTCTGAGCTTGCAGCATTCGAATAATCATTCCATCTAAAGCATGAACTCTTTCTATGTCAGTGTGATTCCCTGGACCAAAAATACCAGGCAAAATTAAATTTTTTGATTCAATTTTATTTTCTGAATTATAGCTATCAGCCATAACTAGAATCATCCTTCTGGTTGATGCGTATGGTAGTGCGCTAAAGTGAGGAGACCCTTGCCATAAATCCGATTCTTTTTGTATTTGTGCATCAGCTGGATATACACAGTTAGAAATTAGATTTATCATCTTAGTTGACGGGTCAAAGTTGCTGACAGCTTTGAATATATTAAGAACCATCATCATATTCTCATGAAAGATAGTTGCAGGTCTTTCCATTCCATAATGGACACTCCCTACATGAGCAGCACAATTTACCACGACATCAGGGGAATTTTCTTGAAGCGCTTCTAATGTTGATTCATATGAAAGAAGATTAGTACCTGTTTGTTTGGATACGCCTTTTACAACATGATGGCCCTCATCAATTAGAGATGACTTCAAAGATTTTCCTACGAAACCTTCTTCTCCAAGTATTAATATATTCATTTAATTTTATATTTCCTTTTGATGTCTTTTATTTTATCAAAGAAAGCTAGGTCTCTCTTCCCCATATCAATACATTTTAACCCAGCATACAGGTGATAAGGTTTGTATTCTCTTTTTTTAATAAGACTATATGCTCCAAAAGCAACCCCTTCAGGGATCTCTACTCCCGGCAGAATACAACTATGTGCTCCGATAACGCAAAAATCTCCAATCGTAATATCACCCTTCTCACCACCAAAAGTATCTTCACTAGGAATCGCAGGATGATCAAGAGTTAACTGCCTATAGTCAGATGACCCGCAGTGAGTAGATACATGAGTAGCTAATGTAGAAAAATTACCAATGCTAAATTTTCCTTCCCCTCCTGAAATTGTGCAAGAGGAGGCAATATGCACGTATTTCTTAACTTCCAAGGCACTAGAGATATAAGTAAAGTCATCAATGATACTTCCATCGTCTATTGAAGCCTTGTGGGGTTGTCTAATTCTGACGGTTTTACCTATGATAACTTCTTCACCAACATGCATTAAATCTTGCATATCGAAATAAATATTGTCTGTCATGATCTATAAAAGAATTATCACCAGCCTTCTTTAACTGCTCCAATTACTCTACGAACATCATTATTAGTTAAACCTGAATGAATTGGAATACAAATCTGATTTTTATCAAATTTTCTTTGATTAATATTTTTTCTTACTTTTCCTCCAAAAATTTCAAACCTGTCAATAGCTTGATGGACCACAGAAACCGGTATTTCTTTACTTAACATCATCTTTATAAAGTCATCTCTTTTTTCTACTAATATAGTAAAGAGCCAGTAAGAATTTTCCCGATCATTCTTAGTTTTAAGTAATCGAACACCTGGTACATTATTGAGTTCATTGTTATATTTTTTGGCTATAGACCGAACTCTTTTTAGTCTTTTAGAATAAGAGCTAAGGTTACCAAGCGCAATTGAGGCAGCTAGGTCATTCATATGGTACTTAAATCCAAGCTCTTCCACTTCAAAAACTCTTTCTCCTAGAATAGAAACTTTGCTTGCTTCTCTATCTATTCCGAACCATCTTAGCTTTCTCGCTCGTTTGTAGTCTGAAATTCTTTTACAGCATAATGCCCCGCCATCTCCAGCAGTAACCTGCTTGATAGCTTGGAATGAAAAAGCTGTAAAATCTGATATTGATCCAATGGGTCTTCCTCGATAAGTAGACCCTAAGGCATGTGCAGCATCTTCAATAACTTTTAAATTATAACTTTTTGCTATTTTATTAACTTCGTTTAGATCGACTGGCAAGCCTCCATAATGGATTGGCATTATAGCTTTTGTTTTAGAATTAATTCTATCTTCTAAAGAATGGGTACATATATTTCCAGTGAAGTAATCTATATCACAGAAAACAGGTTTAGCTCCAGTCATTAAGATGGATAGTCCTGAAGCAAGAAAAGTCTGAGCAGGCAAGATCACTTCATCGCCTTTCTTTAAATTCATTAAGTGAAGACCCAAATGTAATGAGGAGGTTCCACTATTTAAAGAGACAGAGTTTTTAACTCCAATTTTTTTTTCAAGCTCCTTTTCAAGCTCAATAGCTTTTTTTCCTGCACTGATAAATGTACTATCGAGAGTTTTCTTAGCCATGCTTATGGCTTCTTTTGTAATTGTTGTCTGGAAAAAATCCATAATCTTCTAGATATCTTCGAAAATTTCTTTAAATTTATCTGTTTGTTGGACTTCTTTATAAGTTCCTGCCTCAACAATAGAACCTTCTTGCAAGATGAAAATAATATCACAATTTTTTATGGTTTCATGGTTATGAGCCACAATGATTTTGGTTATAGATTCACTTAAAGAGTCGATAGCCTCATTAACCAAGTTTTCAGTTTTGTTATCTAAAGCATTTGTAGCTTCATCAAGAATAATCACTTCGCCACCTTGATATAGTGCCCTTGCTATGCCAATCCTTTGTCTTTGTCCACCCGATAATTGAACTCCTCTTTCACCGACTTCAGAGTCATAACCTTTTTCAAGCCCATTAATATACTCAGTTAGTTTTGCTTTTTTACAGCATTCTTCGACCCTTTGGAGAGAAATTTTAGATTCATCAAGACCGAAGGCAATATTGCACTTAATGGAAGTATCAGAGAGGACTATCTGCTGAGGAACATGAAAAATCTTACTCTGCCAATCAGACAAATTACTCTCATCTACAGATTTTCCATCAATAATCAACAATCCTCTAGTGGGTTCTAACAAACCCATCATTATGTCTACAATGGTGCTCTTGCCGCTTCCAGTAGGTCCTATGAATCCTACTTTCTGACCTTTTTTGATAAATAAATTTATACCATTAAGTACCTCTGAAGAATCATTAGAATATTTAAAATAGCAATTTTTTAACTCTATAGATTTTTCGAAGCATATTAAATTATCATTGCCATGACCTTCTTGATTTTCATATTCTAGAATCTCTAAAGCATCAAGCACGGATTGTTCAGAAGAAACTATTGTTGCATATGCAGAGTACAATTGTTGCAAATAGGGTAATAGTCGTTGAGCTCCCAATGCAAGTACACCCAAAGAGGGTAAAACTAACTCTGGAGTTTGAGCATTTTGGTAAGTGTTTACAGCCAAGAATATTATTACCAGAATACCCAGGCCTTCTATTAAATATCTAGGCGATGCTGTTAGAAATGCGACTTTGCCTGATGTATTATCAAGAGCCCTTCTGTGAATAAAATAATCGTTTGTAAATTTCTTATGAAATTTACCTAAAATAATATCCCTTATACCCGATAAAGATTCTTGTAAGGTTTGAATTGCCAGAACTTCTTTTTGTGCAATTACTTTCGAATGAGATTTAAGTTTTTTTCTTATAAGGAAAGATATTCCTGCATATAGAATTATAAAGGTTGATAAAATCAACAAATTATTTACGGGTAGAATATAAAAAAGCCCAATCAAAACTGAAACAGATAAAATAGTATTCTGAAAAAAGTTTATACATGGCATTATTACGCTAGTCTGAAGTGTAGAGACCTTTCTAGTAACTGCACTGATTAATTCACTACTATTTGACATGGTATGGTCTAAATAAGGTCTATATAGAGTTTTATTAAATGCTTCTGTTGATAATTCTGAGATAATTAAATAGCACCATTTCATATTTATCTTAAGAATAATCAGTCTCAAAACAGAAGATGTAATTACACACAAACCAAATATGAAAGAGAAAAATAGAACTAAATTAGATTCTTTTATTTGATAAGCAGATATCAGAGAATTTACAAAATCTATTTCAGTTAATGCAGTTGGATCTACCAGAACGGTCAAAAATGGCAATATTGATCCTAGAGTAAGAAGTTCGGCAAAACCAGATAAAAACATAAAAAATAATAAAAACAAAAGCCGAATTTTCCAACCTATGTCTATTAAACTCCACACCCTTGATATTACTGCTTTATTCATTATTTTCTCATTCTAAATAAATAATTTCTTAAAAAGTAAAATCCATAACTTTCGTTGCAATAGTTGAGAGTTTCAATTCAAATTTGAGATTAAATTTTCTAAATCTTTTCGCCAATTGTTGGGAGTTATTCCAAAGGTCTTTCCAATTTTCTCTGATGATAGGCAAGAATACATAGGTTTTTTTGACTTGGTTGGATAATCTGTAGTTGAAATCTTCTTTATCAAGGGAATTTTATTAATTAGACCATTTTCTTTTGCAAAACTTACAATTTGGGTAGCAAAATCAAACCAGGAAACAAATTCCTCCCCAGAATAATGGTATGTTCCAGGTTTGAAAGTCTCACATTCATAGGCCTTACAAATGCTTAGAATAGCATTTGCAATTGACTCAGCAGATGTTGGAGATCCTATCTGATCGCCTACGATTGTTAATACTTCAGATTTTTTTGACAACTCCATAATGGTCTTCATGAAGTTCTTACCAGTATCACTAAAAACCCAGCTGGTTCTCAATATAATATAATTGTCTGTAAGAGATTTGATGTTCTCCTCACCTTGAAGTTTTGTAGTTCCATAAACATTTATAGGATTTGGATTATCATCCTCATGATAAGGCTTCCCTTTCAGGCCATCAAAAACATAATCAGTAGAAATATGAAAGAGAAGTATTGATTGATTACTGCAGAGACTTGCAAGGTTTTTGGGCCCTTGGGCATTAACTGAATGCGCTATTTCTGGATATTCTTCAGCAGAATCAACATTTGTATATGCTGCAGCATTAATAATTATTGAAGGTCTGTACTCATTCAAAATTTCAGAGATTTGGGACAAATCTGTAATATCCAGTTGATCTTTAGATAAAGCTAAACTACAGATTTGGTCATCAATGCATTGTTTAATCAGCTTTTCACCAACCTGACCTTCCGAACCTGTTATCAATACTCTCATCTCATTTTTGAGAATTATAGATTGGCAGTTCTATTTCGGGTATTTGGTCCAAAGGCAGATAACCCTCATCTAGTGATGACATAAAAGCATTATCTGAATCGTATTTTAGATTTAAACTCGGATCTTTATATGATACTCCAAACTGATCATCAGGAAAGTAATAATCACTGCATTTATATTCGAAATCTACATAAGTGGACGTCACGAAAAAACCATGAGCTATCCCAGGTGGTAAATACAATTGTGTGAATTCAACATCATTAAGTTCTATGGTTAATGACTCTCCAAAAGATGGTGAGCCTACTCTGATATCAAGAGCTGTATCTAAAACAGAGCCCTTCAAAACCCTAACCAATTTGCCTTGCGGATTATTTAATTGGTAGTGAAGTCCTCTAATAGTATTCTTTTTAGAATGAGAATAATTATCTTGAACGAAATTATCGGTTATTCCCTTAGAGAAATACTTTTTGTACGAATAAGTTTCAGTGAATAGACCTCTATCATCTCTATAAACCTCAGGCTTAACAATCTTCACTCCGTCAATATGTGTTGATTTCACTATCATTTTAATTATTTAGAATCTTAAGTAGTAATTCTCTGTAACTGTTATCGTAGGCATAAGATTCTAATAATTCACTTATGCTATTGTGATCAATCCATTTATTCTCAAAAGCAATGGCTTCAGGTGAGCCAATCGGTGTGCCCTGTCTATTTTCAATAGTTCGCACAAAAGAGGATGCTTCAATAAGAGAGTCATGAGTACCAGTATCCAGCCAAGCCGTACCGGTTCCTAAAAGAGAAACATATAATTTTTTCTGCTCAAGATAACATGAATTCACATCTGTTATTTCTAATTCTCCTCTATCTGAGGGTGCAATACTCTTTGCTATTTCGATTACGTCGTTATCATAAAAATATAGTCCAGTTACTGCATGATTTGATTTTGGATACGTGGGCTTTTCTTCAATACTTAAAACTTCATAAGAATCATCAAACTCAACCACACCATAAGATTCTGGTTTATCTACTTTATAAGCAAATATCTCTGCTCCATTTTTAATATCAGCTGCCTGTTTAATTGTTTTTTTAAAATTACCACTTCCAAAGAAAAGGTTATCTCCTAGAATTAGACTGCAAGGACTTGTACCAATGAACTCTTCAGCGATTATAAAGGCCTCAGCTAAGCCATTAGGGTTTATCTGTTCTTTATACATTAGGTTAATACCTAGATTTTCTCCTGAGCCAAGTAGTTCCTCAATAAGAGGTAAATCATGGGGAGTAGAAATAATTAATATATCTCTAATGCCCGCTTCCATTAGTGTTGAAAGTGGATAATAAATCATTGGCTTATTGTAAATAGGTAACAACTGCTTGGACGTAACCTTTGTGACAGGGTAAAGCCTTGTTGCCCTCCCTCCAGCTAAAATAATTCCTTTCATTGGCATTGCTTGAATTAACCCTTCCCTATTCTTTCTATATCGTAAAGTGATGAATCAATATTTTCTGCATACCATTGAACAGTTATTTTCAAGCCGCTCTCAAAGTCTTGATTTGGCATCCAATTGAGTTCATTTGTAATTTTATCTGAGTTGATAGCATATCTCTTGTCATGACCTGGTCTATCTTCAACAAATGAGATCAATTCGGTGAAGCTTCTAATTCCTTTTGGCTTGTATTCAATTAGATCATCAAGGATTCCACAGATTTGCTCTACGACCTCTAAATTTGTCTTTTCAGAATTTCCACCTATATTATAGCTATCGCCGATCTTGCCAATTTGTATTACTTTTATTAGTGCCTCAACATGATCTTCAACATATAACCAATCTCTTATTTGCATGCCTGACCCATAAATTGGAAGCTTCTCTCCATTAAGAGCCTTAACTATCATGAGAGGTATGAGCTTCTCATAAAGTTGATAAGGTCCATAATTATTTGAACAGTTGGAAATGAGAACAGGTAATTTGTAAGTACGATACCATGCTCTTGCTAAATGATCAGAGCTGGCCTTACTGGCCGAATAAGGCGAACTAGGCAGATAATTACTACTCTCACAAAATGGAGGATCTTCCATATTAAGATCTCCAAAAACTTCATCTGTTGAGACATGTAAAAACCTAAATTGATCTTTTTCCCTTTTATCTAGACTCCTCCAATATTTAAGCGAAGAATTTAATAGAGAATAAGTACCTAAAATATTGGTCTTGATAAAAGATTCAGGAGAGTCAATAGATCGATCAACATGAGTTTCTGCTGCTAAGTGAAAAATAAAGCTTGGTTGAAAAGAGTTGACAACATTAACCATCGCTTTTTCATCAGCAACATCAGCTTTATAGAAAGAATATAGGTTGCTGTCCTGAACTTTCTCTAACGAACTTAACTGAGACGCATAGGTTAAATTATCAATTACCAATACTTGATATCCAAGATCAATTAATTTTTTTACGAGAGCAGAACCTATAAACCCTGCACCGCCAGTTACTATAGCTTTCAAGACGGCCTATTTAAGTTATAAAAATTAATTAAGAATGCACAAAAAAGTGATAAAGAAAATCCAACTATTGTACCTACTACAGCGATGAGCCTTCTATTAGGTCCGGCTGGATGTATTGGTTCGACTGACGGATCGATAAGATTAAATGCATAATCTTGTCGAGTATTGGCTAACATTATGGATTGAGTTTGACTTTCAACTAACCTGTATAACATATCCTTAGATCTAGAAAGTTGAGTGCTATTTATTTCTTGTTCTAAGTAAGAAATATTATCTTGTGATTCTTTGATCGCTTTCATTCTTATGAAAGAATTTACTTCATAAATCAAATCATTAAGTATTTCAGAGACATTCTTCTTGTCATGAAGTACCAACTCTACAGTTATAAGCGAATTGTCATAAGATAAGTTAAGCGAGTCAGAAATTAATTTATATCCGTCCGAGATAGAAGGAATTTCATCTAAGTCCTCTTTCCATTCATTCTTAGCTTTATCCCAAGATTCTGGAAACAGAGTAGTAAGTAAGTTTTTTTCTTTAACGTGGTTTTCTAAGAACCTTCTGGATTGCAGTATTGCCACAGCTTCTTCAGTTGTAATCTTTTCGGATGATAAACTTACTGATTCAGATTGACCAAAAATCCCACCTAACAAGGAAGACTGCGCACTTGACTCAAGTGAAGAAACCATCAAGAGCTCAGCTTTATAATACCTATCTATGGATAAAGCATAAAGAACTGAAATAAGCGAAAAGGATAAAGTTAAAATAGCCATTAAACGGAATTTTTCCTTTATCAATCTATAAAGAAGTCCAATGGACATTCCATATTCTTCTGAATTTATTGTATTAATTTTTCTCTCCGATGATTAATAATGAAATTATTTCATATTGTTCTGATAATCTTAAATGATTTTTGCTCAAAAGGAATTTCTTATATCTAGTTATTAGTTCGAGAAATTCAAGAGGTAATAGGGTGGTAGATGAAACTTTTTGCTGCGCCCAACCAAAAATTAATTTTAAAGCCCCACCTACCATAGATAGTAAGATGTAGCTTGATTTTCGCTAGTGCAGCTAAAATGGGTGACAGCTACATCTTACTTTGAGAACTGAGGGAGTTACCTTGGAGAGGTTTTTCTGGGGAGAATTAAACGTCTCTCAGTTACTTTTAATATCTAGAAAGCTTACCTTGGAGAGGTTTTTTTCTGGGGAGAATTAAACGTCTCTAGATATTGATTGTAATTATATACACATATAAATTATTTGTATAGTACTAAACAGAAAAAATATAAAAATGTTTTTTTAAGTTTTGTTTGCTATGAATTTCCCTGTTCTTCATTATTCGTCTAATATGAAATTAAGTTTAGGAGATAAATTTGAATTTAAATTTAGAAATCTGGGGAGCTGGAACAGCAAGAACTCTCAGACCCATCTGGATGGCTGAGGAATTAGGTCTCAAATATAAGCTTTTTCCCATAGGTCCGAGAACTGGAGAGACTCAAACGAGAGAATTTACAAAACTCAATACAAAACAAAAAGTACCACTTCTCAAACATGATGATTTTCTTGTATCAGAAAGTGTAGCTATATGTAGATATCTTCAAAGAATTAGTAATTCAAAAAATATTTTTATACCTCAAGATAATAAGGCTATGGCTCTTGAAGACGAGTGGTGCAATTTTATATATGGAGAGTTAGACGAAACATCTTTGTACGTAATGAGGAGGCACTTCGATCTGAAAGAGATATATGGAGATTCGCCAAAAGTAGTTGAAAGTTGTCGTAACTATTTTGAAAAATATCTTGCCGTCATAGAAAATATCCTAAGTGAACAAGATACTTTATTCGGTTATGATTTCGGCTTAGCTGATATTCTTCTCACTACATGTTTAGATTGGGCAGAAGCTTATAAATTTAATTTACCATTGAATGTATCGAGGTATCATAAAGCTATTAGAAATAGAGAAGCATATAAAAATGCTTTTAATATAAATTATAGGGCAAAGACATGACAGGACCTCTTGTAGGAGTAAAAATAATTGATTTGACCAGTATGATTTCTGGACCGATGGGAGCCATGATCTTAGCCGATCAAGGAGCAGAAGTCATCAAGGTAGAACCTCTAGGAGGCGAGCAACTAAGGCATATGGCTGCTCCTTATAATGGAGTAAATGCCCCTTTTTACTCATGTAACAGAGGGAAAAGATCTTTAGCGATTGATCTTAAATCGTCAGAGGGAAAAGAAGTACTTATTAAACTAATTAAGGAGTCAGATGTTTTTATGCAAAACTTCAGACCTGGAACTACGGATAGAATGGGTTTTGGTTATGACGAATTAAAAAAAATAAATCCAAATTTAATATACCTCTCAATAAGTGGCTTCGGTGACAAAGGTCCTTATGCGCATTCAAGAGTTTATGATCCGGTAATTCAAGCCTTATCAGGTGCTACAGATATTCAAGCCGATAGGAATTCTGGAGAGCCAAAAATGTTCAGGATAGTTATAGCTGATAAAGTTACATCTTTGTCTGCCGCTCAAGCTGTCTCGTCAGCACTCTATGCAAAAGAGAAAAATTCTGGAGGCCAACATATCAAACTCTCTATGCTTGATTCCGTTGTTGCTTTCTTTTGGCCAGAAGGAATGACGGGTTTAGTATTTAAAGATAACGAATTTGATGTAAGAAAGTTGCAGGGATCTCAAGATCTGATTTATAAAGCAAAAGATAGATATATAACTGCCGGAGCTGTCTCCGATGCTGAATGGAAAGGAATGTGTAATGCACTCAATATGGAAGATCTCATAGATGATGATAGATTTAACACCTCTGCAGCTAGAGTAATTAATTCTGAAGAAAGAAAAAAAATAACAGCAGATGAGATTAAAAAATGGGACAGCGAAGAGATATTAGATAGATTTCAAACAGAAGGTGTGCCAAGTGCGCCTTTATTGGACAGAATGGAATTAATGGATCATGAGCAAATTATTGCCAATCAAACAATTCTTAGGGAAAAATATGATGGATTTGGGGAAATTAGGCAAGCAAGGCCCGCAGCTTTATTTGAAGGCACGCCTAGCAAAATAAAAAGACCAGCACCAAAATTAGGAGAACATACAAGAGAAATACTTCTCTCCTTAAATTACGAATTAGAAGAAATTGAAAAATTAATTGAGGCTAATATCCTTTTTGATGGCTAAAGATTTTCATGAGACTTTAATGAGATATTTATCTTATTTACACTAGATTTAACATCGAATTTCTCAGCTAAAAGTGTTTTACCTCTTTTGCCCATATCATTTCTTAAATTTTTACTCTCTAACAAAATTTTTGCATTCATAATAAAATCTTCATCTTCACCATTTATGGATGCTAATCCATTTTTATAAGAACTTATCAGCTCCAGTAATTCATTATCTGCATTAATACTAGCAAGTATAGGAAGCTCATATTCCATATAGTTGAGTAACTTATTCGGAAAATTATCAGTTTTAAAATCTCTCCTTAGGCTTATCAGTCCTACATCGCATTCTAGTAAAATACTTTGATATTCATCATCTGAAACTGCAGGAATGAGATGAAGATTATCAAGAGATTGACTTTCTTTCTCTATCAAAACATTATCAAATTCAGTCCCCTCGCCAATAAAAAGAAAATGGGCACTTTCATAATCTTTAAAGGCTCTTACAAGCATTAGCAGGTTGCTAGGATCTTGAGCAAATCCTAAATTTCCTCCAAAAACGAATATTACCTTTTCTCCTAAGTTAAATCTTGATCTTATATCTACTTTTTTTGGTACTTTTGAACCTAGTTTTTTAAAATTATATAGGGTCTCTACATTTGTATTGTATTTATGCCCTGAGAAATACTTGATATTACTTTCACTTTGAACACCTATGAAGTTTGTTAAATTATAAAGTCTATTTTCATGCCACTTCAAAAACCAATAAACTGGATTAAACCTACTAATAATTCCTGTATCAAGAGCCCACTTTGGAAATATATCTCTCAAAATAAGATAAACGGGTATACGCTCTCTATCAATAATCTTCTTGATTATGAAACTCCAAAATATAGTCGGACTATAAGCAATAAGGAAATCAGGTTTAGGTAGGCTGTTTGATTTATAGTGTCGCCAAATTTTGCGCTGGAGAAATAACTCAAATATTAGTCTTTTAGGGTAGTTCAAATTTTTTTGATTATTCGCCTTTACTCTCAGAATTTTAATATTGTTTATAATTTCAATATCATATTTGTTCTCTATTTGACTACTAGCAGTCAAAACAGTTACTTGATGACCTTCTATATGGAGCTGGTCCACAAGATCTTTTATCATTACAGCTCCTGAAACTGGCGTTGGAAAATATCTATCTATTAGGATTAAATAATTCATAAATTAAAGTATCTTAATTATTAAGAATAAAAACTAGCTTTTACATGATCTATTGGGAAAGATTAGATTGATAAAATCTCTATTTTTTCCAAGTGAATTTATTCACATAATCAATGTAACTTAAAATTATCCTAGGAATCTTTAAGGATAAATTTAAAGACTTATAGTCCTCTACTTTATAGATTTGTCTTCGGTCTTTTTCATATTCTTCGAGGATATCTAGTCCTTTTAAAACATTATTTATTTTTAGACCTGTCATGATTACTGTACCTTCTTCGAATCCCTCAGGCCTTTCATGAGCCTCTCTTAAATTTAAAGCAGGAAAGCCTAGGATCGAAGATTCCTCTGTTATTGATCCACTATCACTTAAAACAGCTTTAGATTCCAACTGCAATTTACAATAATCTGTAAAGCTAAAGGGTTTATGTAATTCAACTAAGTCATGAAATCTAATCTTTTCTTTCTCTATCCTTATTCTTGTTCTAGGATGAGTAGAGACAAGGATAGGTAAATTGAGCTCATTCGCTAGTCCATTTAGGAGCTCTGTGAAAACAAAAAAATTCTCATAATCAATATTCTCTTCTCTGTGAGCACTTACAAGAAAGTAATTTCCTGGTTTAATTTTTAATTGATCTAGTATAGTGGAGGAATCTATTTTATCTTTATAGTAGTTTATAACCTCATCGAGAGGACTGCCTGTTTTTATTATGGTATCAGGACTTAAACCTTCTCTAATAAGATAATCTCTTGCGATTTGTGTATATGGAAGGTTTATATCAGATATATGATCAACTATCTTTCTATTTATCTCTTCTGGAACTCTTTGATCAAAAGATCTATTGCCAGCTTCCATGTGGAAGATAGGAATTTTTCTTCTTTTTGCAGGTATAGCGGCCAAACTGCTATTAGTATCTCCAAGTACTAACAGTGCATCAGGATCTAATTTAGAATAAACGTTATCTGATTTCTTTATAACTTCTGCTATTGTTTCAGCAGCATTGCCCCCACCGCATTCAAGGTAAATATCAGGTTGCCTCAGATCAAGATCTTTGAAAAATAATTCATTCAATTCAAAATCAAAATTTTGCCCAGTGTGAATGAAGGTGTGGTCAAAGAATTTATCTAGTTCGACTATAATCCTTGATAAGCGAATAATTTCAGGTCTGGTACCAACCAAAGTAATTAATTTAGTTTGATTCTTGTTCATTTAATTCCCAATATAAAATTTTTTGTAGTCTTCGTACATTATAGTTAATAAATCATTCCATGATGGCGGAGAAAAATTTGTAGCTTTTCGAAATTTTGATGAGTCTAATGACTTATCGGAATAATATTCTGTATTTTTGATAATAGAAATATTTTTTTTATAAATAATAGAAACTCCATGCAGCAGATCGTATTTGCTAATTGGGTCAGAGGCAACATGATAAAGCCCATACAAATCTGGATTTGGAAAGATATTATCTACAAGTATCTTAGAAAAGTAAGCACACGGAAATCCTGAAAAAATCACATTCTCATAACCTCCTATTTCATCCTCTTGACTCAAGAACCAGTCTACAAGACTGGCATTAGAAAGAAGTTCATGACCAATTATAGATGTTCGTAGAGTAATATTTTTTTTATCAATTATTTCTCCTAGAAACTTAGATTTACCATATAAGTCTCTAGCATCTGAGATATCTTCTTCGGAATATCCTCCATTCAAACCATTAAAAACACAGTCAGTTGAGAAATGAACTATCTTGCATTTTGTTTCATTTATTAAATGGGCAAGCTTATGTGGATAAACTGAATTAAGTTCAATCAGTTCATTTATGCCGGGGTGCTTTTGACTAATACTTCCAATACAGTTAAGGATATAGTCTGGCCTAATTTCTTCTAAAATTGGTTTCAAGAGTTGAATATCATTCAAAGCATTAAATTCAGATAATTGTTGAATTTCATCTTTAGAGAAGTAATCTCTATAATCTTCCTTACATCGTAAAGTTCCAAAAACGTGCAAATTCTCTTTTAGTGACAAATTTTTAAACAGGCTGTAACCGAGCATACCAGTACAACCTAAAACTAAAATTTTCAAAATATTCCCATCTCCTCGATTGCTTTTAATATCTTTTTTGACAGTATGGTAACCTAAATCTAGGCTTATGAAATGATTGGTCGGGACGGCTGGATTTGAACCAGCGACCACCACACCCCCAGTGTGGTGCGCTACCAGACTGCGCCACGCCCCGATTATTTGATTTCAGAAAGGAGGTTTTCAAGATCCTCTATCATTCCTTGAATTCTTATTTCCTTTTTATATCTTTGATTAGATGATTTTAAATTTCTCTTTGCGCCAGCTATTGTCAAACCCTTTTCATGCAAAAGAGAATTTATCTGTTTTATAAGTTCTATGTCATCTTTTTGATAGTACCTTCTATTCCCATTTCTTGTAATAGGTTTTAAATCATTAAATTCCTTTTCCCAGTATCTCAAAGTATGAGCTCTTACACTGCATAGTTTAGCGACTTCAGTAATAGAGTAGTATTTTTTTTCTTGATAAAAACTTTTACCCATCAAATGAAGAGATTTTTTTTCTTAATTTATTGCCCGCTCTGAATGTAACCACTCGTCTTGCAGTAATTCTTACTTCTTCACCTGTTTTAGGATTTCTTCCTGGCCTTGCTTTTTTATCTATTAGTTCGAAATTACCAAAACCAGATAATTTAACTTCCTCATTATTGATTAGAGAATCTGTAATTTCTTGGAAGAAGTCTTCTACCAGTTGCTTGCATTCGCTTTTGTTTAATCCAAGCTGATTATGAAGATGCTCAATAATATCTGCTTTAATGATAGTTCTGGCCATTTAAACTCTTAATTCTCCGCCCAACTCTTTTTTTACTGAGTTTACTATTCTTTGTACAGATTTATCAATATCAGAGTCTTTGAGTGTCTGTTGCATTGATTGCCAAGAAACAGAAATTGCTATGCTTTTTTTATCTTCTTCAATACCTTTCCCTTCATAAACATCAAATATTTCAATATCTCTGAAGAATTTACCCGCAGAGGATTTGATTACATTTTCAATAGATGTTGAAGCAATACTTTTATCTATGATAAAGGCTAGGTCTCTTGAGCTTGTAGGGAATTTTGAAAACTCTTTAAAAGGAGATGAAATATTTTTCTTAAGACCATCAAGTTCTATGGTGAAAATGTAGATATCTTCACTTAAACCTAATCTATCTAAGTATGATGGTTGAAGAGAACCCATAAATCCAACGATATTGTTATTAATTTTGATCAAGCTAGACATGCCAGGGTGTAAGAAATCTATTTTACAATTCTCGAATACACATTGTCCTTTGAATTCTCTTAAAAGGTCTTGAACAACACCTTTTAAATCATAAAATGAAATATCTTTTGCTTTTTCTTTCCAATGATCATCATTGACTTTTCCACTCATTAAACCGGCAAGAGTATTTTTTTCAGATACTTGTTTAGAATTTTTTGAAGAGAATGTATTTCCAATTTCAAATAGTCTCTGACTATCTTGCCCATGATTGAGATTATGAAGAAAAGTATTCACCAAACCCGAAACTAGATTTGTTCTCATAACTGACATATTCTGAGAAATAGGATTTTCAACTTCCAAAGTATCCACTCCCTCGCCAAAAAGGTCGTGATCATCTCTGCTAATAAAAGAGTAGCTGATAATCTCATTGAAGCCTTTGGCTTTCAAAAGATCACTCAAATGACTTTGTGAGTTTAGTTCTATTTTTTTGTAAACAGGGCTTAGCGATAATTGCGGAAGTGAATCATAACCCTCAAGCCTTGCTAGCTCTTCAACTAAATCTGCATCAATAGATAAATCATATCTCCATGAAGGAGGAAGAGTAGATATGGAGCTTTTCTTTAAGCTCTCAGGTGCAAAACCTAGCCCTTTAAAATATCTTAAAGCAACTTGTTTAGAAATCTTTGTTCCTAAAAGATTATTTGATTTTTCTAAATCTAAATTTATTTTTGTTTGTTTCGGTAATTGATTCTTGAGAGTTGATGAAGTGATTTCGCTAAACCTCCCACCAACAGTATCTCTCAATAAAATGGAGGCTCTATCAATAGCAATTTCTTGTATTCTATAATCCACTCCCCTTTCAAATCTAAGAGATGCGTCTGTTTGAAAGCCGTAACGTCTAGCCTTACCTCTTATAATGGAAGGTTTAAAAAAAGCACTCTCGAGGAATATTGAATTTGTTGAGGCAGATACAGCAGACTCTTTACCTCCCATAATTCCTGCAAATGCTACTGCACTTTCTTCATCTGATATAACCAGACAAGACTCATCAAGTACGAGTTCTTGGTCATCTAAGAGCTTAATCTTTTCTTTATTAAATGCAGTTCTAACAGTAATGTTTCCCTTTAGTTTATCTCGATCAAATGCATGTAAAGGCTGTCCAAGTTCAAGCAGAATATAGTTTGTGATATCTACAACAGGATCAATAAGTTTTTGATCACTGAATTTGAGTCTTTCCGCTATTAAAGGCAAAGTCTTAGAATTGACAGAAATATCTCTTATAGTCCTTCCAAAATATGAGGGACCCTCTGGGGAAGCTTTTACTTTCATCTCATCTTTGAAAGAGCTCTCAATGGAAGAAATATTTGGCAAAATTAATTTCAAATCATTTATAACAGATAACTCTCGAGCGACACCAAGAACACTAAAACAATCCCCTCGATTTGGAGTAATGTCTAACTTGATGATTGAGTCTTTGCCAGTTATTTTTGAAGTTACATCTTCATAGCCATCAACTTCTAGTCCGGCCATGGTCAGTTGTGAGCAAATAGTCTCAGTTGATAGATCTATATCAATGAAATCTTTCAACCAATTCTTACTAAACTGCATATTAAAATTGATCTAAAAAGCGAATATCATTTTCAAAAAAAGCTCTTAAGTCTGGAATATCATATTTCAGCATAGCCATTCTCTCAACACCTAGTCCAAATGCAAATCCACTGTATTTTTTAGTATCGACACCAACACTCTTTAGAACATTTGGGTGGACCATACCGCATCCTAATACCTCTAACCAATTTTTTTTCCACCTTATATCCACTTCAGCAGAGGGTTCTGTAAAAGGAAAATATGAGGGTCTAAATCTCAACTCGACCTCTTCTCCAAAGAAATCAGTTAAAAAATCATTCAATAAACCTTTTAATTGAGCAAATGATGCCCCCTCTTCCACTACAAGACCTTCAATCTGATGGAACATAGGAGTATGAGTCAAATCTGAATCTTTTCTATAGACTTTACCCGGACAAATTATCCTGTGGGGAGCCTCGCTCTTTTCCATGGTCCTTATTTGAACTGGAGATGTATGAGTTCTTAATAATCCTTTATTATTGAGGTAAAAAGTATCATGCATATCTTTTGCAGGATGATCTTCAGGAACATTTAAAGCTTCAAAATTATAATAATCTATTTCAGCTTCTGGACCAGACTCAACATCAAAACCCATTCGTTCAAAAAAATCGCAGACATCACGGATAGTTCGTGTGACAGGATGAATAGATCCTTTTCTACTGCGAAATCCAGGAAGACTGATATCAAGCTTGTCCTTTTCTAATCTTGCCTGATTGGCTTTGTCATTAATCGAAGAAGTTATAAGGACATAATTATTCTCTAAATCGCCTTTTAAATTATTAAGGAGTTTTCCAGCCTCCTTTCGTTTTTCTTGAGGCAAAGATCCTAGAGACTTCAAAAGGAGACTAAGTTCACCTTTTTTCCCTAAATAAGAACGATAAATATTATCAAGTTCCAACTTATTATTAGCAGAACGGAATTCGGTCTTAGCATTTGATTCTAAATCAGATATTTTCTTTTTGAGAGAGTCTAAGTTCATGATCTAACTATACTTTAGACCATTATACTAATAATAGGTTGGAGCTAATTAAGAGAATTTTTATTAAGCAGCTAAATTTGATTTAGCTTTTTCTGCTATTAAAGAAAATGCTTCCTTATCATTGACAGCAAGGCTGGCCAGAACCTTTCTATCCAAATCTATATTAGCCTTTTTTAATCCAGCTATAAGCTGACTGTAAGTAAGTCCATTATCTCTAGCAGCAGCATTGATTCGTACTATCCATAAAGAACGAAACACTCTCTTCTTTACCCTTCTGTCTCTATAGGCATATTGTCCAGCACGCATGACAGCTTGTTTTGCTACCTTATATGTTCTGCTCCTAGCACCTCTGAAGCCCTTAGCTTGCTTAAGTACTTTTTTATGCCTAGCCTTTGCTTGGACCCCTCTTTTTACTCTTGCCATTGTCTTCTCTTAAGTTTTAATTTTTAACATCTTATCTACGAGCTGTTGATCGCCTTTAGCTATCTCTGTTGTGCCTCTAAGTTGTCTCTTTCTTTTGGTTTTCATTTTGGTGAGAATATGACTCTTGTTAGCTTTTTTTCTTTTCAGTCCAGAACCTGTGCTCTTGAACCTTTTACTCGCTCCACTATGTACTTTTAATTTACTCATAATTAATTTTTCTTATTAGGGGCCATCATCATTACCAGCTGTCTTCCTTCTAAAGTTGGAAATTGTTCTACACTTGCCATACTCTCTAAATCAGACTCAACTCTTTTTAAAAGCTCCATGCCTATCTGTTGATGGGCCATTTCTCTGCCTCTAAATCTTAATGTAATCTTTGCTTTATCTCCATTTTCTATAAAACTTTTAATCTTATTTACTTTTATTTCGTAGTCATTTTTTTCAGTTACAGGTCTAAATTTTATTTCTTTTATTTGTTGTCTTTTTTGTTTCTTTTTTGATGCAGCCTTTTGTTTTTTTGCATCAAAAATATGTTTACCATGATTTAGAAGCCTGCAAACTAAAGGATCCCCTTCCTTAGCCATTTGAACTAAGTCTAGATCAGCTTCTTCAGCTTTCTTTAGAGCCTCAGATAAACTTATAATTCCTAATTGTTCTCCCGTTTCACTAATGAGTCTAACTTTATCTGCCTTTATTTCTCCATTTATAGGTAAGCGTTTTTCAGACTTCTTAAAAGATTTTCTTTGAGCTATGTGATTCTCCTGTTAACTATATTTTCTCATCCACTACATTTTGAAGTTTTTGGATGAAGTTATCAATCGACATTTCTCCAAGATCTTCCCTTCCTCTAGCTCGAACAGAAATCGTATTATTTTCCATCTCCCTGTTACCCGCTATCAAAAGAAAAGGTATCTTCTGCATAGAGTGGTCGCGAATTTTATAAGTGATCTTCTCATTCCTCAAGTCCGAATGAGCCCTAAATCCACTTTTTTTCAATAAATCACCTATTTTCGAGCAATATTCGGCTTGTTTGTCAGTAATATTAAGAATTTCCACCTGGATTGGTGACAACCAAGTTGGTAGTGCACCGCCATAATGTTCGATGAGAACTCCTAAAAATCTTTCAAATGAACCAAGAACAGCTCTATGAATCATGACAGGATGGTGTCTTTCACTATCGGAACCCACAAACTTAGCATCTAATCTCTCAGGTAAAATAAAGTCTGCTTGAAAAGTACCACATTGCCATTCTCTACCCAAAGCATCGATCAGTACAAAATCTAATTTAGGACCATAGAAAGCTCCATCTCCTTCTACTATTTCATAAGGTAAATTAAGGTTCTTTATAGCGTTCTCTAATGCAAGCTCTGCTTTATCCCAAACTTCATCTGAACCAGCTCTTATCTCGGGTCTAGTTGAAAGTTTTATTTCAAATGCATCAAATCCTAATTGAGAATATATATCAGACAGTAATTCTATAAATTTTTTCGTCTCATCCTGAATTTGGTCCTCTGTGCAAAAAATATGCCCATCATCTTGAGTAAATCCTCGTACTCTCATCAGGCCATGCAAGGTTCCAGAAGCTTCATATCTGTGGCATGAACCAAATTCAGAAAATCTTACAGGCAAGTCTTTATAAGATCTTAGGCCTTGGTTAAATATTTGAACATGACAAGGACAATTCATTGGCTTTAGTGCATTTGTTCTCTTTTCGTTCGCATGATCCTCATCGATTTCCGTAATAAACATATTTTCTCGATATTTATCCCAGTGTCCGGAAGCCTCCCATAACTTTCTATCAACAATTTGAGGAGTATTGATTTCTTGATAATCATATTCGTCCTGTTTAATTTTTATAAAGTCTTTTAAAGTCGAATAAATAGACCATCCCTTAGGGTGCCAAAAAACCATACCGGGTGCCTCTTCTTGAAAATGAAATAAATCTAGTTGTCTACCTAATTTCCTATGGTCTCTCTTTTCCGCTTCTTCCTGCTGGAGGATGTAATTCTCCAAGTCTTTTAAACTTGGCCAAGCTGTTCCGTATATTCTTTGAAGCATTTCATTTTTGGAGTCTCCCCTCCAATAAGCACCTGATACTTTAGTAAGCTTAAAGGCCTGTAAGTGTCGCATATTGGTTACGTGGGGACCTCTGCACATATCTATATACTCTTCATGATGATATAACGCTATTACTTCATCATCAGGTATTTCTTCTGCGAGGTTTACTTTATAAGGTTCATTTCTCTCTTTGAAAGTCGCGATAGCTTTTTTTTGTGATACGACTTCTCTCCTGACATCATATTTAGTCTTAGCAAGCTTTTTCATTCTCTTCTCGATAGCTTCTAAGTCTTCATCTGATAGATTTTTATCAAGTTTGATATCATAATAAAACCCGTCTTTAATTACTGGACCTATTGCCATTTGGGCCTTTGGATAGAGCTGTTTAAGAGCATGAGCCAATAGATGAGCACATGAGTGTCTGACTATCTCAAGGCCTTCATCATCTTTTATTGTTAAGATTTCTACGCTGCAATCGTTAGAAATAATTTCTGACCCATCAACTAATTTACCATCTATTTTTCCTGCTACTGCAGCTTTTGCAAGACCTGAACCAATGTCTTTAGCGATATCATCGATACTTAAGGGATTATCGAAATTTCTTATGGAATTATCTGGAAGTTTTATAGAAGGCATATTCAGTGGTGGCCTATACTAAAGGGCACTTGTAATTAAAAAAAACATTGTAATAGATATTATGATTTAAGGCGACAAAAGTACCTTTTTCCATTCACTACCTTGTTTTGTATATAGCTCTCTTATGTGTAACCTATTCTTTTGATCTACCCAAAATTCTATGGACTCTGGTTCTACTATGAATCCTCCCCATCTTTGTGGTCTAGTTATATCTTTTCCAGTATTTTTCGATTCAAATTCCTGAGACCGCTCAACTAATGATTCATATGTATCTATTTCTTCACTTTGCAAGGAAACAGAAGCTGAAATCTGCGAACCTCTTGGTCTTGACGAAAAATATTCATCATTTTCTTCTTCGCTTGCTTTGGAACATTTACCTTCTACTCTGATCTGTTTATTTGTTTTAGCCCACCAGAAATTTAAGGCAACATATGGTGATTCGATAATCTGCTTTCCCTTATTGCCATCATAGTCAGTAAAGAAGACAAATCCTTCTTGGCCTATTCTCTTTAGTAAGACCATTCTTGAAGACGGTTTGCCATCAAAATTTATTGAGGAGATATTCATGGCATGTGGTAATGCAACCCCATTTTGCTGAGCTTCTTTAATCCATTCATGTGCCTTACTTATTGGTTCCAGAAGATTATCTGAGGCCTGATATAGTTCCATTTATTTATTACTTGATACCCAATAATCAAGGCTCAAATATTTTCCTCCGCCAAAACATAATAAAGTAAGAAGCATCAATGAATAAATGGCAGCGAATTCAATACCATTTGCTTCGTGAGGCCATCCATTTTGCCAATGCACAAGATATCCAGCAAAGAACATAACAACTAAAAGTGGAATTGAAGACCACCTAACAAATAGACCTACTAGAATTAATGCTGCGCCTCCAGCTTCTGTGACAATCACTAACCAAGTAAATATATCTGGGAGAGGCACTCCGAGTGTTCCCAAATAACCCGAAAACTTATCAAAAGAATCTATTTTATTTATCCCAGCAAACCAAAGAACATAAAAAAGATAGAGCCTTATCAGGAATAAGGGTAAAAACTCCAAGCTTTCAAAGCTCTTCAATGAATTATGAATTCTCGATAAAAATTTCATATTAAATCTTTTGTAAAACTACACTTCCAACTGAGTATCCAGCTCCAAAAGAACTTATAACTCCAATTTCATTGGATACAAAGTCACCTTTTGTTTGGTGAAAGGCTATTATAGAGCCAGCTGAACTAGTATTAGCATAATCATTCAAAATTATTGGCATTTCTTGTTCGTCAGGCTCTCTTCCTAAGAGTTTCTTAGCAATTAGCTGGTTCATACTTAAATTTGCCTGATGAAGCCATAATCTTTTTACTTCTTGTATTTCAATATCTAGATTACTTAAATGACCAGCAATATGAGTCTGGACCATAGGAACAACTTCTTTGAAAACACTCCTACCTTTCTGGATGAATAATTTGTCAGGAGAGTTGGGGTCAGAGTTTTCAGGTAAATTCAAAAATCCAAAGTTATTTCGTATATTGTTTGAGAACTGTGTCTTTAGGCTTGTTCCAAGAATTTTAAATGCAGACTGTGAGTTACTATCTTTTTCAAGGATAACGGCGGTTGCTGCATCACCGAATATGAAATGTGCATCTCTATCTTTGAAGTTTAAATGTCCTGAACAAATTTCTGGATTAACTACTAGAACCTTATCCGCATGACCTGATTGAATATCATTGTAGGCATTTTGTATGGAAAATGTTGCTGATGAACACGCGACATTCATATCATATGCGTATCCAGATATTCCAAGTTCTTGCTGAACCTCTATAGCTACAGCCGGATATGCTCTTTGAAGATTTGAACAACCACATATGACCGCATCGATATCGGAAGAGTTTATTCCTGATTGTTTTATGGCTTCCTCAGAGGCTTTTATTGCCATCTCAGCAAGAATAGAAACCTCGGAGTTAGATCTTTCTTTCAATCTAGGTCTCATTCTAGTTATATCAAGTATTCCTTCTTTATCTTGAACATATCTTTGCTCAATGCCAGAAGCTTTTTTTATGAACTCACTGCTTGATGGTACTAAAGCTTCCATAGCACCAGAATCTATTTGATACTTATTTTCTTTATTAAAATTTATGACGAACTGATTAAAACTTTCGACTAGTTCTTCATTGGTTATGAACTCTTTAGGAGTGAATAGACCTGTACCTGAAATAATTACTGACATCTGGACAGATAATAAGGGAAATAAAATTGGAAATCTTTATTTATTTTTTTGCTTTTCTATTTCTTCAAAGGCCGATTGGATTTCAATAAATTTTTCTTTGGCTTTCTCTAATAATTCTTCGGGCAAACCCTTTGATAATAAAGTATCAGGATGAAATTCTTTTCTTTTTCTCTGGTAAGCAACTTTTATATCCTTGAATGACATATCTTCTGTTACTCCAAGGATGATATAGGCATCAGATATATTCCCTCCATACTTCTTTTTATTAATTTTGAAAAACTCTTGATCAATTTGAAAAATCTCTATCGCTTCAAGTAAAAGGTTTTCTTCTGAAGGGTCCAAATGGCCATCTGCCATTGAAAGTTCAAATAGAAGCTCATAAAACATTATCAAGGCTGATTTATCGGATGACAAAAGTGAAGCAAGCTGGCTAGCATAATCTCGAAAGGAATTACTATCATCTTTTGCATGATTAAATATTTCAATAGCAAATACTCTCTGATCTGATGGAAATTTGAATCTCTCCTTTATAAAGTGATCGACTTTATCTACTTCTTCTCGAGTTACTTTGCCGTCAGCCTTTGCAATTTTGGCGAAACATGCGAAAAGAGCAGTAAAAAAAGCAGCTTGATTTCTCTGCTTCATTGATGGTTTAGCTTGATCTCTACCTGATAGTTTTGATCCAATTATTGCGCCGAGTATTCCTCCAATAGGTCCTCCTATTGAGAAACCAATCATTCCACCTATTCCTGCTTTCCAAAAACTCATAGTCAGCTATTGTAATTCACTTAAATATATATAAAACTAGAATTAATTATAGGGGGAATAATGAGTTTACCTGTTGTCGAATATCTAAAGCTGCCGGAAGGCGGAGAACCTTATCTTGAAGGTCATAAATGTAGTGAATGCGGTTCAATCTTTCTAGGAGAAAGGAATGTTTGTTCGAATTGTTTTGCGCGAGACTCTATGCAATCTATTAAACTGAATAATACTGGAAAACTCTATTCTTATTCTATTGTTTTTAGGTCTTTTCCTGGAATAGAAGTTCCCTACATATCTGCGATAGTTGATCTTGATGGTGGAGGAACAGTAAAAGGTAATCTGATAGATTGTGAACCAGATCCAGATAAGATTAATTTTGATATGCCAGTAGAAGTTATATTTGATGATGCTTTAGGTAGAAAAGATAAAGATGGAAATAGTTATATCAGCTATTTCTTTAAACAAATTACATAAGGGAGAAAATTATGAGTGATGTATACGTTTTAGGTGTTGATATGATCAAGTTTGGACGGTTTCCAGATAGAACAGTACCGGATCTTGGTGCCGAGGCAGCATTACTGGCTCTAGATGATGCTGGCTTAAATATTGGAAATATGGAAGCTTTCTATTGTGGAAATCTTGGACAAGCTAATGCTATGGTTGGTCAAAGAATATTGCAGGAAATAGGACAGACAGGCATTCCAGTTGTAAATTGTTCTAATGCCTGTGCCACTGGAGCAACTGCTTTTAGAGAAGCTTGGACTTCGATCAAAGCAGGTTTGTATGATGTGGTACTCGCTGTTGGTGTGGAGCAAATGGGAACAGGTCTTCTTGGAGGTTCAGGAAGTGGATCCGGAATTCCAAAAGAAGGGTTATTAGGGTCAGGCACTATGCCTGCAGTATTCGCTGAAGCCGGCATGGAACATGCAAGGCAATATGGCACAACATTTGAACAATTTGCAAAGATTTCAGTTAAGAATCATCATCATTCAACAATGAATCCAAAAGCAAGATACCAAATTGAGACACCTTTGGATGAGGTAATGAATGCTGAGATGATTTCTTATCCCAACACTAAACTTATGTGCTCCGTAAATGTTGACGGAGCGGCAGCTGCAGTCTTGGTCTCTGAGAAGAAAGCAAAAGAACTTGGCATGCAGAGAGCAGTGAGAATTAAAGCTTCAGTTATGACAAGTGATCCTTACCAAGAAAGAGATCTAGTTATGCCAGATGTTAACTCTTGCACTAGAAAAGCTGCTTCTGAAGCTTATGAAATGGCAGGTCTTGATTCAAGCGATGTTGATCTTGTTGAATTACATGATTGTTTTGCTACAGCCGAGATGCTTCACTATGAAAATCTTGGCCTTTGTGATGATGGAGAAGCCGGAAGACTGATAGATGAGGGAGAAGTTGAGCTAGGCGGAAGAATTCCAGTAAATGTATCTGGTGGCCTATTATCAAAAGGTCATCCTTTAGGTGCAACAGGCATAGCTAATATTTATGAAGTTTGTACTCATTTAAGAGGTGAAGCAGGAGAAAGGCAAGTAGAGAATGCGAAAATCGGTATGACTCATGTTATAGGATTAGGGAGCGCCTGCGGTATTCACATACTTGAAAAAGTCTAATACTTCTTGTGAAAATTGGTGTTGTTAGCGATACGCATAACAACCAAAGAAATATTGAAAAAATAATTTCTATCTTTAATCAAGAGCAAGTTGATTTAGTTATACATACTGGAGATATTGCCAGTTCTAGTGCATTAGAAAGATTTTCAAAACTTAATTGTAAATTAATTGGTGTTTATGGGAATAATGACAGAGAAGAAGATGGTCTAAACGAAGTAGCTAATAAGAATAATTTTATCTTTCAAGAACCTCCATATCCTATAACGATCCTAGACAGGAAGATTGTGATCTTCCATGAGCCTGAACTAATTGAGCAGTATCTTCAAGATAATCCAAATGTAGATATTGTCCTACATGGGCATACTCATAGATATAGGAATGAAAACAAAAAAGGAGTTTTATTTTTCAATCCGGGTGAATCAGCAGGTATGTTAAAAGGCCGGAATGCTTTGGGAGTCCTAAGTCTCTTGGATCTTAAAGCTGAGAGAATCTTTTTTTAATCAGAAAGATTATCAAAAATATAAATAGGCTTCCTGGAATGGTTAAAAATAATGGTCTTAGAGGTTTATCAGAAAAGTCTTTTTCAAAAATAATATTAAATAGAAAGGTAAATAATGAAGGAGCATAATCTGACTCTATAAATTCAGTTTGTGTAGGAGTTAGAAAAAAAATCATTAAAATAAAAAAAATATAGACATACCTTTTGCAGTTAAAACTCGCTGCACAATGAGAGAGAAGAACTGCTGACAAAAAGTAAAGAAACCAGAACATAATTAAGCTAATAAATTGATGAAATCTTTTCTTATTAGCTCCCTTCTCCAGTCAGTAATTTCTCTACTAGCATTGTCAAACCCTCGTTCGAGAACTAGTCTTAAAAAGTCTTTTTGGGCTTTTTTCGAAAAGAATAATGTCGAATTTATTCCTTCTCTATAAGAAATTTTAGTTACTAATTTATTAAACTTATTTAAAATCTCATTCTCTTCAGCGCGTGATATTGTTCGTACAGAAGTAATCAGGTTACTTTGATTTTCGAAAGTTGCTTGAACTAACTTCTTTAGTTCTTGATCATGCCAATCTAGTTTATTTGATTTAGATAAAGCTCCAAACTGATCTTCATAAAGATGTATTAAGTACTCCACATCTAAAGCTGCATATTTAAGCTGATCATCTGTAAGAGGTCTTCTGATCCAGTTCGATCTTGTCTCTTTCTTATCCAGGGTTATTCCTAATTTCTGGTGAACCAGGTCTTGATAACTAATAGAATATCCACAATCGAGAAAAGCATTTGCAAGTTGAGTGTCGAAGATATTAGTCATCTTACAATTTGTCCAAGAATAAATAGCTTCAAGATCCTCCTTACACGAATGAAAAATTTTAGTTACGGATCTAGAAAAAAGGAAATTGCATTTATCAAGAGGATTATCAATAGCAATTGTATCAATAAGATAAATCTCCTCTGCATCATTGACCTGCAGTAAAGCTAGTCTCATATTGTTTTTATTCGTGCGTCTAAACTCAGTATCCACTCCTATGTAACTTTTTTTTAACAATTCTTGATTTAAAAAATCAAGATCTGCTAGGGAATCAATAAATGTATACAATTGAAAATTCCTTCAACTATTTATTTTTTTCTAAATACACGATATCCACTATTTCTTCTTCAGGAAGAAATCCGGGTACCGCATCTGTTAGGATTTTTTTTAAGCTAGGGATATCGCTCCTCTCTTCAGCACCTTTCATTAAATCGAGATAGGATTCTATCCTCTCAATTGAAATTGAGTCTTCTTTGGCTTTTAATATTCTTTTATGTTCTGTCAGGCTAACATTGTCCCCGATGAGCAACTCTTCATAAAGTTTTTCACCAGGTTTTAATCCGGTGAACTTTATTTCGATATCGCCTTGAGAAGTTTCTTCATCTATGATTTCCAAACCACTTAGCTTTATGAGTCTTTTTGCTAATTCAATGATCTTAACTGGCTGACCCATATCCAGAACAAATAAGTCTCCACCTTCGCCCATAGCCCCAGCTTGTATAACAAGCTCAGCTGCTTCAGGAATTGACATAAAATATCTCACAACATCCGGATGAGTTACTGTTACAGGCCCACCCTCTCTTATTTGCTTTTGGAAAAGAGGAATTGCTGATCCGGATGATCCTATAACATTTCCAAATCTGACCATGATCATCTTGGTCTCAGAATTATTAGATAAAGATTGTAAAATAAGTTCAGAAAATCTTTTAGTTGCACCCATGATGTTTGTTGGACGCACGGCTTTATCTGTTGATATCAGAACAAAAGTCTCAACTTTTGCATTGATAGCAGATTGAGCACATACCTTCGTTCCTAAAATATTATTATTTACAGCTTCAAATGGATTCTCTTCAACCAGAGAAACATGCTTATAGGCTGCAGCATGGTAGACTGTTTGTACACCAAAAACCTCACAAATTTCACTAACTCTTTTTTCATTAGTAACACTTGCTAAGACGGCGTAGAGATTTTCTTTTGGAAACAGTCCCAATAACTCATTCTCTATTGCGAATAGAGAGTACTCACTTGAATCTAGGAGTATTACTTTTTTTGCTCCATTTTTTGCTACTTGTCTACTAATTTCAGAACCTATCGATCCACCAGCACCTGTAATAAGAACAACCTTATTCTTAATATTTTTATTGATTAAATCTTTGTTTGCTACTACCTCTGTTCTGCCTAAAAGGTCAGTTATATCTACTTCTTTAAGTTCTGAAACGAGTACTTTTCCCTGAGCCAGATCAGCCAAACCTGGAAGAATTCTTACTTTAATGGAGTATTCTTCTATCTCTTTTAATAGAGATCTGAGAGTATATTTAGAGGCAGAAGGCATTGCTATTAATACCTCATCAACTTTATTTCTTTGAACTAATCTGCTCAGTTTTTTTGGATGCAGAATCTTTATTCCTCCTAGGTAGGTATTGTGTAATGAAGTATTTTTATCCAAAAAAGCTATAGGTTGCATTTCTTCGCTGACTTTCAACGCTTCGGCAAGTTGTATACCTGCCGATCCCGCACCATAAATTATGACATTTTTATCAGAGCGCCTATTGGAAAAGAAAAAATAAGCAAGCAATCTCACTCCGATGGTAAAAACTAATCCCATGAATAGACTCAGAGTCCAGAAAGGTATTTTCTCTAAAATAAAATCATAAAGAGTAAGATCACTTTCTTTGCTTAGGTCATAAAGGATAATAGAGGCAATTATATAAACTATAAATGCTAAAAATATGGCTTTTATTAAGGTGAAGATTACATTTAAATCTATATATCTAATAATAGACCGGTATGCACCAAAGAAGAAAATCGCCAAAACAGATATAAATGGAATGAAAACGAGCATCCAAAAATCTTCTGCTTGATAAGTATTAATTCTCAGGGCTAGATAAGAGAGAAAAATAGAAAATAATATAATAATAAAGTCAGAAACTGAGGCAATTATTTGTTTTGTAAGTCTAGATGAAGATAATAATTTTTCTTTCAAGGGCTCTTCTCTATGGATAACCTTTCGCTAAAATGTCTGCCTAATAATGTAGAAAGCTTCACCGTAAGCAAATCCTGCCTGACTTCCCCTGAATTTCGCAAGCGCCCTAACAGCATCTATAGACCTAGGACCTTCTTTTTCATTTATTTGAGATTCGTACGATCTTAAAGCATTGAGTTTATGTTCTATTTGTTCGGAAATATCTACAATTAAGTTATGGTTAAAGTTAGGTTCAACATAAGGTGCGTTCCAGTGTGTCTCAGATAATGTTTCATAAGCAGCAAGAAGTTCAATTTTCTTTCCAACTCCAACTGGTCTAGATGCGACCATGACGCTATCGAATATTACTCTATGATCAATGTGTCTATCTGGAAATGGACACAGAACTATTTGAGGTTGAAATTCTTCAAAAAAAGAAGAAATCTCACCATTAAGTTTACTAATAGGCTCATCTCTGACAAAAGTAGCAGGTATATTCATAAAAGCATAATCCTTAATCCCAAGTACTTCATAAGCTTTCACCGCTTCGCTTATAGTTAATTCATAATCTTCCTTCCTATACAAAGGTGGCAAATGACCTGAAACTGTTAAGATTTTTATTTTGTTTTTTTCCTTAACTAGCTTGCTTATAAATCCTCCAGCACCTAATGTTTCATCATCAGGATGAGGACTTATGACAATTATTTTTTTATTTTTAAACATCAAGAATAAATTAATTAACTAATTTTGGAATAGGCATAGGTATGAGAAACGTACCTATCTCATCACCATATTTTTTATGCTTTCGCATTATATCTTCTGCAAAATTCCAAGCCAATATGATCAGAATATCTGGTTTCATCTCATAGAGACTTGAAGAATCAAGTACCGGAATATGTTTCCCTGGAGAATATAAACCCTGCTTTAGTGGATTGTCATCAACTATAAAATTTACGTCATCAACACCTATTTCGAAATGATAAGAGAGTGTAGTAGCTTTAGTGGGAGCTCCATATGCAGCAATTGATTTTCCAGAGGTTTTAAGATCAGTTAAAAGGTTCTTGAATTTAATCTTTATAGAATTAATTTCTTTTTCAAAAAGTTTGAGAGTTTCAAGCCTGTCAAGGCCAATTAGAGATTCGAGATTTATTAGATCTTCTACATTTTTCTCTATAAGAAATTTCCCTTTTTTCCTTTGAACCATTACCCTTATAGAACCTCCTTGAGGTGAAATTCTTTCCACATCAAAAATTTCCATACCATATGGCTCAAAAAGCTTCTTCAACGGTGCTACGGTATGGAAGTCTACATGCTCATGGTAGATTGTATCGAACCATTTATTTTGAAAAACATCTAAAAAATATCCTACTTCCATCACAAAAATACTATCCTGTCCCATCAAAATATCTATACCATCAATTACTCCCCTAAGATCATCAATATGGGCACAAGCATTATGGGATGTAATGAGGTCAGCCTCTCCGTATTGTTCCTTAATCTTACTAGCTAAGCTCTTATTAAAAAATTCGTTAAGAGTATTAATACCATTTCTATTGGCAATTTTAGAAACTTCTTCAGCTGGATCGACTCCTAATACTTTAATATTTCTTTTTTTAAAAAAATTTAAGCAAGTTCCATCATTTGATCCGATATCTATGACAAAAGATTTCTCAGATAAGTTGGCCCTATCACATATGGTATCGGCATAATCACTCAAATGTTCTACAAATACACCTGAAGTTGAAGAGACGTAACTATAATTATTTTGGAAAAGAAACTCAGGTTCAACAACGTGGCCTAACTGAATGTGGTGGCAGTCTTCACAAAAATATAGATCCAAGGGATAGGTTTCTTCTGTAAGACCTAAATCTTTCTCTGAAAGAAAATTGTTACCTGGAGGTGTAGGTGTTAACTTCATGGCCTCTTTTATGTTATTTGAACCGCAAACTCTGCAAGATTCTTTTTTATAAAAAAATCCTTCTGTTCTCATATGTTAACTTTAGAGGGATCAATAAGTTCCATTCTAACTACGTCATTTTCATAAGTTTCTTGATCAGCCCTAGGATTTCTACTAACAACAATTAGAAGGGTGTCTTGTGTGAAGAGGCAAGCATGCTCTTCGTTAGGTCTTGTAAAAACCATCTCTCCTTCTTTAAAAATTTCTATACTTAGAGGCTCATCTGATTTGTAAGGCCTATAGTGGTATTCATACTCACCATAAACTGTGTACATATAATGCCAGTCAGTAAAATGACTGTGGTTAGATCTTACTGAACCTTTCTTAGAATAAATAAGTGAAAGATTCTTCATAGGAAAATTCACTAAGTACTTAATCTCTCCTCTTTCATCGACAAAAGGCTCTTCTAATTCAATCCTAGGATGCTCAGGCCACATCGACTCATCGTCTAAATTAATATTGTTGAACTTAAACATATTATCTCCTAATTAAATATTTAAATATTAGCCCTTAATCTTGCTCAGAAAAGATGCAAGTCGAAAGATTCGATTAGACTCTTGCTCAGCAATAATTTTTGAGTGTGTACTCTCTTCAAAGAATTCTAACATGCTAACAAAATGATTTGTTGCTTCAACTTTCTCCTCAGATATATCTCCATTATTATATTTAGTGAGAATTAAAGGTTCATAATCCTGATCTTTAGAAAAAATTTTATGCGAGATAGTTTCTTTATTGGAGCACTTTATACTTATCTTATTCACATATTTACTATTATAAGACCATCTAATATTGCAAATAATTTTATTGTTGATAATAAGAGAGGCTTTACCGGAGTAGTCAACTTTGCTCTTGGCGTAAGATCTAATATCTGAATCTAAAAGCTCTACACTATGATCGCCAAATAACTCTAATATGGTCAAAACGGTATATGAACCAACATCATACAGACAGCTTGCGCCCAGATTAGAGGAGAATCTAAATCCTGGAGAAGATAATTCTGGTAGCTCGAAAACTACATCTATCTCTTTCAAAGAATTTATTTCATTTTTTATTATTTCTTTTATTTTTAAAAAATGAGGGTGATAAAGAAACATATAAGCTTCAAGTATCACCAAGTTCCTTTCTTTAGCCCTCTTTAGTAGCAATTCTGTTTCTCGAAAATTTGTAGTAATTGGTTTTTCACATATGAAATGTTTACCGGAGTTAAGAATCATATTTCCTTGACGGAAATGCAAGGCAGGTGGAGTAGACAGAAAAATGGCATCTAAACATGTATCAGCCAACATCTCTTCTTGTGAAACCCACGACTTACAATTATATTTTAAACTTGTCTCGGTAACAGTTTTTTTATTTCTTGAGTAAATACCTATGAATTCTATATCCTTGGCCTCAATGGCAGCTGGAATTAAATTCTTTTTTGCGTGGTCACCTATCCCCCAAATAGCAAGTCTCATTCCTCATTCCTTTTAAAGTTTGGACTTTTCCATCCCGGTACCTCTATCTGATGTGATCTCGCTATAACTAATTTATTATCAGCAACATCTTTTGAAATTGTTGACCCAGATCCAATAGTTGATTTTTTTCCAATAACTACTGGTGCAATCAAATTAGAGTTAGAGCCTATATATGCCTCTTTCTTGATATGAGTTTCATTTATATTCTTTCCATCATGATTACAGGTTATAACTCCTGCACCAATAGTAACTCCATCTTCTAAAATGCTATCTCCGATAAATGCCATGTGATTTACTCTACAAAATTGTCCTATAGAAGAACTCTTGATTTCAACAAAATTACCAATCTGGCAATCATTGCCCATTACCGTATTACCTCTCACTCTTGCAAAAGGACCTGCAAAAGAGCCACTGCCAATTATAGAATCTTCGATAAAGGTGTTGGACTTTAGATGAGCATGATCCAATATCTTAGCATTACTGATTCTGCAATTATCTTCAATTAAAACTCCATTAGATAATTCTACATCTCCATCAAAAATTACATTGGCCCCAATTTGGACGTCCTTTCCTATTTTGAGATTTCCTTTTATCTTGATAGAAAAAGGTTTTTCAAACATTACTCCTCTTCTCATAAGTGATAGTACTTTTATTATCATTAAGAAATAGTTAATTACAAATCGCACTAGGATCATTTTGAATATTACTTAGAAGAAAACCGTGGACCAAAAAATAAATTGAAAATCAACGTCGGAAGTATAGCCATAAGAAGTAAAATTAAGGGGCTAAAATTAGAAAACAAGGCCAATAATGCCAGAGGCATTATCCACAGAAGATGATAAATGATTATGGTCAAAGTTACCTTCCAATGATTTTTTTTAATTCTAGCAAGATTCTGATAGGCGTGACTCCTATGAGCACCATACCACTTTTTAATAAATATAACTCTATAGAATGTTGTAGCTATAGTCTCTGTTAAACAATAAGAAAGAAGAATGAGCCAATACCATACTGAAAATGTACCTTCATATATTGTCTCTATACAAATAAAACTAATCATGAAGCCTAAAAAAAGACTTCCCGCATCACCCATAAATAGATTTTTATTTGAAAAATTTATAAATAGAAATCCCAAGCAAGTAGAAAAAATAATTAAGTTCTCTAATAAAGGCATAATCTCATTTGTGAGCAAGGATATTAAGAAAGTCATAAAGAAATAGAAACATGCCAAGGAGGCGGCCAAACCGTCGATTCCATCCATAAAATTGATGGTATTTATAATCCAAATAAATGTAACTAACAAGAAAAGAAATAGAGTAAAAAGAAGTATATCGACAAAAAGTAATTCCAAAGGAAGAAATATAGAAAGTGCCAGTAAACTAAATGTGGTTTGTATCAAAAATTTAAACGAAGCCCTAACTTCGCGATAATCATCCCACAAACCAAACAAAGATAAAAACAGAGCGCAAAGAGCAGAGTAAAAATTATCATGATCAATATCAAAATTATAGATATACAATATTGAGATAGAGAGCAGAAAGATTATAGGAAAAACTATTCCGCCTCCTTTTGGAGTAACTTCATCATGCAAAGTTCTAAAATTTAAATTTGCTAATACTCCTTTTTTAATAGCAACTTTCCTATAAGCCAAACAAAGAATATAAGTTGTTATTGAAACTATAAGACTGATAAAAAAATAATCCATCATTTGGTGATATGGTGCCCGGGGCCGGACTCGAACCGGCACGAAGTTGCCTTCGAGGGATTTTAAGTCCCTTGTGTCTACCAATTCCACCACCCGGGCTAAGTATCAAGCTATTATAATTGATAAGTTAAAGATAAGTGCAGTTACAAATCATTTAGTTGATTTGATACTTTTTCTGCCATTGCAAGAGAAGAAGTCAACCCAGGAGATGAATAACCCAGAATGCTCAACATAACATTTTCATCTAAATTAAGTTCATCTATCACAAAATCCTCAAAACCCTCTAGTAATGGCCTTATTCCCGAATAAGTAGGAACTAACTCTTCGCTTTTTATCGAAGGCCAATATTTTTTTATTGAATTATGGAAATCTTTTCTTTGGCTCTCAGATATTTCATAGTCTATTTCGTTTACATCATAAGAAGAAGGTCCAAATCTTATTCCATTTCCTAAGTCAATTGTTGCATGAATTCCCAAGCTAAATTTTCCTGGAATAGGATAAATTAGATGATCAAGTTTTTCTTTACCGGTATATGAGTAATATTCACCTTTCTTGTATGCAGGTTTATAAATCTCTTCTCCTTTGAATTCATTGAGAATTTTGAAGGCTTGTAAGCCTGCAGTATTAATTATTTTTTTTGTCTCTATCAAGAACTCTGAAGAATTATTTAAATCCTCGATCAGGGCAATGAAAGATCCTTTGTGATATTCTATTTTTTTTAACCTATTTCCAACTAATAAGATACCTTGATTGTCAAGAAATTGACTTTTTATAGATTCAATAAATGAATAACTATCAAATATACCAGTAGATGGAGAAAAAATTGAAGTCTTGGAGTTTAAGAATTTGTACTGCTTAATTCGCTCGTCATTTATAACTAAATCTGTTAAGCCACATTCTTTTCCATTTTTATAAATATCAAATAACTTTCTTTCTTCTTCAGCAGAAGAAGCAACGATAAACTTTCCGCACTGAGTGTGTGGAAGATTATGAATTCTTAAATATTCATATAGAAGTTCTTTACCGCGGATACATAGTTCAGACTTTAAACTCCCAGGTTTATAGTAAATCCCGGCGTGAATAACTTCCGAATTTCTACTTGTAGTCTCTTGAGCAAGTCTATTATTTCTTTCGATTAGAACTACCTCTTCCATGTATAAAGAAAGCTTTTGAGCAATCGTTATTCCTGATACTCCTCCTCCTATAACAAGGCAATTTATTTTAAAAGTTTCCATAACTAAATTGAGGCTGAGGTCGGAATCGAACCGGCGTAGACGGATTTGCAATCCGCTGCATAACCACTTTGCTACTCAGCCTTGCCTGTATTCTAAATATCTAAAAACAATAGACCAGCTATTTAATGAGATTTTTATAAGTTTTTATATATGCAAACAAGCTGTGAAGAGACACATAAGCTGCCAGCCAAAACAAACAAACAGTCAAAAAGAAGAAAGGCCGGCCAAAATTTGGCGATATAATCAAGAAAGACAAGGCAAAAATCTGCAATGTAGTTTTACTCTTAGCTAGGAAGGTTACTTTTACGGGATTCTCTCCTTCTTTTTCGGCCAGAAGTTGCCTAAGAGACGAAATAACTACTTCTCTAAAAATTATTATTATGGATGGTACGATCAATAAAAGACTACTCGCATAAGAAATAAAATAAAAAATGGTAATGATAATTAGCAGTTTATCCGCTACCAAATCAAGCAAAGCTCCCAGAGAGCTTGTCGAACCTGTTTTTCTTGCAACATATCCATCTAAGTGATCTGTAATGCCTGCGATCACAAATAATACAAGGGCAATCCAATTATTTGGATTAGACTCAGGTGAAGCAAATATAAGAACAGGAAATACTAATAATATCCTTAAGAAAGTCAGGTAATTTGCCATCTAAACTAATTTCGTAATTGTTTGTAAATTGACTTTGCCGTAACCATGCCAATGCCAGAAACTTCAGATAGATCATCAATACTTGCCCGTTTTATTTGCTCTAGAGATCCAAAATACCTCAACAAAAGTTTTTTTCTTGAATCCCCTACTCCTGGTAAATTATCCAAAGAGGAACCTAAGGAAGATTTAATACTCTTTCTTTTTTGCGAAGATATTGCGTACCTGTGTGTTTCGTCCCTAATTTCTTGAATAAAATTGTGAAATATAGAACCTTCTTTAACTAACTTAGATTCTCCTCGCGTTAAGTGAATTGAATCAAAAGAAGCCTTTCTTCTAATTCCTTTAGAAATAGAAATAACATTCGCAGAAGAAATTCCAATTTCTTTCATCTTTTTCTGGACCTGCTTTAAATGAGTTCTGCCACCGTCGATAATTATTAGACTCGGAATTTTATTTTTTTTGTTTGAAAACCTTCTTTCTATTAACTCAAGCATTGAACCTATGTCGTTACCAGAATTTTGCTTACTGATGTTGTATGTTCTATAAAGATTTTTAGCCTTTCCTTCTTGGCTATAAACTACACAACCAGCTACGGCATTGTCACCAGAATGATGACTGATGTCATAAGACTCAATTGTATCGACCTCATGAATTTGTAATTCTTTCTTTAATTCCTCTAGCTTGTAGTCAATATCAGGATCAGTTTTATTCTTTTTAAAAATAAACTCTGTATTGGCCCTACATATTTCCAAAAGGCCTTTGTCTTTCTGAGAGGGTTTAGTAATAATAGATATTCTTTTTTTATGAAATTTACTTAGAGCCTCTTCAATGAGATTCTTGTTTGTTAGCTCTTGACCTATAATCAGCGTTGAAGGGCAATTCTTGGTGATGAAATAATGATGACCTATGAAACTTTCCAAGGTTTCATTCTCTTCAATTCCTTCTTCTAGTATGAAATTCTTGTGTCCAGTAACCCAACCTCCCTTAACGCTGCTTACACCTAATTTGCGTTTTCCTTTTGAGGTAGATAAATAAATGGCATCTCTATTCTTGCTAAAACCAGCAACGCTTTGTCTCCTCTGAATATCTCTTAAAGCAGATATTCTATCTCTATAAACAGCTGCCTTTTCATATTGCTGTTTTGAAGCAAAATCATCCATCAAATTATAAAACTCTTGAGCTAAGACCTCCGATTTTCCAGAAAGTAAAAGGTCTGCACCCCTCACCTCTTTTTGGTAGTCTTCTGTGCTTATCAAACCTACGCATGGAGCAGAACATCTTCCTATTTCATGTTGCAAGCAAGGCCTATTTCTATTTTTGAAATAAGAGTCAGAGCAATTTCTTAATTTAAAAGTTTTTTGAATTAATTTCAGAGCATCTCTGACAGCATATGAGTTGGGAAAAGGTCCAAAAAATTTCCCTTTATCCTGTTTCTTTCCCAAAAAAGATTTAGCTGAAGGAAAAGTATTGTGTGATTCAATTTTTATCCACGGATACCCTTTATCGTCTTTAAATTGAACATTGAATTTAGGTTTATAATTTTTGATCAGATACTGTTCATGAAGAAGCGATTCCAGCTCAGTGTTTGTCAACGAAAATTCAATAAACTTTGCTGATTCAACTAATTTATTAATCTTTTCTGATCTAGAAGAAGCTCGGAAATATGAGGCAAGTCTTTTTTTAAGAGATTTTGCTTTTCCTATATAGATAGGCCTTTTAAGTTTATCTAAAAATTTATAGACGCCTGGAGATCCAGGAATCTCCCTAATAAAATTCTTTATCTCTTTAGCCGTACCGGGAATTAAGTAAGGAGATTCAGTGAAAATCTTTTCTGCCATAAATATCCTCAAATCGAATAATGTCATCTTCACCAAAATATGTTCCAGTTTGAATCTCAATTATCTCTAAAACTTCGTTACCAGAGTTTTGAACTCTATGCCTTTCTTTCTGATCAATCTCAACACTTTCGCCAGGCTGAAGGTTAAAAGTTGTGTTTCCTTTTGTAACTGTTGCGATGCCTTGAGTTACATACCAAGTTTCAGATCTATGTTCGTGCATTTGCAATGAAAGCTTCTGACCAGGATCTACAGAAAGGATTTTAACTTTTGAGGACTCTGATTCAAGTAATACTTCGTAGTAACCCCAAGGTTTTTCGGTTCTGGAATAATCTCCCTCCGAATATAAGGTAAGTCCATTTTCCGGTTCCTTTTGAAGATTACTCAAACTATGCCATGAACCAAGATCAGTCCAACCTGCTTCTAAAGTCGCTACAAGATTTTGTTTGTTAGATTCAACAAATGCTTTATCGAAAGAGATGTTTGTAAGCTTTGAAAATATATTCTTATCGGGATAAAAATATATTTGACTTAATGCTGAAGTGGGTAAAAGATCATGCATCAGAGAATACATCTCTTGATTTTTTATTTGAATAGAATCACTTAACCATTTGCCATCGAAGAAAAACATTCCAGAATTCCATAAAGTATCAGGCTGTTTAACTAAGAGTTTAGCTTTCTCAAGATCAGGTTTTTCTATAAAAGATTTGACGCATTTAATTTCTTCGTTAGAGGTATAGACAGAGATATAACCATATTCTGTAGAAGGATTATCTGGCGCAATCCCCAATAATGTAAGAGCTTTTTTTCTAAATTGATTTTTAATTATTGTGCATGTTTCGTAAAAAGATTTATTAAAAGGAATATAGTGATCAGAAGGCATTACCATGTATCTTTCTTTTTCATTGCGCTTCAAGGCATCCAGTACAGGCAAAACCGAAGCTGAGAAAGTATTCTTCGGCTCTGGCTCTAAAAAAACCCTTTCAACTCCTAGTCCAGTTTTAGATAGAGATTCTTCAATTAAGGATAAATATTCCTCAGAGGTTACGATTATTGGTTTCTTAAAAAGATCCCTATTATTTACCCTTTGAAGTGTAAGATCGAAAAGGGATAGATCTCCAAATAAAGAAATAAACTGTTTTGGTCTTTCTTTAGTTGATAGAGGCCAAAGTCTCTTTCCTGAACCTCCCGCCAAGATAATAGGTCTAAATTTTTTAGAGCTCATACACAGATTATAAACTAGGATTTAGGATGAAGACTTGAAGAAAATTTATCTTTCAAAAATTCTTTATTACTTTTTCCTTCAAGGGCTATGTCTTTTCCTAACTGTACACCCCACTGGTCAAAGGGATCTATGCCGAGTATCGAAGCTTCAATAAAGACTTTATATTCGTAAATAGCCAATAAAAATCCTAAGCTTTTGAGGTCGATAGAGTTCATTTGCAAAATAGAACAGGGATTATTACCTTTGATAGATTTAAAGGGGCTTACTTTATCTTTTTTTCCATAAGTCATGGCTAAAACTTGAGATAAAAGCATCTCGAAAGATTCAACTGACTCCTTGTTGAGCCCATCATTTAAACCAATAAAATCGCAAGAAGTTTCGGTTTTACCTTGCATAAGCCACTGAAAAGTAGAGTGTTGAGATTCTATTCCATAACCGCCCCAAATCAAAGGAGAAGTCAAAAAAGGTGATTCTTTTGATTCAAAATTTATAGATTTCCCATTACTCTCCATCGACAGTTGAGAGATATATTTCACAAGAGAGCGTAGCCTAAAGTTATAAGTAAATATACCGTGATTATTTATCTCGAGAAAGCTCGTATTCCAAATGCTCAAAAGTGCCATTAATACTGGAATATTAGATTCCCATGACGTTTTACTTGTGTGTTCATCGGCTAAATATGCTCCCTCGAGAAGATCAAGATAAGAATCATAGTTTGAATTTATAAAAGCAGGCAAACTCATGGAGGACCATATTGAATATCTTCCGCCTAAAGAATCTAGAATGAGAAATTGATTTTTCTTCTTAATTCCATAAGCGGTCATTGCCGATGCATTAGAAGAAATACCATAAAGATGATCATAAAAATTAATTTCAGGATTTCTCCCATACCAGGATTTCACATGATCAAGATTTTTAAGAATTTCGAGAGTTTGAAATGACTTGGAAGATACAAATATTATTGTATCGCTTTGATTACATCTTTTTAGAGCATCACTAAGCTCTAGTAGGTCATAACTAGAACAAAAATAAACATTCAAGGGCCCATATAAAGATTGATATTCATCCAATAATTCGGGTCCTATTCTTGATCCACCAATGCTTAAGCAAATGAGATTTTTTATACTTCGATCTGTAAGACTCACATTTAAAAAAGATTTAATTTTTTCTCTTTCAGAAAATATAAGCTTAAAATTTTTATTTTCAGTTTTGTTTCTATAGATTGTGTGTGACACACCCCTATTTTCAGACGGGTTATAGATATTTCCTTTCAGTAATGCTTGAAGTGAGTCTTTAAGATCTATTAAATCGGGTATCTGTAATAAATAATCAATAATCTTTTCATTAATTCTTTGTTTAGAATAGTCAAAGTGTAATAGATCATTTCCAATGGCCATGCCTTCAAGATTTTTTTGGTTATTTAACTCTGAAATATGAGCATTTTTAATATCCTTTCCAAGCAAGGAAAGTTTATGATGAATTTGTTCCCTGATATTACTCATCCTTTTTACTTTTTGTGGAAAAGAAAATTAATTCTAGAACTGCTGTAGTCAATATTCCAAACAAAGCAGACCATAAGATTACGTACCCAAGCTGTAAATCTAATTCTAGAAATAATAAATCTAAATGTACTATTGATTTATTAAGCGATAATAGAACGAATGAATAAATACCTACAAGAATGGTTAATATCAATAAGAGAGTACTAGAAAAGCCCATTATTAATTTGTGTCAAAAACCACTCTCAGATACAAGGCCTTCAAAATAGTCTTGCAAGGCAGGGAATTTAGCAAGATGTCGTTCTGTATTTTTGCAGCAAATTTTCTTGGTAAAACAAAAAAGAACCCACAGTAGAGAGATGCTTTTAACAGATCATAATAATCTTTGTGATCAATAGCCTCTTGCATAACAGATATCGAGTCTACAAAGGTTTGTTTTAATTTATTTTTTATATCCTCTGACATATACCCCTCACTACTTAAGGATACTATACAGCTTCTTCTTTTTTATTTGTTTAAAGATTCCTTTAAATGCTTAGAAGCCCTGAAGTAAGGATGATGTTTCGGGTTAACTAAAACTGAAGTTCCAGTTTTAGGATTTCTTGATATTCTCTGTTCTCTTGATCTGATAGAAAAAGTACCAAAATTTCTTATTTCCACCCTATCACCATTAGAAAGAGATTTAGAAATCAAATTTAGTATTAAATTTACAGTTTGATCAGAGTCGTCTTCATTGAGATGATCTTTTCTATCTGATATTTTTTTTATTAGATCAGATTTATTCATCTTCTTTATCGGAATCTTGCATTTCTGCTTTAATAAGATCTCCGATATTAGACTTTGTTGCTTCTTCTATTTCTTTATTCTTAAGTGCATTATCTTTGAGAGCGCTTTTTTCTTCTTGTTTTTCTAAAGCCCTAAGAGACAAAATTATTTCTCGATCTTTTCTGTTGATATTGGCAATAACAACTTCGATTTCAGCACCCTCTTCTAGAGGAGTATCTGACATAGAATTTGTATAATCTTTCATAGGCAGGTAACCTTTGACATCTACACTCAACTCAAGATCTACTCTGTCTTCTGTAGATCCTATAATCTTCGCATTTACCCTTGAACCTTTTTTATTAGCATCTACGTAATCTCCAAAACTATCAGAAAGTAATTGTTTTATTCCAAGTGATATTCTTTCTCTATCAGCCTCAATAGAAAGAACTATTGCTTCGACTAGTTCTCCTTTGTTTAGTGACCTTGCAGATTCTTCACTTTCATCCCAAGCAATATCAGAGAGATGAACTAAGCCATCAATTCCTCCATCTAGCTCTATGAAGACTCCAAAATCGGTAATAGATTTGATAGCTCCGGTTACTTTATCTCCTTCATTATGAGTATGCTCGAAAACTTGCCATGGATTTTCTTTGAGTTGCTTCAGACCTAATGAAATTCTTCTCTTTTCTTCATCGACTTCAAGAATCATTACCTCTACTTGATCTTTCAATTGCACCACTTTAGAAGGATGAATATTCTTATTTGTCCAATCTATTTCTGAAACATGAACTAGTCCTTCAACTCCCTGTTCTATCTCTGCGAAGAATCCATAGTCAGTTAGGTTTGTTACGGTTGCCATCACAGAGGTATTTAATGGAAACTTTGATCCTATACCAACCCAAGGATCATCTATCAGTTGTTTCATACCGAGAGAAACCTTCTTCTGCTCAGGATCATATTTTATAATTTTTACATCCAGCTTTTCTCCAATATTAATCGCCTCAGATGGATGGTTGATTCTACTCCAAGAAATATCTGTAATATGAAGAAGTCCATCTATTCCGCCTAAATCAACAAACGCTCCGTAATCAGTTAAGTTTTTAACAACTCCTTTGATTACTTGACCTTCAGCTAATGTTGAGAGCAATTTTTCTCTCTCTTCAGAATTTGCTTCCTGAAGAACTGCTTTCCTAGAAAGTACTACATTATTTTTATCTTTATCTAATTTGATTACTTTGAACTCTTCGTAGTTTCCTACTAAATGTTCTAGATCTTTTGTGGGCATAACTTCAGCTAACGATCCAGGTAAAAAAGCTTTAATACCCTGAACATCTACAGTCATACCTCCCTTTACAGAACCCGTGATAAGGCCCTTAAGTATGGATTCATTAGCCAAGCTGTCTTCTATTCTCTTCCATACTTCTTGCTTGATAGCTTTTTCTCTTGAAACTCGTGTATTTCCATGACCATCTTCAATAGACTCAAGGGTTAACTGAACTTCGTCTCCTATTTCTAGTTCCAGCTCTCCTGATTCATTATAAAATTCAGATACTTGAACCACTGCTTCAGATTTTAATCCCACATGAACCACTACATGATTGTCTAAAATGTCTATCACAATACCAGTCACAAGACTGCCTTGTTTCATAATTACCGTACTTAAATTCTCATCTAATAATTGTTCAAAGCTTGCTGCCATATTCTTATTTAAAGGTAAGTTTTTATTACCTTTACCACTCCTTCAGGGTTTAAATTACTTGTATCTATTACCACAGAGTCTACAGCGGGGATTAACGGGGAATGTTCTCTTTCCGTATCTTTACGATCCCTATCCTCTAACTCTTGTAAAAGGGAACGCATGTTAACCTCCAAGCCCTGTCTTTTCAACTGTGTTTGTCTTCTTTTAGCTCTTTCTTCTGCGGAAGCTGTAAGAAAGATTTTATATTTTGCATCGGAAAAAATGACAGTTCCCATATCTCTACCATCTGCAATGAGACCAGGGGCAGTCATAAAGTCTCTCTGACAAGGCTTAATAAACTCTCTAATTATTGGTTCTGCAGCTAAATTAGAAGTTATTTTAGCCATCTCTTCGGTTCTAACTATCGCAGTAATATCTTTATTTTCAAATAATACTCTTACTGGCTCACCGGGAATTCCAGGATCAAAGGAGACATGAAATCTCTTTTTCAAAAAATCTTGGTTTTCTTTAAAATTTTCAATATCGATAGCATTTTCTTTCATAAAATAAGCCAAAGTTCTGTATAAAGCGCCACTGTCTAGAATATTCCAATCTAATTCAAGAGCCAACATTTGTGCAATTGTTCCCTTTCCAGAACCACTTGGACCATCAATCGTTATAACGGGTATCATGAACTCTCTTCCAAACTAATATCTAAGCCTACTTGTTCTGAAATATTTAAAAATGTAGGAAATGAAGTATTTACATTATCAGTATTAAGAATAATTGATTCTTGATCAAAGAGACTACAAGCAATTGCAGAAGACATTGCTATTCTATGATCACTGAAAGATTCTATTATCCCTCCTGTATAAGAACTGAAAGCATTATTGTCATCTAGACCATTTATATCTATTCCATCATGATACATATTAAAATCAACACCGAGTGACCCAAGAACATCTCCCATAGCCTCTAATCTATCAGATTCTTTATGCCGTAATTCTTCTGCATTTCTCACAGCAGTTGAACCTGATGACATTGCTGCAGCGATAAAGAAGGCAGGTAATTCATCTATCAAATTAGGTACTAACTTGGTATCAAGATTTATACCCTTTAGTTTTGAGAATTTAACTTTTAAATCAGCACGAGGTTCAAATTCTCCAGTCTTGTTAATAATATCTATCTCAGCACCCATTTCCTGAAAGGCATTTAATAATGCTGTACGAGTTTCGTTCATACCAACGTTTTTAATAATTAGATTTGAATTAGGAATTATCAATGCTGCCAAAATAAAGAAAGCTGCAGAAGAAAAGTCTCCTGGTATATCGATTTCTGTGCTTTTTAAGTATGATGGAGAATACATTTCAATGTCTCTTCCACCGTTGGTATCTCGAATACTCAAAGGTACTCCAAATTGCTTAAACATTATTTCTGTGTGGTTACGAGTTGTTTGTTTCTCTCTGACAATAGTCTTTCCTTTAGAGTAAAGACTTGCAAATAAAATACATGATTTCACTTGAGCGCTTGCAATAGGAAGGTCATAGTTTATTGAATTAAGTATATCTGACTTACCAATTTCTAAAGGCGGTCTTCCAGAGTTTTGAGACTTTATATTTGCACCCATCAAAGACAGAGGTTCTATAATTCTATTCATAGGCCTAGATGATAAAGACTCATCTCCTATAAGAGTGGAAGAAAACTTCTGGGCAGATAATATTCCACTCAGCAATCGAATAGATGTTCCAGAATTTCCCAAATTAATCTCTTGTTTTGGTTTCTTCAATCCGTATAAACCTGAACCATGTACTACTATTTCATCATTATTTGACTCGAAATTTATACCCATGTCCTTGAAGGCAATTTTGGTGGCTAAACAATCTTCTCCTTCTAAGAATCCATAAATTTTTGATTTGCCTTCTGCAAGGGATGCACACATTATCGACCTATGGGATATAGACTTATCTCCAGGAATTGTTATTTCGCCCCTCACACCCTTTCCTTTCTTAATTTTAAAGTTCATAAGATTAGACTGAATTATCTCTCAATATCTTTACCTTATTAAAGTAATCAACTAAAGCTTTCTCATCTTTATTTTTAATAAGGTCTTTTAAGCTTGCAAGACTTTCTTCAAAATCTTCTATGGAATCTAAAATATTTTGATGATTAGAAATCAAGATGTCTTTCCACATTAATGGGTCGCTAGATGCAATACGTGTGTAATCCTCAAGACTTCCACCTGAGAAATCAAAAGTTCTTTCTCCTAAACTTTTAAATAAGCTCTCGGTAAGAGAATAAGATATTACGTGCGGTAAATGACTTGTTTTTGAAAACAAGAAGTCATGATCTTTGTAGGAAAGAATCTTTGAAGAGGATCCTAACAATCCCCAAAAATTAATGACTTTATCAATATCTTCCTGATTGTTTTTTTCGTGAGGTGAAATTACAACCACTTGATTTTCAAATAGAGATTTCTTGGAATTATATAAACTGCTTTTTTCAGAACCTGCGATTGGATGAGATAAAACAAAATTGCCTAAAATGCCATTAAACTCATTTGATAAGGTATTAAAAATTTCAGTTTTTGCACTCAGAGTGTCAGTAAATACTATATTTTGAGAAGGTAAGAATTTTTTGACAGAGTTCAAAGCCGGCCTGAAGGACAAAACTGGGACACAAAATATTACTAATAGGTTTTTAGAGTCTTTAAGATCAACTACCTTACCATTGGTTATAAGACCTTTTTTTTTTGCTTCCTTAAGTATTTCTTGATTTTTTTCAAATCCATACACATTTGCAGAATAATCTATATCTTTGATTTTCTTTGCAATCGATCCGCCGATTAGTCCTAAACCAACGATTAAGACATTTTCAAATTCTTTTATATTGCTCATCTAATTCTAAGTTAGTTTTAATTTCTCTAGAAAAAGAAGGTTTTCTTCTGGCAAGCCGATGGAGACCCTTAAAAAATTGGGCATTTTATATACACCCAAAGATCTAACTATTACTCCTTCATTAAGTAATTTATTATAGGCCTCGCTTGAATCTTTCTTGCAGTCAAAAGATATAAAGTTTCCTCTACTGGGAAGATATTCGTATCCTTGAGAATTCAAACCCTCATAAAGTACTTTCTTTTGATCAGAGTTAAGTTGGAGGCATTGGATCATGTATTCATCATCTTCCAAAGCTTTCTCAGCAGCATAAAGAGCAAGTGAATTAGCATTAAATGGTTGTCTAACTCTATTAAGGTAATTAGCCATACCTTCTGACGACACGGAGTAACCAACTCTAAATCCAGCAAGTCCATAAGCTTTTGAAAAACTTCTACTCATTACGAGATTTGGAAATTTTTTTAAGATATCAAAATCAGCATCTCTAGTTTCAAACGATGAGTAGTCGTAATAGGCTTGATCTAATAATATTATTATATCTTCAGGCACCTTTTCTAAAAAATCTATCAACTCATCAAGTTCAACAAAAGAACCAGTTGGATTATTGGGATTAGCTATAAAGATTAATTTTGTATTTTCTTCTATAGCATTAAGCATCGCTTCCAGGTCATGGGAAAAGTCTTTAGCTGGTACTTCTATACCCTTTGCTCCGACAGCTCTTACCACTAATGGATAAACAGCAAATGCATGTTCTGAATAAATAGCACTATCATCAGGCCCTAAAAAAATGCGAGCGATAAACTCGATTATGTCATTAGATCCATTACCGATTGTCACTTGATTTGGTGAAGTATTAAATTTTTTAGCAATACTGTCTTTCAACCTAGTAGCATTCCCATCTGGATATCTATGGGTTTCTTTCAATATTGCATCTATTGACTGCAAAACCTTTGGACTTGGGCCTATAGGATTCTCATTACTGGCTAATTTAATTGCATTTTTGATTCCAAGATCCCTTTCTAGATCCTCAATTGGCTTGCCAGGCTCATAAGGACTGAGACTATCTACTCCTTTGTTAACTAATTTTTTTAAATCCATAAATTAACCTAATGATTTTGGGTAAGAACCGAGAATCTTAACTTCGATCTCCTTACTAGCTAGATTTAGTAATAATTCTTTTAATAGACTCTCATCTTTGTGTCCATCAAAGTCTATAAAAAACGAATACTGCCACTTATTTACTTTTGAGGGCCTATAAGTCAAGTGAGACAAATTGACACTTAATTTATTAAAAGGCTCCAGTAAAGAATAGAGAGCACCCTCTTCATTCTTTGTTGTAGCCATAATAGATGTTTTATCAGAATCAGTTTGTCCCGATTCTATATTGCCTATTGTTAAAAAACGCGTTGTATTGCTCGAATAATCTTCAATATCCTTACTAAGTATATCTAAACCATATTTCTTTGCGGCAAGATCTCCTGCAATAGCAATGACTGTATTGTCTTCTGTAACATTTGATGCTGCTTGTGCATTACTACTTACACTTACTAATTTCACTCCGGGACAATAAGATTCTAACCATGCTCTGCATTGTCCGAGAGTTTGTTCATGAGCGTGAATCTCAAATCCATCTTTGGGCAATGGTTTGTTATATCCCAATAGATTATGATGGATTTCCATTTCTATCTCGCCACAAATTTTAAGATTGAACTCGCCTAGACAATCCAAAGTAGAATTTACAGACCCTTCAGTAGAGTTTTCTATTGGCACAATACCAAAATCAGATTCTCCACGATGAACAGATTCAAAAATTGAGCGTATAGTTTCCTCAGGAATCTTATCCACTGATTTACCAAATTGGTCTTGAAGTGCTGATTCTGAAAATGTCCCTTCTGGACCTAAATAAGATATTGTGAAAGTCGATTCAGTTGATCTACAACTCGAAATTATCTCATTAAAAACATTTTTAACTTGTTCTGCCTCTAAAGGCCCTTCATTTAAATCCATTACCCTACTTAGTATTGAAGATTCTCTGGCGGGTTTATATTTAATAGAATCTTGTTTAGCCTGCCCAGCTTGAATAGCTAGTTCTGCACGATCATTTAGTAGAGATAGTATTTTATTATCAATAGAATCAATTTTATCTCTGATTTTAGATAGATCACTGTTTTTAGACATCTCAAATTAACTATGTTCTCTCTGAAAGAAATCCATAAATTCAATTAAGGCATCTACTGCTTCTTCAGGCAGACCGTTATATATACTAGCTCTCATACCTCCAACAGATCTGTGACCCTTCAAAGCCAACAAACCAGCTTTTTTGGATACCTCAAGGAACTTATCATTTAAATCATCGTTCCTTAGTAAAAAGGGAACATTCATAATCGATCTATTTTCTACATTTATATTATTTGAATAGAAATCTGATGAATCGATATAGTCGTATAATTTTTTGGCTTTTCTATTATTTATTATTGAAATAGCTTCGACTCCTCCCATAGATTTAAGCCATTTAAATACCTTACCAGCAACATACCAAGCAAAAGTTGGAGGAGTATTAGACATAGACTCGCCTTCACTAATTAAGGTGTAATTCAAAAGATTGGGAGTTATAGGTTGCGCCTTTCCTAATAAGTCTTTCTTTATGATCACAAAACCGAGGCCTGAAGGACCGATATTTTTTTGAGCTCCTCCATAAATTAAGGAGAATTTACTTATGTCAATTGGTTCAGAAAGAATACCTGAAGAATAATCAGCTACAACAGGTACATCACATTTGTGTAGTGTTCTTAAACACAAACCACCAATAGTCTCATTAGGGGTGTAATGCACATAAGATGAATTACTAGAAAATTTCCAAGATTCTTGAGAAGGAAAGTATTTAAAATCTTCTTCTTCAGAGGTAGCAGCTATATTAACATTGGTGTATCTTTCGGCCTCTTTGATGGAACGTTTTGCCCAGTGTCCACTATTAACATAATCAGCATTTCCTTCCGGAGATGCTAAATTGAGGGGGACCATTGCATTTTGCATAGTTGCTCCACCGTGTGTAAATAGAACAGCATAATTTTCAGAAATAGATAATAAATCTCGAAAGTCACTTTCGGCTTGTTTAGCAATTTCTATGAACTCTGGACTTCTGTGACTTATTTCCATTACAGACAATCCTAGACCATTCCAATCTAATAGCTCCTCTTGAACCTCTGTTAAAACAGATTCAGGCATTGTTGCCGGGCCAGCACCAAAATTAAATTTTCTTGGCATTATTCATCTCCTATGAACTCTTCACTTATAGGTGCAATGCTAATTAACTTTTCTGAATCTTTTAGCCTTATCACAGTAACGCCTTGGGTATTTCTTCCAATAATATTAACCTCTGCAACTCTAGTTCTCACCAGCATACCTTTATCCGATATAAGCATTAATTCATCATCTTCTGTGACTTGAGCAGCTCCAATTAACTGACCATTTCTTTCAGAAATTTGCATTGCAATAACTCCCTTTGCTCCTCGTCTAGTTTTTCTGAAATCTATAGATCTTGAACGTTTTCCATATCCGTTTTCGCTTACTGTAAAGATGCTAGCCTCTTCCTCTGGAATTATTAAGGAAATTACATGCTGTTCTTTCTCCAGCTTGATCCCTCTAACTCCTTTAGCTGTTCTTCCCATAGATCTTACTTCTGTTTCAGAAAAATGAGCTGCCTTTCCGGCATTGGTAACCAACATAACAAATTTGCTACCATCAGTAACAGTGGTTCCAACAAGCTCATCATCACCTTCTAAAGTTATTGCTCTTTTACCGCCTTTTCTTTGATTTTGAAATTCTGTTAAGACAGTCTTTTTGACTGTCCCAGCTCGAGTAGCCATAAGAATGAAATGTTGGTCATCGTATTCCTCCACGGGCACCATACTTGTTATTCTCTCACCCTCGCTAAGTTGTATCAGATTGACTAGAGGTCGACCTTTCGCAGCTCGTCCAGCAGAAGGAATCTCATATACTTTCAACCAGTAAACTTGTCCTAAGTTAGAAAAGCATAGAAGTGTTGTATGGGTATTTGCTACTAATAGTTGTTCTACAAAATCTTCATCTTTAACTGATGCTGCAGTCTTTCCAGTTCCTCCTCTTCTCTGTGCTCTATATTCTTCAAGTGGTTGAGTCTTGGCATAACCTTCATGAGAAATGGTCACTACTCTGTCTTCGGGAGTAATCAGATCAGCTTCTGTTAAGTCAGCAACTGAATCTTGTATTTCGGTTCTTCTATCATCTTTATATTTTTCTTGAACTTCCAAAAGTTCTTCTTTCACTACCTCGATCAATCTTTCGGAGTCTCCAAGTATCTCTAGCAAATATGTTATGTGATCTATTATTTCCTCGTACTCTTTAATCAGCTTATCTTGCTCAAGGCCAGTAAGCCTCTGCAATCTCATGTCCAATATAGCTTGAGCTTGCTGTTCAGATAGTTGATAAGTCTTCCCGATTAGTCCAACGGAATTATCAGTTACATCAATTTTACAAGCATCCGGTCCAGCCTTCTCAAGCATTGCAATTATTTTTCCTGGCTTCCATTTTTTTGCGAGTAATTTTTTCTTTGCTTCAGATCCTTCTTTTGATTTCTTAATTAGGTCTATCATCTCGTCAATATTAGCCAATGCAATTGTAAGACCTTCCAAGATATGGCCTCTTTCTTTTGCTTTTCTTAAATCAAAAAATGTTCTTCGAGAAACAACTTCTTTTCTATGGTTGAAGAAAACTGAAAGTATTGATTTAAGATTCAGTAACTTTGGCTCTCCATCAATTAACGCAACATTATTAATGCCAAAAACAGTTTGCATTTGAGTTTGTGAATATAGATTATTGAGAACTACATCTGGAATTTGACCTGATTTCAGTTCAATAACTACTCTAATGCCATCCTTATCAGATTCATCTCTTATATCTCTTATGCCTTCCAACTTTTTATCCCTAGAAAGTTCAGCTATTTTTTCAATCAGTCTAGCTTTTACTACTTGGTAAGGCATCTCCGTAATAATAATTTTTGCTTTATCTTTTTCTTCATCTTCAAATTCAGTTTTAGCTCTTATTTTTACTCGCCCTCTACCTGTTTCATAAGCGCTTACGATTCCTGCCTTACCATTAATGATTGCTCCTGTAGGAAAATCTGGTCCAGGTATTAACTCCATTAGCTCTTGAACTGAAATTTCTGGATTGTCTATATAGGCTAAACACGCAGACAGGGCCTCATTCAGATTATGAGGAGCCATATTTGTAGCCATCCCTACAGCTATTCCTGCAGAACCATTCACGAGCATATTTGGAATCTTAGTGGGTAAAACTTCTGGCATCATTTCAGTGCCATCATAATTCTCTACATAATTAACTGTTTCCTTTTCAAGATCTGCTAATAACTCCTGAGATATTCGGGCCATTCTAACTTCTGTGTATCTTTGTGCAGCCGGTCCATCTCCATCCATAGATCCAAAATTTCCTTGTCCATCTACTAAAGGATATCGAAGAGACCACCACTGAGCCATTCTTACAATAGTTTCGTAAGCGGCACTGTCTCCATGAGGATGATATTTACCAATTACATCGCCAACTATTCTGGCTGACTTCTTGTGCGGTCGACCAAAATCATTATTCAAGACGTGCATTGCATAGAGGACTCTGCGATGGACAGGTTTTAATCCATCTCTTGCGTCAGGCAAGGCCCTTCCAACAATTACGCTCATGGCATAATCAAGATAAGATTGTTTGAGCTCTTGTCCTATGTCTACAGGAACAATTTCCTTAGCAGCAATTTCACCCATAATTTAGATCCAAAAATTTAATAATTTGTTGAAATAATAGGAAAATCCTTCAAAAGAAAGAGAAATATTTTGGCTTGGTTTTCGCAGTATCAACTTAAGCTAATTTTAGCATAATTGACCGCAAAAATCGCTTAAAAATAAGCCAAAAACAGGGTGATTAGCCCTTAAATTCAGAGACTAAAGTGGATACAGTTTCCTTAGCATCTCCAAACAACATTCTTGTATTAGATTTAAAGAATAAAGGGTTTTGAATACCTGCAAATCCTGATGCCATTGATCTTTTAGAAACAAAGACTGTTTTAGCATTATCCACTTCAATAATAGGCATGCCATAGATAGGGCTGCCCTCATTATCTTTGGCATCAGGATTAACTACGTCATTCGCCCCAATTACAATACAAACATCAACAGTTTCCATTACAGGATTAACATCATCAGGTTCAACAAGAACATCATAAGAAACATTTGCCTCAGCAAGCAATACATTCATGTGTCCAGGCATTCTTCCCGCTACTGGATGAATTGCATACTTAACTTCTGCCCCATTATCCTCTAACAACTCTCCCAATTCCCTCACGGCATGTTGTGCTTGAGCAACTGCCATTCCGTAACCAGGTACTATTAAAACAGATGAGGCAGCTTCTAGTATTAGATAAGCATCCTCAGCAGAAATAGGTTTGACTTCACCTTGTTCTTGAGTTGACTCAGCAGCAGCGTCGGGGGCAGCTCCAAAACCGCTAAATAGGACATTTGCTAATGATCTATTCATTGCCTTACACATTATATTTGTAAGTATCAGTCCGCTTGCTCCAACCAGAGCACCTGCCACAATCAGTACATTATTAAGAATGACAAAACCTGCAGCACAAGCTGCTAAACCTGAAAAGCTATTGAGCAAGGCAATTACAACCGGCATATCAGCCCCGCCAATTGGTATTACGAACAATATACCAAGTATGAAAGCGAGAACTATTAGTAAGATAAGTGTTTCTTCGGACGAAATGAAACCTTGAATGAAAAGCATATTTATTCCAACAAGCAAAATAGCTAGCAATAAAATTCCATTTACAAATTGTTGTCCTTTATAAAGATATGGCTTCCCGGAAATTACTTCAGATAATTTTCCATAGGCAATGATGCTGCCACTAAAAGTTAGACCGCCTATTAAAACTGTTAAAAATATAGCTCCTAAAAAGGCAGGATTATCGAAAGTCCCAGAAACATATTCAGCAGAACCAACTAGAAGACTAGCAATGCCACCAAATCCATTAAAAATTGCAACCATTTCGGGCATTGAGGTCATTTTTACCTTGGTAGCTGCGAAATACCCAACTATGCTTCCAGCAATTAGTGCTCCAGCTATGTATCTATAATCAATTATATTCTGATCGAGTAAGGTTATAAGTACTGCCAAAAGCATACCTGAAGAAGATAGTAAATTTCCTCTTCTTGCAGTATCGGGAGATCCCAACATCTTTAGTCCAACAATGAACAAAATTGAAGAAGCTATGTAAAATAAATTAACTAGTATTGCAGTATCCATTTTATTTCTTTTTAAACATTCCAAGCATTCTGTTTGTTACAAGATATCCACCAACAACATTGATTGATGCAAAAAAAACTGCTGCAGTTCCAAGGATAATAGTAACAATCTCCGAAGATCCTGAAGACAAGATTGCGCCCACTAAAGTTATCCCAGAAATAGCATTAGCACCTGACATCAAAGGTGTGTGCAAAGTAGAGGGCACTTTTGTAATCAGTTCAACACCTAAAAAGATTGATAGAACTAATACAAATATCAAAAGTATGATTTGTGTTTCCATATTTAACTATTATTTTACTGATTCGTTAACAATACTGCCTTGATGAGTAATTACACATCCTTTGAGTATTTCATCTTCTAAATCAAAATTTATATTTTTATTTTCTTTATCCCAAAATTCATCAATCATATTGAATAAATTAGAACCAAACACTTGAGAGGCATCCCTCGCAACTTCTCCTGGTAAGTTGGACATTCCAATAATTGTCACTCCATTATGGAAAACGTATTCATCATTCTTAGACCCTTCAACATTTCCACCTGTAGATACGGCCATATCCACAATTACACTGCCAGGCTGCATTGCTTCAACCATATCTTGAGTTATTATCATAGGAGCTTGTCGACCGAATACTTGCGCTGTAGTTATGATTACATCGGATTGGGCACAGATTTTTTTCATACCATCTTGCTGCATCTTAATTTGTTCAGGAGTTAATTCTTTAGCATAGCCTTGATCTGTTTCCTCTGTATCACCAATATCAATTTTTACAAATTTTCCTCCCAAAGATTTAACCTGCTCTTCCACAACAGGCCTAGTATCAAATGCCTCTACTCTCGCCCCAAGCCTCTTAGCTGTAGCTATAGCTTGTAATCCAGCAACTCCCACACCGACTACAAATACTCTAGCAGGAGAGATTGTTCCCGCTGCCGTCATCATCATTGGAAAAGACTTAGAAAGTGTTCTTGACGCTTCTATTACAGCTGCATATCCTGCCAAATTTGCTTGGGAACTCAGTGCATCCATCTTTTGTGCTCTTGTTATTCTTGGCACAAGTTCCATGCTTATGGAGCTGACATTAGCTGAAGCCAAATCAGATACAACTTGTCTTTCATTAAATGGATCCAAAAAGCTAATATATATGGAATCTTTTTTTAGAGATTTTATCTCGTCATGATTAGGTTTATTTATTTTACAAACCACATCGGCTGATCCAAAACCTTCTGTTTTTTCATTACAAATAATTGCACCTGCATCAACATAAAGTTCATCGGAAACAAATACTTTTTCTCCTAGCCCAGATTCAATCAAAACCTCAATGCCCAAATCAGTAAACTTCTTGGCCACTTCAGGTAAAATAGTGGCACGTATCTCGTGATCCTCTTCTTTAGGAAAAAATATTTGCATAATTATTTTTGAATTGGAATTTTCGGAGAACAGTTTAATGAAAAAAGTTAGCTATGAACATAAAAAATTTAGATCATGATGAAGTAAATAAATTTGATGAACTTGCTGCAAAATGGTGGGACAAGGATGGTGAATTTAGGCCACTTCATCAAATTAATCCTTTAAGGGTTGATTTTATTGAAGAAAGATCTTCTATGAAAGATAAGAAGGTTCTAGACGTAGGTTGTGGTGGTGGAATTCTTGCTGAAGCTCTCAGTAAATTGGGCGCTAACGTTACTGGTATAGACGCTTCAGAAAATACTATTGGTGTTGCAAAATCTCACTCAAGATCTATAGGAAGTGATGTTATTTATATACAAAATACAATTGAGGAGTTTATATCCTCTCATCCAAACGAAAAATTTGATGTAATTACTTGTTTAGAGATGCTTGAACATGTCCCTTCACCTAATGAAATTATAAAGAGCTGCTCTAATCTCTTGAAAGATGATGGAAACATATTTTTTTCTACAATAAATAGAAACCCTAGATCCTACCTTTTTGCTGTTATAGGAGCGGAATATATATTAAACCTTCTTCCAAAAGGCACACATGATTACGAAAAATTTATAAAACCCTCCGAGTTGGCAAAATGGATTAGAGAAGCAGGCTTAAATTCCAAAGAAACAATAGGATTAAGTTATAACCCCATAACTGGTAACTATTGGCTCGGTAAAGATATCCAAGTCAATTATATGGTCCATGCAAAAAAGGAAAACATTTGAAAATTGAACTCTTCGCATTTGACTTAGATGGCACTCTTCTTGATACCGCACCCGATTTTCTTTATGCAGTAAATTTACTCAGAAAAAAGTATAAATTTGGTGAAGCAGATTATGAGCAAGTGCGATCAAGGGTTTCACAAGGAGCGGCAAGTCTTGCTGCATATGCACTCAACCTAGAAGGCGAGCCGAATCAAATAATTGAATCCCATAGGCAAGAGTTACTAGATATATACGAAGAATGCTGCCTTACATATACCAAAATGTTTGATGGAGTGGAAGAAGTGCTAAATGAACTAAATGAAAAAAAAATTAAGTGGGGAATTATTACTAATAAACCTAGAAGATTTGCAGAAGGTATTGTGCAAAATAAATTAGGTAAGTTAAAACCTCCTTTTTTGATATGTCCAGATGACGTAGGTACCCGAAAACCTGAACCAGATGGACTTCTTCATGCTTTGACAATATCAAGCTCAAAACCAGAAAATAGTATTTACATTGGTGACCATCAAATAGACATAAAAGCAGGTGAAAGAGCTAATATGCTTACCGGTGCAGCAGCTTATGGATATATTCCTCTCAATGATACTGTCAATAAATGGAAAGCAGATTATGTATTTGATGAAGCGAATGAAATAATTGCATTAGTCGAATAATGAAAATGGAATTCGAAAAAATTAACTATCCTTCAAATCTTTTAAAGGACAAGACAATCGTTATCTCTGGGGCAGGTTCAGGTATAGGCAGACAAATAGCTAAGAGTTATGCAGAGTTTGGTGCAGATTTAGTTCTTCTAAGTAAAAGTATTGAAAAGCTAGAATCCATTTATGAAGAAATAAATCAAATAACTTCTAGTAGTGTGATCATCCAGCCTATTGATTTTAAAACTGCTGATGAAAAAAACTATCATGAAATTGTTGCGGCAATAAAAGAGGAATATTCTCAAATCGATGGACTGGTGAATAATGCAGGGATACTCGGTGAAAAAAAACCTCTTGAGCAATATAGTTACTCGGTTTGGAAAGATGTATTGAAAGTCAACCTCGATGCAAGTTTTTTGTTAACAAAAAATTTGATTCCTCTTTTGAAAGAGTCTGTAAGTAGCTCGATAATTTTCACGTCATCTGGAGTTGGAAGAATAGGAAGAGCTTACTGGGGAGCTTACTCGATAAGTAAATTTGCAACTGAGGCAATGATGCAAATCTTATTTGATGAGCTCCAGAATACCTCATCAATCAGAGTTAACTGTATAAATCCTGGAGCAGTCAAAACTAAAATGAGAGAGTCGGCATACCCAGCAGAGAATCCGGATTCTAATCCATCGGCTTTTGAGATTATGAATCCTTATTTATATTTGATGAGTGATTTGAGTAAAGATATTAATGGTCAATCGATTGACGCTCAAGAGCACTAATCTCACTTTTTGTAAGTTCCTTAAAAGCGCCTTGTTTTAGAGTCGCAGGTAAAAATAGGTTGCCATAGCGAACTCTTTTGAGGCGCGAAATTTCTAAACCTTGACTCTCCCATAGCCTTCTTACCTCTCTAGAACGACCCTCCATGATAACCATTGCAAACCACTGATTCGTATTTCCTTTCCTTCCTCTCTGAACATCTGAAAATTTTGCGAAACCATCTTCTAATTTGACTCCTTTAATAAGATTATTCAATATTTTTTCACTCACATGGCCATGTACTCTAGCAACATATTCTCTCTCGATATTAGAGGAAGGATGCATCAAATTATTTGCAAAAGACCCATCATTACTGAATAAAATTAATCCAGAAGTATTAATATCCAACCTACCAACAGAAACCCATCTGCCTGATTTCAATTTAGGAAGAGAATCGAAAATGGTTTTCTTGTGGTCAGGATCATTACGAGAGGATATTTCTCCTACCTTCTTGTTATACATTAGAACCCTTCTCTTAGTAGGATCTTTCTTTAAAAGCTTTATCGATCTTCCTTCAATCTCAAATGTATCTTTTTCGGATACTAGCTGACCAATGGTGGCCAACTGACCATTAACCGAAACCTTTTTTTGCCTTATTAGTGATTCTATCCCTCTCCTAGATCCAATACCATGATCTGCGAGGATCTTATGGATCCTGGTCTTCAATGTTTAATTTAAAGATTGAGGGCTATCAATAGACTCATCAGGGTCATCTATTGGCAGTTCGTGTTCGATTGATGTTAGGTCAGGCAAAGAAGGGAGTTCTGGAAGCTCTCTAAGATGTTGTAATCCAAAATAATCTAGAAATTCTTTGGTAGTAGAATATAGAGAAGGTCTGCCAGGCACATCTCTTTGGCCAACAATCTTTACCCAGCCTCTTTCCATCAGACCTCTAATTAATTGAGTTCCAACAGCTACTCCTCTTATTTCCTCTATCTCTCCTCTAGTTATAGGTTGCTTATATGCAATAAGGGATAGAGTCTCCAAAGTTGCCTTAGAAAATTTTTGTGGTTTTTCTTCCCAAAGTTTTGCAATGTATTGAGATAAAGACTGTTTTACCTGCAAACGATATCCACTAGCTATCTTCTTCAATTCAATCCCTCGAGTTAGGCAGTCCTGGTCTATTTGATTCAGGGCATTTCTAATCTCATCTTTAGAAGGCTTAGGGTCCTCAAAAACTTTAACGATATCGTCAATGCTTATTGGTCTTGATGCTGATAAAAGCAATGCTTCAAGAATTTCACTTAGATTCCTCTCCATTAATGTACCTCTTCAATTCCTTTAATGTGTATAGGACCAAACTCCTCTGATTGCACAATCTCAATTAATGAGTCTTTCAGAAGTTCTAAAATTGCTAAGAATGTTACCACAACGCCTATCTTGCCCTCTTTAGGATTGAACAAAGAAGTGAATTCTATGAAAGATTCAGTTCTCATTCTTTCTAATATTTGAGACATTCTCTCTCTAGTTGAGAGTTCTTCCAAATTTATTAAATGAGCTTGAGATTGTTCAGCTCTTCTTAGAACTTCAGCAAGTGCAATCGTTAAATCTTCGAGAGGTACATCTATGAGAGGAGCTTTGGTGGCAAATTCTGGAAGTTTTGCATTAGCAGCAAAAATTTCTCTGTCTATTCTAGGAATTTTATCTATTCGTTCTGCGGCTTCTTTATACCTTTGGTACTCTTGAAGTCGTTTAATTAATTCAGCTCTTGGATCCTCTTCTTCGGTATGCTCTATAGGCCTTGGCAGTAACATTCTAGATTTTAATTCGGCTAAATAAGCAGCCATTACTAAGTAATCTCCTGCCAATTCAACCTGCATCGCATCCATTAATTCTATGTAAGATGTATATTGCTCAGTTATCTTAGCTACGTTTATATCTAAAATATCCAAGTTCTGTTTCTTTATGAGGTATAAAAGAAAATCTAGAGGGCCGGCAAAACTGTCTAATAGAATCTCTAGTGCATTGGGGGGGACGTATAAATCTTCAGGAAGGCTAGTCTCTTTGCCTTTTACAGTCGCTAAGAAGAGCTCCTCTTGACGAGGAAGCGCTCGTATTTCCTCTTTTTTTTGAGGATTTAAGGTCTTTGTATCAACCATTTTTACCAATACTTGTGTATTGGTTCTATATTATAGCCACTTATCTGCATTTGAGGAAATGAGCTCTATTTAAGAAACTTATTAGTAATGGGATATCTTCTATCCTTTCCAAAACCTCTTGAAGTTATCTTTACTCCTAGTGGAGCCTGTCGTCTTTTGTATTCACTAAAATCAATTAATCTTATTACTCTATTTAAAATACTACTTTCAATTCCTGACTCTTCGATTTCTTTTTTACTTTTATCTTGTTCAACGTAAAGCTCTATTATTTTATCCAAAGTGTCATAATCTGGAAGACTATCACTATCTTGTTGATCCGGTGCAAGTTCGGCACTCGGGGGTCTGTCAATAATTCTTTCAGGTATAACCTTAGAAATTGTATTTCTATATCTCGCAAGCTCATAAACTAAAGTTTTAGGTACATCTTTCAAGACCCCAAAACCTCCAGCAGTGTCACCATAGAGAGTAGAATATCCAACAGCTGTTTCGCTTTTGTTGCCTGTAGTAAGAACTATTTCGCCGGATTTATTTGATAAGGCCATCAAGATGACTCCCCTACACCTTGATTGAAGATTCTCTTCAGTAATGTCGGGTTCAAGTCCTTTGAATTCGCATTCAAGGCTATTTTGAAAAGAATCATATATTTCACCTATAGGAATAATAGAATGTTTTATACCTAAGTTTTCTGCTAGCTTGTCAGCATCTTCAACACTCATGTCCGAAGTAAACTTGAAGGGCATCATAAAGCTTCTTACATTTTCAGATCCAATTGCATCTGCTGCTATGACGGCAGTTAAAGCTGAATCTATGCCTCCAGAAGAGCCTATCAATACTCCGGGAAATTTATTTTTATTTATATAATCCTTAGCCCCTAAAACCAAAGCTCTATAAACTTCTTCAAGCTCTGAATCCTCAGGTATAACTTCGTTTTTATCACTCAATATATTCCCATCATGATGGGATAAAAAACTTACTACTGCTTGATCTTCTTCAAATTTAGCAAGTTGCAATACTTGCTTGCCTTCACTATCCATAACCATCGAAGTACCATCGAAAACCAATTCGTCCTGTCCTCCTACTTGATTTGCATAAACAATAGGCATTGAGAATTTGGATGCATGCCCTGAAATTAAATTCTTTCTTTCTTGTATTTTATTTAGGTGAAATGGAGAAGCATTGATATTTAAGACTAAATCAGCCCCTTTATCATGCAATTGCCTTATTACCTTTTGATGCCATATATCTTCACAAACAGAAAGGCCCACTCTGAAACCATTTACCTCAAAGATTCCTGGACTATTACCTGGTTGAAAATATCTTTTTTCATCAAAAACCTCGTAATTCGGTAATTCTTGTTTTTTATATTCAGTGATTATTGAGTTGTTTCTGAGTACTCCCGCACAATTAAAAATTGAATCTTCCTCTTTCTTTGGATAACCAATTACAACGAAATTTTCAGGTCTAAATTTGCTAAGTTCATGAACTGCTTCATAAGCTTGATCTAGTAAATCCTCTCTTAGAATAAGATCTTCAGGGGGATAACCGGTTATAAACATCTCCGTTAGCAAGAATATATCTGGCGAGGATTCTTTAGAAAGCTTAGAAATGGCATTTTTTGCTAGTTCCAAATTTCCTGCTATATCCCCGACTATGGGATTTTCTTGGATAATGCCTACGCAAATTTTCTTGGATGCCATTTTTTCTAAATTTTTAGATAAATTTTAAATTAATTTAAAGAAGATAAAGTACTTAATTGATCTATATCTTAACACTTTCGTGCTTTATTCTGACGACAATATATGTAGAATGCACCTCCGGTAAAATTTTAAACATGCATAAGACAAGTGATTTAAGAATCTCAGGAAGGCAGGAAGTAATTTCTGCAAGCTCTTTATTGGACAAACAACCGATATCAGATATCTCCTCCCAAACAGTTTTTAATTCAAGAAAAGAGTTTTCTGAAATACTTAGCAAAAAGGATCAAAGATTAGCAGTCGTTGTTGGACCTTGTTCTATCCATGATACTGAGTCGGCTTTAGAATATGCAAACCTTTTGCTCGAGCAAAAGAAAGCTCTAGAAAAAGAACTTCTGATTGTCATGAGAGTTTATTTTGAAAAACCAAGAACAACAGTTGGCTGGAAAGGCCTTATCAATGATCCAGATTTGAATAATTCTTTTGATATTGATAAAGGTTTATCAGTATCAAGACAACTCTTAAGAGATATAAATGATCTGGGTATGCCTGCTGGAACAGAATTTTTAGATGTTATAACACCCCAATACATAGCTGATTTAATATCCTGGGGAGCAATTGGAGCTAGAACTACAGAAAGTCAAATCCATAGGGAACTTGCATCCGGTTCTTCCTGTCCTATTGGCTTTAAAAACGCAACGAACGGAGGCATTCAAGTAGCTGCTGATGCAATAGGGTCTGCCCTCCATCCTCACAAATTTCTGTCCGTCACAAAAGAAGGTAAAGCTGCAATATTTTCTTCTTCTGGTAACAAAGACTGTCACGTTATTCTGCGGGGCGGAAAAGACCCTAATTATGAAAAAGAGTTTATAGATCAAACTTCTGAGATTCTAAAATCAAATTCTCTTGAAGATTCAATCATGGTCGATATGAGTCATGGAAATAGTAGTAAACAGCACAAAAAACAGATTGAAGTATGCGATAACATTGCCTCTCAGATTAAGTCAGGTGAGACGAGAATTACTGGAGTCATGATAGAAAGTAATATTGAGGAAGGCAATCAAAAGGCCGATGATCTAGATAACCTCACATATGGGAAAAGTATTACTGATGCTTGTATCGACTGGCAAGATACTAAAGATTGTCTTCACAAATTAGCTGATTCTGTAAGAATTAGAAATAACTAACCTATTGTCCTTGTTAAGATCTAGATGATAAATTAATCTAGTGATTAGTAATTCATGACTTCAAAGATAACTTTCTCTAAAGAAATTGCCAACACAATAGGCTTGGATGAAGCAGTTTTACTCGAGCATTTAAGACAGGAAGAGCGCCTTCATGATCGAGTTTCGATGAAACAAATTTGTTCAGATATTTCATTTTGGTCAAATGAAAGAATCCTGGAAGTCCTTACTCAACTCATTAAAACAGGTCTTATCAACGAGACAGTCGTTGATGGAATACCTCATTTTTCATCAAAAAAACATGATAAAAAAACTTCTACTAGCAATAGAGATAAATGGGTGCCAGATAAAGATGTCATAGATCAAATTAACGAGTATGGCATTCCAGAAGATTTTGCAAATCTCCAGATTGATGATTTCAAGAAACTTAATCAGGAGCGTAATGAGAAGGATATAAACTGGGGAGTCAAATTTCTGAGATTTGTTATCAAAAAGTGGCGTCATAAGGAAGTCGAAGATAACAAAAAGATGAAAACTAAGCCCATTGATAAAAATTGGGTTCCGGATATGGATGCTAAGGAAATACTAATAAATTCAGGGATAAATGAAGATTTCATTGATAAGGAAGTTCCTGAATTTGTATTGTATTGGACAGAACGTAAGGAAGAATCTGACATTTGGAATAGCAAATTTATTGCACATATAAGAAGGCAATGGGGAAGATTTAAAGATATTAAAGAAAATGATAATTCACCATCAGTCATGAGTTCAGATTGGAACCCTAATTCAGATTTCTTTGATATTCTTGAAATGACAGATATACCTAAAGAATTTGCAGAAAATGCAAAGCTTGAGTTCGTAATGTACTGGAAGGAATCAGGACAATCTCTAAACTCTTGGAATAGTAAATTTCTTCAGCATGTTAAATATCAGTGGGAAAGGACAAATAAAGGTCAAACACCTCAATTATCCAAACAAATCGATAAGAGAATCGAATCTAGTTGGGAAATACAGGATAGAAGCTCTACAGAACCTTCAAAAAAGTTGGATGCTGAAACACTTCAGGAAAATTTTAAAAAACTCAAAGAAAAGCACCAAATCTAGTTTTACATAAGGTATTTTAGTGTTATAGTCATGTATAACACCTAAAATTGATATGAAAATTAAACAAACATACAAAACAGCTGCAATATGCGGCTCCTTCATAGTTATATGGATGATCTCTGGAAGTCTTGTTGAAGAGGAAAATTTTAAAAAGAACTCTTCATCTTTAGACACTCTGTCCTCTGTAACTATAATCAATAGTAAAGCAACAGACCAATCCCAAATTCTTAAATCAAGCGGATTTACTGAAGCTGACAAATTTGTTCAAGTCAGAGCTGAAATCAGCGGAAGAGTTATATCCAGTCCGGTTAAGCAAGGAGATTTCGTCGAAGAAGGAGACTTAATTTGCCAATTATACATAGCTGGAAGAGAAGCTTATCCAAAGATAGTTGCCCCTTTTTCAGGTTATTTAGAGAGTTTAAGAGTGGATGAAGGAGATTTCCTTAATACAGGAGCTGTTTGTGCATCGTTAATCGATCCTGATCCAATGTTGCTAGTTGCAGATATTGCAGAAAAGGATATCGCTCAAATACAATTAGGATCTGAAGCTTCAGCAAAGTTAATTTCTGGTAGATTTATTTCAGGTGAAGTCACTTTCATAGCTTCCTCAGCTGACAAAAATACTAGAACATTCAGGGTTGAGATAAGTGTTAATAATGCCGATAGAACAATTCGAGATGGAGTTTCAGCTGAAATTTATATAAGAGGTAAAGAAGAACCTGCTCATAAAATTTCACCAGCAATACTTTCCTTAAATGACCAAGGAAAATTAGGTATCAGAACAGTAACTTCAGATAACAAAGTGCAGTTTAAAGAAATCAAAATATTAGAAGACACAAGTAATGGTATGTGGGTCTCAGGTTTAGGTGAAGAAGCACGGATAATAACTCTCGGCCAAGAATATGTTTTTCAAGGGCAGACCGTAAACGTTAAGGAGTCCCCTGCCCCTGAAGCATGAGAAGCTTTATTAGAGGGGCTATATATAAAAGCAGAACTTCATTAAGTATTCTGCTACTGATATTATTTTCAGGAGTTTTTGCACTCAATTATTTACCTAAGGCTACAGAGCCAGATATAAATTTTCCTGGCGCATATGTAGGGGTTGGCTATGAGGGAGTTTCTCCTGAAGATTCAGAAAGATTATTAGCTAAGCCACTTGAAAATGCCTTAAGAACTATTTCGGGAGTCACTGATATAAGGTCTATTTCCCAAACAGGTTATTCAGCTGTTGTCGTAGAATTTGACCAAGACGTAGATATAGATGAAGCGCTCTATGATGTAAGAGTTAAGGTAGATGAAGCTAGAGCCGAATTACCTTTGGATGCTAGAGAACCAACCATAAGGGAATTTACTACATCTGATAATCCCATACTCACAATTAGCGTAGCGAGCGATATTCTTCCTCAGAGAGTTCTGGTAAATCTGACGCAAGATCTTCAAGACCTGATTGAGACTCACCCAAATGTACTTCAGGCGGAACTAAACGGTGTACCTGAAGACCTTATAGAAGCAATAGTTGATAAAAGTAAGCTTGAGTCTTATGGCATTTCGATGAATCAACTTTATCAAGCAGTATCAAATAATAACCGAGTCATACCTGCAGGATTTCAAGACACTGGAAGCGGAAGATTTGCAGTTAATGTCCCAAGTGTTTTTTCTACCTTAGAAGATATTGAAACATTACCTATAAAGGTTTCAGGTAACTCAGTTGTAACTTTAAAAGATGTTGCGGACGTGAGCTTAACTTTTAAAGATAGAGGCGGCTACTCCAGAATTAATGGTCAACAATCACTTTCAATTGATGTTCAAAAACGTCTCGGTACAAATATTATTGATACTGTTACTGATATTCGAAATATGGTTGAAGAGGAAGTTGAAAACTTTCCAGAGGGAGTCAGTGTTAACTTTGTTCGTGATGATTCTCAGTTCGCCCTTCAAATGATCTCAGAATTGCAAGGAAATGTTCTAACATCAATAGCACTTGTTATGATAGTTGTACTAGCCGCTTTGGGTTTTAGGACGTCAATGTTGGTAGGAATGGCAATTCCTTTTTCATATCTATTTGCCTTACTAGTTTTATTTATTTTAGATAAAGAATTCAATTTTATGGTTATGTTTGGGATGCTCATATCGATGGGTATGACAATAGATGGCTCTATAGTTGTTACAGAATATGCTGATAGAAAACTAGCAGAAGGTATGAATAGAGTTGAGGCTTACACAGCAGCCGCAACCAGAATGTTCTGGCCAGTATTGTCGTCAACAACTACCACATTGATAGCTTTCACACCCTTAATGTTCATGCCTGGATTTGGTGCTTTCATTAGAGATATGCCCATAACAGTATTCTGTGTTTTAGTTGGATCATTACTCTACTCACTTATTTTTGCACCGATATTGGGTGCGATGTTTGGTGGTTTAGCTAAGCAGACAGAACAAGAGGTAAATAATACAAGACAATTAGAGTCTTCGGATCCATTAAGTTTGACTGGTGCCTCAGGGGTGTACGCAAGAAAAATTAATCAATATCTAGATACACCAGGGCAAACAATAACCATCATACTTGCGGCGATAGTCTTATGCATAGGCCTATGGTCACATCACGGTAAAGGCATAGTTTACTTTCCAACAGTCGCTCCTCAATTTGCAGAGGTGGATATTCTGGCTCGTGGAAATTTAGCTGTTGATGAAATAAGAGATATTGCAATAGATGCAGAACAAAAAATCCTTGATGTGGAAGAAATAGAGATGCTTTCAGTCTGGTCGAATTCAGGTGGTAGTCGAGGATTGGGGAGACGTTCTGGTTCATCAGACAGGGTTGGAGGTATGTTTGTAGATTTTTGGGCAGAGGATGATGCTGTATCTGATTTAGATGGATTTGAAATTATGGATCTTCTGAGATCAAAATTCGATGATACTTCAGGATATATAGTTCAAGTAGAAGCTGAAGAAGGTGGGCCGCCGATAGGTAAACCACTCCAGCTAAATGTAAGCGGTGATAACGAACAAGCCCTAGTCTTGGCGGTAAAAAAAATAAGGACATTTGTAGAAGGACTCGGCAGTTTTATAGATATTGAAGACACGACAGTAAACAGAGGTATAGAGTGGGAGCTAGAAATAAATAGGACAAAAGCAGCTCAATATGGAGCCGGTCTTAGTGATGTAGGTGCCTCGGTTCAAATGGTTACAAATGGTATTAAGGTAGGAGAATATCGTCCTTTAAATCTGGATAGAGAAGTTGATATTAGAATTAGATTTCCCAAGTCGGAAAGAAATATAGACCAACTTGGTAATTTGAATGTACAAACTGCTAAAGGCTTAGTACCTGTAAGCAGTTTTGTTGATACAACTATCAAGCCTGCAACAAAAAGTATCAGCAGAAAAGATGGGAAAAGAGTTCATGGCCTCTCAGCTAGAACAGTTGAAGGAGCAATACCTTCAGTGCAGATAAAAAAGGTCAAAGATTGGCTAGAGACTGCCGACTTAGGAAGAGGAGTAACTGTTTCAGATGATGGTTTTGATAAATATAACCAAGAAGCTGCCGATTTCCTTGTTTTAGGATTTATAGCTATGCTCTTCGTAATGCTAATAGTTTTAGTCGCTCAATTTAATAGCTTTTATCAAGCAAACATTGTTTTATCAGCAATCCTATTATCATTTGGTGGTGTCTTCATATCCCTTTTAGTGCTTGATAGATCATTCAGCACACTTCAAACAGGAATAAGTTGTGTTGCGTTGGCTGGAATTGTGGTCAACAACAATATTGTTTTAATTGACACCTTCAATCTTTTAAAAAGAAATAATCCAGGTTCCTCGACTAAATCTTTAGCACTAAGAAGTGCGATCTTAAGATTGAGACCAGTATTCTTGACCTCATTTACAACTATCGCCGGGCTGTTGCCAATTGCTTTAGGTTATAGCATTGATTTAATAGATAGGACTATAAAAACTGGTTCTTACATAACGAGTTTTTGGGAACAAATGGCCGGCTCACTTGTTGTTGGATTAACAGTCGCGACTGTCCTAACTTTAGTAGTCACACCTTGTGCTCTGGCTTTCTCTGATACCGTGAGATTCTTCCCTATTAGAATTACTAATTTCTTCAAAAGATCTTTCACTGGTCGATTTGTTTCAAAGGGTTAATCATTTTTTAACTTTTTTACTTCAAGTAAAATAAGTTATGATACGCAAGCAAAATGGACTTGCATAAAACCTCTATCTAACAAGGATCCTAGATGAAATTTAAATTTAAAAATTTAACAATAATTTTATTGTTTATCGTAAATGTACTTTTTTCTAAAGAGCTGGAAGAAATCATTGTTATAGAAAAAAAATTATCTAGCTTAAACGGATGGTCGAATAACCAATCCATTTCTTCAATTGATGAACAAGAATTAAATGAACTTGGCGCGCAGCATCCTAAACAGATTTTTAGACGATCTCCCGGACTTTGGATTAGTAGAGGTTCAGGTCAAGAGCATTTAACTGCTATACGATCTCCTGTGTTATCAGGACCGGGAGCTTGTGGCTCTTTTCTTGTACTAGAAGATGGTCTTCCAGTAAGGCCAACTGGATTTTGTAATGTTAATGGATTATTTGAAACATTTTTTGAAATGGCTTCAGGTGTAGAGACTATAACTGGACCAGCAAGTGCAAGATATGGTGCTAATGCAATGCATGGAGTAATAAATATACTCTCAAAACCTGTAACTTCAGAAAATAAATTCTATACAAACATAGGGCCTAACAATTACAAAAACTTTCAGATCAGAACAAGTAATCAAGAAGATTGGAGCTTTGACGGACACTTTGCCAATAATGATGGGTTTAGGAATGAGTCAGGATACGATCAACAAAAAATTAAAATCCAATCTATTTTTTCAGTCTCCTCATGGGATGCAGCTTTAAAAGCAACACTCACCAATCTAAATCAAGAAACTGCTGGATATGTAAATGGTCTGGATTCTTATAAAAATGAAGAGTTTAGCAAGAGAAATTTTAATCCTGATGCATATCGAGATGCCAATTCACAAAGAGTATCTTTAAGATTAACAAAAGAAGATAAAAATACTGTTAATTCAATTACCTCATATATACGAAGTAATGATATGAAGTTTTTTCAACACTTCCTTCCTGGAACTCCTCTTGAGGAGAATAACCATAAAAGTCTCGGGATAAATCTACAAAGAATTTCAGAGTACAACTCTTTTACTTTTGTACAAGGCTTACAGCTAGATTTTGCTAAGGTCGAACTGACAGAAACACAAAAAGGTGCTTTAACTACCAGCTCTGCTTTTAACAACGCCACAAGACCACAAGGCAAACATTATGACTACGAAGTGGATTCAACAGTTATAGCACTATTTGCTGGAATAGAAGACTTCATTCTAAATAAAAATCTTAATCTATTTGCTGATACTAGAGCTGAATTTATTAAGTATGACTACTCAAATAATATGATCAGCGGCAATACCAGAGAAGATGGCAGTAAATGTGGATTTGGAGGTTGTTACTATAATAGACCTTCAGATAGAACAGACGACTTCAATGAGATAAGTGCTAGGATTGGCATCATAACAAGCTACGAATCGGTTAATTATTTTGCCCAAATTAGCCTTGGGTTTAGACCTCCACAAATTAATGAAGCATACAGATTACAAAAAAAGCAGAATGTTACTGATCTCGACTCGGAAACATTAACTATGTTGGAAATAGGAAGTAAATATGATCGGCAATCATTTAGTGGATCTCTAAGTCTCTATCAAAGTAAAAAGAAAAACTCTATCTTCAGAGATTCAGAGAATTTTATCGTAGATAATGGAAAGACTGATCATAAAGGTATCGAATTAAGTCTAGATTGGCTTATCAGTTTAAATAATATTATCAGTACAAATATTACCTATGGAGATCATAAGTATGACTTTGAAACCGATACTTCAATGAGAGAGAAAATAAGAGTCGGTAATGAGATTGATACAGCTCCTAAAATGATGGCTAACTTAATCTTAAATTCAACTTTAAACGAAGATACTTCGCTTGCTTTTGAAATTGAGCATATGAGTTCTTACTATACTGATGCAGCAAATCTTCACGAATATGAGGGGCACACCTTGTACCATGCTAGATTTACAAGAAAAATGAGTGATACTTTCAAAACTTACATTAGAGTAGATAACATATTTGATAAAGCTTATGCTGAGAGAGCTGACTTTAATGCTTTTGGAGGAGATAGATACTTTCCAGGTTTACCAAGAGAATTCTATATTGGTTTAGAATATACATTTTAAAGAGCCGCAATGAATAAGAAAGTAGATATAAATTTTGAAAAAGCTCTCGAAGAGCTTGAATCTATAGTCGAAGATTTAGAATCTGGAGACTTAAGTTTAGAGAATTCTCTCAAGTCATTTGAGAAAGGAATAAAACTGGCTAGACAATGTCAGGAGAAACTATCGCAAGCTGAGTTACAAGTGCAAAAGTTGATTGAAGAAGATGGAGAACTGAAAACTACTCCATTAAAAGATGTCTGAATTTGAGAAGCTCCTAACTTCTTATCAAGATAGAATCAATTCCAAGTTAGAAAGTCTATTGCCTTTTGATGATTCACTGCTATCAGAAGCAATACGCTATTCTGTTTTAGGTGGTGGAAAAAGACTTAGACCCATATTAGTATACTTGATCGGTGAGTTGGGAAATGCTGAAAATGATTCACTAGATATATTAGCTGGATCGGTTGAAATAATTCATTGTTACTCTCTAATTCATGATGATTTGCCATCTATGGATGATGATGATTTGAGAAGAGGAAAGCCAACTACCCACAAAAAATATGACGATGCTACTGCAATACTTGCAGGAGATGCTTTACAGCCTTTCGCTTTCGAATTAGTGACAACAATAAATATTTCGGATAAAAATAAATTAAGCATAATTAAAAGCTTGGCACAGGCTTGTGGCTATCAAGGCATGGTAGGTGGTCAGATAAAAGATATTCATTCACGTGATATAAAAGATATTAAATCCTTAGACATGATGCATTCGCAAAAGACAGGACGTTTAATTCAATGCTCAATTGAGACCGCTGGAATATTATCTGACTTGGGCAAGCAAGATATAGAGTCTCTCATTGAGTATGGAGATAAAATTGGTCTAGCATTTCAGATTCAAGATGACATCATCGATATTGAATCTCCTTCTACTGTAAGTGGAAAAGACCAAGGCTCTGATGTTGAAAAAGATAAACTAACTTATCCATCTATTGTCGGTATTGAAAACTCGAAGGCCAGAGCTTTTGACTTGGCTAAAGAAGCAAAAGAAAAACTTAAACTATTAGAAAGAAATACTGATAATCTGTGCAAATTAGCTGACTATATTGTTTCAAGAAAAACTTAAACTGTGAAAATTTTCGATTCCATACCAACTGATGAGCCTGTTACAGAGCTGCTAAAAAATATTAATTCGCCTAAGGATCTTAGAGAGCTTAATCAATCTCAGATACCTCAAATAGCAGATGAATTAAGGGAATTCCTCCTTTACACAGTAGGTAAGACAGGCGGGCATTTTGGCGCAGGACTTGGAGTTATTGAACTAACATTAGCCCTACATTACAAATTTGAAACGCCTGATGATAGGATTGTCTGGGACGTTGGACATCAAACATATCCTCATAAAATATTGACCGGAAGAAAAGATGCGATGGAAAGCATGCGTCAAAATAATGGACTGGCACCCTTCCCTGTAAGATCCGAAAGTGAATATGACACTTTTGGGGTTGGCCACTCTAGTACTTCAATTAGCGCAGCGCTTGGAATGATCACAGGAGCGGAAAAGAAAAATGAAAAAAGGCATGTCACGGCGGTGATTGGAGATGGAGCAATGACTGCCGGCATGGCTTATGAAGCCTTAGCTCATGCTGGCTCTATAGATAAAAATCTTCTAGTTATTCTAAATGATAATCAAATGTCTATTTCAGAAAACATAGGTGGATTAAGAAATTACCTCGCTCGTATATGGGCAAGTAAAACTTACAATAGAATCAGAGAAGGTGGGAAAAATGTTTTAACTTATGTGCCTCGTGCAAAAGAATTTGCCAGGAAGGCAGAAATACATGCGAAAGGAATGGTCGCTCCTGGTTCATTATTTGAAGAATTAGGTTTCGAATACTTTGGACCAGTAGACGGACATGATACCAATGGATTAATTAATATATTAGATGATTTGAAACATATAAATGGACCAAAATTCCTTCATGTCATTACAACTAAAGGTAAAGGTTTTGCTCCTGCTGAAGATGATCCCATAGGATTTCATGCAATTAATAAAATAAAGCAGGAAGACCTCGTAAATGATAAAAGTGCACAACCAAAAAAGCCCTCCTACTCAAAGATATTTGGAGAATGGTTATCTTTTAAAGCTAACAAAGATGAGAGACTTGTTGCAATCACTCCCGCTATGGGCGAAGGATCAGGAATGATTGAATTCTCTAAAGAGTTTCCCGATAGATATTATGATGTTGCCATAGCTGAGCAACATAGTGTCAGTTTTGCTGCAGGGCTAGCTTGCGAAGGAATGAAACCTGTTGTTGCTATATATAGCACCTTTTTACAAAGAGCTTATGATCAACTCATACATGATGTAGCGTTACAAAATTTAGATGTTCTATTTGCTATAGATAGAGCAGGATTAGTTGGATTGGACGGAGCCACTCACCATGGCGCTTTTGATTTGTCTTATATGAGATGTATTCCAAATATGATAATAATGGCTCCTTCCGATGAGTCATTAGCATGGAAAATGTTTAACACCGGCTATGACCATCCAGGACCTGTCGCAATTAGATATCCGAGAGGAACTGGTAGAGGAATAGATTATTCTAAGAGCCAAGAAACTATAGAAATAGGAAAAAGTTTTACAGTAATAAATTCTGAGGAGAAGGAAGTTATTATTCTTTCTTTTGGCAGTCTGCTTGAGTCTGCTATGGAGGCTGGCAAAAAGATTAACGCAAGAGTAGTGGATATGCGATTTATAAAACCTTTAGATGAAAGTCTATTAGAAGAAATAAGTAATAATTATAAACTCATAGTTACCATCGAAGACAATGTAATGGCTGGCGGAGCTGGTTCAGCAGTTAACGAGCATCTCATAAAATTAAATTCCAGTGCAAAGATACTCAATTTAGGCCTTCCAGATGAATTTATAGAGCATGGAGATCAAGAACAACAAAAGATTCTTAATGGATTAGATGCAAATGGGATAGAAAAGTCTGTTAAAGAAAAATTAGGACTAATCTGAATCAGTTAGCATATGGCCCATATATTTTGCTTTAATCTTTAGGTAATCTTGATTGTGTTCATTAGGTTCAATTTCAATAGATATTCTTTCTGATACATCAATGCCAACATCCTCTAATCCCTTTATTTTTGCAGGATTATTAGTCATTAGTTTTACAGAAGAAATTCCAACAGACGCAAGTATCTCTTTGCAATATGAATAATCTCTCTCATCAGCAGCAAATCCTAGGGCTTCATTTGCTTCAATTGTATTTAAACCTTTATCTTGAAGTTCATAAGCTCTAATTTTATTCACAAGGCCAATACCTCTACCCTCTTGTGCCATATAAATTATCATTCCATGACCTTCTTTTGCAATTGACTGCATAGCTTGCGCAAGTTGAGAGCCACAATCACACTTTAAGCTATATAAAGCATCTCCAGTCAAACATTGAGAATGAATTCTCAGCAGAGAATCATTTACAAGTTCTCCTAAATAGAGAAGTAAGTGCTCCTCTCCTAATTTAGGATCTTCGTAAGCAATAACAGAAAAATCACCCCAGTGAGTTGGTAGTTTGGCTTCAGCTTTTTTTTCAATGGACATAATTTTTGGAATGGGTATTTTACTTGAGAATTCCTAAATGTAATTAAAAAAAATAAATATAAAAATGATTGAAACTGCCGAATAAACACCTGCTATCACGTCATCAATCATTACATTAAAAGCTCCGTGTCCTTTATCGAAGGTCCTAATGCCTAAGGGTTTCCAAATATCATATATACGAAACAGAAAGAGCGAAACCAGTAACCACAGAAAAGAAGTTTCAATATATGAAAGCGGCAAGCAAGCTACCCACATACCTACAAATTCATCCCAAACGAAACTACCGGGGTCATCATCTTTTTCAACAGTTTTCGGATATATGTAAATACCTATTAAAAAACTTATCATTATGAATATAAGAAAGAAGAAATTATTTGTTAAGGAAGTAGTCAAGCTATCGAAGAAAAAATAGTAAATTATCATTGCGACAATGCTTCCCATAGTCCCTGGTGCAATTGGTGATAATCCTGAACCAAATCCTAATGATAGCCATGAAAGAGGGTTTCTTAGATTCATGCTAAAAATGACTATAACCAGAATTCAATTCAACTCTTTGGTTATCAGCATCATAAAGAATGAGATCTTTTGAAAAGCTTGTTTTTCCAATCAATGTAATAGGGATATTTAAAGTCTTGGAGATATTCATTAATTCGTCGTACTTATCTTCATCCACAGTGAAACATAATTCATAGTCATCACCTGAATTGATAAGTTCTAGAGATTTCTCTGAAATTGATGTTGGTATCTTCTCTAGATAAATCTCAGCGCCTATATTACTCGATTGGCAAATAAGATTTAAATCTTGCAATAAACCATCAGAGATATCTATACATGCACTAGCAATATCAGATAGTTTTAAGCCAAGATCTATATGTGCCTTTGGTTCGAGATAAGCTTTGGAGTAAGAATCAGTACCAAAATTGTCACTTAGTTCTTTTAAACCCAAATAAGCATTTCCGATAACACCACTTACGAATATCAATTGATCTTCTTTGGCAGTAGAGCGAAGAATGGCTTTATTAGTATCAACTTCGCCCATCACTTGAACGGTGATTGAAAGTTTTCCTTTTGTTGTATCTCCTCCAATAAGAGGAATCCTATATTCATCAGAAAATTTTTGTAATCCTATTGAAAAACTATTTAGCCAGCTATCCTCTACTTGAGGCAAAGTGATAGCTATTGAGTACCATTTTGGTCGAGCCCCACAAGCAGCAAGGTCACTTAAAGCAATAACGCATGATCTATATGCTATGTCTGTTGAAGACATAGAGCTTAAAAAATGAACACCTTCTATTGAGGTATCTAAAGAATTAATTTGTTGGATATTTTGCTTTGAGGAAATAACAGAAGCATCATCTCCTACTGAAATTTCTACATTGTGCTCGGCCAGAAAGGCCGAGCCAATGTTAGAAAAATATTTTTGAATTAATAAATGTTCGTCCAAGGCTATATCCTTAGACAATATTATTACTCAGGAATAGATTCGAATAAACCTGTAGCTCCCATTCCGCCACCAACGCACATGGTTACGATTCCATACTTGCCACCAGTTCTTCTTAATTCTCTAGTTAAATGACCAACTTGTCTTGACCCAGTCATGCCGAAAGGATGGCCGATAGCTATTGAACCTCCATTTACATTAAGTTTTTCAGTCGGTAGATTAAGTTGATCTCTAATGTAGACAACTTGAGAAGCAAATGCCTCGTTAAGTTCCCACAGATCGATATCTTCAACTGTAAGACCTGCAGATTCTAAAAGTTTAGGTATAGAAAATACAGGACCTATTCCCATTTCATCAGGCTGGCATCCTACGGTTGTGAAACCCCTAAAGTAGGCGAGAGGCTTAAGTCCTAATTCATTAGCTTTTTCTTCGCTCATTATAAGAGTTACTGAAGCACCATCAGATAGTTGTGAAGAATTACCTGCGGTTACTGATCCTCCTTCAGGATTAAAAACCGGATTAAGACTAGAAAGACCATCTAAAGTTGTTTCCGGTCTGTTGCAATCATCCTTATCAACAGTTACATCAACTTCTTTCTCAGCACCTGTTTCTTTATTCTTTAAGATCATTTTTGTATCCATAGGAATAATCTCATCATCATAGAGTCCAGCATCTTGTGCAGCAGCACATCTTTGCTGGCTTGATAAAGCATATTCATCTTGAGCTTCCCTTGAAACATTGTATCTATCGGCAACAGCTTCAGCTGTAGTCCCCATAGCGTGATATATTCCTGGAACTTCCTCAGCTAATTTATCATTTACGTACATATGCATGTTTGTATGTCCCTGAGAAGTGCTTATAGACTCTACTCCACCTGCAATAATGCAGTCATAAAATCCACTTTGGATTTGTGTTGCTGCCATTGCAATCGAGTTTAAGCCTGAAGAACAATAACGATTAATCGTTACTCCACCTGTTTGAATAGGTAGATCAGATAATACCGCAACATTTCTTGCGATGTTATGCCCTTGAGCTCCTTCTGGATTACCACAACCTAAAATAATATCTTCAACCATAGAGGCATCGACTTTAGGATTCCTTTCTAAAAGTGCATTCACAACATGAGCTGTCATATTATCTGCACGAGTGTTATTAAAACCACCACGAAATGACTTCGCAAGTCCTGTTCTAACACTATCAACAATTACTGCATTACGCATATATTCTCCTTTTTTTATAAAAACCGGGAACGTGATGTTAGGTTACTGAAACTCAATAATCAAGTTATATTAAAAGCACCAACTTACATATTTGTGACGATTATCTCTTCAGAGCCGACAGGCAATATTACTAGGGTTCCATCTTCTACAAGAGTCCACTCTTTGCGAACCTGATCCACACCCCTCACAAACATAATTTCTTGAATATAATTTCTAGGTGCTGGTGTTAGATGGTAAAAAAATAATTTTTTAACATTAGCCTCATTAGCTATCTCCGCTGCTTCTACTAAAGTAGTGTGATAAGTAGTTATGTCATCCAATACGGTTGCTAATAACTCCGCGCCGCTGCTCCTCAATGACTTTTCCATAACCGCTAGCATATGATTAGCTTGGGCTTCATGAAACAAGACATCAGCATTCATTGAATTATCAATGACACTTTGAGTGTAAGAGGTGTCTCCCGTGATTACTATAGATCTTCCTTTGTATTCAAATTTAAATCCTAGAGCAGGCTCTATTGGTTCATGAACAACCCTAAATGCTGTTATTTTCAATTCACCATTATCAAATATTACTGGGTTATTAAGATCTATTACACTGGTGTCAAAACCTGCGAATTCCAAAGACGCTATTGCGTCACCGTGATGCTCATTACGAAATACATAATCATGCGCATAAGCCATTTCTATTCCTTGGGTGAATTGATCAACGCCTTCAGGACCAAAAACTTTTAACTTTGAGCTACGCTCACCTACAACCCACGCATTCTGATGGAGGCCAGGCAAATCAGCAATGTGATCTGAATGTAAATGCGTTATTAAAACTGCCTCGATATTTCTAAAATTAATATTCCAACTTCTAAGGTTATCGTTACTACCATCACCTAGATCTACTACAAATAGATCTTCTCCAGCAGAAATCAGAATACATGTCTCTGCTCTTCCTGGACTTGGTAATGGTGATCTTGAACCACAAACAGCTGCACTTAAGGCGTCCTCTTTGGGTAAATTATTCGATCCTGAGCCAAGAGCTGAGAAAGCCGCTACCAATATTCTATCTTGAACTGAAGGTAATTGGATGATTACCCAAGAAGTAATTCCAAGAATTAATGACGCGATAATAACTCTTATTAATAACTTCATAACTATAAGCCTAAAACAGCCTTGGCCATTATATTTCTCTGTATCTCATTGCTCCCTCCGTAAATAGTAGTCGCTCTAAGATTCTGATATTTGCCAGCTATAGGTCTGTAATCCTCATCGCCAATTGGTGGTTCATTGCTGCCATAAGTTGTATCTTGAAAAGGAATTCCGTAATAACCTATAACCTCTAAAGTAAGCTCAGAAATTTCTTGCTCAAGGTCTGTTACTAATGTCTTCATCATAGAAGACTCCGGCCCAGGACTATCTCCCTTCCCTAAAGAACTTAATATTCTTAAAGAAGTGCATTGGATAGCTTTAGCTTTTATTTCTAACTCAGTAATTTTAGTTAAGTAAATTTCCAAAAAACTTTCGTCTAGATGTTGTGAAGATATTTTTTGGACTAACTTTTTGATAAATTCTATGTCAGATAAGCTTTTCGAGCCACCTACCCCACCACTTCTTTCAAACTCTAATAAGTATTTTGCAACTGCCCAACCTTCGTTTTCTTCTCCTATCCTGTCTTTGACATGAGCTACAGCGTCTGTAAAAACGACCTGATTAAAATCATGATCCTTGGCCATAGTTAAAAGAGGTTCAACTTTGACTCCCGGCTGATGCATATCCATCATCAAAAATGTAATTCCTTCTTGATTTTTACCTGAATTATCAGTCCTAACCAGACAAAATATCTTGTTTGCAAGGTGAGCATGAGTAGTCCATATTTTTGTTCCATTAATGATGTACTTATCGCCTTGTCTGTCTGCTTTGCATTGCAAGCTAGCGAGATCTGAACCTGCACCTGGCTCGCTATAACCCTGACACCAGTAATCATCTCCATTAATAATTCTGGGTATATAGTAGTCTTTTTGCTCTTTATTTCCTCGACCTAATAGCAGTGGTCCAATCATTGCTAAGCCCATTGGTATCAAATTGGGAGCCCCAGCTTTTGCACATTCCGAAGAAAAAATATATTTTTGAGCTTGAGTCCAATTGGTGCCTCCATATTCTTCCGGCCAAGATGGAACAAGCCATCCTTTTTTAGCGAGTATGGCTTGCCATTCCATAGCAACTTCCTTTTCAGTAAAAACTGCGGATGTCTTTCTGGACGTAGTAACTAATTCAGGCTTAAGCTCTTTACGGAGGAAATCTTTAACTTCCTCTTGAAATGATAGTTCTTCTTCTGAAAAATTGAGATTCATCCCTTACCTTATTTTTAAATTATAACTTCTATTAAGCTTGGTCCTTCAGAATTTAAGCCGTCTGAAAATGCCTTTGAAAATTGTTCCACAGTGGTCGTACGATTTGCAGGAACACCCATGGATTTGGATAAAGAAACCCAATTAATTTCTGGATTATCAAGAGAGAACATTGATTTTGCCCTATCGCCCGTTTCCAATGCACCTACTCTTTCTAACTCAACCTGAAGAATTGCGTAAGCTTTATTTGAAAAAATAACATTTGTAATATTTAGTCCTTCTCTGGCTTGCGTCCATAGAGACTGAACTGTATACATTGCTCCTCCATCGCCATGGAGACAAATGACAGGCCTCTCAGGAACAGCGATTGCTGCACCGGTTGCTAAGGGAAGTCCTTGCCCTATTGATCCTCCAGTTAAAGCCAACCAATCAAGTGGCTTCGAATTCCAGGCATGTGGAGTAACAAAAAATCCAGATGTCGCTGCTTCGTCACAAACAACGGCATCTTCCGGAAGTAAGCTTGCAAATAAAGGGCCAAGGTTTGATGCATTCAGCTCACCATTTGATGGTGCATCTATAATTCCGTCAGGAATTAATGATTTATCAATCTTATCAGTCTTTAACATTTCACTTAATTGATAAAGTGCAGATTTTCCATCTTGATAAGGCGTTGCTAATTCTATAAGTTCAGCATTCTCTGGAGACAGATAGCTTTTCTTTCCTGGGTAAGCAAAAAAAGATACTGGTGGCTTAGTTCCTATAAAAACAATAGATTCAACACCCCTTAAATGTTCCTCAGCCATTTCAGCAAAATAAGGAATTGGCTCTACCTTAGTCAATCCGGTTCCTCTCCTGTGTCTTATAACGAAAGTATCTGTAGCTAAACGACATCCAGTTTTTGTAGCAATTTTTCCAGCTAAAGTTACAGATTCCTCATCTAGACAATCTCCTCCTATAAACAACATAGTGTTTTTTTCTGAAGACAAAACATTATATGCATCGGTAAGAAGAGAATTATCTATATCTAAGGGGCCTTCGCTAACAAGTTCTTTACCTAATTTCTCAGTCTCACCCCAAGCTGAATCTGCTGGCACAAGCATAGTTGCGATTTGACCTGGATATTTATGAGCAGCCTGCCAGGCTTTTGCTCCGAGATCTGATAAGTCATCTGGAGACTTACTTCTACCTACCCAATCTGAACTGGCTTTAGCAAGACCATCTAGATCAGAGGTCAAAGGTGCATCATATTTAAGGTGATAGGTAGCATGATCTCCCACAATATTTAACATAGGAGTTCTGGCTTTTTTTGCATTGTGAATATTCGCAAATGCATTTCCTAATCCGGGGCCTAAATGTAGTAAATTTGCAGCTGCCTTACCCGACATCCTTGCATAGCCATCTGCAGCACCTGAAACAACACCTTCAAAAAGACCCAAAACTGGTCTTATTTCTGGATGATGATCTATCGCAGCAACTAAGTGCATCTCTGAAGTGCCTGGATTAGCAAAGACAACCTCGAGCCCATTAGCAATTAAAGTCTTTAATAAAGCATCTGCTGAATTCATAATCTTTAAATATTAACTATCCTCGTGCCGATATTCCCACCAGCTAATAAATCTACGAAACCTTGCGGGGCCTTTTCCAAGCCTTCAAGCTCATCAGTAAGTACTTTGAGTTGACCCGAATCAATCCATCCAATCAAATCATTCGTGGCTTTTTCGTATTTATCTGCAAAATCGAATACGAGAAATCCTTGCATTCTGATACTTTTATTTACCAGTAGCCCCGGTATCCCTCTTGGTCCCGGTTCTGGTGTACTAGTGTCATATTGCGAAACAACTCCACAGCAAGCTATTCTGCCACCCGAATTTAATCTAAATAATGCCGAACCTAAAATCATGCCACCAGTATTATCAAAATAAACATCTACTCCATTAGGAGTTGCTTCCTTTAAATTTTGTCTGAAATTAGCGTCTTTATAATTTACAGCAGCATCAAAACCTAAATCATTAATAAGTTTTTCACATTTATCGTCACTCCCACAAACTCCAATGACACTGCAGCCTTTGATCTTGGCAATTTGTCCCACCATATGTCCAACCGATCCTGCGGCTGCCGAGATCATAACAGTCTCCCCTTCTTGTGGCTGTCCGATTTCAAGAAGACCGAAGTACGCTGTCAATCCATTGATACCTAAAGGGCCCAAATATAAAGAAGGTGCGACAGTATCTCTAAGAAGAGTCAAAGACTGAATATTTTGGGCCGAATACTCTTGCCAACCTGTTTGAGTAAGTACATTTTTACCGATTGGATATTCTTCTGAATTACTCTTTACAATTTCTCCAATGCCTGTGCAGTTCATAACAATTCCTGTAGTCGGGGCTCCTGCGTAACTAGCGCTACCTTGGAGACCTGCACGAGTGCCAGCAGTTATCGCAAAAGATATTGTTTTAACTAAAACCTGATCAGAAGAAATTTCGGGTATTTCAGACTCAACTAGCCTGTAATTACTCTCAGTTAATTTACCTTCAGGAAGACTATTGATAATTACTTGTTTATTTTTCATATGTTCAAGTTACCTTATTTTGTTTATATTTAAAACCTTACTAATGACATAAAATATGTTGTAAAACTTGGAGAGGTTTATGGAAGTTAAAAATGCAGTTATGCCCAATGAAGAACAACTTAAAGGGTTCAATGATCAAGAAGAAGATAAACCAATTTTTATGGTGAATCTGCTTAAATTTAAAGAAAAGGCGCAATATCCAGATAAAAGAGAAACAGACCTTTCAGGTGAAGAGGCATATGCTATTTATGGCGAGGAAGTTGTTGGGCACTTAGCTAAAGTTGGCGGGAAACCAATTTTTGGAGGTAATGTTGATAGGCTAATGCTGGGCGAAGTTGAAGATTTATGGGACAAAGTAGCCATAGCTATGTACCCGTCCAGAAAGGCTATGTTGGAAATGATTTCAGATCCTGATTACATACAAAGTGCACAGCACAGAGTTGCAGGCCTAGAAGGACAGTTAAATATCGAAACTTCTGTAGAGAATATATAAGGAATTTTAAGGTGTTATCTAAAGAAAAAGTTATCCTTATTGGTGCTCCACCATCTCCTTATACAAGAAAGATGCTTGCACTATTAAGATATAGACATATACCTTATGAAATGATCTGGGGTAATCCTGGAGAACTTTTAGAAAGTGGGGGTGCATTCGAGGAACTTGGTATAGATCCTCCCAAGCCTGTTCTTCTTCCTACATTTCTAATGAGAGATGAAAAGGGTCATCTTCAGACTGTGACTGACTCAACTCCTATTATCAGAAGACTTGAAAAAGAATTTGAAGGAAGGAGTGTTATACCGGAAGATCCAGCCCTTTGTTTCCTAAATTATCTACTAGAGGATTTTGGAGATGAGTGGGTGACCAAATACATGTTTCATTACCGTTGGCACTTCGATGAGGATGCCGATAATGCTTCTTCTATCCTGCCATTGAATCATAAAGTAGATCTCAAAGAAGATCTTTGGAAAATCTTTAAGGAAGGAATTGGTTCAAGACAAATAGAAAGGCTTTGGGTAGTAGGTTCAAATGAAATAACTGCCCCAATCATAGAGAGCAGTTATAAACGGTTTCTAGGTATCATGGAGAATCATTTGAGTAGTTTACCTTTTCTATTTGGACAAAGGCCAAGCTCAGCAGACTTTGCAATATATGGTCAACTTACTCAGTTAATAGGTTTAGATCCAACTTCTAGAAAAATTGCACACGAAGAATCTCTACGAACTGTAGCGTGGATAAATAGTATGGAAGATCTATCAGGTATCAATCTAGAAAAAAATGCATGGGAGACTTTTGACTCACTTCCAGAAAGTATGTTGTCTTTATTAAAAGAAATAGGACATGTATATGTGCCTGCACTTTTAGCAAATAATGAGGCTTTAAAAGATGGTAATGAGACTTGGGAAACAGAAATAGACGGGTCTGTCTGGAGTCAAAAAACTTTTAATTATCAAGGCAAGTGTCTCCAATGGATAAACCAAGAATTTTATTCTTTAACTGAGATTGATCAAAAAAGATTACTAGATCTATTTGAGGGAACAGGCTGTGAAAATTTATTATTGAAAGAAAAATAAATATGAAAATATTAAGAACTCCTGATGAGAGATTTGAAAAGATAACTGATTTTCCATACAAACCGCATTACACAAATATAAAAACTAATGATGGTTCAGATTTGCGAATACATCATATAGATGAAGGACCAAAAGAAGGACCTATTTTATTGGCGATGCATGGTCAGCCAGTTTGGTGCTACCTTTACTCAAAGATGATACCTTTCTTAACGGAAGCAGGAATAAGAGTTATCGCACCTGACTTACCAGGTTATGGAAAATCTGATAAACCTGCTGCTAGAGAAGACTACAGCTACCAAAATCAAGTTGATTGGATGGTGGATTGGTTGAATGCGAATAATTTTCAAAACCTAACTTTTTTTGGTCAGGACTGGGGAGGTTTGATTGGATTAAGAATAGTTGCTCGTGAACCTGATAGATTCTTGAAAGTCTCAATGGGTAATACTGGCCTTCCTTATAATCCAGAAGTATCAAAGGAAGTTATTGAGAAAATAAAAGCATTTAGAGAAAGTAATATAAAACTCCACCCCCTTTCTATGTCAAAACAAATACGCCAAATGGATAGTGGCAAAACTCATCCAGGACTCAAATTTATGTACTGGCAAAAATTTTGTTGGGATACAGAGGATTTACCAATAGGATTTATACAATCGATGCAAATGGATAAAAGATCTTTAGTTTCTCTGGCATTAAATTATATTTTTATCTTATTAGGAAAATATAGTGCATCACCTTTCAAGTCTTACATAGCCAAGGCCTACGAAGCCCCTTTTCCAGACCCAAGTTATAAAATGGGACCAAGAGCTATGCCAAGTCATGTACCGACAATTCCTGATGAATCCTTAGAGGAGCAAAGAAAAGCGAGAGAGTTTTTCTCTTCCTGGGATAAACCTTTTCTTAGTGTCTTCGCAGGAGATGATCCTGTTACTAATGGAATTGAAAAGGATGTATTAGAAATGTGCCCAAATGCAAAAAGTGCTCCTCAAATTGGAGGTGGTCATTTTTATCAATGGACAAAGCCAAAAGAGCTTTCAGAATTATTAATCAACTTTATTAAGGAAAACTAATGAACAGAGTAACGGAACATACAGGGTCAAAATATCCAATAATTCAAGCGCCAATGGGCTGGATTGCAAGAAGTCAATTAGCTTCTGCGGTTTGCAATGCGGGAGGCTTCGGTGTAATTGAAACTTCTTCTGGTGAAGTTGATAACTGCAAAGCAGAAATAGAAAAAATGTCAGAACTTACCGATAAACCTTTTGGAGTCAATCTACCACTCCTCTTTTTAAGAGATGAGAGCATGGTAGAGTTTTGTGTTCAACATGGAGTGAAGTTTGTAACAACTTCTGCTGGTGATCCCTCTAAGTATATAGACATACTCAAGTATGCAGGCATTACTGTCTATCATGCAGTGCCAAGTGTTGAAGGCGCAATAAAAGCAGCAGATTGTGGTGTTGATGGACTTGTGGTGGAAGGAACTGAAGGAGGAGGATTTAAGAGTCCAGAGGAAGTTGGTCTTTTCGTTTTAATACAAGCCATAAGAAAAAAAATAGATTTGCCAATAATAGCAGCAGGCGGAATTGCAGATGGTGCTGGTATGGCAGCAGCTTTTGCTGTAGGAGCTGAAGGAATTCAAATGGGAACAAGATTTGTTTCCAGTAAAGAAAGTCCAGTGCATGAGAATTTTAAAAATTATATCTTTGACTCTTCCCTCAATGGAACTTGGATATTAAATAAAACTTCCAAACCCGTAATTAGAGCACTAAGAACGGAGTTCACGAAAGAGATTTTGGAAGCTGGAGAAATGGATATGTCAGCAATGGGTAAAATACAAGATCTATATTTTGGTGGTGATATGAACGCGGCACCAGCACTTTCAGGACAATCGGTAGGATTAATAGACGGGATAAAGTCAGCTGAAGAAATTATCCAAGATACGATTAAAGAATTTAATCAAACTTGCTCAGAACTAGGGGCACTGAAACTCTAAATATGTTCAACCTAAATCTGCTGCCTTCTACTGCAGACAATACATATCGAGGAAGTAGACTTGCTCTGTGGTTCTTTGTTGCATTTGTGTGTCTCATGACTTGGAGATCAGTCATTCATATGTTTTTTGAGCAATATGGAATGCACGATATTGCAAACTTTATCGTTTTATCAGGTAATCCGGATCCAATGCCACTAATTTACATGTTTTTCTCTTTATGGGGCTTGGCTCAATTAATTTTCTGCGGGATATCTTGGGTAGTAATTTTAAGATATAAATCATTAATTCCTTTGATGTTTATATTTTGGTTAACTGAATGGTCAGTTAGACTTTTTGTATATCCTTTTATGGAGAAATCTGTTGTAGATGGTGGTATCTATACATCTGGCATGACACCCGGAGCTACAGGGGCTCCTTATGTAGTTTTTCTCTTAATAATATTTTTAATACTATCAACTAGAGAAAAGGCCAAGTAGAACCAAATCATGAGAAAGCTTTTCTATTCATTGTTGATAATATTAGTTTCAGGACTTCTCCTTTGGGAATATAAGGTAAACGTAATAGTTTGGATGATGCCAAAAGTAATGAACTTGATTAATCCAGTGCAAGAAAATATACCTACTAGTTGGGCAGAAGGTCCCTCCCAAAATCTTAATATCGATGACACAAGGCCAAACATTATTTTAATTTTGGCTGATGATATGGGATACAACGATATTTCGCTTCATAATGGTGGGGCAGCTGATGGAACTCTTCAAACTCCGCATATAGATTCACTAGCCGAAAGTGGAATATGGTTTTCCAGAGGCTATGCCGCTAATGCAACATGTGCTCCATCAAGAGCTTCCATCATGACTGGAAAATATCCAACAAGATTTGGCTTTGAATTTACACCTGTTCCTGATGCTGGAAGAACAGTACTAAATTGGCTTGTACAAGAAGATGATTCGGCTTTACGAGGAAGAATTGATAGAGAGATAGCATCAAACCTGCCACCTTTTTTAGAGCAGGGTATGCCAAGTGAGCAGACAACAATTGCCGAGATCTTGCAAGATTCAGGATATTACACAGCCCATATTGGAAAATGGCATCTAGGTCATGCGTACGGCATGGATCCTCAAAGCCAGGGATTTCATGATTCGTTGGCATTACAGGGTGGCTATTATTTACCACAAGATCATCCTGATGTCGTAAATGCGAAATTCGATACTTCTATAGATAAAATGGTTTGGAGCTCAGGCCAGTATGCAGCAAAATTCAATGGGGGAGATCTTTTTAAACCAGAAGGATATGTAACAGACTATTACACACAAGAGGCTCTAAAAGTCATTGATAAAAACAAAAATAGACCTTTTTTCCTATATCTAAGTCATTGGGCGATCCACAATCCTCTCCAGGCCTTAAGAAGTGATGTCGAGGAGATGATCCATATGACAGGGCATAATCTGCAAGTTTACTCAGGAATGATAGCTGCCCTAGATAGAAGTGTTGGATTGATTGTCAAAAAATTAAAAGAACTAGATATTTATGGAAAAACGTTAATCATATTTACCAGTGATAATGGAGGAGCTAACTACATTGAGCTAGAAGATGTTAATAAACCTTACAGAGGTTGGAAGATTAGCTTTTTTGAAGGCGGCATAAGAGTGCCTTTTATTGCTAGTTGGCCTGATGAGATAAATCCCAATCAAATATCGGATAGTGCAATTCATCACTTTGATATCTTTCCTACAATTGCTGCGGCAGCAAAAGCCGAAATATCAAAGGAAAGTAAGATAGATGGTGTGAACTTAATGCCATTTATAAAAAATGAAAATTCTAATGAGCCTCACGAAACGCTTTTCTGGCGGTCAGGAAATCATCAATCTGTCTTACATGGCAAATGGAAATATATAATTAGTAAAAAAGAAAATTTTCGATGGTTGTTTGATACTTCTATAGATCCTTTAGAGCAGACAAATCTTATTGAACAACATACTGAAGAGGCTCGTATAATTGAAGAGCTTTTAAGTGAATTCAACTCTGAACAAAAAGACCCTCTTTTCCCTTCAGCTTATGAGGCACCTATTTTGATCGACAAGTATGATGGTCAAATTTATGAACAAGGTGATGAATATATTTATTGGTCTAATTGATCAAAAAATAACTTAAATTATATTTGTGATAATTTTTTATACGAATGAATCAACTATCCAAAAAAACTCCTATACCTTGGTGGTTAACTATAATTCTTTTCATGGAAGTATGGCCCATGTTTTTGGGGCCATATTGGGCATTAACTGATCCATCATTTTTAGGAGACATTAATGCATCATCAACTATTCTGGGAGATTGGATTTATACCGCCAGAAATCTTGCCGTGGGCTTTGCATTTATTATTGCTTACTTTCTAAAAAGTGCTCCTATGCTATTCATACTAATTTTTATTAGGTTTTTTACCGACTTAATTGACGGACCGGCTTTTTGGTTTTTTAGAGATCCGGTGAGTGATGTTGCATTCATCATTATTTTTCTTTGTGGCTATTACATCCCAGCATTAATTGCCTTGCGATATCTCTGGAAACAAATGACACATTAAATGAATCAATCTATATACTAAGTTTCCTAAATTTATGGAGGAGAAATGAAAACACAAATAACTGAACTATTTGGGATAGAACATCCCATCATCCAAGGTGGAATGCACTATGTAGGATTTGCAGAACTTGCTGCAGCAGTATCAAATGCAGGTGGCCTTGGAATAATTACAGGCCTTACCCAAGGTACACCTGAAAAACTTGATGCAGAAATAAAAAAATGCCAAGAACTCACAGATAAACCTTTTGGAGTGAACTTAACTTTCTTACCTTCATTGACGCCTCCAGATTACCCAGGACTAATTGAAGTTATCATTAATAATGGTGTGAAGGTTGTTGAAACAGCCGGTAGGAATCCTGCCGTATATATGCCAGCTATGAAAGACGCAGGTATCAAGGTTATTCACAAGTGCACATCAGTAAGACATTCTATTAAAGCTCAAGACATAGGCTGTGATGCTGTATCAGTCGACGGCTTTGAATGTGGAGGTCATCCTGGTGAAGATGATATTCCGAATTTTATACTACTGCCAAGGGCAGCTGACGAACTCGATATACCCTTTGTTGCCTCTGGAGGAATGGCTGATGCTAGAAGTCTTATAGCTGCAATGGCCTTGGGTGCTGAAGGCATGAATATGGGGACGCGTTTCATTGCTACTCAAGATGCTCCTGTTCATCAGAATGTTAAAGAAGCTATTGTTAATGCCAGTGAGTTAGATACAAGACTAATCATGAGATCTCTCACAAACACAGAAAGAGTGTTAAATAATCCAGCTGTAGAAAGCCTGATGGCTAAAGAAAAGGCTTATGGAGATGAACTTAAATTTGAAGATATTATCGATGAAGTAGCTGGAGTTTACCCAAAAGTTATGATGGATGGAGAGCCAGAAGCAGGGGCTTGGTCTTGTGGCATGGTAGCTGGATTGGTGTCTGATATCCCAACAGTAAAAGAATTGATAGATAGAATAATGGCTGAGGCTGAAGAAATTGTCGCCTCCAAACTACAAAAGGCTATATAAAAGTTAGTTTGAAAGGTTCCCCCAGAAAGATACATAAATATCTGAGCTTGGCTATTTCGGTTCAACTTCTCTTATGGACCATATCAGGTATTTATTTTTCTTTTAACAAAATCGAAGAAGTAAGAGGGAGTCAATACTTAAAAACTGTAGCTGTAAAGGAGGTGCCAAAGACCCAAAAGATTGAACCACAACAAGCTTTATCTTTGGTCGAAAACAAAACCTTTTTAAAGCCAAGTTTAGTTACAGAAATAACCGAAAATAAACCTGGTTCAGAATATAGAGGCAGATCATTGCCTCTATATAAAATTGAAGCACTTAACGATGCAAAAGAAGAAATAAATGTATATGTGGATCCATACACAGAAGAAATTGTCGCAATCAGGTCTAATCAATGGAGAATTTGGGACTTTATGTGGGGTGTCCATATCATGGACTGGAATGAGAGAGATGATATAGGAAATATTTTCTTAAAAATATTTTCAATTCTGGCCTTAATAAGTGCTTTATCTGGTGTTTATCTCTTCTTTGTCACAAACAAAAAATAAATTTGATTCTACTTTAGAGAATCCTTGAACCATTCAGGAAGAAGGTCAATATTATGCTTCTTCGCAAATTTAGCAATCATAGGAATTGTTATAGGTGCAAAAGGAATGACTGCCATTAGACCAAAACTTAAATCTTTAAGTATTTCATTTAGTTGTTTATTAGCTTTTTCTATGTCTTCATCGTTAGCTTCACCCTTAACATAATCAGAGTAAATTTTGAGCATGGTTCTAGTAGATTCAGTTTCCTCTGTGAACTTTTCTTTTAAAAAATCTATAATCTTTTTGACTCTTCCATCAAACATTAAACAAGTATACTAAGTAAATTAAAGAAGAAATAAGTTTTGAAGAAAGAACAAAGATTTATTTATATTAGTAAGGAGCTTCAGAGGCTCTATCCGGAAACTCCTATTCCCCTTGATCATGATTCTATTTATACACTCTTAATTGCCGTTTTATTATCGGCACAATGTACTGATATAAGAGTTAACCAAGTGACGCCTGAACTCTTCTCATTAGCCAATAACCCATTTGATATGGCCTTGGTTGATCCAGATGAAATAAGAAAAATAATCAGACCTTGCGGTTTATCTCCTAAAAAATCAAAAGCAATAGCAGAATTGAGTAAAATTTTGTGCGAAAAGTATGAGGGGCAAGTCCCTGAGAGCTTTGAAGCTTTGGAGACTTTACCTGGCGTAGGTCATAAAACTGCTTCTGTTGTTATGAGTCAGGGATTTAATCACCCAGCATTTCCCGTAGATACACATATCCACAGATTAGCTCAAAGATGGAGACTTTCGAGAGGCAAAAATGTGAAGCAAACTGAAAGAGATCTTAAGAAAGGATTCCCTGTTGAGGATTGGAATAAACTTCATTTACAAATTATATTTTATGGACGAGAGTATTGTACCGCCAGAGGTTGTGATGGAAGAGTTTGCAAAATTTGCTCTGAAGTTAATAAAGGAAGAAAATCACCCGTCAAGACCAATAAAGCATGAACTTAATTAAGAGATGTTAAGTGATATTCTGTATAATCAAATAGCGCCCTTAACTATTTAACAACATATGTTTATTACAGATAAAGGTTTAGAAGAATTTGATCCCGAGTTATGGCAATCCATATCTAAAGAGTCCGTTCGTCAAGAAGAGCACATAGAATTAATTGCATCAGAAAACTACACTTCAAAAGGAATTCTAGAAATCCAAGGGTCTGTGCTGACAAACAAATATGCAGAAGGGTATCCTGGAAAAAGATATTACGGTGGCTGCGAAAATGTTGATGTTGCAGAATCCCTCGCAATAGAAAGAGCCAAGGAACTTTATGGAGCTGCTTATGCAAATGTTCAACCTCATTCCGGTGCGAGTGCTAACTCCGCTGTCTTTCTAGCTCTATGTGATGCTGGAGACACTATCCTTGGAATGAGCTTAGATCATGGTGGACACCTTACTCACGGCGCAAAAGTAAATTTTTCTGGGAAGACATATAATTCATTTCAATATGGACTGGATCCAAAAACTGGTGAACTTAATTACCAAGAAGTGGAAGATCTTGCTAGAGAGCATAATCCGAAGCTAATTATAGCTGGCTTCTCAGCCTATTCTGGAATTGTTGATTGGGCAAAATTTAGAGAGATTGCTGATTCCGTCGATGCTTACCTTTTGGTTGATATGGCACATGTCTCTGGTTTAGTGGCTGCCAAGGAATATCCCTCTCCCATACCCCATGCAGATGTTGTAACAACTACAACACATAAAACATTAAGAGGTCCGAGAGGCGGATTAATTCTTGCTAAAGATAATGAAGAAATACATAAAAAACTTAACTCAGCCATCTTCCCTGGTACACAAGGTGGACCTTTGATGCACGTAATTGCTGCTAAAGCATTATGCTTCAAAGAAGCGCTAGATCCGGCTTTTAAAGATTATCAGAAGCAAGTGAAGGAAAATGCAAAACAAATGGCCGCTACGTTCATGGAAAGAGGCATAAATATTGTCTCTAACGGGACAGAAAATCATATGTTCCTTGTTGATCTAGTTGAAAAGGGTTTGACCGGAAAAGATGCTGATGCAGCCCTTGGAACAGCCAATATTACAGTTAACAAAAATGCTGTTCCTAATGATCCACAATCACCATTTGTAACGAGTGGTCTAAGAATAGGAACACCAGCTGCAACAACAAGAGGCTTCAAGGAGCCAGAGGTAACATTAGTTGCAAACTGGATTTGTGATATCTTGGAAGATATTAATAACCAAATTTTAATTAACGACGTTAAGAGCAAGGTTATCGAGCTTTGTTCTAGTTATCCAGTTTACTCCGCTGAATTATGCACTGCCCCTACTGTGGCTTCTCTGATACAAAAGTAATCGACTCCAGACTGATAGCTGAAGGTCAGCAAATCAGAAGAAGACGAGAATGTCCTTCATGTAATGAGAGATTTACAACATTTGAAACTGCAGAGCTTTTAATGCCACGAGTGATTAAACAAAAAAACAATTCCAGAGAACCCTTTGATGAGCACAAATTGAGGGAAGGTCTTTATAGATCTTTAGAGAAAAGACCTGTTGGAGAAGAAGAGATAGAAACTCTTATCGAAGATATAAAGAAAGATATTCGATCTTCCGGGGAAAGAGAAATACCCTCGAGACTAATCGGAGAAGTTGTAATGCAAAACCTTAGAAAAATAGATGAAGTTGCCTTCATAAGGTTTGCTTCTGTATACAGAAGATTTGAAGACATCAATGAATTTTCAGAAGAGGTTGAGAAATTAACTAGCGATTAATTATGACGTCCCCATCAGAGCACATGCGCGAAGCTCTATCTCTCGCTAAAAAAGGTCTTTTAACTACGAGACCTAATCCGATGGTGGGTTGTGTTATTACTCTGGATAACAAAGTCATCGGCAGAGGATGGCATCAAAAAGCTGGAGAAGGACATGCAGAAGTCAATGCTATTCAGAATGTTTTTGAAAATCTAGGCTCAAGTGCAGAATCAGCTCTAGAGAATTCTGAAATGTTTGTAACATTAGAGCCTTGCTCTACTACAGGAAGAACTCCGCCCTGTTCTGAATCTATAAAACGATATGGAATTAAGAAAGTTTATATTGCCTCTGAAGATATTTCACAGGATGGGTTTGCAAAAAAAGAAAAAGATATAGAAATTATTGAAGGTCTTCTAAGAGATGAAGCACGTGCACTCAACAGAGGATTCTTTTCTAGGTTAGAAAAAAATAGACCATTTATAACAGCTAAAATGGCAGTTGGTCTTGACGGAGGGATAGCTTTAAATTCTGGTAAGAGTAAATGGATTACTTCTGAGATATCCCGGAAAGATGTCCATAAACTTAGAGCTTCTAATGAAGCTATCTTGACAGGAACAGGAACTATTTTGAAAGATAATCCTTCTCTTACTTCCAGAGACTCGGGATATGACATCAACGATGTAAAACAACCACTTAGGGTAGTGATTGATAGAAATAATTACCTAAATGGGGAGGAGAATATTTTTTCCTCGAAAGCAGAGACACTAGTGTTCACAACTAAACATTCAAAGATTAAATCCAAAAGTAGTGAAATTTGTATTATGTCAAAAAATGATTTGGCGGATTTGAATAACATAATGAGTTACTTGGCGGAAGAAAAATCTATCAATACTCTTATGGTTGAGTCGGGATCAATACTTCTAGACGCGCTTCTGGCCCAAGAATTGATTGATGAATTAATCCTTTATCATGCACCAAAACTGCTGGGGAAGGATAGAAATACCTTTTCTAAATTCGGTCAGAACAATCAAAAACTGAGTACAATAGGTTTCACAATTGGGGATATGGAAAATTTAGGCGAAGATTTGAAGATTACGCTTACCCCAAAATAAGAATAATGAAGCTAAATAGCATACAAGAAATTATTGAAGACATCTCTTTGGGAAAGATGGTTATTCTTATGGATGACGAAGATAGGGAGAATGAAGGCGATCTGGTACTTGCTGCAGAAAAGGTTGATGCAGATGCAATCAACTTCATGGCAATCCATGCGAGAGGTTTAATTTGTTTAGCAATCAATGAGGACAGATGTAAAAGACTAGGTCTTCAACAAATGGTAAAAAATAATGGTACAGAATTAGGGACTGCCTTTACTACTTCTATTGAAGCTGCAGAAGGTGTAACAACTGGTATATCAGCTGCAGATAGAGCAACAACAATAAAAGCTGCTGTAAATAAAAAAGCCAAAGCCGATGATATAGTACAGCCTGGACATGTTTTTCCAATTAAAGCTCAGGAAGGTGGTGTTTTGACAAGAGCAGGTCACACAGAAGCTGGTACAGATCTTGCTAAATTAGCTGGGTTAGATCCATCTGCTGTAATTGTAGAGATTATGAATGATGATGGGACTATGGCAAGGAGAGCTGACTTAGAGGTGTTTGCAAAAAAACATAACCTGAAAATTGGAACAATTGCCGATCTCATTCATTATAGGAATATCAGCGAAAAGAGCATCAAGCTAGTTGATAAAACGGATATTGAGTCTGAGTATGGTAAATTTTCTTTACATGCTTACGAAGATACCATCAATGGAGATATGCACATTGCCTTGGTAAAGAATAAAATTAAAAGCACTGACGAAGTGTTAGTCAGAGTTCAACAGAATAATACTCTTCAGGACATTATGGGTATTAATAAATTTGGCAGTAGATTATCTTTTTCTCAAGCAATGAAAAAAATTGATGAAGAAGGAAAAGGCGTAATACTTCTTTTATCTCACACAGAGAGCTCTGAAGAACTTCTCTCTAACATTTCATTTCTAAAAGGCAGAAAACCCAAAACAAAGAATGAAGGTCCAGATACTAGAATTGTTGGTGTTGGAGCTCAGATATTAAAAGATCTAGGTGTAACTAAGATTAGACTACTGGGGGCCTCCTTAAAATACCCTCTCACAGGCTTTGATTTAGAGATAACTGAATTTATAAATTAACATAATGAAAGGTCTTAAAATTAAAGATACGTCAATGAAAGCTCAACAAGGACAATACGGAATTGTCTTCACCTCATGGAATCCCTCTATAGTTCAAGATTTATTAAAAGAAGCTAAAAAAGAGCTTATAAGCCAAGGTGTAGATGAGGCAAATATATATCTTAAAGAAGTACCAGGAGCATTTGAGTTGCCACTGGCGACTCAATTCATGGCAGAAAAAGAAGGCATATTGTCAGTTATTGCGCTAGGAGCGATTATAAGAGGTGATACTCCTCATTTTGATTTTATATCCAGTTCATGTCTTGAAGGTCTTCAGGATGTTGCGCTTAAGACCCGCACTCCTGTGATATGTGGAGTCCTAACTACTAATACAATTGAGCAGGCTGAAGAAAGGTCTGACCCAAACAAAATGAATAAGGGAAAAGAATTTGCACTAACAGCATTAAATATGGTGGATTCCCTCTCTTGATCCATGAAATCCAAAAAAGACACTTCGCCCGTAAGATCGAGAGATAAAGTAATACAAAGTCTCTATGAGATAGAACTCTCCGGCTCAGACATTAAAGAACTCTTAAAAGATTTATCTCTTCAAAGTAGATATCCACATTATAAGGACCTTCTTGAAGGTGTTATGAAATTTAAAGAGAAGATAGATATCTCTCTATCAAGCTTTATGGAGAGAAAACTTTCTTCCCTTGATCCGATAGAGCGGAATACTTTGAGATTGGCTGCCTATGAGATGTTATACACAAAAACAGATGCCCCGATCATTATTAAAGAAAGCATAAGATTAACCAAAAAGTATGGCGCTGCTGATGGATATAAGTATGTAAATGCAATCTTAGATAAGATGTATAAATCTAACTCTGAGAATATTTAATAAATATAGGAGATGACCAAGCTCTCTCTTCGTTTTCGGATAAACAATCGCCCTCTCCCTGCCCTTTTGCATCTCCACAAAGTTTTACTTTCTTACACTTACCATCATCATCAAATTCACAAGCTAAATTTGCCGCTCCAATTGCTAGCGAGGGTTCTTGAATAGCTCTGACATAGTAGATAACTTCTCTATTAGCATCAATAAAATTAGGATCTTCAAACTCTACTATGCAACCTTCTTGCGAAGGTTCGCATTCAAAAATCTTCCAAGTATCTTCAATTAAAGTTTCTATAGGTTCGTCAGAATAGGTTTGGGGTCTTATTCTTATAATTTCTATTCTAGAGATATTATTCCTCTCGTCAGTAGGATTGAAACATTCTCCATTACATAGCTTGTCTAGGTATTTTTTAGTTATCTCATTCTCCGAACTACACCCAGGGGCCTGTTTTTGAGAACCTAATACTCTTACTTTGAACTTTGGATTTTCTTGCATAGAGAATTCACTGCCCATAGGCATTAACTCTCCAGATGGGTGGTTAGTCACATCAAACCATAATAAAATTCTCTCTCCGCTCGTTGCATATACTTCTCTATTATTTAAAGAATTCCATATAGAGTTTCTATTTCTTTCTAATACATGACTTGCTATCAAACCGCCTGTGTAAAGAAATGAGGCTATTCTTTCTCCCTGACTTGGTTTCATCCTATCAATCATTTGCTCCAAGTTAATTTCTTGAGATCTTGGAATAGCATAGTCTTTCGAAAGTTGACTCAAATTCATGACTTGATTTGATGACTTATATTTAGAATCAGTATTTCTTATCCTATCAATTTCCTTATAACCTGTTCCAGGCCTCGAAGAGTGATTATCACTAGACCCAATAAAACCAAATCTATAAGGTTCAGTTTTTCCTATGGAGAAATCTCTTAAAGCTAAAGCATATTGCACTGAAGATTTTGGTCTATAGTCAAAAGCAGGTAAGTAACAATCTTTGCATTGACCACTGTCTAACCATTCTTCTGGCTTTGGATTAGGTATGGTCAATAGCCCATAAGGATTAGCTTTAGTGAAGTTATCTCTAGCCTCTTTCGCCCTTTGATTACATAGTTCTTCACTTCCTGCTGAAATCCTACATCTTTCTTTGATTATTTCACCGGCCTGAAAACAATCAGGAATATAATTGTCTGTAGGGGCTGGACAAACATATTCTCCATCTAATATCTTGAAAGCTTCCCAGGATCGATATTCTTCTGTATTTCCATGACCTGAAAAAACTTCTATTAATTTTTGATATCTAGGACTATGGTCTGCGATATTTAATTGATTTTTCCATGTTGCCATGGGCGGAGAAGTATTTCCCCAAGCAGATCCATGAGGAATAACTAAAGAATCTACCCCCCACTCGTCTAATTTTCTATATAAATCAGAAGGTCTCTCTGCTCTCTCCAAACAGTCAAGCGGGAGGTCTTTTACATGAGTCGAATTGTCACAATATTCAAGGTTCTTGATAAGCAACTGTCTTTGCCTATAGTTCAAATAATAAGAAGTATTTTTATAGTCATAAAGCATGGCTCCAAATAATGTGTAAGCTGGGGCTTCTACTATGCTCCTAAAAAACTTATGATCGGGTGCTCCAATAGGTCTTTCAGGGATATTATCATGAAGAGATTTTAGTATTACGTTCTTATGTCCATAATGTTTCTCTATATCTAAGCTTGTCTGAGTCCACTCCCAGCCAAGAAAGGGTATGATAGAAGTTTCATCTGACTCATTAGATATTCTTGAACAGTCTCTTAAAGACTTTATTGTGTCTGTCCACTCCCTTCTTGTTAAAAATTCAGCATGGTCATTTATAGAAAAGAAATCTAAATTTGCACAAAATCTTGCATAGTTACATGCATCTGCAGCTGGATGAGTTCCCTCTCCTTCTAGAATAGGCAAATTCCCTATAAAAGCATCGAGGGAATACGTCGTATGTACATGTAAATCACCAAATAGGATTGTTTTTTCGCTCAATTCTTTGTTGATTGGGCTCAAGAAGGGGGCATTAAATTCTTCAATTTTGCCCTTATCTTGGGGCTTACCAAAAAAATCAAAGAAGACAGCAAGATATAGAGCAAAGATAAGTGAGACTATCAGCAAAATACCCATAGCGGCTATTTTGAAATAGCTTTTCATGGAAATTAAGACTCTTCTGTAACCAGAGTGATGGATGAATTCTTTAAATCTTCAGAAAGAATGAAATATTTTTCTCTGGAAGTACGCGAACTTTTTAGATTAACCTCAAAGATTTCCCCATCTCTATAACTATCTTTTAGTATGAAAGTTTCGCCTCGTTTGATTTTATAAATATCCCTCTGATCTACTGCGCCATAAGTCATAAAGTCGTGAATAGAGAAGGATAAATCTCTTGCGATGTCTACTCTAGTAGCATCTGACTTATAGAAAAATAAGGCAATGGTTTCGAATTTATTTGCGATAAATTCATCGCCTTCTTTGAACTCCAGATCAGCGGATTGGATTAATAGAGGAAAGGTTAAAATAAGTAAAAAGAGGTATCGCATTTCTTATATATCTTTTCTAATGATCGTGTCTTCTCGCTTCGGGCCAGTTGAAATCATAATAACAGGAACCCCTGAAATTTCTTCTATTTTCTCAACAAAAGATTTAGCATTATGATCGAGCTCTTTATATGAGGTTTGTCCTGCTGTAGGTTTAGACCAGCCTGGCATCTCGAGATATTCTGGCTTTGCAAGCTCTAGATCCATAGTTTCTATCATTTCAGCTTCGGTAAGTTCACTAGAATACTCAGTACATATTTTTATTTTTTCTAAACCGTCCAAAACATCTATCTTAGTTAAGCAGAGTCCGTCTACACCACTGACTTTAACCATATTTTTTAGAAGGAAACCATCTAACCATCCACATCTCCTCGGTCTTCCAGTAGTAGCTCCAACCTCACCACCCGTTTCAGCTAAGTAAGTTCCCATCTCATCAAATAACTCAGTAGGAAACGGCCCTTCACCAACTCTTGTAGTATAGGCTTTAGTAATTCCTATCGTGTAATCAATATCAGATGGACTTATTCCTGCACCAGCTGGAACACCCCCAATTAAGTTACTTGATGTTACATACGGATAAGTTCCTAGGCTTACATCTAATAAAGCACCTTGAGCACCTTCATAGAGAATTTTCTTTTTAGACTTTTGTAATCCTCTAATTTCTTCTATTACATTTCCAACATAAGGTTTTAGTTGTTCAGCTTGTTTTAAATTTAAATCTACCAATTCATTTAGATCGATTTTAGAGGCACCAAATGAATGTTCAAAAACTGAATTATAAAAATCTAAAGCTTGCATCAACTTATCGTTTAATTTTTTTTCGTTATATAGGTCTGAAATTCGTACTGATCTTCTTCCGACTTTATCTTCATAAGATGTTCCTATTCCTCTTCCTGTGGTTCCAATTTTTGTTAGATTACTAGACTGCTCTCTAAGTTGATCTAACTTTATGTGATAAGGTTGAATAAGGCTGCAAGCTGAACTTATTATGAGTCTGTCTTCAATACCTCCAAGGACTTCGTTAGCTTCAGCTAGCTCTGAGAATAAAGCATCTAGGCTTACAACAACTCCTCTGGCTATAAAACATTTTATATTTTCATGACATATTGCTGAAGGTAATAAATGAAAAACTATTTTTTTTCCATTCACTATTAACGTATGACCGGCGTTGTGACCGCCTTGATACCTTACAGCGGCATCTAGATCATTTGCCAGGTTATCCACTACCTTGCCTTTTCCTTCATCACCCCACTGAAGACCAAGTAAAGAAATATTTAGATTCATAGTTACATTCCTATAAATTAGAAACTGATACTAAATCTAGATCAAATCCTACAGCCGGTCTGTCGCGATCTGATTGTTTTCTGAGACCATCGTATCTTCCACCTTTTGCAAGCACATAACCTACTGAATCGGCGTACGCCGAAAAAACAACTCCATTATGATATTTGAATCCTTGAACCTCACCTAAATCAACATGTAAAATTAATCCTGATTTATATATTAGCTTTTCAGCCAAGCCTTCAAGATCTTCCATAAAATTTTGAGTTGCCTCAAGATAAGAAAAACTTTCTTTTGCAGACTGAATTATGTCAATCTCACCATACATGTCACATAGTGACATTAAAGATTGTTTATTTTCATAAGAATCTGGAATTATTTTATCAAGGTCAGATTTAGATTTTTTAGAAAGTGCTATTTCTAGGTCTGCAAAAAGTTCTCTCCCTAACTTTTTGAAAGGTTCGAGGACTGAAGAAGTAAATGCAGCATGACCAAGACTAAGAGTTATATTTTTTATACCTGCAATCTCGAGGCTCTTTAACATTAAATTTATACTTTCTAATTCAGCATCTTTGGAAGAATCTCCAAATATTTCAGCGCCTACCTGTATTGTGGTTCTAGATCTTAAAGACTTCGATACCTTACTCTTGACCACCTCTCCTGCATAACAGAGTTTTACAACTTCATTAGATTGAATTCGATAAGCATCTATCCTAGAGGCTTGTTCTGAAATATCAGGTCTTATGGATAAGTCTTTGCCGGTTAAGTTGTCTTTGAAACTAAATGCATGTGACTTAATCTCATCATGAGCTTCACCGCCTATTGATTCAGATAGTTCTAATAAAGGTGGCGTAATAAACTCAAAACCAGAAGAAATATATTCATCAATTAATTTCCTTCTCAACATCTCCACCTCGATTGCTTTAGGGGGGAGAAGTTCATCTACGCCATCGGGTAAGCTCCAGCGTATTTTTGAACTCATCTACTAATTTGTAGCTTTAGAATTATCTAGATATTTAAAGAAATCACTATCAGGATTTATTAAAAGGATATCTGACTTGCTTCCGAAAGTTGATTGATAAGCCTTTAAACTCCTAGTGAAATCATAGAATTCAGGATCTTTAGAATAAGCATTAGCATAGGTTGCTGCTGCTGTTGCATCTCCGTTTCCTTTCGTTTCTTCTGCTTGTCTGTAGGCATCAGCAAGAATGATAGTTTTTTCTTTATCAGCTGTTGCTCTAATCTTTTCAGCAACCTCATTGCCTTGAGCTCTAAGCTCTTTTGCTAGCCTTTCTCTCTCTGTTCTCATTCGGTTGTACACTGACTCACTTACTTCTGGAGGTAGATCTATCTTTTTGACTCTCAAATCTATTACCTCTACACCCAACTCTTCAACAGCGATATTATCTAGTTGAAGTGTAAGTTTATCCATGAGTTCATCTCTTTCTCCAGAAACAACTTCATTTACTGTTCTTACACCAAATTCATTTCTTAAACCAGCATCGACCCTTTGAATCAAAAGTCTTCTCAGTCTTTCTTCATCACCACCTGTTGTAGTGAAATACTTTTCGACGTCACTTACTCTCCATTTAACAAATGAATCGACGGTTAAAGCTTTCTTTTCGGATGTCAAATAGCTTTGCGGTGCCGCATCTAAAGTAAGTATTCTCGCATCAAATTTTCTGACTGTATTTATAATTGGAAGTTTGAAATGTAACCCCGGTGATACATCGGCTTCGACCACTTCTCCAAATCTTAGTTTAACGGCTCTTTCTGTCTCTTTTACAACAAAAATTGAAGCAGAAATTAATGCTATAAAAGCTATTAATATAGGTATCAATAAAAGTCTTAATGTTTTCATTATCTTCGTTCCTCTTGTCTATTTCTTCGTCTTATTTCTTCGATAACCTGATTTGTTAAATCACTTATGGATGAATTACCAGCAGTGTTTGGCATATTCAGTTCCTGAACTCCTCGAGCTGATTCTGCAATCTTATCTAATGGTAAATAAAGTATATTATTTCCACCTTCCACATCTATCATAACCTTTGTGCTGTTGGACATTACTCCTTGAATAGAATCCAAATATAAACGGTTACGAGTAACATCTGGAGCCTTTTGATATTCAGATAAAAGAAGATTAAAACGAGTTGCATCACCTTCAGCTTCGGATATAACTTGCTCTTTATAAGCCTCAGCATCTTGTAACATCCTCTGAGCTTGCCCTCTGGCTTCTGGTACCAAGCCATTAGCGTAAGTTTCGGCTTCATTTCTAGCTCTTACTTCGTCTTCTCTTGCCTTAATGACATCATCAAAGGCTTCTTGTACTTGATTTGGAGGTGAAGAGTCTTCGATGTTTACAATTACAACTTCCAAACCAGTGTTATATTTATTCAAGTAACGCTGTAACCTGGCTTTAACGTCTTGGGCGATAACCTCACGACCGGTTGTAAGAGCATCATCCATAATTGAACCGCCTACAACATGCCTTAACGCACTTTCAGTAGCCTGAACTAAACTAGCATCGGCGTCTCTAATGTCTAGAACATATTTTTGTGGATCTGCAATTTGATACTGAATAGAGACTGTCACATCAACAATATTTTCATCTTTAGTAAGCATCAAAGCATCGTGTCTATGTGGTCTAACTCTAACTACATCAACAATCTCCCAAGCGTCAATGATGGGAGGATTCCATCTTAAGCCGGGGCCTTTGATTTCTTCAAATTTACCTAGCCTAAGTACTACTGACCTTTCTGCCTGCTCAACCTGATATATTCCAGCTCCTACCCATAACAGGACTAATACGCCCAAAATTAAAGGTAAGCTTTTAAGGCTGAAACCACCACCACCTGAAGAGTCACCTGAAGATCCTCCTCCAAAAATAGATTCTATTCTTTGTCTGACTTTTTTAATTACTTCGTCGATTTCCGGAGGAGTATCATTTCTTCCCCAAGGATCTTTATTATCATTTCCATTCCAAGACATTTATATTGCTTCCTGTGTTTGTTTTTCTTTGATTAAGTCGAAACCTTCAACTTCTAATAACTTAATGAGGTCATTTTGAAAATTTTCAAGATGTAATTCTATCAGACCTTCGTTAGATATTCTCTCTTCTAGCACACTTCCAGATGAATAAAGCTCAGATCTCAACCAACCTAAGTCACTTGTTAAGCTGACCCAATTAGTAGTTATCTTACCTTTAAGCTTGGTATTGATAGCATCATATAAACTTGCGAAGCCTTTTTGTACTTTTGATGATATCCAAACCTGATCAGAACTTTCTTGTGATATCTCTTCCAGAGAAGATACATTTAGTTTATCAGTCTTATTATTTACTCTTATTAAAAGCTTATCCGATAAGCCTAAATCTTTTAAAATTTTCTCTACTTCTTTGACTTTAAATCTATGATCTTTATCCGATATATCTACAACATGCAGTAAAAGATCTGCTGAACTTAAATCATCCAGCGTTGCTTTAAATGATTCAATGAGTTGTGTTGGAAGATTGGAAATAAATCCAACGGTATCAGAGAATAAAATATGCTGCAGCTCTTGTTTACTATTCTTTCTGGTGACAGAGTCTAGGGTTGCAAAAGGTTTATCAGCAGCATAAAGATTATTTTGAGTAAGATGATTAAATAAAGTGGTTTTGCCAGCATTTGTATATCCCACGAGTGCAACGACCATTTCTTTACCTTTACTTCTAGCGTAACGATTTATTTCTTTCTGATTATGTGCCTTATCTAATCTCTTCTTTAAACTTTTTATTCTATGGCCTATGAGTCTTCTATCAGTTTCTAATTGCGTTTCACCTGGACCTCTTAACCCTATACCCCCCTTTTGTCTTTCAAGATGACTCCATCCTCTAACCAGTCTAGTAGAAAGATGGGTTAGTTGAGCTAATTCAACTTGTAGCTTTCCAATATGGCTTTTTGCTCTTGTTGCGAAGATATCAAGAATTAACGACGTACGATCCAAAACTCGAGTTCCAAGGTATTTTTCTAAATTTCTTTCCTGAGAAGGAGATAGATCATTATTAAAAATAACTAATCTGCATTTATTTACCTTTACAAGCTCCTTAATTTCATTGAGTTTTCCGAGTTTTACAAAATAATTGGGAGAAGGTCTATCAATCTTACATGATACCTCCGCACAAACACCTGCACCTGAAGACATACATAGTTCTTTAAACTCTTCTTTAGCTTCTAATTGTAAATCTTTACTTAAAGAAAACCTTTCTACGTGCACAAGTATGGATTTTGGTGTCGTTTCTTCTATATTCATGAATTTTTTAAAATTAAATCCTTTACCGAACTAAAGAGAGAAGAATTATTCTCTAGAAAAATTATATTGTCCCAGCTTCTCATCCATGTCATTTGTCTTTTAGCTAGTTGTCTTGTTGAATTAATTCCTCTATCAATCATATCATCAAGACTGTAATCTCCTGTTAAATATTCACATACCTGACGATACCCTACGCTTTTCATTGATTGAGAATTTGGGCTCATTCCTTTGAGTTCAAGAATGCCTTCCACCTCTTCTATCAGTCCATTGTCGATCATTCTTTTAAATCTTTTTGCAATAATTTCTCTATGTATATCTTTATCTTGAGGCTTAATTGCAATTTGAATTAGATTAGATTCACTCATTACCTGATTGATTTCTTTTTTATTTTCAGCCTGCCATTTAGAAAGTTCTTTACCCGTTGCTAAAAAAACCTCAATAGCTCTTTTAATTCTTTGGGTATCATTTTGATGAATCTTTATAGAGGAGGTTTTATCTATTTTTTCTAAATATCCATACATTTCATGCACTCCTCTCTCTTCAAAATCCTGTTTAACTTTAAGCCTTATTTGACTATCTACTGAAGGTAATCTTGAAATCCCATTAACTAAGTGGTGAAAATACATCATTGTTCCGCCAACGAGTAAAGGGATTCTCTTGGTTCGAAATGCATTTCTTATAGAGTCGATAACATCATCTTGAAATTGAGAGGTTGAATAACTTTCAATTGGTTTTAAGATATCAATTAATTCATGAGGATATTTCTTAAGAACATCTGTTGAGGGTTTTCCACTTCCTATATTTAAATGTTTATAAATCTGTACAGAGTCAACACTAATAATATTGATATCTAAGTTCTTATATAACTCTATTGCTAAGTCGGTCTTCCCTACTCCTGTAGGGCCCATTAACGTAACAATTAATCTCTTTTCCACCCATACATGATAGTTTATTAAGAGAAAAAAAAACCGGCTGATTAGCCGGTTTTTTTATTATTTAAAAACTCAAGTAAGGTCGTAACCTCTTTCTTCATGTTCCGTAACATCTAAGCCTTGGTATTCCTCTTCTTCACTTACTCTTAGGGAAGTAAAAGAACCGATTAATCTAAGAATCACCCACGAAGCAATAGCTGTCCATAAGCCTATAACAGCAATTCCCTTCAATTGAATAACAAACTGTTCCATAGGAATCCATTCTTCACCGGCACTAGAACCAAGAAAACCACCCTGGACACCAAGGAAACTTACCATAATTATACCAATAATTCCCCCTACACCATGGACAGGAAATACATCTAAGGAATCATCTATTCCAAATACGCCCTTCACAGCTTGAGTAGCATAGAAGCAAATTGAACCTGCCATTAGACCGATTAATAATGCACCTTCCGGTCCAACGCTACCTGATGCAGGTGTAATTGTAGCTAAACCTGCAACCATACCAGTGGCTATGCCAACAATGGTAGGCTTACCTCCTTTAATCCATTCAATAGCCATCCAAGTTAAGGCTCCCGTAGCTGCACTTATATGCGTTACAAGCATAGCCATGCCTGCAAGACCATCAGCAGCCCAAGAACTTCCAGCATTGAACCCAAACCAACCAACCCAAAGCATGGCAGCTCCAGTTACTACCATTGTTCTGTTATGAGGTGGCATAGCTGTTGAAGGAAAACCTTTTCTTGGACCTAATACGATAGCTATAACTAAAGCACCAACTCCACAAGTTAAGTGGACAACAAGACCGCCGGCAAAATCCTTAACTTCGGCTAGGTAGCCTCCTCCCCATATCATATGACAAGCAGGCAGATAAACTGCCGTAAACCAAAGCAAGGAAAATAAGCACATTGCACCGAATTTCATTCTTTCTGCAAATGCACCAACAACCAAAGCTGGTGTAATGATGGCAAAAGTCATTTGAAATATTACAAATAGAGAATGGGGCATGGTTGTCCCAGGAGCCAAAGTATCTCTACCAATGCCATTTAGAAAAAATGCGCTGGTACCTCCTATAAAGGCATTGCCCTCAGTAAATGCCAGACTGTATCCGTATACAACCCAAGCGACAGAGACAATACAAGCTATAGCGAAACATTGCATTAAAACTGATATCGCATTTTTACTTCTTACTAGTCCCGCATAGAAAAGAGAAAGTCCTGGTAGAGTCATAAACAGTACTAATGCAGTTGAAGTTAGTATCCAGGCAGTATCTCCTGAATTCAGTTCATCTGCTGAGATAGTAAAAGAAAAAATTAAAGTACTAAAAAGAAAAAGTTTTTTTATCATGAGATCACCTATAGTTTATAAGGCATCTTCATTAAGCTCTCCGGTTCTAATCCTTACAACTTGCTCAAGAGAAGATACAAATATTTTTCCATCTCCTATCTTTCCAGTATTCGAAACTTGCGATATAGCATCTATTACTTTGTCAGTATTATCATCACTAACTGCAACTTCTATCTTAGTTTTTGGTAAAAAATCTACGACGTATTCAGAACCTCTGTAAAGTTCGGTATGACCCTTTTGTCTTCCGAAACCTTTAACATCAGTAATAGTGAGGCCTGTGACACCTACTTCAGATAAAGCCTCTCTGACTTCATCGAGTTTATAAGGTTTGATAACTGCTGTAATTAATTTCATTAAAAACTCCTATTATTTATTCCTTTCACTATAGACTAAATACTTACTTTTAAAATAAGAATCCAACGTATGTTCAGTGCAATTATAGTTTAAAAACATATTTATTAGGGTTTTCTCGTTTTAATTATTATAAAAAAGTGTAAGTAAGTAAAAAAAAGGTGCTTAAGAAGCACCTTTTTTACTATTTAGAGTTATTCTATATCTGAGGTGTTCTAAAGGGCACCGAATCAAATAAAAGCATTTCACTGCAGTCGGGTTGCGGCCCATCTATTTCCGGTGCAGTATCCTCAAAGAGTTGCGCTCCCATTTCTCTAGATTCCTCTGAATCCCAAAATTGATGAAAAGCGTAATCATATGAACCTATCGATGATCCTTGGATAGGTGTCTCAAAATCAGGTACATGAATTGTATAGAAGTAAGGGGATCCTGTTCCGGCCATTTCCTGTCCAGCATCTATCCACCCATTAAAAGTATCTAAACCTGCAACTAATTCAGTCTTTCCAAAACCATCAGTGAAACTACAGAACATAAAACCAACTACTCCACCAGGTTCAGTATCAGGTTCACTTGCGCTTCTATAAACATTTACATCGAAGCCATAGTTAGCTTCCTCACCATTATCAGAAGCTCCGCAAGATATAATGCTAGTTGTCTTAGCAGTCCAAGAAGCTGCAGGTCCGGCTATCCATTCTTCCCAACCCTCTTTTGCTTGTTCTTGAGATTCCCAAACAAGAGTCCACATACCATCATATAAATCATTTTCTGTTCGAGGAACAAGTCCCACAGACATTGGCACAGCAGTCTCAAGACCATCAAGTATCTCATTCCACTCTAAGAGCATTTCTGAAAATGACTCTTGACTCATATCAGGCCCAAAGTCACAAAACAGGTACTCTACATAGCCTGTATTAATTGCAGAATCACTTAAATTTACTTCTTCAATAGTTTCTGAACAAGAATAAGCCAAAAAAGGCACTAGAAGGAATCCTAAAATTTTATTTTTTAACATATTTCCTCTCCTTAAAAATTATTTAATATCATTATCAGTACTAAGAAACAGAAACCTTTGAAACCTTAATGAATTGATAAAGTTCTTCTAATTCATATAAAATCTTACCTTCAATCTTGTAATAGTTAGGACCTTTCTCCTCTCTTCTCCAAGCTTCTAGAGTTCTCTCACTGCACATTAGAATTTCAGCAGCATCTTTTGGTTTGATTAGTTTTATATCCATATCCATTTTTATTCCTGAGTTAACATCCTTGTTAATATTTAATTCCTTTTAAACTCAAAAAAAGGGGCAATCCAATTAAGGATTGCCCATCTTTACTATGCCAATTTAGGCATAAAGGTACGCAGCATTATTTGAAATCAGGGTAGGCTTCTACACCAATTTCAGATTTATCTAAGCCGATCTCTTCATCATTATCAGTTGCTCTAATTCCAACAATACTGTCTATGATTTTAAGAACGATAAAGCTTGTCACAAAGACCCAAGCGAAAATAACAATCACTCCGATGAATTGAGTTCCAAAAGCGCCTGCACCAGATAGTGGTGTTGCCATGATTCCCCAAATTCCTACTGTTCCGTGAGCAGATATAGCTCCTACAGGATCATCAATTTTTAACTTCGTATCTAATATAACAACAGAGAAGTAAACAATTACGCCACCTATTAATCCTATAAGTGTAGCTAAACCACCAGTTGGTGTGTCTGGTGCTGCAGTTATTGCAACTAAACCAGCTATTGCTCCGTTTATTGCCATTGTAACGTCAGCTTTTCCGCTGAAAATTTTACTTGCGAATAGACCACCTAATACGCCTCCAGCAGCTGCCATATTTGTATTTAGGAATACCTGACCTACTGCTATAGCATCAGCAGCTGTATTAATTGCTAGTTGTGAACCGCCATTAAAACCGAACCATCCAAGCCATAGTATTAGGGCACCTAGAGCAGCAATGGGTATATTTGAACCTGGAATGGCATACACAGAACCATCAGCTCCATACTTTCCTTTCCTAGCTCCTAAAATGCTTACTGCTGCAAGTGCTGCTGCTGCACCACAAAGGTGAACTACTCCTGAACCTGCAAAGTCAGTGTATCCTAAAGCATCAAGACCACCGCCGCCCCATTTCCAGTATCCTTGCACTGGGTAAATGAAACCTGTCAAGATTACAGCAAATGCGAAGAATGGTAATAATTTCATTCTTTCTGCAACTGCTCCCGAAACAATAGACATAGCTGTAGCTACAAATACGACTTGGAAAAAGAAGTCAGAAGCTTCTGAATATGATCCATAAGACATATCTTGACTTCCCATACCTAATCCAAGGTAAGATAAGCTAAATCCAGGGACCCAAGCTGAAACAGCTGAATCACCAGGGTACATGATAAAGAAACCACATACTAAGTACATAACACAAGCTATTGAGAATAGACCTAAGTTCTTGGTTACTATTTCAGCAGCATTCTTTGATCTTACCAATCCAGCCTCTAGCATAGTGAAACCAGCTGCCATCCACATGACAAATGCTCCACTCATTAGAAGGTAGAAGGTATTGAGCGCGAATTCTAATTCTGTCATTTTTTCTCCTTAAATTTTTATAACGCGTCTTCGTTGAGATCACCAGTCCTGATGCGAATCAGCTGATTTAAATCTACAACAAAAATTTTTCCATCACCTATTTTGTTCGAATTAGCAGAAGTACTTATAGCTTCCACAACCTCGTCAGCGTTATTATCAGAAACAGCGATCTCTATCTTCGTTTTAGGAAGTAAGTCAACTTCATATTCTGAACCTCTGTATAACTCTGTATGGCCCTTTTGCCTGCCGTAACCTTTAACCTCAGTGACGGTAAGACCAGAGACACCAACCGCTAAGAGGGCTTCTCTGACTTCATCGAGCTTGAAAGGCTTAATAACCGCAGTTATTAATTTCATACTAATTCTCCTTATTATTAAAAAATAATACAAAGAACAATATGCAATCCATATGCCAGAAAAAAACTAGTGAATTTAAGGAAAATTTAGTGAAATTTCTTTTTTGATGTCCTAAGAGAGTGCTAAATTGGAGAGAAAAGTTCTAGAATTGGGCAAATTATATCGTTTCCTTCAAAAGAAGATCTAAGTGATTGCTAATATTCCCTAAAGCGCCTCTATTTTTCATAAATACTTCAAATGCATTATTTCCTGCCCTCTCCATCTCTTGATCATCTGCAATATAATCCATGAATCTGTCTGAAAGTTCTCTTGAATTATTCACTATTTTAAGGCCTTCATTTTGTTTCAGTTGTTCTGATATATCTAAAAAATTTCTTAAGCTTGGGCCTGATAATAAAGGTAGACTTTGTGCAGAGGGCTCTAATAAATTTTGACCTCCATGATCTATCAAACTTCCTCCTACAAATGCTACATCGGCAAGAGAGTAAAGAAAATTGAGCTCTCCTATGGTATCTCCCAACAATACCTGTGTTTTGCTAGTAACGCTTGTTTTTTTTGAGCGCGACGCAAATTGAAGACCAGAATTTTTAACGATGTTCTTTACTTTTTCAAACCTCTCCAAATGCCTAGGAACAAGAATCAGCAAAGTATTGGGATATTGCTTAATAACTTTTTTGTAAGCTTCTAGAACTATCTCTTCTTCGAGTTCATGTGTGCTTGCTGCTATGAGAACAGGCCTCTTGACTCCATCAAGAGACCAATCCTCTCTTACGGTTTTGGAAATTTCAATTAATTCTAATGGTACATCTTGATCAAATTTTAAATTGCCACATAAGTTAATTTCTTTTTTATCAGCTATCTCTAGGAAACGACTTTTATCTGACTCAAATTGAGCAAGTAACAAATCTAAAGACTCTATAGCAGGTCGAATTACTGAAGAAAATTTTAAATAATTTTCCTTAGATTTCTCAGAAAGTCTTGCATTTACGAGTGTTGTCAATATGCCTCTATTGTTACAATTAAAAATTATATTTGGCCAAATTTCAGTTTCTAAAAGTATCAATATTTTTGGCTTCCATTTGTCTAAAAAGAAATTTATGAATAACGGAATATCAACAGGCATATATTGGTGTTTTATCTTGTTTCCTAACCGCTCAATTAGTAATTTTGAACCTGTTGGCGTTGTGGTTGTTACTAATATCTCAATATCAGGATATTTTTCTATAAAACTTCTTATTAGAGGCATAGAAGCATTAACTTCCCCAATAGAAACGGCATGAATCCAAATTAGTGATTTACCTTTTAGAGGTGAGTTTTTGCTTATACCAAGCCTTTCTGGCCATCTAAATAAATACTCTTTGTTATATAAACCTTTCCAAAATAATCTGAAAAAATAAAAAGGTAATAATAAGCAAAATATAGCTGTATAAAGCTTTCTTGGCATGAGCATATGCTAACATAGCCCTTATTCCTTAATTAAATTAATGTTTTGATAGTTGTAACTGGAAGTAATGGATTTATTGGATCCAATCTTATTAAAGGCCTTAATAAAATTGGCCACAAAGACATCATTGCAGTTGATGATCACAATAACCCTGAACTCAAAGAAAATATAATTCATTGTGAAATACAAGATTATCTTGATATAGATGAATTTCTATTACTACTTCAAAAAAATAAATTTGACGGAACAAAACTCAAAGCAATCTTTCATCAAGGCGCTTGCTCCAATACGATGGAGTGGAATGCAGAATATCTATACAAGAATAATTTTCTATACTCAAAAGAACTATTAAATCTTTCAATAAAATCAGGTACACCCCTCCTCTATGCTTCTTCTGCCTCTGTTTATGGAAGTGGTAATATTTTCGAAGAATCAATTGAGAATGAGAATCCGATTAATCTGTATGCATATTCTAAATTTAAATTTGATCAACTGGTCAGGCATGCCTTAGCCAAAAATTCTACTCAAATTATTGGACTAAGGTACTTCAATGTTTATGGCCCTAAAGAACAACATAAAGGCAGTATGGCAAGTGTTGCATATCATTTGCATAATCAGTTAAAAGACAATAACTCTATAAAGTTATTTAAAGGATCTGACGGATATAGCGATGGTGAACAAAGGAGAGATTTCATTTACATAGATGACGTAGTCAAAGTCAATCTTTGGTTTATGGAGAACAATAAAATTTCTGGTATATTCAATTTAGGTACGGGTAAAAGCCGTGCATTTAATGATGTTGCTCAGGCTGTAATCAATTGGCATAACAAAGGAAAAATTGAATATATTGATTTTCCTGAGAAGTTAAAAGGATCATATCAAAGCTTTACAGAAGCTAATATTTCAAAATTAAGAAAAGCAGGATACAAAGAAGATTTCATAGATGTCTCTGAAGGAGTAAACCTTTATTTAGATACCCTAGAAAAATGGCCAAAAAATGATCCCTCCTAATTTCATGACAGAGTCCAAAAACAAGTTTTCACCTTCTCTTCTCTCATTGAAAAGCATAATCACATGGATAGGAATGGGTTTGTTAAGAATTATCTCTCTTCTTCCATATGAAATTCTAATGATATTTGGAGACTCTCTGGGACTCTTAATTCTCAAACTGAGTCCTCACAGAAAAGAAATAAGCGTCATTAATATCAACAGATGTCTTCAAAAAGAAGGCGATGAACTGAATCAATTTGTTAAATTAAACTTTAAAGCTGTCGGTAGAGGTGTTTTTGAGATGGCTATTGGTTGGTGGGCTTCAGATAAAAAAATTAAAAATATCAAAACTCGATTAATTAATAGTCATCTGTTAGAAAATCAAAATGAAGGAGCGCTGCTTCTGATAAAGCACTCTACACATTTAGAATTAGATCTTAGATTATTAAGCCAGTTTTTTAATTTAACCGGCATGTATAAATCTCAATCCAATGCAGTCTTAAATTATGTAATGATTAAAGCTAGAAATAATTACATAGAAGAATCATTAACAAACAAAGAAGGTTTAAGGGCAGCGAGATTGATTAAGTCAGAAAAGATCTTTCTTTATGCGGCAGATCAAGATTATGGTCTAAATGTCTCAGAAATGGTTCCATTTTTCGGTCATCATGCTGCTACAGTTACTTTTCCTGCTTTGTTTTGTAAAAAAAATACAAAAATAATTTTTGCTGATGTTTCTAATGTAAAAGGGACTTACGAAATAGAATTAAAAGAATTGCATAGTTCCCAAAATCGATACGAATTCTTAAAAGAAATGAATGATCTTTACCAAGAGTTTATATTGAAAGAACCTGAAGGCTACCTTTGGATGCACAGACGCTTCAAATCAGGATTGCATGAAAATATTTATCCTAGATGGTCTAGTAGAGATAAAAAAAGGGAAAAAAGAAGATTAAAACGACAAGAGTATTAGATCATTTTTTTAATAATCTTGGTTGTTGATATGCCTTTGACCAAAGGAATAGTCATAACCTTACCTCCAGATTTGACAACCTCTTCATATCCAACAATTTCATTAATTTTGTAATCTCCTCCTTTGACTAAAATGTCAGGTTTTACAGCTGAAATTAGTTTAATTGGCGTTTTATCTCCAAAAACTACTACTGCATCCACACATCTTAGTGAAGCAAGCACTTTTGCTCTATGTTCAAGTGTATTGAGGGGTCTATTTGTGCCTTTAAGCTCTTTAACTGATTGATCAGAATTAACGCCAACGATTAATTTATCCCCTAAGCCTTTCGCTGCCTCAAGATATTCAACATGCCCTGCATGTAAGATATCAAAACATCCATTTGTAAAAATAATCTTTTTTCCTTTTTGACGAAGAGATTGCGCAAAAGATTCCGCTTCTCCCATTGGCATATATGCTTCTGCTTTGTTTAGAAAAGGAGTTATTTCTGCTTTGTTAACAGTTGCAGTTCCAGATTTCCCAACGACTATACCTGCTGCAATGTTAGCTAATTTTATTGATTCAGAAAGACTAAAGCCACCTGCAAGTCCTGCTGCAATTGAAGCTATGACCGTATCACCAGCTCCCGATACATCAAATACATCTTTTGCTTCAGTTGGAAAATCCACTCTTATGATTTTTCCTTTTTTATTTTCAAGAAGAGTCATACCTTCTGAACCTCTAGTTATCAAAAGTGCACTCAATTTAAGAGAATGAATAAGCTCCTTTCCTTTGCTTGTAACATCCGCCTCCCCTTTTATATTTCCTACAACTCTTACAAACTCATCAAAATTAGGTGTAATAATATTTGCCGACTTGTACTTAGAGAAGTCATCCCCTTTTGGGTCTACTAAAATTATCTTATTTAGTTTTTTTGCCTCTTTTATGATTAAAGGTATATTTTTTAAGGTTCCTTTTTCATAATCCGAAATTACCAATACTTTATTTTTCTCAAGTCTTATATGCTTTCTATAGTTTGATAAACTTGACTTCCAGTCTGCTTCGGTAAATTCCTCCTCGCTATCAATTCTAATAAGTTGTTGCTGACCTGCCAAAAATCTGAGTTTTGAAATAGTAGGATTTACAGATTTACTTAATGCATTTCTAATTTTATTTTGTTCCAGCAAGACTCGAACTTGATCGGAAGAGACATCTTTCCCAGTGACTCCTATTAATGTTACCTTTGAACCTAGACTGGATAAATTCACAGCCACATTAGCCGCACCTCCAAGTCGAATGTCTTCATCTGATGGTTTAAGAACAGGTACAGGTGCTTCTGGAGAAACTCTATCAACGCTTCCTGATATATATCTATCTAAAATAATATCTCCGAAAACTAAGACATTCCCTTTAGAAAGTAGTTTTAGATTCATAGCTGTAATAATTATATACCTTGAGATCGTTATGCTGATCTATATTATTAAATTAAGTAATTAGAAAGAAGCACAAATATTTTAAATTATGGCAATTAATCTTCAAATAGATATAAACAGAATAAAAGGTTTCTTAGATCCGCAAGAGGGGGAAGCTCTATATTCTTACGCAAAAGAATTTACTAAAAATGGTGATGCTATTGAAATTGGAAGTTATTGTGGTAAATCTGCTGTATATATAGGCTCAGCTGTCAAAGAAAATAATCAAAAGCTCTATTCTGTTGATCATCATAAAGGGTCTGAAGAGCAGCAGCCCGGGCAAGAATTTTTTGATCCAGATCTAATAAATGAATCTGGAAATGGAATAGACACGCTTCCATATTTCTTGGAAACCATCAGATCCTCCAGTCTAGAAAATTTTGTAATACCTATAGTCTCGTCTTCAAAAGAAGCCCATGAAGATCTAAAAATAAATTTCAATATGGTTTTTATTGATGGTGGTCATAGCGAAGAAGCAGCTCAGAATGACTATAGCTTATGGTCAAAAAGATTAAATCTAGGAGGATTGCTAGCAATCCATGATGTTTTTCCTAATCCTGAAGATGGCGGAAGACCTCCTTATAATATTTATTTGAAGGCATTGGAAAGTGGGAACTATCAAGAAATTGAATTTATTAAAACTTTAAGTCTTTTAAAAAAAGTTGACTGAATAATATCAAACCCATGATTTAGAAAATAATTCTGATCCATTAGTAAAACCATATAAGGCGTCGGCTGCTAACAAAACAGCTCCTGCTGTCCAAGTTGGTTTCTCAACTGGCCAAAACTTTTTGTCAGGATAAACATACCCAGTCCAATACAAACCATCTTTTTTGTCCCGCCATTGATGCAAAAAATTAAAAAGAGTCTCAGCTTGACTAGTAAGCCCAACTCTTACTAGAGCAGTTACTAATTCCGAACTTTCTGCAACTGTGACCCATGGCTCTTCTTTAACGCACTTACACCCCATGCCTTCAACAATAAATTCAGACCACTTAGCATTTACTTGCTCAATACTCTTCTCTTGATCATAAATGCCGCACAAAATGGGATAATACCAATCCATACTGTATCGGGATTTGCTTTCCCAGCTTCTATCATATCTTTCAGGATTATTATTAATGGAGCTTTTTAATTTTTCCATTGAAACAATAATAGATTCAATAGGTTTATCAAAAAGATTGAAAATTGCAGCCGTGCACTCCAAACTCTTATAAATAGAACTACTGCCAGTAATTAAAGAATCATCTAAAATTTGCTTACCTTCTTCACAAGCCCAATAAATATCTCCATTTTCTGTTTGCATAGACAGAACAAAATCTAAGGCTTTAGATAAAGTCGGCAACATATTTTCTATAAAATCTTTATCTTTGAATATTAAATAATAGTGCCACAGGCCTGTGCCAATATAAGCAGAAAAGTTTGTTTCTTTTCTTTGAGTCATGGGTATGGAGTTCAGATATTCTGCATACCAAGAGCCATCTTGAAGTTGACTATCACTTAGCCATAAAAAAGCTTTTTCGGCCTCATCTTTCTTTCCAGCTATAGAGAGACCCATAGCAGCTTCTATATGGTCCCAAGGATCTAATTTCTCATCCAGCTCCCATGGGATAGAACCATCTTTATTTTGAACAGATAAAATATAGTCTATCGAGTTTCTATAAAACTCTAAGTTTGAGCTTGCCATTTAAACAGGTTTCCTAAAATACATTACAAGACTTTTACCTATCAATGGTTGAAGAATCATTTCTAATAATCTTGTAAATAGAGGTCTTTTCATCAAATCCCAGACTAATAATTTATGATATAGCTTTATTACATATGATGTTTCTCTTGTATTCCAAAAAAGACATTGCAACCACCAGTAAGGAGAATGCAAACCATGTGCCCAATGAAAAGATTGATATTGAAGACCATTATTTTCTGCTAGATCTCTCAATTGACTATGTTTAAAGATTCTTACGTGCCCTCCGGGAGTTTTTGAATATTCTTTGCTCAATTTCCAACAAATTAACTCAGGTAGATATCTCGGAACACTTAATGCCATTATCCCTCCTGGTTTAAGTACTCTGACTAATTCTTGAATCGACTCTTTGGGGGAATCTACATGCTCTAAAACCTCGCTGCACACAACGGCATCAAGAGAAGAATTCTCAATAGGAATATTTTTAATATTGCCTACTCCAAAAGCACAAAAAGTATCGCAACCTGAAAGTTCGAAATCATTTAATCTCGATTTAGCAGTATTTAAGTCTTCGAAGGATAAGTCTAAACCAATAACATTAGCTGGAGTCTCCAGGAGAGCACCTATAGAATGCCTACCTTCGCCACAACCCATATCTAGAAGAAGTTGACCAGTTTCTAATTTAAGTTTTCTATACTTTATGGTGTTCATTGTTAAAAGCTTTTATTACATCTTTAAATGAAGATTCATATGAACTCGCTGCGAGTTTCCAGTCAAACTTACTCTCCATTCTTTGCCTGCCCTTTTCGGAAAGTTCTTTCATCTTTTCTCGATTATTAAATAAGTTTATCACTGCCTTCTCTATTTCTTCTGCAGAGGAGGGCATTATCTCAACAGCCCTTTCCCCAACAACTTCTTTTAGTCCACCTGAATGAGTGCTTATCAAGGGAACTCCACACGCCATGGCCTCCCCTGCCCCAAAACCAAAGCCTTCGTACAATGACGGGATAACAGCTATTTCGGATGAATGATACAAATGAACAATTTCATCTTCACTAATCCCTGATCTAAAGCTGATAATATTATTAAGATCTAGCTTATCAATAATTTTACTTACCTCGCTGTTTGAAGGCGACTTACCTATTACTGTTAGTGTTGTTTTGGGAAAAGACTTTAAAATCTTTGGTAAAGCAAGGATCAAATACTTTAGACCCTTTAAAGGTATATCTGCACTAGCAGTAGTAATAATTTTATTTACTTGAACTAAATCTTTGGAGCCAGGCACAAACTTATCAATATCAATTCCATTTAGGATTACTTCGATCTTTTTGTCATCCACCAGGAATTCTTTAATAATATCTTCTTTTGAAGGACCACTCACACATATTATTTTGTTCAATTTAGGAGCTACTCTCTTTTGCATAGGAAGAAAATTATGCCATCTCATCGAAGAAAGTTTTTCTTTCCAATTTGCAGCATTTTCCATTTCAAGCTTATGATCTTTGGTAATTGGATGATGAATAGTCACAGCAAGAGGCAAGATTTCCTGAATCTTCAACAGAGACCCGCATAAAGATTGATTATCTAAGATAACATCGAAATCCTTTTTATTACTTTTCAAGTATTTATAAACTCTTCTTCCATAGGTATAAGGTTCTGGAAAACCACCAGTCATTACAGTCAACCATTCATAGAGATCTAAAGGCTTAAACAGAAGTTTTAGACTAAATAACTTCATTCTATCTCCAGTCTCAAACATTCCTAAACTTGGTATCTTGATCAATTCAATGGAATCATCTAATTCGGGATAAGGTTGACCAGATAGTACAGAAACCTCATGACCCAAATAGCTCAAGGCTTTACTTAAGTGCTTTACATAAATTCCTTGCCCGCCAGAATAAGGATGGCTTCGATAGCTTAGTAATCCAATTTTCAAATTAACATTCTCATAATCTTCTAGCGAGTTTTAAATATGCCTGATCATTTTTTTCTAAACTCTTCAAAATCCTATTCTTGTCTTTAGAAATCGCCTTATTATGGAAAAAATTTAATTTTCTTCTTCTAGAAGAGTCTAGATCGAATGTTACTAATCCTTTCTGATTAATGAAAAAATTGGAGGTTTTTGCATCTCCATGACTAACTTTAATCCAATTCATTCTCTTGAAGAAACTCTCTATTCTTGCAACCACCAGATCTAAATTAGTGTTTTGATCTATAGCTTCGTCTAAACGTTTCCCTTCTATCTCTTCCGTTATTAAAAAAGATGACCTAGCTCCCAACACTCCATTTTCTTCATATAGTAATATTGGCTTTGCAGTTCTTATGCCAACAGCGTTGAGCCAATAAATCATCAGCCATGAATTAAGAGCTCTTGTTTTTTTAATCAATCTAGATATCCCATGAAAAATATTCTTAATCCTATATTTCTTTACAAAAAAATATCGATCCATTATTTTGATTTTAACTATCAGATGTCCTTTTTCGTTTTTGATCACTTCACCTTCACTTATTAATATACTTTCATCATTAAGAAATGGAGTGAACTGATTAAGATCAAGATTCTTCTCAATGAATAACTTACCAGAATTGAAGCTATGTATATCAAATTCACTTTCCTTTGAATCTATTAATGAGTCATTTCGAGAGAATTTTTTTAGATTTGGTTTCAAATACATAGAAAATGCACGGTCTAATATCTTCCCTATAATATGTTGATGCCTACCGAAAAGATCTCCTAAAGAGCAATCAAAATATGACATTAGGAACCTATAGAAGTCTCTTTCTGTAAAGTTGAACTGAATAGCGGAGTGAAAAAATCCTCCGAGATCTTTGATAGTCCACCTGAGTGGCACAGATGAGCGTATTTGCGCTCTATGCAAATCAATCAAATAAATCTTTATATTATTGAAATCTATGTCTTCTTTTACGTGTAAATGACAAAGGTATAAATCTCTATGGTTTAAGCCGGAAGAGTGCATTTTACGAATTATGGAAGCAGAAGCTTTTATTAAATTACATTTCTGATTAAAGCTAAGATTTTTGTGGAGGTTTTTTAAAAAGAATTCTTCAAGAGATAATGTGCCGTATAACTCTTCTGTGATTATAAAAGAAGAAGAGTTTGCTGGATTTATGCCTTTCTTTCCAAAACCTTTTATTTGTGGGCAATTGATATTGTTTTTTGATAAGTGATTTAAAGCTTCATACTCTCTTTGAGCTCCAATAACCGGAGTCTTTATTTGAAAGAGATTTTTAAATATCTCCCTCCATCCAACTGGCCCGTGGAATTTAATAAAATATTTTTTATTTTGAGCCTCAAATTGCTTTGTAATTCTGTTTTCATATTCCCTAAAAACTTTACCTTCTACATTTTGTAGTTCGTTAAAGGTATCTTTCTTATAAAAGAGTTGATTAAGATAATTGTCTAAAAAAGTAACTTCTTTCATTAAAATTCTCTTTCAATGTAATCTGCTATAAAGCTAAATCTTGAGTAAAAATAATTATCGTTAGCTAAAGGTTTTATTCTCTCTTTTACTGAACTTAATTTTACGTCTGATATATTCTCCTCTAAGAGAGTATTAAATTTTTCTTGTGTAAAGTTTCCTGTTACCACTATTCCGGACTCATATTTTAAAACTTCGCCTGAAAAACCAACTTCAGCTGAAATTAAAGAAGGTAATCCTGAAACTAGAGCTTCAATTATGATATTACCAGCAGCTTCTTCTCTGGCAGGATGAACTAATAAATGAGACGACTTCATAAAAGAGGCCACATCCTTTCTTGGACCTAAGAAAATCACTTTATTTTCAAGAGAATGTTCTTTAATAATTTTTTTATATGGTTCTTTGCTATCGTCGCCTATAACTAATAATGTTGCAGAGATGTTGTGCTCTGAAAGGTAACTCATCCCAAATATTGCTCTATCTAAGCCTTTCCTAGAAAAATCTGATCCAACAAAAAGAATGATCTTTTCGTTGCGGGGAATGTTTAGGAGTTCATGAATATTTATAGATTCTTGGTCAATCCAGTTCTTTTCTATTCCCGGAGGGATTATTGTTAATCTTTCATGTTGAGTGGAATAGAAATCTTGAAAATCTTGAGATTGTTTTTCATTTAGAAGAAAGATTCTTGACTTAGAGCTTACAGAAAATACTTCCTCCTCAAAGGCCATAGATTGTTTAAATCTTCTAGTAAATCTTTGCATAGAATTCTTAGTTAGAGACTGTTTAGCAAAACAAGTATCTGCAGCAAAATATAAATCTAAGCCAGGCATTTTATTAAAACCAAATACAATATCGGGCATGAAATTTTTAAGAGATTTCATCACCTCAGAAACATAATTCTTATTTTTTGAGTAATTTGATAGTCCTTTTTCTCCTGTCTCAACTACATCTATATTTTCTGGAATATCACCTTCCCAACTTCTTGTGTAAACCTTAACAATGTGCCCTCTTGCAACTAACTCTTTAGATATTCCAAGAAAGTCCTTTTGCAATCCGCCGTAGGGAAAATATCTATATAAAAGTAATGCTAACTTCTTTTTCATAAAAGATTTAAATTGCCTCAAGGGCTCGAATAACTTCAGCAGGCTTTATAGACAATAAGGAATGATGGTATCCATCTACATTCTGCCCTTTTCTAATTTTTTGGTATCCATCCATTTTTCTTATAACTTTTTTATTATCTATCAAAGGTGGAGTATATTCAGGAGAAGAAGGTCCATATAATGCTACTAAGGGTGTTTGTACAGCTGCCGCCACATGCATTAAACCGGAATCATTTGTAACTACTCTCTTACAATGAGCCAAAAGGTCCACTACGTCTACCAAAGATGTCATTCCAATTAAGTTGTAAAATTTATTCTCGTCTCCTAGGCCGTTAAAAGTTTCAAGTTTCCTACCTGTTTCTATATCATTTTTTGATCCAAAACAAATAACATTCCAACCTCTAGAAACATATTCTTTGGCTACTTCGGAAAAGTACTGTGCTGGCCATTTTTTTGAAGGGCCAAACTCTGCTCCTGGACAAATTCCTAAGCTAGGCAAATCTGAATTTATATTCAGTTTTTCTAAATTCTCTCTTTGATTCTTTAAATTAGTTTCTAGAGAAGGGAAAGTTAGGTTCTCAAGAGAAAAATTACTTTTTTGGATCGATAGAGCCGCAAATTTTTCTACCATCAGACTATTTGATTCTTTCTTAAAGTATCTGATATCGTTTAGCAGAATATACCGCAATTCACCTATCCATCCAGTACGAATAGGTATATCAGCAAAAAACGGGATCAATGATGATTTTAGTGAATTTGTAAGTACTATTGCTCTGTCGTAGTTATATTTTTTTAAATTTTTACCAAATCTATATCTTGATAAGATATGAATGTCTCCATGCGAATAAGGAGATGTAATAACTTTTGAAACTTCAGGCATTCTCTGCATCAGAGGTAATGACCATTCCGGAGAAATGACATCAATGGTGCATCTTGGCTCTTCATCCTTAAGACGCTTGTAAAGTGTTTGCGCCATAACAGAATCACCTACCCAAGATGGTCCAATGATTAAAATTTTCATGACCTAATTAGACGTAGGTATGCCAGGAGAGATTCAAATCCCTTACTCCTCGAACTTGATCAAAATAAATACTTTGTAACCTTTCAGTTACTGGTCCCCTGTCTCCAGAGCCTATTGTGTTTCCATCTAAAGAGTTAATTGGAACTACTTCAGCCGCAGTTCCTGAAAAGAATGATTCATCAGCTTCTAAAACGTCTTCAACGGTAAGTTTCTTAATTTGATAAGAGATGCCCAGCTCTTCAGCCAATTCTAGAATCGTTCTTCTTGTTATACCGTCTAAACATGAATCTAAATCCGGTGAATAGAGCACATCCTCTTTAACTATGAAAAAATTTTCTCCGCTTCCTTCTGCCACGTAACCATCTGCATCAAGCATCAACGCCTCATCAAAACCATTTTCCAATGCTTCATTTAGAGCAACAATCGAATGAACATAGTTGCCATTGACTTTAGCATTTGAAACAGGGTTTTTTACTTGTCTGTTAAAAGAAGATAGCTTTACTTTTATTCCTTTTGTTCTAGCTTCAGGTTCCATATATGATGGCCACTCCCAAGCAGCTACCATTGCATGAACCTTTAAATTATCAGCCCTTAATCCCATACCTTCTGAACCATAAAAACACATTGGCCTGATATAGGCTTCTTTTAGATTATTTGCTTTTATGACTATTTGATGTGCTTCATTAAGAACTTTCTTGGAGTATGGAATTTCCATATTCACCGTTTCAGCTGATTTAAAGAGTCTGTCTGTATGATCATCTAGCCTAAATATAGATGGCCCTTTTTGAGTAGCATAAGCTCTGACTCCTTCGAATACTCCCAGGCCATAATGTAGAGTGTGAGTCAAAAGATGTGTATTAGCATCTTGCCAATCAATCATTTCGCCATCAAACCAAATTTCACCACTTATTTTTGAGAGATCCAAATCAAATTCCTTTATTTTTATTTATATTCTATCGATATAAATTATTTTATATAGAGTAAATGGATTATTCAGAATATATACTTGCAGCGTGCAGTTAAACCAAAACATATTTAGGGCTAATGATATTAGAGGCATAGCCTATGAAGATCTTACCGAAGAAGTAGTTCAAAGCCTCGGCAAAGCCTTGGGTTCTGAAGCAATTGATAGAAATGTCCAAGAATTCATTGTTGGAAGAGATGCAAGACTCTCAAGTCCTCAAATCTTTGATTGGCTCTCTTCAGGAATAATATCTACTGGCTGTAATGTGATTGATATTGGCATAGTTACAAGTCCAATGTTCTATCATTCGACTTATGAACTGAACTCTTCAAGTGGAGTTGTAATAACTGGTAGTCATAATCCTGGAAATTACAATGGATTCAAGATTGTTTTTAATAACCATTCGACAACTAGCGAAGAAATATTGCATCTTAAACAAAGAATCTTAGAAGAAAATTTTAGAAAAGGAAAAGGTATATCAAACAAAGAAGATATTAAGGAGACTTATATAAGTCGGATATTGGGAAGCATTAAACTAAATAAAAATCTGAGTATCTCAATAGATTGTGGAAATGGTGCAGCCGGTGTTGTGGCAAAAGAGGTATATGAAAGATTAGGTTGCGATGTAATAGAGCTATATGGAGAACCAGATGGCTCATTCCCAAATCATCACCCGGATCCATCTAAATTAGAAAATATGGAAGATCTTATTAAAAATGTAAAAGAAAATGATTCAGTAGTGGGGCTAGCTTTTGATGGAGATGCTGACAGATTAGGTGTAATTTCTCCCAAAGGAGAAATGATCTTCCCTGATAGACAGATGATAATGTTTTCGAGACAAGTCATTCAGTCTAGCCCCAATGCTAATATTGTTTTTGATGTTAAGTGCTCTAAGCTACTTTCAGATGAAATTGAAAAGCTCAAAGGCAAGCCTTTGATATGCAAGACTGGTCATACTTTTATAAAACAGAAAATAAGGGAAACAAATGCTTTACTCGGTGGTGAAATGAGTGGTCATATTTTCTTTAATGATAGATGGCCAGGATTTGATGATGGGATATATGCTGGTGCCAGAATGCTAGAAATAATTGCAAGTTCAGAAGGAGATGATCCATTTGTGACTGTTCCTAATATGCTTTCAACTCCAGAGATAAATATACCTGCTGCAGACGAAGAGAAATTTCAAATAGTAAAAAAATTTATAGAAAATTCTAATTTTAATGACGCTAAAATAGTTAGCATAGATGGTATAAGAGTTGAATTTGAGAAAGGCTGGGGATTACTGAGGCCATCTAATACTTCACCATATCTAGTATTAAGATTTGAAGCTGAAACAAATGATGATTTAAATAAAATAAAAGAGATTTTTTACTTAGGACTAAAAAGTATAAAACCAAATATAAATAAATTTTAATAATGACCATTAATAGAAAACAGGCAGAGAATATTGCTTCAGTTTTAACTGAAGGCCTACCCTATATAAGAAAGTTTAAAGATAAAGTAATTGTTATTAAGTATGGCGGCGCTGCCATGATAGATGAGTCACTTAAAGAGAGCTTTACAAGAGATATAGCTCTTATGAAATTAGTAGGAATGAAACCAGTAATTGTGCATGGAGGAGGTCCTCAAATTGGTAATGAGCTGGCTAAGGCAGGTGTTGAATCAGAGTTCATTGGTGGACTCAGGGTCACAACTAAATCTGCTATGACTGTTGTGAAAAAAGTCCTCGGGACAACAATTAATAATGAGATTGTAAAGTTGATAAAAAAGTTTGGTGGTAATGCAATATCTTTTAACCATACTAGGTATCAGGTTATTAGAGCATCAAAAGAAGTGAGCCAAGGCAGTATTGATTTAGGTTATGTTGGAAAAGTAGATAAGATAAAAACTCGTGATCTCAAAAAAATAATAGAAAAAGGCTTTATCCCTGTTATATCTCCCATTGGGATCTCAAGGAAGCATAATTACTTAAATATAAATGCTGATGTTGTTGCGGGTGAGGTTGCAGAAGCTCTTGAAGCCGAAAAACTTATACTCTTAACAGATGTTAAAGGGATTGGGGACTCTAAAAATAAACTTATTTCTAAAATCTCTTTACAGAAAGGTCAAAAAATTCTCAAAGAAGAATATATAAAGGGCGGAATGACTCCAAAACTTAAGGCTGCCCTTAAGGCCAAGAAGAAAGGTGTAAAAACTTGTCACATTATTGATGGAAGGGTTCCCCATGCAGTGCTACTAGAAGTACTAACTGAAGAGGGCGTAGGAACTATGATAAGCTGAATCTAAATTATGAGTCAGCTGAAACCGCGCCAATTAGATATCATGCAAAGCCTTGCTAAAATGCTTGGTGAAAAAGGTCCCGTAAAAATCACAACATCCCTTCTAGCAGCCGAATGCGATATCACTGAAGCAGCAATCTACAGGCATTTTCCTAGTAAAAAGAAAATATATTCAGGTTTAGTAGACTTTTGTGAACAAAATATTTTTGATCTCATTAACAACATTAATTCTGGCGAAGAGGATGAACTTGAAAAGGTAAAGAAAATTCTTGTTTTACTGGTAACCTTCAGTGAAAAGAACCCAGGCTTGGCTAGACTACTAACTAGAGAAGCATTTTCAGTAGATGAAACAAGTCTGGATGAGAGAATCAAGCAAATGATGGCTAAAGTAGAGTTACTAATAAAGCAGAACCTACAAAAATACGAACAAGAAACAAAAAAGAAACTCGGACTGCCAACTGCATCTGCTGCAAATCTTTTATTGGCTTGTTCTGAAGGCATAATACAACAGTTTGTAAGATCTGGCTTTACAGAATCGCCTTCAAAAAGAATCAATGATCAATTTGAATTTCTAATCACATCTTTAGATGCTAATTAGGGATGCTCTCTTCTAGAAAGTATTCAAACATAGGCTTATTAGTTTGCTCATCGGCTAGCTGACCTGAATCCCTATCAATTTTAACGATCGATAGACCTTCAGGAGGAAGTGCAGAAGATATCGGTATTTCATCTATTATTTGTTTTTTGTAATTCAACCAAATAGGTAGAGCTATAGATGAGCCGAACTCTCTGTCTCCTAAGCTTTTAGGCTGATCAAACCCTACCCAAACAGATGTAACAATTTGATCATTATATCCAGTAAACCATGTGCTTTCAGCTTCGTTTGTTGTACCAGTTTTACCAGCAAAATCTTTTCTTTGAAGTTCAGAGATTTTTCTAGCTGTCCCTCTGACTGCAGCTTCTTTTAAGATATCATTGATCAAAAAAGCTATCCTTGGATCAATAACTTGTTGTGGATCTTGTATTTTTTTTTCGAATAGAATCTCGCCAGATCGATTTAGAATCTTTGAGATCAAATAAGGTTCGACCTTTTTTCCTTCATTTGCAAATACTGAATAAGCAACTGCATTTGATAAAGGACTTAATGATGCCGTTCCTAAAGATAAAGAAAGATCTGCTGGAAGTCTTTGCTTATCAAAGCCAAATTTTTCGGCAAAATTTCTAACTTTATCAACCCCCAACTCCCTCAATAATCTAACGGATACTAGGTTTCTACTTTGCAGTAAACCTTCACGAAGTCTTGTTGGTCCATAGAATTTACCACTAGCATTCCTTGGCCTCCATCTTTCTTCTAAAGCTTCATCTTCAAATATAATTGGCGCATCATTGATAAGAGAAGAAGGTGTAAATCCATCTGAAAAAGCAGCTGCATACAAAAATGGCTTAAAATTTGAACCTAGTAATGGAGAAGCTTGCTCTACCCTATTAAATTTACTCAAGAAGAAATCATATCCTCCGACAGAGGCAAGAATTGAACCTGATTTTGGATCAATCGAAATTAATGCACTTTGTGCCTCAGGAATCTGGGTAAGAGAAATAGTTTTAGTGACACTATCTTGAGAGAGCCATACTAAATCGCCTAGTTTTATTATGTCTAAAAAGGATCTAGGTCTTGCACCCCTTCTATTTTCGGAAATGTAAGGTCGCGCCCACTTTAAATCTTCATTCCACTGTATATCAATTAGATTGCCATATTTTGTAAGAACTTCTAGGTCCTTAGAATTATTAGTTACAACTCCTATAAAACGCTCTTTATTTTCAGTAAATGTCTCTAGGTATTGGAAAACATTAGACAGATCTGATTTCTCTTCTAAATCTCTTGATTCTAAGTTTAAAGTTTCTTCTGCTTCATAAATCTTTTCTGATTTTGAATATTGAAAAAAGTTTTCAGGAAAAAGATCAAATATATTTTCTGGTTCACGAAAACCATGCCTTCTATCATAATCTTCTAAACCTGACCGCAAAGCATCTGCCGCATGGTTTTGGAATTTTGATCTAATAGTTGTATAGACCTCAAGTCCCTCAGAATACGCTTTTAAACCATATTCCTGAATCATATAACGCCTCACTTCTTCAGCAACATAAGGTGCTTTGACTTCTGAAACTAGTCCATAATAATTGGCACTTATTGGCGCTTCAATTGCTATATTGAACTGCTCTTTATGAATGTATTTTAAATCGAGCATTCTTTGTAGAATCCAATTACGTCTAATCAGCGCCCTTTTAGGGTTAACAAGAGGATTTATGGAAGAAGGTGCCTTAGGAAGTGCAGCAATCATTGCCCATTGCGCCATATTTAAATCTGATAAAGGCCTGCCATAGTAAACTTCACTGGCTGCAGCAATTCCGTAGGCACGATTCCCAAAGAAAATTCTATTCACATAAAACTCAAAAATTTCTTCTTTTGAGTATGTCTTTTCTAATCTATAGGCCAGAAATATATCTTTTACTTTTCGGAAAAGACTTATATCTCTGCTAGTTAAATAATTCCCAGCAACCTGCATTGTTATAGTGCTTCCTCCTCCTTGGATTTGCCCTGAAACTGCAAGCCTATAAAGAGACCTAAGAAGTCCGGTATAACTCACTCCAGAATGAGAGAAAAAATTATCATCTTCTGCTGCCAATACAGCATTTACATAATGATTTGGTATTTCATTAAAATTTAAAGCCGTTCTTCTTTGTTCTCCAAACTCACCTATTAATTTCCCATCTGAAGAGAAAATTTTGAGAGGTATCTGAAGTTCTATATCTCTAATGGTTTGTTCATTTGGCAGCTTGCTATCAATATATATATTCAAACTAGATAAGAGCATTAAAGAAATGCAAAGGAATATAAGAAAGACCTTTCCATATAAGCTGTATGAGAACGAAATGAAGTATGTTTTCAATTTAAGCCACATCTAGGAGTTATAATAACCTAATGAGGCTAATAATTATCGGCTCTATGGCTTCTGGTAAGTCTACTATAGGCAGAAAACTTTCTAAAAAGTTAGGTCTAAATTTTTTTGATATAGATAATGAAATCGAGAAAAAAGCTGGAGCTAAAATATCTTGGATTTTTGATGTTGAAGGTGAAGAGAAATTTAGAGACAGGGAATATGAAGCATTTAGTAATCTCAATACTAATGAAAATTGTGTTATTTCAACAGGTGGCGGTATAGTTTTAAGAGAAGAAAATAGAGAGTTATTGAATAAAGGTACAGTAATATACTTAGAAATAAGTATTCAAACTCAATTAGAAAGAACTATTAATGATAAAGATAGACCCCTTCTTTATGGAGTTAATAAAGAAAAGACACTCAGAAAAATAGCAGAGATACGTAATCCAATCTATGAAGCTTGTAGTGATATAACGATAAAAGAAACAAATGATCCTAATGAAGCGGCAGATCAAATTGTTTTAGAGTTGAAAAAATGAAAGAGATAAAGATAAATACAGATTCAAGAGATTATCCAGTTTTGGTAGGAACAGATATTCTCACTGAGAATTATTTAAAAGAGTTTTCAAATAAAGAAATTCTATTGGTAATTGATTCAAAAATTGAAGAATCTGTAAAAAAGAAGGTTCAGATAGCTCTATCAAATATATCATCAAAGTATTCTGAGTTAACCTTAGAAGCAAGTGAAGAAAATAAGTCCAATGCGACATTGTCTGTTATTCATGATGAACTTGTTGAACAAAGCTACAGCAGAGACTGCATCCTTTTTGCACTTGGAGGAGGTATTATTTGTGATATGACTGGATTTGCAGCTGCTACCTACCTTAGGGGAGTCGACTTTGTACTTATTCCATCAACCTTACTGTCTCAAGTCGATGCTTCCGTAGGTGGGAAAACCGCCATAAATCATCCTAAAGGAAAAAATATGATTGGAGCTTTTCATCAACCTTCGAAAGTACTAACCGATACTAAACTTTTAAAAAGTTTAAAAAAAGTACAAATCAGGGAAGGTCTGGCAGAGATTATTAAACATGCTCTAATAAGAGATGAAATCTTTTTCCAGTGGTTGCAAGAAAATATAGAAGATCTTTTGAAGGCTAATGATGTAAAGCTATTAGAAGCTATATCTAAATCCATTGAGATAAAAGCGGATGTTGTCTCAAAAGATGAAACTGAGCAAGGAATTAGGAAATGTCTTAACTTCGGTCATACTTTTGGACATGCCATTGAAGTTTATGGTAATTATAAGAGATTTTCTCATGGCGAGGCTGTTGCACTAGGAATGCTAATGGCTACAAATTTATCTCAAAAAATCCTAAATCTCGAAAAAAAAGAAATAGATAAGATTAAGCAGCTTATTTATTCAATTCTGTCTGAGGAACTATTAAAAAGTGAATTTCAACCAAATGATTTAGTAAAACTTATGTCAGCAGATAAAAAAAAGAAAGGCGATAGTCTTAATTTTATTTTGTTGAGCTCTATCGGAGAAGCAAAAATTTTATCCGATATACAAGAATCCGATATTATTGAGTCTATTAAATTAACCTAAGCAAACTTCCCAGATTGATCAACAAAAGGTACAATTACGCACCTGCGCAACTCTCATAACTAACTTTTTTGCTAATTAGTTAGCTGAGTGTCCACAACCCACTAAATATGAAAAATTTTAGACTTAAAGATAAGTACAGGTTTGGCTTCCCCAAAAAAAGGGGATTATACGACCCACAATTTGAAAAAGATTCTTGTGGTGTAGGGTTAGTTGCCAATATCAAGGGTATTCCTTCAAGAGAAATAATGGATGATGCCTTTCATGTAAATTCTCAAATGGACCATAGAGGTGGATGTGGGTTCGAAGAAAATACAGGCGATGGAGCTGGAATACTTATGGCATTGCCCGATAGTTTTTTCAGAGCAGAAGCAAAAAAAATTGAAATAAGCCTCCCTGAAATAGGTCAGTATGCAGTTGGGAATATATTTTTACCAACTGATCAAAGTGAAAGAGAATTCTGCATTAAAGAAACAGAGTCAATTATAAAAGAAGAAAATCAAATCTGCTTAGGTTGGAGAGAAGTCCCAGTTGACCCCAAAGGAGCGAATGTTGGTCCTGCTTCTAGGAGTGCACAACCGTTTATAAAACAACTTTTCATTAAATGTCTAGACGGCATCAGCAAGGATGAATTTGATAGAAAACTCTATTTAATTAGGAAAAGAATCAGTAACCTAATTCGAAACTCAGAAGAGCTTAAAGAAGCAAAACTTTTTTACGTATGCAGCTTGTCAACTTCAGTAATGGTTTACAAGGGTATGCTTACTCCCTCCCAACTTTTTCCCTTCTACCCTGATTTAGAAAACAAGACTTTCGAAACTCATTTAGCAATGGTGCATTCAAGGTTTAGCACAAATACATTTCCTTCCTGGGATAGAGCTCAGCCGAACAGATATATGTGCCATAACGGTGAAATCAATACCCTTAAAGGTAATATGAATGCCATGAAAGCTAGGCAAGGAACTGTTAAAAGTGACTTATTTGGTGAGGAAATAGAAAAACTTTTCCCCATTGCAGAATTAGACTGCACTGATTCAGGTAGTTTTGACAATGTCTTAGAGTTCCTTCTACTGTCTGGAAGAAGTCTACAAGAATCAGTCATGATGATGATCCCGGAAGCATGGCAATCAGATGTGAATATGTCAGATCAAAAGAAAGCATTCTACCAATTTAGCTCATCCATGATTGAACCTTGGGACGGGCCTGCCTCTATCGTCTTCACAGATGGAAAAAAAGTTGGAGCAGTTTTAGACAGGAATGGTTTAAGACCGAGCAGATTTTATTTAACTGATGATGATAAGGTCATTATGGCTTCAGAGGTCGGAGTCCTACCTATTGATCCAGAAAGAGTAGTTAAAAAAGGTAGATTGCAACCAGGTAAGATGTTTCTTATAGATTTCGAAAAAGGTGAGATGATTCCTGATGATACCATTAAGACAGACATTGCGAATCAACACGATTACATAGAATGGAACCAGTCCATAGTTGATCTAGACAGCCTGAATGGACAATCCCAAAAAGATGGCGTAGAAAATAATCTAATCGAGAGGATGAGAGCTTTTGGCTACACCACAGAGACCATGCAATTCATGCTTTTACCTCTTGTTTCCGAATTAAGAGATCCTCTAGGGTCTATGGGTAATGATGCAGCATTGGCTTGCCTTTCTGATAAACCAAGACTTCTATTCGATTACTTCAAACAGCTATTTGCGCAAGTTACAAATCCGGCAATAGATTCGATTAGAGAAGAAGTAATTATGTCTTTGGAATGCTTAATTGGTCCAGAAGGCAATCTTCTGGAAAACGATAAAAATAATGTAAAAAGACTAAGAGTTGTAAATCCAATACTATCTAATAAAGAATTGAGCTCTATCAAAGAAATCTCTATTGATCATTGGAGAACTAAAACAATAGATTTAACATACGAAAAAAGGATGGCTTAAAGGGTATGCTATCAAGGCTAGATGAGGTGTGCCAAGAAGCAGAGAGTGCTATCGAACAGAACTATTCTTTTATAGTCTTATCTGATAGGGGAGTATCCGACTCAAGAATGTCTCTTAGCTCTCTATTGTCATGTTCTTCAGTACATCATCACCTTACAAAAAAAACAACTCAGAACGAAAATAGGTATTGTGGTAGAAACTGGTGAAGCAAGAGAGGTGCATCATCATTGCTTGCTGTTTGGATATGGAGCAGATGCTGTTAATCCATACCTTGCATTTGAAGCAATATTTCAATCCCTAGAGGACGGCACTCTTAAAGATGTTACTCTGGAAAACAATGAGCAAATAGTAAGTGCATACAAAAAAGGAACGAAAAAAGGAATCCTTAAAGTAATGGCAAAAATGGGGATATCTACTCTTCATTCTTATAAAGGTGCACAAATATTTGAAGCTGTTGGTCTATCAACTGAAATCATAGACAAATCATTCCCCGGAACAGCAAGTAGGGTAGGAGGCATAAGTTTTGAAGCATTATTTGATGAACAGAAAAGGAGGCATGATCTAGGATATCCAGAAGAAACAATCAATGTTACAACACTTCCTAATCCTGGTGACTTTCATTGGAGAAATGGTGGTGATGCCCATATGTGGGATCCGAAAACTATCTCGTCTTTACAGCTTGCTGCGCGAACTAATGATGAAGATGCCTATTGGTCTTTCGCAAAACATGCCAATGAAGTTTCAACAAAACAAAGTTCTTTAAGAGGTCTATTGAAATTCAAAAGTATTCTAGATCCAATTAGTATCGATGAAGTTGAGAGTGAAAAGGAAATAGTAAAAAGGTTTGCAACGGGCGCAATGAGTTTAGGTTCAATTTCAACCGAATCTCATGAGTCATTGGCAATAGCCATGAATAAATTAGGCGGAAAGTCTAATACTGGAGAAGGCGGTGAAGATCCTATCAGGTTCACGCCTGATAAATCAGGTATTTCTAAAAGATCAGCAATAAAACAAGTAGCTTCTGGTAGGTTTGGTGTCACGATGAGATATCTAACCAATTCAGATGAGTTACAAATTAAAATATCACAAGGCGCGAAACCCGGTGAAGGTGGAGAATTGCCAGGCAAAAAAGTTGATGAATATATTGCTAAAATTAGACATTCAACTCCTGGAGTAGGTTTAATCAGTCCTCCTCCTCATCATGATATTTATTCTATAGAAGACATAGCTCAATTAATCCATGATTTAAAAAATGCTAATAGAACTTCAAGAATAAGCGTGAAGTTAGTATCAGAAGTCGGAGTTGGAACTATTGCATCTGGTGTAGTAAAAGCTAAAACTGATCATCTTGTAATCGCAGGTCATGATGGAGGAACGGGCGCATCTCCTCTTACATCCATAAAACATGCAGGACTCCCTTGGGAATTAGGTGTTGCCGAAACTCATCAAACCTTGGTTATGAATAACTTGCGCTCAAGGGTTGTTCTCCAAACAGATGGGCAAATAAAAACCGGAAGAGATGTAGCCATTGCAGCACTTTTAGGAGCCGAAGAATTTGGATTTGCAACTGCTCCTTTAGTTACTTTAGGCTGCATAATGATGAGAAAATGTCACCTCAATACATGTCCAGTTGGTATAGCAACTCAAGACAAAGAATTAAGAAAAAAATTCAAAGGTAAGCCTGAACATGTTGTAAATTATCTTTTCATGGTAGCCAAAGATTTACGGATGATAATGGCAGAAATGGGTTTCAAAACTGTTACTGAAATGATCGGTAGAGTTGATTGTTTAGAAACCGATATAGCAATCGATCACTGGAAAAGAAATGGTCTTGATTTCAGTGGTATCCTTCAGCCTGCTGAAAAGATATTCGAAAATACAGAGGTCTATAATACTCAAAGTCAAGATCATGGTCTTGATAAAGCTTTGGATAATGTTCTGATTGATAAATGTAAAAAAGCAATTGCACGAGGTGAAAAGACAGCTTTTGATTGCAATATTAACAATATAAATAGAACAGTTGGAACCATGCTTTCAAACGAAGTTGCTAAAGTTTGGGAGACCAATAATCTTTCTGAAGATACGATAGAAATAAATTTCAATGGGTCTGCTGGACAAAGCTTTGCTGCTTGGTTAGTTAAAGGAATTACTTTCAGGCTAGAAGGCGATGCTAATGACTATGTAGGCAAAGGGCTCTCAGGAGGTAAACTAATCATATATCCTCCTAAAAATAGTAAATTTAAAGCTGAAGAGAATATCCTTCTTGGAAATGTAGCACTTTATGGAGCAACCGAAGGTGAAGCTTATTTTAGAGGTATAGCTGCGGAAAGATTCTGCGTAAGGAATAGTGGTGCTACAGTTGTTGTAGAGGGAATTGGCGATCATGGATGTGAATATATGACAGGAGGTAAAGCTGTTATTTTAGGTACAACTGGAAGGAATTTTGGTGCCGGAATGAGCGGAGGAATAGCTTATATTTTTGACGAGGAAGGTGACTTTAAGAAGAAATGTAATAAAGAAACTTTTGAATTAGAGCCACTACTGGAAGAAGACTTATCTGACCTCAAAGGATTAATTCTAAAACATAAAAATTATACCGAATCGACTGTTGCAGATAATATCCTCAAAAATTGGGAAAATGCTTCAAAAAAATTCGTAAAAGTTATGCCAACGGATTACAAACGTGTTCTAAATGAAATGAAAATAAAACAACAAAGCAATGGGTAAAACTACTGGATTTAAAGAATTCTCTAGAGCAGTTGAGCCTTACCGTCCTGCAAAAGAGAGGGTTTTAGATTTCAAGGAAATCTATACCGATCATGATGATGAAAAACTTGCCGTGCAAGGCGCTAGATGCATGGATTGTGGAGTTCCTTTTTGCCAGTCAGGTGAAGGGTGTCCCGTTTATAATCTCATTCCAGAATGGAATGACCTCGTCTATCAAAACAAATGGGAAGAAGCTTTTGATAAATTAATGCTAACTAATAATTTCCCTGAAGTTACTGGAAGAGTTTGTCCGGCAGTTTGCGAAGGAGCATGTGTGCTAGGTATTACAGAGAGCCCTGTAGCAATTAAGAACTTAGAATTTGCCATAGCAGATAAAGGCTTTCAAAATGGCTGGCTAAAACCACAAATTCCCCAAAATAGAACTGGAAAGTCAGTTGCTATAGTTGGTTCAGGCCCCGCAGGTCTATCTGCAGCTCAACAACTTAACAGTGTTGGTCACAAGGTAAAAGTTTACGAAAGAGCAGATCGAATAGGCGGTCTCATGATGTATGGCATTCCAAATATGAAGCTAGATAAATCTATAATCGACCAAAGACTAGAAATAATGGAAATGGAAGGCATAGAGTTCTATACAAATGCAGACGTGGGAGGAAAAGGAGAAAACTCTGTTAGTGTTAAAGAGCTAGATGAGTCAAATGATATCGTCTTAATGACAACTGGAGCCACTAATCCTAGAGACTTACCTATTCCACAAAGAGAAGGAGTGGGAGTTTACTTTGCAATGGATTTCCTGCGAAAAAATACTAAGAGTTTATTAGATTCCGAACATGATGATGGAAATTTCATATCTGCAAAAGATAAAAATGTCATTGTAATAGGCGGCGGAGACACAGGTACAGACTGTATAGGGACTTCGTTGAGACATGGATGTAAATCTTTAATAAATTTTGAGATTATGCCTGAACCTCCAAAAGAAAGAGCAGATAATAATCCTTGGCCTTTGTTCCCAAGAGTATATAAGGTTGATTATGGTCATGAAGAATCTAAGGAGATATATGGTGATGACCCCAGAGTCTATTCAATATCAGGAAAAGAATTCTTAAGAAATGAAGATGGAACACTCAGAGGCATTAAGACTATTGAAGTTGATAAAAATTTTCAAGAAATCCCTGGCACTGAAAAGGAGTGGGAAGCGGATCTGATATTGCTTGCTATGGGGTTCCTAGGTCCAGAGGAATATTCTGTAAACAGTTTAGATATCGAGCTAGATGAAAGATCGAATTACAAAGCTGAACATAATGTTCACCAAACATCTAATCCAAAAGTATTTGCTGCTGGCGACTGTAGACGAGGACAATCTCTGGTAGTCTGGGCAATAAATGAAGGCAGGGCTGCTGCTCGAGAAATAGATCGGCATTTAATGGGGTCGACAACCCTTAAATAAAGGCCTATCCTTCGAAAGAATACTACTTTTTCACAACTCGCATTAGACCTTCTTGGACCGCTGAAGCAACCAAAACCCCTTTTTCAGTGTAAACACTTCCCCTATTGAAACCTCTTGCATTGCTTGCACTCGGGCTGTCAGTAGAATACAACATCCATTCATCAGCTCTAAAAGGGCGATGAAACCACATAGCATGGTCTAAGCTCGCGCTCATTACATTACCTTTAGCAAAGCTTAGTTTATGAGGATTCATCGAAGTACTAAGAAGACCCATGTCAGATGCATATGCCAATATAGCTTGGTGTTGCAAAGCATCGTCTGGAAGTTTTCCAACTGCTTTCATCCACACATGCTTATAAGGAAGTTTATTTTTTGGTTCATCAAACATGCTTTCACCGGGCAAATGTCTCATTTCAATTGGCTTTTCCCTTAGAAAGAAATCTCTATACTTAGCTGGCACCTTATCGATCATTTTCTTTTTGATCTCTAATTCACTTACACATTCATTAGGACCAGGAATATCTTCCATGTTTATTTGATGAGATGGACCCTTCTCTTTTTTATGAAAAGATAATGCCATATCAAATATAGGTTCACCTTTCTGAATAGCTACTACACGACGCGTAGTAAAACTTCCTCCATCACGTGTTCTTTCCACATCATAGATTATTGGATACTCCATATCGCCCGGGCGAAGAAAATATGCATGTAAAGAATGAGTATATCTCTTCTCAGGGACTGTTCTGGCTGCAGCGGTCAGTGCCTGTCCGATTACTTGACCACCAAAAACTCTGGGGCCACCTATATTCTCACTTTGGCCCCTAAAAAGATTTTCTTCTAAGGTCTCAAGATCCAATAATTTTATTAATTTTTTTAGGGCTTTTTTTTGCATACTAAGTAAATTTCTTTTCTTCCCACCAAGGGTAATGTTCGGGCATATCTTTAGAGACTTTGTTAGGGAAATTAGGTGATCTCTTTTCAAGAAAAGAGTTAACACCCTCTTTGGCATCGTCTCCTCTACCTAATTCATATATAAACCTTGAATCAACTTTGTGAGCCTCCATAGGATGGTCTGCTCCTAACATCTTCCATAACATCTGTCTTGTTAGAGAGACTGATATAGATGAAGTATTTTGAATAATTTCATATGCTATCGACCTGGCCTCTTCTAGTAATTCATCCGGTTTATGGATGGAACGGATTAAGCCTCCTTCCTTAGCCTCTAAAGCGCTAAAAACCTTACCAGAGTAAGTCCATTCTAATGCTTTGCTTATGCCTACTAAACGAGGCAGAAACCAACTTGAAGCAGCCTCAGGCACTAAACCTCTTCTAGCAAAAACAAAACCAAACTTAGCATCCTCACTAGCAAGCCTAATATCCATTGGTAAAGTCATAGTCACACCTACTCCAACAGCGGGGCCATTAATTGCGGCTATGATAGGTTTTGGACAGTCAAATATGGATAAAGTAGTCCTTCCACCACCGTCTCTCATCCATTCTGGATTTGTTTTGTGATCGATCTCATCACCTTTATTATTTCTAACATCTCTGTTAAAAGTATTAGATCCAGAGGATAGGTCAGCTCCTGCACAAAATCCTCTACCTTCACCTGTAACAATGATTACTCTCACATCATCATCTCTCCCTGCTTCATCAAATGCAGATATCAATTCATCCATCATCTGGCCTGTAAAAGCATTTAGTTTTTCAGGACGGTTTAAGGTGAGAGTTAAAATGTTGCTCTCTACTTCATATTTTATAGTTTCATATTTCATACATTCTTCCTATTCGATTAAATGATCGATATCATCTGCAGGCACATTATCTACTGCTTGACTTACCTCTTTTGCCGGCACACCTGCAACTGTTGTGCCTTCCTTTACGTCCTCAAGGACAACACTTCCAGCGGCTATTTTAGCATTACGACCAATCTGTACATTTCCAAGCACTGTAGAAGAAGCACTCAAAAGAACACCCTCCATTACCTTGGGATGTCTATCTCCTGTTTCTTTGCCAGTGCCTCCTAAAGTTACCCCTTGGAAAATTGAGACATTATCCTTAATAACTGAGGTCTCTCCTATAACAACTCCAGTACCATGATCAATCATTATTCCTTTACCTAATTTAGCAGCTGGGTGTATATCTACACCATAAACTTCAGATGTTCTGCTCTGAAAATAGTGAGCTAGAGTATGTCGTGAATTTTCCCATAACCAGCTAGCTACTCTATGGGATTGCAAGGACTTAAATCCTTTAAAAAACAGCAGAGGTTCAGACAGATATTTGCAGGAAGGATCTTTTTCCTTTGCGGCAAGAAGATCTGTCATCGTTCCTTCAAGAATTTCTTCGCTTGAATTAATTGCATCCTTAATGACGCTTCTAAGCATCATAGGTTGAACCGAACTGCTCCCAAGATCATTTGCAATGAGATCCGCAATCGCTGCAGAAAAGGAGCTATGCTCCAATATGGTCGTATGAAAAAAACTTGCCAGTACAGGTTCTGCTTTGACTCTCTTTTGAGTCTCGTCTTGAATCGTATTCCAAATATTTTCTATAGATTCCTTATCTTTCATATGACTATTGTACTTCAGCCTAAGTATTGCTGAAACGGTTCAAATCAGGATAATGGGCGCCTCCCTATAATTAATTAAACATGAATAATAAAACCGATAAAGAAATCCCAGATCTTGAGATAGATGTAAGAAAAACATTTGATATAGATATTGACCTTAAGGTCATGGCCTTTAAAGAGCCAAATGAATATGTACCTAGTATCGATGAATCTTATAAATTCGATAAGAATACTACTTTAGCGATCCTTGCTGGGTTCTCTCATAACCGAAGAGTAATGATTCAAGGTTATCATGGGTCAGGTAAATCAACTCATATTGAGCAAGTAGCTGCCAGACTGAATTGGCCATGTATCAGGGTTAATTTAGATAGTCATATAAGTAGAATAGATTTACTAGGCAAAGATGCAATAACCTTAAAAGATGGAAAGCAAATAACTGAATTTAAAGAAGGTATTCTTCCATGGGCTCTTCAAACTCCTACTGCCTTGGTTTTTGATGAATATGATGCAGGACGACCTGATGTGATGTTTGTTATTCAAAGAGTGTTAGAAGTAGAGGGTAAATTAACTTTACTAGATCAAAACAAAGTTATCTCTCCCCATTCAGGATTTAGATTATTTGCAACAGCAAATACTGTAGGTTTAGGTGATACATCAGGTCTTTATCATGGAACACAGCAGATAAATCAGGGACAAATGGACAGATGGCATATCGTCTCAACTCTAAATTATCTCGATCCAGAACTAGAATTAAAAGTTGTTCTTTCAAAAGTACCAAGTTTGGATAACAAAGAAGGTCTAGAGGTTGCCAAAAATATGATTTCTGTAGCTAATCTGTCTAGACAAGGTTTTGCAAATGGCGATATATCAACTTTAATGTCTCCAAGAACAGTAATTAGTTGGGCAGAAAATTTTCAAATCTTTAATGATCTTAATAAGTCCTTTGAAATAACCTTTCTTAATAAATGTGATGAAACCGAGAGGGTTATAATTGCAGAGTATTACCAAAGGTGTTTTGATTCTGAAACCGCAGATTCTATTGCTGAAGAAATAGAAAAAGTTTAAGTAGCCAAGATGGCATCAAAAAACTCTCAGTCAGAGACCATAAAAGAAGCCGTCACAGCGGCAACTAGAGCAATATCAGGTAACAAAGAATTAGAAATTAATTTTGGAGGAATGGGCTCATCACTGCCTCATCCACCTAAAACCCTTAAAGAGTTATCAGCTTACAGAGGCAAAGCCGATTCTCTTGCTTGTGTAGAAAAATATAGAGATAAATCGGTCAGGATTACTTCAAACAACGAAAAAGTTAATTCTCTTATTAAAGTCATGGAGGATTCACGAGTAGAAATACTTGGGTCGATGAACTATCCGGGTATAGCAACAAACATCAAATCTAAATTTGATGATAAATGTAAATTATATGAAAGCTTTGAAGATCACGAAGATCATCTAGAAATTGCTTTAGAAACTTGGCTAAGAAATTTATGCCTTCCTGACATTGAATCAAGTAAATCCAGTTTATTTCTGAAGTATTGGGGCAAGGTTTTTGATAATCAAGAAATAGAGTTGAAAGAAAGGTTAATAGAATCATTGAATGACCAATCTAAATTTCAAGAGATTGCTGAAGACTTCTTAAAGAACTTAAATATTGAGCAAGAGGAAAGTGAGCAAGAGGAAAGTGATCTAGAAGATGAGAATGAACAAGAAGAAGAATCGCCTTCTGAAAGTGGAGAAGATGAAGAATCTCAAGAATCTGATAGTTCACCAGAACAAGATAATCAAGAAGGTGATGAAGAGACTGATGCGGATTCTGGAGACATAGATGAAGATGCAATTGTAGATGAGAATCAGGAGATCATGACTAATCAATCATGGCTTGAATCTCTTGTAGGTCAGACTTCAACATTCTCTTATAAAGTCTATACAAGAAATTTTGATGAGGAAATAAAAGCAGAGGATTTATGTAGCCCCGAAGAGCTTCAGAGACTCAGAAAACATCTTGATCAACTTATGGGTCCCAGTAAGGCTACAATCTCTAAATTAGCTCACCGATTGCAGAGATTTTTAATGGCCCAACAAAATAGATCTTGGGAATTTAATAAAGAAGAAGGAATGTTAGATTCAGCGCGTTTACATAAAATCATTACCGATCCTCTTACCCCTTTAACTTACAAAATAGAGAAGGATACTGAATTCCGAGATACAAGTGTTTCCCTTTTGGTAGACAGTTCAGGGTCAATGAGAGGTAGATCTATGACAGTAGCCGCAATTTGCGCCGATATAATCAGCACTACTCTAGAGCGTTGTAATGTAAAGACTGAGGTTTTGGGCTTCACAACTAAGCAATGGAAGGGAGGAGAAAGTAGAAAAATGTGGATGGAAAATGGTAAGCCGGAAAATCCAGGAAGATTAAATGATATAAGACATATTATTTTCAAATCAGCTGATACACCATGGAGAAGAGGTCAAAAAAACTTTGGATTAATGCTTAGGGAAGGTTTACTAAAAGAAAATGTTGATGGAGAAGCGTTAATTTGGGCTCATGATAGACTCGCAAGAAGAACTGAACAGAGAAAGATACTCATGGTTATTTCTGATGGGGCTCCGGTAGACGATAGCACCTTATCAACTAATCCGACTAATTTCTTAGATCTTCATTTAAGACAAGTAATACATTCTATCGAAACACAATCAGATATTAATTTAATAGCAATCGGTATTGGTCATGACGTAACTCGCTATTATAAAAATGCTGTTACCATTCATAGGGCTGAAGAGCTTGGCGGAGCAATGTTGGAACAGTTAACAGATCTTTTTAAAGTAGATTAAAGTATTTTACTCCATGTGTTTCAATCAAAGCAGTTTTGACTGTTTTAATGTAAAATAAATAAAAAATTTAGGAAATAACAATGCGAATAACAAAAGTTGACAACTGTCCTTCAGATATCAAGTACTTTGATGATCACGAAGATGATTTAGAAAATAAACTCGAACCAAAAGATGTAGAGGATATTGTCGAAATCTTTCAAACGCCTTTAACAGGAACTTATAATTGGGACTATACACATGCAGATAATCGTCTCAAAAAGCTTTATGAACTCGGTAAAAAATTAAATTGGAATGCAACTTTAGATCTTGATTGGTCCAAAGATCCATATCCTCATACCGAATGGGCGACTAATCCTGAATTTCAACAGCTCAAAGGCTTCAAACCCTATGACGATCTCCCTGAAGAAAAGAAAATTGAGTGTTCATGGCATTTATTAGCAAGTGGTTTAAGCCAAATCGTACATGGTGAACAGGGAGCATTGCTAGTAGCTTCTCAGCTGGTCTCATGTGCACCTACATATAATGCAAAGCTTTATGCAGCTTCCCAAACTTTTGATGAGGCACGCCATGTTGAAGTCTTTAATAAGTATCTTCAAGAGAGAATCGGATGGAATTACCCAGTCATGCCTGGACTAAAATTACTTTTAGACAAAATACTTTCTGATCCAAGATGGGATCTAAAGTTTATTGGAATGCAAATTATTATTGAAGGACTTGCTCTTGCAGCGTTTGAAAGGCAAAGAGCTGCTGCCATGGACCCATTATTAAAAGACCTCTTTTATCTAGTAATCAGAGATGAAGCTCGACATGTTACATTTGGTGTGAATTATCTAGAAGAATTTGTAGATACTTTGTCTGATGAAGAAAAAGAAGATAGAGCAGATTTTGCCTACGAAGCATGTGTGGTAATGAGAAATAGATTTGGATCCGATAACGTCATGAAACATTACGGATGGAATGTTGAAGAAGCACAACAAGTTCTGAATCAATCAGAAACTTCTAAACTTTTTAATAATCTATTATTTTCTAAGATCATGCCAAATCTTAAAAGAATAGGCTTATTGACAGATAAGACTTTGGAAAAATACGAAGAAATGGACATTCTCCAATTCCAAGACCTAGAAGATAATGGAAGCATTGATTGGGACGAACTATCTCAACCCCTAGATTATTCCTCTAAAACTGCTTAATTACGATATGAAGATAAAAGTTGTTGAGAATCCTCCTGTAGATCCGAGAGAGTTTGATCTGCCAGAAGGTTTCAGTGAAGAAAATATAGAAGACGTTGTCGAAATATTCAATACACCCTTAATTGGCCACTATAATTGGGACTATACCGATGCCGATACTCGTATAAAGAAATTATACGAATTAGGTAAGAAACTTAATTGGGATGGCTCTATCGATCTAGACTGGTCGAAAGCTATAAAAAAAGGTGAACCCCCAGTGAAAGCAGAGTTAATAGCTAGAATGGAAGGCCCTCTTGCTGCATTACCTGAGGATGAGCAAATAGAGTATATGCGACATGATAACGCTTGGTCGTTAAGTCAATTTCTACACGGTGAGCAAGGCGCATTATTAGTTGCCTCACAACTAGTATCTTGTGCTCCAACCTATCAAGCTAAGCTATATGCAGCCTCTCAAACTTTTGATGAAGCAAGACATGTTGAAGTTTTTGCTAGATATTTAAAAGAAGTATCTGGAATTGAATATCCAATTAATAAAAATCTAAAATCCTTGATAGATAAAATCCTTTCAGATCCAAGATGGGACCTTAAATTCATTGGTATGCAAATAATAATTGAAGGATTAGCGCTAGCGGCTTTCCAGACAACTAAAGAAACATCGAATTGTCCTTTGTTGCGACAACTGGTGCATTACGTCATTAGAGATGAAGCTAGACATGTTACTTTTGGAGTAAATTATCTCGAAGATTTCCTAAGCACTCTTACTGAAGAGGAAGTTGAAGATAGGGCAATGTTTGCATACGAAGCCTGTGTGGTTATGAGAGACAGAATCATCAATACTGAGTTACCCGCAAGGTGGTTTAATATAAGTGAAGAAGAAATTAGAGAAATGCTGATCAATGATGAAACACAAGATATGTTTACGAATCTCTTATTCAGCAGAGTTATGCCGAACCTGAAAAGAATTGGTCTTCTTACTGATAAAGTACTTCCGCTTTATGAAAAGCTTAATCTCACTTCATATATGGATGCTGATAGTGAATTTGAAATTGATTGGGCAGAACTCAATAAACCGCTAGAGTCGTCTAAGGAAATAGATCAACAATCTGAGAAAGAATTGGCTGCTCATGCGGCTCAAGGATTATTCTAAGCTAAATTCAATATCGATCTGAAAGTATGGTTTAACTTTGCTTTCTTTTTGATGAAACTCGTTAGACACTAAACCTAACTTGCCATAGAAAGAGAGATTGCGACTTTTCGTGTTATAAACTAGTTGAGAATTTATTTGTCTTCCTGGAGGAGTCAAATCTAGGTTAAGGTTTTGAAAAACTATCTGTCTATCCTGAGTCCTGCCAACAGGAAGAGAAAAGTTAATATTAGCTCGTTCTGATCTCAGAGGTTGATAAACTTCCAGCCCTAATGAATCTGAGTTAGTGAATATGTTATCTCTGTAGATTCCTATATCAAAAGACGAAAAGTAGGTATCCTCTATATCTTCTATCATTCCCATTTGATTGAAAGCTGAAGAAGTCATACCTATATGAAATGAACTTTTAAAAAAAGTATCTTTCACTCTATTTAAGAAGTCCAATCCAATGAAAGAAGTTAGAGATTTGTCAGCCTGTCCAAAACTTCCTTCTGAAGATATACCTAATAAATTTGAATTGTTTGTTGTGAGCCCTACTTGATATGAGATTGTAGACATTTCTTTATAATCTCTTACCTCTAAAAGAATACCTTTGCTATCTCCTATTTGATTTACGAATCTTTTACCATCTAGATGTGAGCCTTGAAAAAAAGAAAAAAGGATTGATTTTTTTGAAGACATACCGATATCCATACCAATATAAGAACCATCAGATGAATACTCTAGAAAAGGGATTCCTTTATATTTGGAGCCTTTTTTTGATGAAAGATAGGTGTTAGGACTTGTTCCGCTGCCAAAAAATAATTTACTATTTTGAGTAAGACTTTGTTCAAATGAAAAATAAGCTAATTTATTCTCAGTATCAGCCCACAACGATATTAGATTATGTTCGTGAGAGTAACCATCATTAATTCCTAGTTGAATGAAACCATTTTTCATTGCAATTGATCTCTCATGAACCCTTTTACTTGGATTGAGTTGAAAAGATGTCAGCCAATTTATATTAGGTATGTTATTAAGTATTCGATCATTGAAAGTTCTCTTGAAAGGAGCGCCTAATTCATCAAAAACTACATAAGATAACTGACTTAATTTTTCAGAGATAATATTACCAAATGCTGGGCCTACTATTCCTATATAACTTCCCTCCTCCTTGAGTTTTAAGGCAGAAAGAGACACACCAGCCGTAGCAATCATTGCAGTGCCTACTGGTTTTGTAGCAGCATCTAAATCCATTAGGCCTTGACCATAAATTTCAGAGTCAGAGTAGATACCTGATTTATTTGCTGTTGTAAAAAGTCTTTGTAGTATTTCTGTATTACCTAACTGCCCATCAAAATAATCAGCAAGAAGAGCTATTCCACCTGAAACATGAGGTGCTGCCATTGATGTACCACTGGCCCTTCCATAGGAATCAATTGTGGGTTCGTCTTGAGCATATACGCTTAAGATAGAATTTCCAGGAGCTGCTAAACAATAATCTTGTGCAACACCGCATCTATTAGAAAAGCTACTTATAGAGCCATCCTCATCGACTGAAACAACAGCAGCAGTATTTCCTCTTAGTTCAGGCAGTAGATATGCCAGACCTCCGAATACCTCAGGACTGGAATAATCAACTCCTTGATCTGCATAGCCGCCTCCATTGCCAGCCGCCCAAACGAAAATTGTTTTATTTTCATCTGCTTTTTGAAACTGTGCTAATACCTCAATAGTCTTAGGAAATGCTTGCCTTATATTCTCTTCGGTATAATCATTTATATTGCCTTGATAACCAAAACTTCCATTAACAACTGTTACATCCTTGGAAACAAACTCAGCTTCAAGTTGAGACCAGCTATTATCGATTCCAGTGTAATCTACTGATGAATCAATGGTTGCAGGATCGTAAGTGTCACCTGCAGTTCCTAACTCTATTGAGATAAAAAATAACTGAGCATCAAATGCAACTCCATGAATTCCAGATCCATCCCTTTCACCTAAGGCGATACCTGCAACATGAGAACCATGTCGTTTTTCATCAGTTGTTGGTGATCTATCTTGATAGACTAAATAACTTTCCGGTAAAAGTTTATTGGAGCTATTTAACTCTTGGTGAGAAGTATCAACACCGGAATCCATGATACCTATAATTGCACCTCTTCCTGTAGCTCCTCTCGCATAAGCAGACGAAGCCTTGATTAAACCTAGACCGTATTGGTCACTATATTCTGAGGAGTCTTCATAGGTAATTTTGTCAGCATCAAAATTGCCGGTTAGAGAAATTGCACCTGACGTAGGTAGATTAGGATTATAAGAACTAGTAGAAGTTGTTGTTGTTGAGGTTGAAGAGGAAGACGTATTTGTACTTTGAGAACTTTCACTACTACTAGAAGTTTGAGGAATCGTAGAGCTCGAACTACCTCCACCCCCACCCCCGCAAGACAAGAGAAAAATCATAAAGAAATATGAAATACTTTTCTTCATACTAGATAGAATGTTATTCCGCCTATACAAATTAGGCCGTCACTTATTAAGCCCAACTCCAAAGCTCTTTTATTAATAATATCGTGATCTTTTGTCTTAAGACTAAAAGCAGAGATTCCAGGACCTCTTCCATCACTATCCAAAATAAATTCTAACCAGGTATCATCTAAAAATATTTTTAACTTTTCTTTACTTGATTTGGGATTGCCTAAAACTGCAAGCCAGTCTTGAAACATAGTCTCAGGATTATCAGACTGAATTTGGACTCCATCTACCCCTGTTATAGGTCCAGATATATGACTTGTCCACTCCGGTCCAGCCCATTTCCAACTTTCCTTAGGATTCATCCAGTCAAGAGAAAGTATTGCCCCACCCATTTGTTTAGGATGAAGATGTATAGCTTTTGCTTCGGGCAGATCTGTTTCCCAAACAACTCCTATATTATTTTTCTCTACTAAGCTCTTTGAATCCTTAAAGTCGTCTACTTGAATGATAATCATATAACCGCCATCTCCATTTCTCTTTTCCAAGAACCTTCCGGCTGTTGTATTTTCTTCTTTCGGACTAACTACCTCTAAAAAATCTGTTCCTATAGGAATAACTGCGTTTTCAAGACCAAAATGGCCAACCCCAGGATCATTAAAAGCTACTTCGCATTCAAATAACTCACATAAATTATTAACAATTGGATCTCTTAGAGCTGAGACCATAACTATCTGTCTTATATCCATTTACAAACCTACTATATTCCCCTTTATAATAATAACCTCACTTATACTAACTCAATATTAATAGAATACCCCATGAATATATCAGCTGATTTTGGTATTACAGTAACAGATACACTTAGAAGAAATGGTGATGAGTTAGCCCACAGCATGGAGCTAAGCTCACAAGATTTGAATCATCAAAGAATTAAGGAGCTGTTTCCTGATATAGACTTTACTTCAAATCAAGGTTTCTTAGCTGTTACTGGAGGTAGACATTTAGAGTTAGGCGATGAAATAGATTCAACTCCAATTATTCATATAAATGAAATAGAAGCGATAGGAGAGGGCTCAATGAATCTCTCTAGATTAAATAAAGAAGACTCAGTAATTATAGTTAGTGCTGGATCAGGTACTGCTTGTATTCATGCACAAAATGGAATATTTACACATTGCTCTGGTACAGGAGTTGGTGGAGGAACTGTTCTAGGATTAAGTAAACTTCTATTAGATACCAGTGACCCTAAAGAAATCGCGTCTCTGGCAGAAAAAGGTAATAAAAGTCAGGTAGATTTAATATTGGAAGATGTCGTATCAGGTCCCATAGGTCAATTACCACCCTCTACAACAGCGGTTAATTTTGGGAAGATAACTAAAATTGAAGATGGCTACTCTAAGGAAGACATTGCAGCTGGTATTGTCAACTTAGTAGGTCAAACCGCTGCTAGGATAGCAACTTCAGTGGCAATGATGTTCGAGGCTAAACAAATTGTAGTTGTTGGAAGAGCTCCTTCTTTTAATGGTCTTAAAGAGTCACTTGAAGAAGCGGCTTCTATTACAGGATTTACGCCACATTTCCCACAAAATGGAGAATATGCCTCCGCTCTTGGAGCACTATTATTGGCAGAAAAAAACCCTCCTAATTAAAAATTAGAAGGGTTATTTAAAAAAAGTCTGACGATGTCCTACTCTCACATGGTCGCAACCACACTACCATCGGCGCTAAAAGGTTTCACTTCTGAGTTCGAAAAGGTATCAGGTGGTTCACTCTTGCTATGGTCATCAGACATAAACTTATAAATTCAATCTATTTAGCAACTTGGCTATATCAAGAAATTACTTGATGTAATACGGTCAAGCCGATCGAGCAATTAGTACAGGTTAGCTCAATGCCTTACAGCACTTACACACCCTGCCTATCAACGTCCTAGTCTTGAACGGCTCTTTAGGACCCGAAGGTCCAGGGAAAACTAGTCTTGAAGGAGGCTTCCCGCTTATATGCTTTCAGCGGTTATCCTTTCCGAACATAGCTACCGGGCAATGCCACTGGCATGACAACCCGAACACCAGAGGTTCGTTCACTCCGGTCCTCTCGTACTAGGAGCAACTCTTCTCAATTTTCCAACGCGCACGGCAGATAGGGACCGAACTGTCTCACGACGTTCTAAACCCAGCTCGCGTACCACTTTAAATGGCGAACAGCCATACCCTTGGGACCTGCTTCAGCCCCAGGATGTGATGAGCCGACATCGAGGTGCCAAACACCCCCGTCGATGTGAACTCTTGGGGGGTATTAGCCTGTTATCCCCGGCGTACCTTTTATCCGTTGAGCGATGGCCCTTCCATTCAGAACCACCGGATCACTATGACCTACTTTCGTATCTGCTCGACGTGTCAGTCTCGCAGTTAAGCAACCTTATGCCATTGCACTCATTGCACGATGTCCGACCGTGCTGAGGTTACCTTCGCACTCCTCCGTTACTCTTTAGGAGGAGACCGCCCCAGTCAAACTACCCAGCACACACTGTCCTCGACCCGGATTACGGGCCTAAGTTAGAACTCCAAATTTAATAGGGTGGTATTTCAAGGACGACTCCACAAGAGCTGGCGCTCCTGCTTCAAAGTCTCCCACCTATCCTACACAAATAAACTCAAAGTCCAGTGTGAACCTATAGTAAAGGTGCACGGGGTCTTTCCGTCTAGCCGCGCGTATACGGCATCTTCACCGCAAATTCAATTTCACTGAGTCTCTGGTGGAGACAGCGTGGCCATCGTTACGCCATTCGTGCAGGTCGGAACTTACCCGACAAGGAATTTCGCTACCTTAGGACCGTTATAGTTACGGCCGCCGTTCACCGGGGCTTCGATCACGAGCTTCGCCCACAAGGGGCTAACCCGATCAATTAACCTTCCGGCACCGGGCAGGCGTCACACCCTATACGTCCACTTTCGTGTTAGCAGAGTGCTATGTTTTTAGTAAACAGTCGCAGCCACCTGGTATCTTCGACCCTCTTCCGCTCAGAGAGCAAGTCTCGTCACGTAATGAGGGCGTACCTTCTCCCGAAGTTACGGTACCATTTTGCCTAGTTCCTTCACCAGAGTTCTCTCAAGCGCCTTAGTATTCTCTACCTGACCACCTGTGTCGGTTTGCGGTACGATTCCTTGCTACCTATAGCTTAGAAGTTTTTCCTGGAAGCATGGCATCAACCACTTCTTATCTCCTAAGAGATAATCGTCATCAGTTCTCGGCCTTAGAAATCCGGATTTACCTAGATCTCCAGCCTACAACCTTAAACACAGACAACCATCGCTGTGCTGGCCTAGCCTTCTCCGTCACTCCATCGCAGTAACAAGAAGTATAGGAATATTAACCTATTTCCCATCGACTACGGCTTTCGCCCTCGCCTTAGGGGTCGACTCACCCTGTCCCGATTAACGTTGGACAGGAAACCTTGGTCTTTCGGCGGAGAGGTTTTTCACCCCTCTTATCGTTACTTATGTCAGCATTCTCACTTCTGATACCTCCAGCAAACCTCTCGATTCACCTTCAGTGGCATACAGAACGCTCCCCTACCATGAATATAAATATTCATTCGCAGCTTCGGTGTATTATTTAGCCCCGTTACATCTTCCGCGCAGGCCGACTCGACTAGTGAGCTGTTACGCTTTCTTTAAAGGATGGCTGCTTCTAAGCCAACCTCCTAGCTGTTTGGGCCTTCCTACAACGTTTCCCACTTAATAATACTTTGGGACCTTAGCTGGCGATCTGGGTTGTTTCCCTCTTGACTACGGACGTTAGCACCCGCAGTCTGTCTCCCTCACTGTACTTGCTGGTATTCGGAGTTTGCATCGGTTTGGTAAGTCGGGATGACCCCCTAGCCGAAACAGTGCTCTACCCCCAGCAGTAATATGAGAGGCTCTACCTAAATAGATTTCGGGGAGAACGAGATATCTCCGAACTTGATTAGCCTTTCACTCCTATCCACAGCTCATCCCCCCATTTTTCAACATAGGTGGGTTCGGGCCTCCAGTAAGTGTTACCTCACCTTCACCCTGGCCATGGATAGATCGTCCGGTTTCGCGTCTAATACCTGAGACTAAATCGCCCTATTAAGACTCGCTTTCGCTGCGCCTACCTTAAAAAAGTTAAGCTTGCCACAGAAATTAACTCGCTGACCCATTATACAAAAGGTACGCCGTCACTAAAATATCCGAAGATATCAAAGCTCCGACAGCTTGTATGCAAACGGTTTCAGGTTCTATTTCACTCCCCTCTCCGGGGTTCTTTTCGCCTTTCCCTCACGGTACTGGTTCACTATCGGTCAGCTAGGAGTATTTAGCCTTGGAGGATGGTCCCCCCATCTTCAGTCAAAATTTCTCGTGTTCCGACCTACTTGTTGCAAACCTAGTTCTTTTTAAAGATTTTTGGGTACAGGGTTATCACCTTCTATGACAGACCTTTCCAGGTCATTCCCCTAATCTAAAAAATAAAGATTGCTGGCTATTCCGCTTTCGCTCGCCGCTACTCACAGAATCTCAATTGATTTCTTTTCCTGCGGTTACTAAGATGTTTCAATTCTCCGCGTTTGCCTCCTTATCCTATGAATTCAGATAAAGATACCTAGGTTATCCTAGGTGGGTTTTCCCATTCGGAAATCTCCGGATCAAAGTCTGTTACCGACTCCCCGAAGCTTATCGCAAGTTACTACGTCCTTCATCGCCTCTAGCTGCCAAGGCATCCACCGTTTGCACTTCATTACTTGACCATATTACATCAATTAACTTAATGATATTTTCAAGAATTTCTATCTACTATATGTGTTTAAAAAACACAAAAACGCCAAATTACTTTGCAGTTATTCAAATAAGGTTTCGGATTAAAAGAATAATAAAACCTTTAATGAATAATTAATTTGCATATCTAGAACATAAATGCTCTTGATATGACTTGATTGAACTTATAAAAATGTTAAAAAACGCATCCGAAATCTCAAGAGAGATTAAAGATAAATAAGTAATTCGTGTGAACGCCTACAAAAAAACGATTTTATTTTAAGGAGGTGATCCAGCCCCAGGTTCCCCTAGGGCTACCTTGTTACGACTTCATCCCAGTCATGAATCACACCGTGGTGATCGTCTTCCCGAAGGTTAGACTAACCACTTCTGGTGCAACCCACTTCCATGATGTGACGGGCGGTGTGTACAAGGCCCGAGAACGTATTCACCGCGACATTCTGATTCGCGATTACTAGTGATTCCGACTTCATGGAGTCGAGTTGCAGACTCCAATCCGGACTAAGAAAAGTTTTAAGGGTTTGGCTTCAGCTCGCGCTTTCGCATCCCTCTGTACTTCCCATTGTAGCACGTGTGTAGCCCAATCCATAAGGGCCATGATGACTTGACCTCGTCCCCGCCTTCCTCCGGGTTTCACCCGGCAGTCTCCCTATAGTTCCCGACATTACTCGCTGGCAAATAAGGATAGGGGTTGCGCTCGTTACTGGACTTAACCATACATCTCACGACACGAGCTGACGACAGCCATGCAACACCTGTCATAGCGTTCCCGAAGGCACATTCACATCTCTGCGAACTTCGCTAGATTTCAAGGATTGGTAAGGTTCTTCGCGTTGCATCGAATTAAACCACATGCTCCACCACTTGTGCGGGCCCCCGTCAATTCATTTGAGTTTTAGCCTTGCGGCCGTACTCCCCAGGCGGACAACTTAATGCGTTAGCTGTGCCACTGAACAGTTAAATCTGCCCAACGGCTAGTTGTCATCGTTTACGGCGTGGACTACCAGGGTATCTAATCCTGTTTGCTACCCACGCTTTCGCACCTCAGCGTCAGTGACGAGCCAGAGAGCTGCCTTCGCCATTGGTATTCCTTCTGATATCTACGCATTTCACCGCTACACCAGAAATTCTACTCTCCTCTCTCGTACTCTAGCTTAGTAGTTTTGGATGCAGTTCCTAGGTTGAGCCCAGGGCTTTCACATACAACTTGCTAAACCGCCTACGCGCGCTTTACGCCCAGTAATTCCGATTAACGCTTGGACCCTCCGTATTACCGCGGCTGCTGGCACGGAGTTAGCCGGTCCTTATTCTTCAGGTAACGTCAACAAAATAAGGTATTAACTTAAATTGCTTCTTCTCTGATTAAAGTGCTTTACAACCCTAGGGCCTTCTTCACACACGCGGTATACCTGGATCAGGGTTGCCCCCATTGTCCAATATTCTTAACTGCTGCCATCCGTAGATGTCTGGGCCGTGTCTCAGTCCCAATGTGGCTGATCGTCCTCTCAGACCAGCTAAAGATCGTCGCCTTGGTAGGCCATTACCCTACCAACAAGCTAATCTTACGCAGGCTCATCCAATAGTGAGAGCAGTAAACTGCCCCCTTTCCCCCTCAGGGCGTATGCGGTATTAATCCGAGTTTCCTCGGGCTATCCCCCGCTACTGGGTAGATTCCTACGCGTTACTCACCCGTTCGCCGCTCGTCAGCACCGGATTCAGCAAGCTGAATCTTTATGTCTGTTACCGCTCGACTTGCATGTTTAAAAGTTACCGCCAGCGTTCAATCTGAGCCATGATCAAACTCTTCAATTGAATTTTGAATTAAGTGCCAAAATGACACTAAATCAGCTTATTAATCTATATAAATATGGATTAATTACTGACTTTGGTAAGTTGCGCTTAATTATAAGCGCCCACACGAATTACTTATTAAAACTTTTAAAAAACTCCCCTTCGCGAACGAAGGCAGCGCAGTATACATCATAATATGCTGTTTCAAAGAAGTTTTTCTTTATTATTTGATATTAATTTTTGCAGCTATTTTTTTACCTACCAGCACCAAATTCGAAGAGCCTTTTTTTAATGAAAATTTAGGATCTGAAACTCTTTCATCATTAACCTTAATTGCACCTTGTTTTATCATCCGGATCGCATCAGAGGTGCTTTTTAGCAACTCAGATTGTTTTAAGACTCTTGTTAAAAGTTCTGAATCTTCAAAGATTTCACAGTTTATTTCGTCAAGCTCCTGTGAAATATTTCCTTTTTGGAACCTGTTTATAAAATTATCTTTTGATTTACTGCCCCAATCAGTATTGAATCTTTCAACAATTTCTTCAGCAAGTAAAAACTTAATATCTCTTGGATTAACTCCTTCTTCAACCTCTTTTTTCAAGTTAGATATCTCTGCAGACGATTTAAAACTTAAAAGAGAAAAATATCGCCACATTAAATCATCAGAAATAGACATAATTTTTCCAAACATATCATCAGGGCTATCTTCCAGAGCTACATAATTTCCTAGAGATTTAGACATCTTCTTAACACCATCCAATCCTTCAAGAAGAGGAACAGTCATAATGGATTGTTGATTACATCCATAGTGTTTTTGGACTTCGCGACCTAAAAGTAAATTAAATTTCTGATCTGTTCCGCCCAATTCAATATCTGCTTCCAATTTTACGGAATCAAATCCTTGTAAAATAGGATACAAAAATTCATGAATAGAAATCGGCTGTTGAGATTTATATCTTTTTGAGAAATCATCTCGCTCTAACATTCTTGCGACCGTATAAGACGAAAGCATTTTAATAAATTCAGAAGGATCAACTTGGTTCATCCATTCAGAATTGAATCTGATCTCTGTTTTTTTAGGATCTAAGATTTTGAAAACCTGTTCTTTGTAAGTTTCTGCATTTTTATCAAGTTGGTCTTGAGTTAAAACCGGGCGTGTTTCATTTACTCCTGATGGATCTCCAACAAGTCCAGTGAAATCTCCAATCAAAAAAATTACTTCATGACCTAAATCTTGGAAGATTTTCATCTTATTCAAAAGTACAGTATGACCTAAATGTAGATCAGGCGAGGTAGGGTCGAAGCCCGCTTTAACTCTTAACTTTCTCTTTGATTTTATCTGCTCTAAAAAGCTTTCTTCAGGGATAATTTCTTCAGTCCCTCTAGTAAGTAATTCTAGGCTCTCTTTGCTCATTGTTATTCTATTATATGTTCTTTTTTAAGGTATCATTCGACTTTATGCTGGTTAGAGAATTAATCAATGTTTTAAAAAACTTTCCGAGGAAGCATATCTTTACTCTTTTGATTGGCTTAGTTTTGATAATTTCTATTAGCCTACTAGGCAGCATAAAATTTACTGAAGAAAATCAATACTCCGAACTCACAAAATCACTTTCTCTAAGTTCCCTTACTGATGGCTATAAAATTGATATACCACCAATAGAAAAAGAGGCTTTAATCAAAAGAAATGATTCACTGTTCACAATTCTAAAACAACTTGGAGTTTTGCAAGAAGACATAATCCAGTTAATTAATAGCAAAGAAAGTAGCCTGTTATCGAAAATTGAAGTCGGAGATAAGATCAAGATCCTAACGAATGATAAAGGAGAGCTTCTGAAATTGTTTTATATTGATGACATAAAGAGTGGCATACAGGCTGAAAGGAACAAGGATAGTTATTCTATTTCAAAATATGTATCAAAACTTGAAAAAGTTAAAGTCTTTAAGCATGTGATTATTGAAGATTCAATGTACGTATCCGGTCTTAAGGAGAATGTCCCAGACAGTGTGCTTATGGACTTGGCTTACATTAATGGTTGGGATATAGATTTTACTCATGACATAAGAAAAGGTGATAGTTATAGCATAATCTATGAGGAAATAATTATTAATGGAGAAAAAGCAATTGATGGAGATATCCTTATTTCAGAGTTTAATAATAGAGATAAAAAATTTATTGCAGTTAGATATGACTTGGATTCAAGAACTTCAGAGTATTTTAATCTTGATGGTCAAAATGTAAAAAAGGCATTTCTAAGATCTCCTGTGAAATTAAGTTACATAAGTTCAAAGTATAATCTTAATAGGAGACATCCTGTTTTACATACAATAAGAGCTCATAAAGGGGTAGATTATGCAGCGAATAAGGGATCTCCAATTAGAGCAACTGGCGATGGAACAATATTATTTGCCGAATATAATGGAGGTTGCGGTAATGAAATTAAAATTAAGCACTCTGAAGATTATGTTACTCGCTACTGTCATCTGGATAAATTTAGTTCCAGAACAAAAGTTGGTCGTAAGGTTAAACAAGGTCAAACAATTGGGTATGTAGGTAGCACTGGACTGGCGACTGGACCTCATTTGCATTATGAATTCCATGTTAATGGAAAGCATACGGACCCTCTTAAAGTAAAATTTCCAAATGCCTCGCCCATCAATTCTTCTGAACTCAATAACTATAGAAAAAAATCTCAGAATCTCCTAAATGAACTAAGTAATTATAAATATCTCGTCAATCAAAGAGAAGTTTATGGCGGGTGAAATCTATATTGGGTTAATGACTGGAACTAGTGCAGATTCTTTAGATTGCGCAGCAGTTGAGTTTTCTGATAATGAGTTGAACATAATTGGACTAAAGGATTACGATATACCAAGTAATATAAAAGAAGAAATTAGTGAAAATACAAGATCTAAGAAGCTTAACGAAACTCTAATCAAAGATTTAGATTTAAGACTAGGCGAATTTTTTTCCGATAAAATAGAAGAATTTATTGCATCTCTCAGTTTGAAAAAAGAAAAAATTGAGGCGATAGGCTCTCATGGGCAAACTATTAAACATGAACCTAATTCTATACCGCCTTTTTCACTTCAAATTGGTAATCCTCAATTAATAAGTAATAAGCTCGGTATAAAGACTATTGCCAATTTTAGAGATGATGACATTGCTAAAGGAGGACAAGGCGCACCTTTGTCTCCTATTTTTCATAAAGAAGTATTCGCTAAAGAGAATAAGAAGAGAGTAATAATAAATATCGGAGGTATTACTAATATTTCCTTATTAGGTGGCGCAAAACTACTAGGTTTTGATACCGGTCCAGGAAATTGTCTTTTAGATATTTGGACAAAAAAAAATAAAAGGGGCAACTATGATAACGAAGGTAATTGGGCAAAATCAGGAACTGTCGATCAAGACTTACTCGATATAATGATGAAAGACAATTATTTTTCGCTTGAGCCGCCTAAAAGCACTGGCCCAGATTACTTTAACTTATCTTGGCTTCAAGATTGTCTTATGAAACTAAAACGAGAAATAGATCCTCGTGATACTCAAGCAACCCTAGTAGAACTTACTGCAAGCAGTCTCTCAAATTCTTTGAAGAGACTTAAAATCGTAAATGAAAATATATATATATGCGGCGGCGGAGTTCATAATAAATTTTTGATGCGCAGGATATCATCCCTTTTGGGAGAGAAATGTTACACAACAGATAAACTTGGGCTAGATCCAGATTACATAGAAGCTATTTGTTTTGCTTGGTTGGCATATAAAAGAGTAAATAATATTAAATTTAATATGAGTGCAATTACAGGAAGCAACGAGAAAGTGTTCTTGGGTAAAGTATATTTACCTACTAAATAGAGAAGGATTCTCCACAGCCGCAAGTTGTAGTGGCATTCGGATTAGAAATTATAAATTTTGAACCCGTTAAATCTTCTACATAATCTACTGTTGATCCTTGGAGATACTGCAAGCTTAAGGAGTCAATAACCAAATTAGCTCCCTCTTTTTCTATACATGTATCGTCTTCTTCTATTATATCGTCAAAAGAAAATCCGTACTGAAAACCCGAACACCCTCCGCCAGTAACATATACCCTGAGATTTAAAATTTCAGATTCTGACTCTTTATTTTTAAGAGATAAAATCTTATCAACAGCTCCATCTGTCAGCTGCATTAAGGAGGGTGTATAAGTTTCAACCATTATTTATACCTTTCAATTGATAATTACCAGTCATTAGATTGTAGCATTCTATCGCTTGGCCTGCGGCTCCTTTAACTAAATTATCAATGGCTGAAATAATCACAATTTGATTCTCAATGGCTGATTGATAAATACCTATCTGACAATTATTCGTCTCAGCAACTTTCAGAATTTCAGGAACTTGACCATCTATCATTAATTCAATATTGAGTGAGTCTTGGTAAAAATCTCTATAAATCTCTTCTATTGATTGATGGTTAGTATCCTCGAAATTAACATATATAGTTGAGTAAATTCCCCTCATGGCGGGAATAAGGTGAGGTAAAAAATTAATTTTTAAAGATAACCCATAAATTCCTTCAAGGACTTCAATCATTTCGGGGAGATGTCGATGTCCTCCAGTAGCATATGCTCTAAAATTTTCTTGAATATCATCTTTTAGGCTTTCATTAACTGTAGTCCTACCTGCTCCGCTAATTCCTGACTTTGCATCAATTATAATTGAATCTATTGGAAGCTTGTTTTTGACTAAAGGTAGCAATCCAAGAATAGATGCAGTTGGATAACAGCCAGGTACAGCTACAAGATTGCTGGTTTCTATCAACTCAGCATTAAGTTCAGTCAGACCGTAAATAGAATTCTTTAAGTTTTCTAAATCTCTGTGATTCGAACCATACCATTCTCTCCAGATTGAAGGATCTTTTAGTCGAAAATCTGCAGATAGATCAATAACTTTAATTCCTTTCTGAATAAAAGAATTTGCTTTATCCATTGCAGTTCCATGCGGAGTTGCGAAGAAAACGACATCACATTGAAAAAAGATCTGATCTTCCGGATCTACAAAATTTAAATCAGTACCTTGAAATAAGTCTGATACAGGAGTATTTTTTAGCTCTCTTGAGCTAATAGCTATAATAGAACTTGAGTCATGGAGAGATAAGAGTTTTATTAGCTCTTCGCCAGCAAAACCTGATCCTCCTATAATTCCAACTTTCGTCATCAATATGCTTCCATATTTAAGGGAAGCGGATTATATATACTTGCAATGAGACTATCTAGGCTTAGTTTTTTAGATAAACATTTAGGAGTAATCTTTCCCAAGATGAAATATTTGTTAACAACAATCCTTTAGAGGCAAAGGATTCAGATTCCTTCAGTAACCCTTGTTTATACCTTAAGTGTGCTAGTCTAAGATATAACGCGCCGTCATTTTTAGTTATCCTAAAAGCCCTTTCAAGTTCAGAGTTAGTTTTAATATAGTTTTCTTTTTTCAAATCGGAGTCAGCAGCTAAAAGTATCCTCTGAACAGAAGGATTTTGAGAGTTTATTTTCATAATTTCATCTTCTAAAAACTGTTGGTTAGAAATCAATAGTTCAACAGTTCTGGAGAAATCATTTACTGGGATCTTATAGTTACTCGCATCCCTCATATTTTGATTTGATGCACACGACAATAAGCCTGTAATAATTAAAAGGGTTATTGCTAATTTAATTAACTTCATCCCTGACCCACCTCAAAAACTTCTTTTAACTTATCCATTACAGTATTTCTTGAACTTTCAATCTTACTTGAACACTCTCTTCTGACATCAGGTATTTTATTCGGTTCAGTTCCTTCTATAAAAGGTGTAAGTATAGAATTTTTACATTTTTTACCACTTCGTAATCCATCTCCAATATCTGTCCAAACGTAATTAATGCGTGGCAATGAAGATTGAATGGTTTTAACTGGTTTAATATCATTTATGAAATTCTTCCAAACCTGAAATGCACCTGTTCGTCCAGTTAAGGGAGTTTGTCTATTGTCATCAAATCCGAGCCACACAAGAACCAAAAGTTCGCCCGCAAAACCAACAAACCAACTATCTCTTTGATCGTCTGAAGTACCTGTTTTTCCTCCAGCATTCCATAATTGAATCTGCTTCTTTGAATAACCTCTAGCAGTACCGCGTTCAAAGGTCTGTTGCATAGCAAATTTCAATAATGCTACGGGCTCAGGTCTAATTGTTTGATTTATACTATAAGGATAGGAGAATTCAATCTTTCCCTCAGTGTCTTTAATTTGTCTAATAGATCTCAAAGGCGAGTAAAAACCATCACTTGCTATAGTCTGATAAGCTTGAATAGCCTGATAAGGAGAAAGTTCAAATGACCCTATAAAAAGGGAAGGATAATTAGGAACATCCTTTTTCATGCCAAGGTTTAGAAACATGTTTTCTACAGCTTCATATCCCAGATCTATTCCAAGCCTGGCTGAAGCGATATTATAAGATTGCCATAAAGCTACATGTAATGGTATTTCACCATGAAATTTCTTATCAAAATTATCAGGTTCCCAAACCTTACCGCCACTCATAAGGCTTAACTTAGAATCATCCAATAAGGTTGTGAGATTATAATCATTGTATTTATCTAAAGCAGTCAGATAGATGAAAGGTTTCACTAAAGATCCTATTGGTCTTATAGCATTTATAGACCTATTGAAACCATAACTAGATGGCTTGGTACTTCCTGCGACAGCTTTGACCTCACCAGTAGAAATATCAACTGCTATGGCAGCACCCTCAAGCTCATCTAGTCTAGAACCATATTTTTTTATTAACTGAAGTTTAGTTTTTTGGAGATTTTTCTCTAAAGAATCTTGCAGTACAGGATCCAAATTAGTTTCAACAGCCAAGCCCTTAGTTCGAAGCTCTTTCTCATCAAAATTCTTCTGGAGTTCAAGCCTAACTATGTCATGAAAAGCAGGATATCGGGTCTCAGTTCTATAATTAGGCAAGGAAACACCAAGCTCTTTATTTTTTAATGTCTCGAATGATGAGTCCGATATTTTATTGCTAGTATTTAAAACTCTTAAAACTAAGTTCCTTCTTTTTGTAGCATTATTTGGATTTCTTCTTGGATTGTAAAAAGAGGGTCCTTTGAGCATTCCTACTAAAAGAGCTACTTGATCCGTAGAGAGATTTTGAATTGAAGTACCAAAAAAATGTTGTGCGCCCATCCCGAATCCATGAATTGCTCTCTTCCCCGATTGTGCAAGGAATACATCATTTATATATGCCAAAAGAATTTCTTCTTTTGAATAACGAAATTCTATTATCAAAGAAGCAATTGCTTCCAAAACCTTTCTTCTTAAGGTTTGCTCAGATGAAAAGAATAGACTTTTAGCCAATTGTTGTGTGATGGTACTACCACCTTGCTCTACCTCTCCAGCTTGCACATTTCTTAGAAATGCTCGTGAAATAGATTTCAATGAAATTCCATAATGATTAAAGAAATCTTGATCCTCCACTGCAAGAATAGTATCAACTAATATTGGTGGTACTTCTGGCCAATTAAGTAGTACTCTATCCTCCATATGGGAAGGGTACATGCCACCAATAACGGTTGGTTCGAGTTTTATTAGATCTTCGGATATCCCCAACTGATTACTAATTCCCTTAATCTCAGAAGCATCAAAATTTATATTAAATATACCCGAGCGCTGATCTAAATAACCTCGAAGGAATATTTTTAGATCATCTTTAGAAAATTTGAACTCACCAGGCTGCAGAGGATTTTTAACCCTTTCATACGAAAGCATTTCTAATTCTTTAATCAGATTATCCTTATTGAGGTTAATGCCTTCTGCCAATTCTAAAGGACGTGAGTATATTTTTGCAGGTATGGTCCACAGTACACCGTCTAGTTTAGATGTGACTCGATAATCGAGAACGGCAATAGTTGCGGCAGTGAAAATAATGACTATTATCGAAATAAAACCGATAAAAAATCCTATTGTCAGCTTAAATTTCATTTAATACTTGATTACTTGCTCCATTTGGCACAGTCTACGTTTTTTAAAAAATTTTGTGTAAAAAAATGAAATATGATCTTTGTTGTCTTGGTAGTGCTTTAGTCGATATAACCTTTCAAATTGATGATGATTTCGTTAAAGCGAATGAAGAAAGAGGTATAGCCAAGGGAGGAATGACATTAATTGAAAAAGATGATCAAATTAATTTAATTCAAGAGCTTATAGATCTTGGGAAATTGCCTGACAAGGCTTGTGGCGGCTCTGCCACTAATTCAGTTGTTGCTGCTTCTCTTTTTGGATCTTCTTGTCATATGTCTTGTATTGTTTCTGATGATGACAATGGAAGATTTTATCTGGAAGACTTGTCGTCTAATGGAATAGGTCATACTTCTGAATTGATTGATTCAGAAATACCTTCTGGACAATGTCTTGTCATGATCTCAGATGATGCAGAAAGAACCATGTGCACAAACCTTGGAATAAATTCTAATATTTCTACCAAAAATGTGGATGAAGAAGTTATCAAAAATTCTGATTACATATTTTTAGAAGGCTATCTAGTTGCTTCTCCAGAAGGTTATAGCACTTTTAAAGAGGCTATAACGCAAGCAAAAAAATATGATACTAAAGTAGCCCTATCTTTGTCAGATACTTTTATAGTGAACTCATTTAAAAAAGAACTTGTAGAACTTATAGAAATTAATTGCGATCTAATTTTCTGTAATGAATCTGAAGCGCAGGAGTTTGCAGGTAGTGTTATTGAAAAGGAAATTTTTAGTTATTTCAAAGATTACACTCGTAACCTTATCATTACAAAAGGATCAGATGGCTGCATCGGTTACGATGAAAATTATGAATTTTCTGTTTCTGGAGAAGAGGTCAAGGCTATAGACACAAATGGTGCTGGCGATATGTTTGCTGGTGCTGTTTTAAATGGTCTAAATAATCAAAAAAATCTTGAAGAATCCTCTAAATTTGGATGCTTCGCTGCTTCAAAAATTGTGCAAAAAAATGGGCCTAGATTATCAAAAAAAGAATATGAAGAAATTAAGAGAACTTTTACTAGCAATTAAAAAATTATTCTGCTAAATTGCTGCGCCTTCAGCATTAAACAATTAGAGAATTCACAAAATGCCTGCAAAAAAAACAGTAAAGAAACCGGCCACCAAAAAGACTCCAGCCAAAAAAACAACGGCAAAAAAAGCACCAGTTAAAACAAAGCCTTCTAAGAAAAAAACTGCTAGAAAAAGCACAGCAAAGACGGTATCAACTAAAAAAGTTACATCTAAGAAAACTAAGAAAGCAGATCGTTATGAAGAGTCTCAATTCCTAGCTTCAATTAAGCCCTACGCGCTTAAGAAAAATGAAAAATATATGAATGCTAAGCAAAAACAGCATTTTCAAGAAATACTAGCGAGTTGGAAAGAACAATTACAACTAGAACAAGATAGAACGGCAGATAAAATACAAAAAAATGCTAGTCACTTTCCAGATGAATCTGACAGAGCTACACATGAGGAAGAATTTACTCTAGAGCTTAGAACAAGAGAAAGAGAAAGAAGACTTTTATCAAAAATTAGTGAATCTATTGAAGATCTAAAATCTGATGATTATGGATATTGTGCATCCTGCGGAATAGAAATTGGAATAAGAAGGTTAGAAGCCAGGCCTACGGCAACAAGATGTATTGATTGTAAAACCATAGAAGAGATTCATGAAAGGCAGCAATATGGCTAAAATGTTTTGGTGCTAAACCAAAATACTAATTCTCCTAAGGTCATTAAGGCCTCTAAGCATGGTATAAAAAGTAAGTATCTCGATAAGGATGCTAAATCCATCATAGCAAAGCTTAATAATTCAGGGTTCGATGCATTTATAGTTGGCGGCTTTGTAAGAGATTCAATTCTAGGGCTAAAACCAAAAGACTGTGATGTGGTTACAAATGCCACGCCAGAAGAAATAAAAAAAGCTATTCCGAAAACAAGAATCATAGGAAGAAGATTTAAAATAGTTCATGCAAGATCTGGTAGAAATATTACAGAAATATCTACGTTCAGATCATCTAGTAATAGGGAAACTAAAAAATCTCATAAAGGAATTGTTCTAAGAGATAATAACTATGGCAGCATTGAGGACGATGCCTATAAAAGAGACTTTACAATTAATTCTTTATATTTAGATATCAGAAATATGGATGTAATTGATTTCGTTGGTGGCTACGAAGATATACAAAATAGAGTACTCAAATCAATAGGAGATAGTTCAAAAAGATTCAGAGAAGATCCTGTAAGAATAATTAGAGCTATCAGATTCAAATCTAAGCTAGATCTAACTTTTGAGCCCAAGCTTGAGAAAGAAATTGTCAAACTTTCTCACTTACTCGTTGAAATATCATCAGGAAGAATTTATGAAGAAACACTCAAGTTGTTCCTAACGGGAAATGCGGAATCAATAATGCAGGATATGCAGAAGTATCAGATTACTAAATATATCCTCCCTGTTACGCGAGGCTATCTGGATGCCAAGAAAGATAGAAGATTTATATTTAATGCTTTAAGAAACACAGATAAAAGATTTGATGAGGATAAAACACTTACTCCATCCTTTTTATTTTCAGTATTCTTATGGCCTGCCTTAATAAATAAGACAGGTGAACTCAATTCGAAGAAAATAAAGGTTCCAAAGATTACAAGAGCAGCAAATATAATACTTAAACAACATAATGAACATTGCTTCATCCCGAGTAGAATTCAAAAATCTATAAAAGAGACCTGGGAGATGCAAGTGATGTTATTAAGAATACCTGAAAAATCCAAAATTTTAATTAGACATCCTAGGTTTAGGGCTTCTTATGATTTTCTTTTACTGAGAGAAAAATCAGGAGAAGATCTCAACGGTATAGGTGCATGGTGGACTAAGAAAATCTCAAACTGAAGCTATTTAAGCCTAAAAATACATAAACATTTTAAAGTTAGGATAAGATATATTTGTAATATTCTTGCATATGGAAAAAGGTCAGATAGATATAAGAAAGTATGATAAGTTGCCTACGTTTATAGCTGTAGAAGGACCTATTGGTGCCGGAAAAACAACTTTAACAAAACTTCTTGCAGACTCTTTTAGTTATGAAACTTTTTTAGAGCAACCATCCGAAAATCCTTTTTTACCTGATTTTTATATCAATCAATCACAGGCTGCTTTAGCTACTCAGCTTTTTTTTCTTTTTCAAAGAGTAAAACAAATCCAAGAGCTTAAACAAGAAGATATCTTCTCATCCAATAGAGTTTCAGATTTTCTTTTAGATAAAGACAAACTGTTTGCTAAGGCAACCCTTTCGGCAGAAGAATTGAAGCTTTACGAACAAATCTATCAATATCTTGCTATAGATCTTCCATCTCCTGATTTGGTTATCTATCTTCAAGCTGAGACAAAAACTCTTTATGAAAGAGTTATGCATAGAGGAATTGAAATGGAAAAAACAATCAGTTTTGACTACCTGGAATTATTAAATGAGACATACAAAGAATTTTTCTTTGAATACAACAGATCACCTGTTTTGATAGTAAATTCGGATTATTTAGACTTGGAAGCCAATAAAAGCGATTACAACCTTCTTTTGGAAAAGCTTCTTGAGTACTTTAATAAACCAGAGGGTTCCAAAATGTACTTTAATCCTTCTCCTGCATTAATATAAATTTCATGACTAAAGATAAAATCTATAACCCTCCCTATCAGTTCTGGAGAATTCAAATATAAAAGAATCTGAATTTGAAGAGCTATACCAATGGTCTTTAAACAAACCAGAAGAGTTTTGGGCTTCTCAGGCTGAGAATTATCTGAGTTGGAATAATAAATGGTCTAAAGTAAAAGAGACTAATATTGAGAAAGGAGAAATTGTTTGGTTTAAAGATGCAAAATTAAATGCGTCTGTGAACTGCATTGATAGACATCTTCCTGAAAATGCTGAAAAAACTGCTTTCATATGGGAAGGAGATAATCCTGAAGAAACAAAAAATATAAGCTATCAGAAACTTCATGATGAAGTATGCAAATTTGCGAATGTCCTTAAAGCTAGAAATGTAAAAAAAGGCGATAGAGTTTGTATCTATATGCCTATGATCCCCGAAGCAACATATGCGATGTTGGCTTGTGCGAGAATTGGAGCGATTCACTCTGTCGTTTTTGGAGGCTTT